>NZ_JBISCA010000002.1:483595-1016212 GCF_046635825.1 Modestobacter sp. SSW1-42 | reverse complement strand
ACCACGCCCGCACCGACACCCTCCGCCGCACCGCCACCGGCACCCGCCGACCGCTAACCTGACCCCGCACCCGGGTGGGGACTTTCGATGAGCACCCCTGGGGACATTCGGCGAGCGCCATCACCCCGTAGATGACGCGCTCGCAGTCGACGTCCAGCAGCGTCAGCTCGCGCAGGCTCGTGGCCGTGTCGTGGGAGACGCTGACGTCATGCTCTGGATCGGTCGACCACGGGGACCGATCGCGTAGGTCGTAGGAGGTGTCCTGCCAGCCGTCGACCGAGCCTTCCTCCCCGCAGAAGGTGCACTCCCACACAATCGGTGTCGGCGGCTCACTCCGCCGGATGAGAATGCGGCCAGGGCAACGGCGCCTGCCCCGACGTCGCCGACACGGCAGTGCGCTCACCCAGCCGCCCACCGCGGCCGCGGCCGTGCCGGCTCGGACGACGTCCTTGAGCAACTCGGTCAGCCCGACGATCTGATCCGGCGTCCCGGCAGGCAGCTCGAGCACGTGGCGCAGGTCGTAGACGAACACCGGAGGACGGTACGTCGGTCGGACCGCCGTAGCGGTCCTGCCGCTCGGTCCGCGACGGACTCTGCGCCGAGCGCGTCCGACCGGCGCCAGTAAGGGTTCTTGGGCATACGAGACCATTAGGGATCGAGATCGGACTCAAGTTCCACCCTGGTGTGCCGAAGGACCGCAGGACCGCTCGCGTCCGCATCGAGACGTTGGTTGCGGTCGGGGCAGCGTGCGTCGGTGTGGGAGCGGAGAGCCGGGATGTTCGGATCAGGGGATCGTCGGCGCCAGCAGGTGGAAGAGGGTCACGCAGAGATCATCGAGGCGCGGGCGAATGTCGAGGCGGTGACCGCGGTGGTCAAGGCCCTGGCCAAGGCGCGCACGTCGGACGAGGCAGTGCGCGCCGCACTGGACCTGGTCCGGGAGCGGTTCGGCTGGGCCTACGGCTCGTACTGGCGGATCGATCCGGGCGATGGTGTCCTGCGCTTCGTTCAGGAGTCTGGGGACGCTGGCGAGGACTTCCGGCGGGTCACGCTCGCGGCGACGTTCCGCGAAGGCGTCGGACTGTCAGGCCGGGCCTGGCGGTCCCGCGATCTGGTGTTCGTCCCTGACATAGGCGAGGTCCGTGACTGCCCGCGCGCACCGGTGGCGCAGCGCGTCGGGGTGCGCAGCGGCGTCTGCTTCCCCCTGCTGGAGGACGGCAACGTCACCGGGACGATGGACTTTTTCGCCAGCGAAACCCTCTCCCCGTCCGCGCAACGCCTGGAGACGCTGCGCAGCATCGGAGAACTGGTGTCCCAGGCGATCGAGCGCGTGGCCACGGCCGAACGCCGGGCGCAGGCGGCCGAGGACATGGCGGCCGTCAACAACGTGCTGCGGAGGGCCTCCGCGGCGCGCTCCCTGGAGGAGGCGATGTCGCTGGCACTGGCTACGATCCGAGAGGGCTTCGGCTGGGCCTACGCGTCCTACTGGGCGGTCGACACCGAGGCGCGGGTCCTGCGCTTCGTCCAGGAGTCCGGCGACGCGGGCGGCGAGTTCCGCGAGGTAACGCTGACCGCGTCGTTCCAGGAGGGGGTCGGCCTGTCGGGGCGGACCTGGCGTGCCCGGGACCTGGTGTTCGTCGAGGACCTGGGGGAGGTGACCGACTGCGTGCGCGCCCCGGCAGCCCAACGTGCCGGCGTCAAGTCCGGCGTCTGTCTTCCGATCCTGGTCGGCGGCGAGGTCGTCGGCACCATGGACTTCTTCGCGACGTCGAAGCTCACGCTGTCGGCCAGCCGAGCAGACGCACTGCGCAACGCGGCGTTCCTGCTCGGTCAGGCCGCGGAGCGTTTTACCGCCGCACAGCGGCTCACCACGGCGGGGGAGCAACTTCTGCAGTCCATCACCGAAGTCGAGCGGAACGTGCTGTCGGCCGCCGCGGTGGCCGGCGACGGGCAGCGCCTGACCGACGAGGCGAATCGCGAAGTCGCCGGTCTCGGGGATTCGAGCGCCGACATCGGCAAGGTCGTCAAGGCCATCCGAGGGATCGCCGATCAGACGAACCTGCTGGCGCTCAATGCCACCATCGAGGCTGCGCGGGCGGGAGAGGCCGGCCGCGGCTTCGCGGTCGTGGCCAATGAGGTGAAGGAACTGGCTGCCGAGACCGCACGAGCGACCAAAGACGTGGACGCGAAGGTGACCGCCATCCAGACTCAGGTAGACAGGGTGGTCAGCGCCCTCGCCGAGATCAGCGGCGTGGTCGGGCGCATCAACGAGACTCAGCAACTGATCGGCGGCGTGCTGACCGAGCAGACCGCCGTCACGAAGGCGATTCTCGACTGACGGTGGACGTCGCCGTATCGCAGGTGCCCCCGTTGAGTATCGAGGGCCGACGCCCGGCCGTGCGGTGTTCGCGAGTCCGACCGGTGGTAGGTCGACCCGGCGACTGTCCCCTGTGGCCGACAGCTTCGGACGGTACGGCACTTTCGGACCGGGCATTGCAAGCAGCAGCAGCCGCTCGAGATCTTCGAGATGATGGCTGCGACGAACCAGGTGGGTGGCTTGCGCGAGCGCTGCCGGAGCCCGACGGAGGGCGGAGCTGAACCTTCCACAGGTGTGTGCGGAGACGACGCTCTCCCGTTCGAAATCGCTAACCAAGCGACCCCTTTGGTTTCGACTGGCGTCGGGTGGGTGGGAGGCCGATCAGGCTGCAAAAGGGCGGATCCTGAGCCCGGTCGGCAACGGGCACCCCCTGACCCCTGCTGAACAGCCCGCCACCATCTATGGCCGGGCATTTCGTGATTCGGCTTGATGTGGCGGTATCGGGCCCCGTCCGCCGCCCAGCTTGACCGGGCATCCGGCTGGAGTGCATCAGGTGCGCCGGCCGACTATTGGGCCCGGGCCGGGACGGTGCCGGCTGCTCCGTCCATCCACCGCACCGGCGGTGTCTCGCCCATGGTCCATTCCACCTCGCAGCGGGGTTCATGGCGACCTTCGCGCCATAGCCTGGCGTCGTTTCGGCGGCTCTGAGCGCGATCTGCTTATCCGACCTAATGAGCATCCTTGTCGCCGCGCACGTCGTGATCTCGGTGGGAGCCCCTGCCGCTGCAGGCTGCGGCGCGGTATGAGGTGACGCACCTAAGTGGTGGCTTGCCATTGACCGTCTTGCCATGTCGACACGATAGAATCGCCGAGCGGGAGTCAAATGCTTTGCCATTGTCGACATGATGACATGAGAATTCCGGCCAACGCGATACACATTTGTTTTGACACGCCGAGGGGCGTCCCAATCAGACTGGCTGTAACGGCTCTAACGTGCGCCTTGCAATTGCCGGGACGGACCGTGACGCAGGGGTCAGGTCGTGACTCGGAGCGCGTCCATCCCTTCGTCTCGCAGGAGTTGTCATGAGTTCCCCCGTACCGGTGTCGCCACCGGCCCGCCGCTTCGCCTGGTTCGCCGATCGCCCGGTCGGACTGAAGATCGCCGCCGCGCTGGCGCTGCTGGCCGTTGTCGCGGTCAGCCTGACCGCAGTGGCGGTCGCCCGCATCGGCTCGCTGGCCGCCGACGAGGCGAAGCTGTACGAGCAGGATGTCGTTCCCCTCGCGGCGCTGGGCGACATCCAGCGCTCCATCCAGGGGGATCGAGCCCGGTACCTGACGTACGCGATCGCGGATGCCGAAGCTCGCGCACAGCTGCGGGCGGAACTGGACGATCGGTACGAAACGCTCACCGAGCAGCTGGCGGCCTATGAGCCGATGGCCTCCACCCCGGAGAACTACGCGCGGCTGCTCGGTCTGGTCGACGGCTACTACCAAGCCGTCCAGACCCAGCTCGTGCCGGCGGCCGACCGGGGGGACACGGCCGCGGTTGCCCAACTGGCGGTCGGCGACGTGCGGGACGCCATCAACGCGCTTCTCGACGAGCTCGAGGCGGCGACGGATCGGAAGACCGAGGCGGCCGCAGTCGACACTGAGCACGGTGCTCAGGACGCGAGAGAAGCCACCGTCTTGATGTGGGTCGTCCTCGGCGTCGGCGTCACCCTCTCGGGGCTCCTCGCCGCCGTGGTTATCCGCCAGATCGTCCGCACCGTCGGCTCGGTGCAGCGCTCGGTCGAGGCACTGGCAGCGGGTGACCTCACGGTGACCCCCCAGGTCCGATCCCGTGACGAATTGGGCCGGATGGCGGCGGCCCTGGGCGAGGCTCAGAAAAGCCTGCGGGAGGTGCTGTCCTCGGTGGTGGCCAACGCGGATGCGGTGGCGGCGTCGTCGGAGGAGCTGTCGGCCTCGTCGGCGCAGATCTCCGCATCGGCGGAGGAGACCAGTGCGCAGTCCGGTGTCGTGGCGTCGGCCGCGGAAGAGGTGTCGCGGAACGTGCAGACGGTGGCGGCCGGGGCCGAGGAGATGGGTGCCTCGATCCGGGAGATCGCCACCAACGCCGCCGAGGCCAGCGAGGTGGCTGTCCGGGCGGTGACCGCGGCTGAGCGCACCTCGGCGACGGTGGCGAAGCTGGGCGAGTCCAGCGCCGAGATTGGCAACGTGGTGAAGGTGATCACGAGCATCGCGGAGCAGACGAACCTGCTGGCACTCAACGCAACGATCGAGGCGGCTCGCGCGGGTGAGGCCGGCAAGGGCTTCGCGGTGGTGGCCAATGAGGTCAAGGAGCTGGCGCAGGAGACGGCGAAGGCAACCGAGGACATCGCCCGACGGGTGCAGGCGATCCAGGGCGACACGGGTGCTGCCGTGAGCGCGATCGAGGAGATCAGCCAGATCGTCGCGCAGATCTCCGACCGGCAGACCACCATCGCCTCGGCGGTAGAGGAGCAGACCGCGACCACCAACGAGATGTCCCGGTCGGTCACCGAGGCCGCTGGTGGCTCCGGGCAGATCGCCGAGAACATCGTCGGTGTCTCGGCTGCTGCAGATTCCACCACCCAGGCGCTGACGCAGACCCGGGTCGCGGTCGACGAGCTGTCCCGGATGGCCGCCGACCTGCGCACCAGCGTCGCGCGTTTCACCTACTGAGCCGAGGTTTCGAGAGCCGGGCCAGACAGCACGCGGCCGTCCTCCGCCGATCGTTGGGCGGAGGACGGCCGCCGGCCACCTACGTTGTCTGCCGGGACCGGCAGACCCGGAATGGGAGGCGGCATGCCTTACTCACTGACCAGCGCCACCACCCTCGGTTTCGACCTGGTGCGGCGCCCCGCCGGTCATCGCGTCGCCGACGTCCTCCTCACCGCAATGGCTGTCGACGGCGAGCTGGTCCATCGGCTCGCCGACGTTCATCCCGGCGCAGGGTCCAACTACGCCGTGGACGGACACCGCGCGCGAGAACTCGCCGCGGGCGTGCCGCACCTGGGAAGCATCTCGACACCGAGCGGCCCAGCGGTCAACCCGAGTGCCTTGCTCCGGTCGCTCACTCGCAGCACGGTCGGCAACGCCGCAGCCGCGGAGCGACTACTGCGCGAGGACATCCTCGGCGCCGAGCATCCCGCGGCCTTCGCCGGCGACGATCATGTGTGGGCGCGGGCCACAGACGTGCTGGCCGACGCCGCCATCGGCGTCTGGGCGAGCGATGTGCTCCCGGCCCACCTGGCTCACCGACTCACCGCACCGCTCCAGGCCGCGGACGTGGCATCCCGACTGACTGGAGTTCTCGACCTCGGTCCCACGGCCGTACAGCTGACCGCACTTCTGACCGCCCTCGAGCATCTGGGCACCGAGCACCGACAGCGCTGGCGCCGCACCGTCGATGACGTGCGAGCACGCCGCCGTCCCTGGGCCGAGGCCATGCACAGCGCCTGCTGGGCCGCAAACCTGGCAGGACGCGTCCGTGCCGTGGCCGCAGCGCAACTACTGGCCGTCTCGGCCTTCGGCCGAGGGGGATTCGGCGCGGCCGACGCCGGCTACGGGGTGTGGAATGTGCTCTCCGGCTGCGTGCAGGGACTGGCGCTGGCGGACCTGCTCGATGAAGCCACGCTCGACACCCTGACGCAGCCGTGGGAGCTGGCCACCGGAAGCATGCTTCCCCAGGCGGCCTAGCGTCACAGGTCTGCGAGCGTTCCGTGGGTTGGCATGCGGAGCAGCGGATGGCTGCCCGACCCGTCACCGCCTGCACCTGGACCTGAACCAGTGAGCCGAGGACGTCGACGGGGATCGCGATGCACCCGGGCGGCAAAAAGCTCGCAGGACTCGACGGCAGGCGAGGTCGACCGCGCCACAACACGGTGCCCCGAAGGGCTGCTCGACGCTCTCGTGCCGCTGCGCTTCGTACGCTGACCTGCTCTGCCCGGATGTGTCGCTTCACCAATCGGGCGGGACCTGCCCCACGTCAACCGATCGCCGTACGGTAGGTGTCCTCGTCCAGGCGTCGGGAGGTTCCCACGGACAAATGCCCGGCCTGCAGCCGGCCTTCGAAAGCGGCCAGCACGAAGCCTTCTCCGGTGGCGGAGGGGGCGAAGACGCCGCCGAACTCCAGGAACCAGGCGGCATGGCCGACAGCCTGGCAGGCCGACCAGTCCTCGCCGGTGATGTCCTCAAGGCTCAACCCGACAGACTCCAGCGCCTCTGGGGAGCGCAGGTCGAGCAGGGGCAAGTCAGTGACCGTGATGGCGTGCAGCACGTAGCCGCGGCGCATCATCGCAGCGGGGTCGATCGCCGCGGCCCGAGCGGCACGCTCGAACTCCAGCACGCACGCCCGCAACGGATCGGCCAGATAGATCGTGGGGAAGACCCGCCGCGGGTTCCAGCGGCCGCCGAAGCGATAGGCCCCCTCGCCGGACAAGGGATCGTAGACGGCGTTGGTGTAGCGGTGGACGGTACCCGACCAGGTGGTCGTGCCGAGGTCGTTGACCTGCTGGACGACGGCTTCGTCGAGCGGGGCGGTCACACCACCACGCCGCTCGCCAGCGCTTCGATCAGGTCCAGGACGTCGCGGTAGTCGCCGTCGTGGATGCGATGCGCCGGCGAGTCATGGCCGAGTAGCCGGTTCGGAGTGAACATCCACAGGTTGGCTTCCTCCCGCGGAAGGATGGCCGTGACGGCGTCGGCGACATAGGCCAGCTCCACAAGGCGCTGCTTGTTGAGCTTCTGCGGGACGACCTCGCCACTGGACCACCGCGCCACCGACCGCGGGGAGGCGTCCACGATTCGCCCGATCTCCTCCTGAGTCAGTCCCAACCCGGAGATCAAGCCGGTCACCTTGTGCGCCAGTGCCCCGGCAGTGGCCATCTGTCACCTCTTCTGTCACAGTCTCTGTCAGCTAGTATGTCACCGACCGTGAGGCGACGTCGAGAGGGGTGAGCCCGTGGGGATCGAGTTCCGGCTCGGAGGGCAGGACCACAAGAAGGTCGAGGACTTCCTCGCCGGCCACCCTGGCGGAGTCTCCGCGATCGTGCTGGACACCAAGGCCGCCAAGCACCAGCAGGCCGCGGCCGAGGCGGCCCGGGAGGGCGACGTCGCGGTCTACTTCGACCCGGCCACCGAGCGGCTGACCGCGCCTGGCTTCGACCTGCCGGGCCTGGCCTACAACCCGCCCGTTCCCTACGACGTCGACCAGCTCGCCCGCGACCACCGGGCGCGCGCCACGCTGGTCGCCGAGGTGGTCGAAGCACACCCGGCCTTCGTCACCGCGGTCACGCCACCGCACTTCTTCGTCCGCGACGAGCGAACCGCGAACCTCAACGTCGACCTCGCCGAGCGGACCCTGCACGAGCACGGCCCCGCAGTGCGAGCCACCGTCGTGCTCACCAGCAGGTTCCCCGTCGCGTCAGCCGCCGAGCTGGCCCGCGAGTACTACCGGGCCGGTATGCGGGTCGTGGAGGTGCGAATCTCCCCGCTCGGCGGGGAGGACGAGGGGGTGCGCAAGGTGCGCAGCGCCTTCGCCGTCCTGCAGGCGTTCAGCGACGCCGGGCTGACGGTCACCGCCGGGCTGTCGGGCAACATCGGTCAGGTCGCGCTGGCGCTCGGCCACGCCGGGCACTACTCCGTCGGGATCGGCATGCGCGAGCGTGTCGACCACGCCGCGGCGATCAGTCGCCAGAAGCAGCCGCCCAAGCCGCCGCCCGCCGACGGCTCGCCGGAGGGCGGCGGTGGGCCCATCGCGGGCATCTACCTGCCTGGAGCGGCGCTGACCGTCAGCCGCAAGATCGGCGCCGGCTACCTGTCGAACACCGACATCCGAACCCGGGTGGGCGGCTGCCGGCTCGGCGCATGTGGGAGCAGCGTCAACGGTCCCGCCAACGACCCCCGAGGCCACTACCTGCACGCCCGCGCCGCCGAGGTCGACAAGCTGCTTACCGCTCCTGCTCCATGGCGGGCCGGTATCGAGGTCGACCGCCTCACCCGGGCACGCGAGCTGCGGCTCATGATCAATCGCAAGTATCGGGCCGAGGACGGGCCTGAGTTGCCGGTCCGCACGATTAACAGCCTGCTCGAAGACATCGCCACGGAGCGGGAGCAGAAGACCGCCTAAGCCAGTGCGGGAGATGGCTCAACCACCTTCATCGTCGGTGGACCGGATCGCGCGGGCACATCCGCCGCTTATCGCGGCCGGCTCCACGGCCTTTGCGCCCTCCTGGAGCGGTGGCTCGGGCTCGTCCCTCGGCCGCGCAGACCGCCGTGGCTCTCGAGCGCGGGCGTGTCGGCAACAGTGCCCCAGCCACAACGAGCCAGGTCGCTGCTCGACGCAGGACGTCTGACGTACCATCGCCCGGCCTGGCAATCAATCTCAATGAGTGCGCCGAACGATGACGACGGCTCGCCTAACCGAGACCCGGCCAAGCGCAGACGGAGGGGCGAAGGCCCGCGGAAGGGAACGCGTGGCTGACGAGGGTTCCGAGATCCAGGACGGGCTGCCCGCTCCGCGGGTCCGGCCCGAGGCGGTCGAGCTGACCGACGTCGTCGATCCCACGGACGCGCGTCAGACGTTGCTCGACCTGGCGACGACGGCGGCCGGTATCGGCACATTCGACTGGGACCTCACCACCGGGGTGCTCGAGTGGGACGAGCGGATGCGCGAGCTGTTCGGTTACGACGAGGATGCCTTCGGCCGGTCGATCGAGGCCTTCAACGACCGACTGCATCCCGAGGACGTGGCAAGGGTGGGTCTCCTCCTGCAGCGGGCCATCGACAGCTGCGGGGACTACGAGGCCGAGTACCGGGTCGTCCACCCCGACGACACCATTCGCTGGATCGCGGCCCGTGGCCGGGCGCTGTGCGACGAGACGGGTGTGACCACCCGAGTCTTGGGCGCGGCCTGGGACGTCACGCCCCATCACGAGGCCCAGGACGGTCTGGCCCGCATCCTGGAGGACATGGCGGTCGGCTTCTTCACCGTCGACCGCAGCTGGGTCTTCAGCCGCATCAACGCCGAGGGCGAGCGCATCCTGGGGGCCTCCCGCGCGGACCTGCTCGGCCGGAACATCTGGCGGCGCTTCCCCGCGGCGGTGGGCTCACCGTTCGAGGCTCACTACCGCCACGCGGTCGACGCCGGGACCCCGGTGTCCTTCGATGCCTACTACCCCGAGCCGCTCGACATCTGGGTCGAGGTCCGCGCCGTGCCCACTCCCGAGGGATTGTCCGTCTATTTCCTCGACACCACTGAGCGGCGGCGCCTGCAGGAACGCGTGGAGCGCCGGGCCGGTCGCGAACGACTGCTGAGCCGCATCGGCGAACAGCTCACCCGGACGGTTGACCCCGGTGCCGCCGCCGAGCGTCTCGCCCGGCTGGTCGTGCCCGACCTCGCCGACTGGTCGGTCGTCACCCTGGTCGACGACGACCGGGGCGCCGGATCGCGACGCGGGCTGCGCAACGCGGCGTCCTTCCATGCCGATCCCGCCATGCGCCCGGTAGCGGACGCCTATGCGCGGAACAGGCTGACCGCGCTCACCGACGACGCGATCATCGTGCGGGCCGTGGAGAGCGGTCAGCTGCAGCTGATCGAGCGCGACGCCACCTCCCGCGGGCTGGCCATGCTGGCTCCCGGGCCCGTCCGCGAGGCACTCAGCACGCTGGGCCCCGAAGCCGTGGCCGTTCTCCCTCTTCCGGGCAGTGCCGGCCCGGTCGGCTTGCTCACTCTGGCCAACGGCGGCGACCGCGGGCCCTTCACCGACGACGACCTGGACGGCGCCCGCCAGGTCGCCGCCCGCGCCGGCCTGGCGCTAGACGCGGCACGGTTGTTCCGCCAGCAGCAGACGCTCGCCGAGACGCTGCAGAGGTCGATGCTCACCGCCCCACCCGAGCCCGATCACCTGCAGGTCGTCGTCCGCTACCTCGCCGCCAGCCAGGCCGCCCAGGTCGGCGGCGACTGGTACGACGCCTTTGTTCAGCCCGACGGAGCGACCGTGCTGGTGATCGGTGATGTCGTGGGCCACGACGCCCGGGCCGCGGCCCACATGGGGCAGATCCGCACACTCCTGCGGGCGCTGGGCGCGGACCGGTCCTACAGCCCGGCGGAACTGCTCCAGCACACCGACCGCGTCATGGAGACCCTGCAGGTCGACACCGCGGCCACCGCCGTCGTGGCTCGGCTCGAGCAGAGCGAGAGCCAGGCGCGTCGCGGGCTGACCGTGCTGCGGTGGTCCAACGCCGGCCATCCCCCACCGTTCGTCATCAGTGCCGACGGCGGCGTCACCCAGCTCCACGCCGCCACGACGAACCTGCTGCTCGGTGTCCGCCCCGACACCGAGCGCCTCGAATTCGAGGCGACCCTAGACCGCGACGCGGTGGTCCTGCTCTACACCGACGGTCTCGTCGAACGACGCGACCAGGATCTCGACCAAGGGCTCCACCGGCTGCACCGCGCGCTGGAGGAGCTCGCCGGCCGGGAGCTCGATGAGATCTGCGACGAGCTGCTGGCCCGTCTGGTGCCGGAGAACCCCGATGACGACGTGGCGATCGTCGCGGTGCGCCTGCATCCGCAGAACAAGCCGCGGCCCCCGGAGGCCGGGCCCAACCGGATCCCGCCGAACGTGCCGCCGGCCCCGAGGGTCATCCCGCAGCCCGACTGAGGCTGCCGCCCGCGTACGGGGTGACAGTCCGGCGACCAGCGCTGCCGGAGGGTCAAGCCGGCACGTGAGAAGCGCTGTGCGGGACGATCAGGCGCTCGACCAGTGCCCACACCGACTTCCTGCCGTCGCCCACGGTCCAGCCGTGCGCCGAGGCGAGGCGGGCGACCAGGTACAGGCCCATCCCGCCGTCCGCCGGATCGCGGTCGACCGCCAGGGTGGGCGGCCGGTCGGCGGCGGTGTCCGAGACGGCGAGCAGCCAGCCGCTCGCGGTAGCGCACAGCGTGATCTCCACCGGCGGGTCACCGTGCCGCAGGCCGTTGCTCGCCAGCTCCTCGACGACGAGAAGAATGCGTTCCAGGTCATCCGTCGCCGCGCCGGGGCCCGCCGCTGCGGACTGGGCCGGGACGATGGGGCGCAGTCGAGCCCGCACTCCTCTCAGGTCGGCAGGCCTGCTGACCGTGGTGTGAAGGCGGCGGTCGGCATCAATGCCCACCGGCGGCCGGCACGGTCCCCACGATGCCTGTGGCACTTGGGTCGCTCTCCCCGAGGTCGCGGCGGTAGTTCACCCGTCTGTGTCGTCACGGAACCGGGCTAGATGGTGCATCGGCAGTCCGGCCGGCAGGCTTTACCCCGCACCGCGGGCCACTAACAGCCGAACTGATCGTGCGGGGGGTCGCTGCAATCCCTGGCCGGGAAATTCCGCACCATCTCGTCGATGCCCAGGTGGCAGCCGCCGGGGCAGTCGAACTCGATCGGGTCGACGAAATCCGTCGCCGCCTTCCAGCCCACGGCCGCGCTGCTCCCGCAGCGCGGACACCGCTCCCAGGTGATCCACTCGCTGCTGCTCACGGTCGGCCTCCGCTCCGGCGTGCATACCTCCAGTGCCCGACCAGGGACGCCGGCACTCGCGTCACCCTGTTCGAGATCAGCCCTCGCGTCTTTCCCCCGCCATCGACCGGGGATACCCGCGCCCGGTTGCCCTCGCCGACTGCTCACCCGCCGAGGCATGCCGCCAGGCTCTCCGCTGGCGGGCTTCGGGCGGCCCAGCCACCGTCGCCGTCAACGTCACCGGCGGCCAGCTGGTGCATTCCTCCTACGCCGACCGCGTGTCAGCGCTGCTCGACCGGCTCGGGCTGCCGCCGTCCGCCCTGGTGCTCGAGGTGACCGAGTCCTCGCTGGCCGGCGAGACCGACGCCGCCCTCGACACGCTGCGCCGGCTGCGGAGCCTCGGCCCATCGCGGTCGACGACTTCGGCACGGGATACTCCAGCCCAGCCCGACTGACCCGATTGCCGGTCGACATCCACAAGATCGACCGGTCCTTCATCCAGCAGATCCGCCGACTAGATGACCCGGCCCCGTGGTGCAGGCCGTACTGGCGCTGGCCCGCGCCCTCGGCCTCGACGTGATCGCCGAAGGCGTCGAGCACACCCACCAAGCACAGGTTCTGCGCAGGCTCGGATGCGTGCACGCCCAGGGCTACCTCTACGGCCGACCAGCAGCCGCCTCCGCACTTTTTCAGGACGCCGCTTTGCGGCCCGCAGCCACAGAGGTCGTGGCGTCTTTGGCGGGCTGAGGTCCGGCCAGCCGCGACTCGCCGACATGGCAACTGCCGATGAAGATCAGCGTTCGCTCACCCCAGCCCCGCTGCTCGTTGTGTCTCGTAAGGCTAAAGGGTTCCACGTCGTTCGAGGACTACCTGGGCAGACAGAAATCGCAGACGCACAAGCGGGTCACACCGTTGCAGCCACCGAGGGCCGACTTGGCGGCGATACCGCAGCACAACTTCGATCGTCAAGTCCTCGGCCGCGGATTCATCGCTGCCCAACCGGCGCATCCAGCCGTACACGATGGCCAGCTCATCGGGAGGCACGCCCGCTGGGGTCGACACAGAGACCTCCTCGGCGGCGCGTTTCGGTCGCGCAGCCCAGGATGTCTCACTCAGCCCCCTCACATGGGCACGCCACGAGCGGTTCATCCCGTTGTGTGGAAGGTCAACGGGTGCCGGTCGGTCCTGCGCGGCGTGCCTCCGCGCGGTCAGGTGGACCAAGACCACGACGTCACACTGATTTTGTGGTGCGCCCCATCTGGCCACTAGCGCTACCGTCCCATGACGGGTCCGCGGACACGCTGCGCGCGGTGGGCGGGAGGTCGACGCTAGTCGACACGCCAGTCGCGTAGCCTTACTTCGGCCAGCCCCAGCTGTGGCCGCGCAGGCCAAGCTGAACCCGTCGGCGCCTGCCGTTCACTCGAATTCCCTGCTCGTCTCAATTCTCAACGACGACCAGCGTTTTCCGATCAGCCTGAACTTTGCGCCGCCGCACATCGACTACGATCCGCCTGTTCGGCCGGGCATGGAGGGTCCCTCAAACAACGGCACGCATGCTACCTTTTCGGGTAGTTCGGGCCCCGCTTCGCGGGGCCCATCGCCGTTTCTGGGGGTGACCTGTTGGTCATTGTTGGGTGGCGTTGAAAATGCACGGTGGAATGAAGGTGTACGCCGGCGACCCAGCCGCCGCCCGCGCCTATGTGGAGGCCGACCGGGGCCGGGCCGATGACTACTACCTCACCGAGGGCACCGGTTTTGCCCGCCGCTTCACCGCCGCCGAGGGGCACGTGCGGGAGCTGACGTCGCTGACCGGCGACGGCTACGAGACCTGGGTGGCCGGCCGCGACCCGGACACCGACCAGCCGCGGGGGCAGCTGCGCGACGATGCGCGGGCGGTGCGGTTCGTCGAGGTGGTGGTCAACGGCCCGAAAACCTGGTCACTGGCGGCCGCGCTGCATCCGGACATCGCCAAGGCATACGAGGCGGCGCAGGACCGAGCCGCCAGCGAGATCGTCGGCTGGCTGTCCCAGCACGCCACCACCCGGGTCGGCCCGCGCGGCGGGCAGGTGCAGGTGCCGCTGCAGGTGCTGGAGGCGGCCACCGTGCGGCACTACACCTCCCGCGCCAACGATCCGCACTGGCATCTGCACCTGCAATTGCTGTCCCGGGTGTTCGCCGCCGGGAAATGGCGCGGCTTGCACACCGTCGGCATCCGCGATTCCCTGACTGCGATCAACGGGATCGGGCACGCGGCGATGGCGTGTGACCCGGAATTGAACGCCGCCTTCGCCGCGCACGGCTACACGAAGGACGCTACTGGAGAAATACTGGAGCTCGCCGACTACGTCGGCCCCTTCAGCGCGCGGCACGCGCAGATCGCCCGGAATGTGGACCGCTACGAACGGGAATGGGCCGCCGCGCACCCCGGCGAGGCCCCCGGCCCCGCGCTGCGCCGCGCGTGGGACGCCCGCGCCTGGGCCGACGGGCGCCCGGACAAGGTCGCCCCGCAGCCGGGCGGGAACGTGGCGGAACGCTGGCGGACGGCGTTGCACGACCTGGGCTGCCGCGACCCGGCCGGCCCCGTGAACCTGACGCCCACCTCGGTCGGCGCCCTCGACCGAGAGGAGCTGGTGCAGCGCGCGCTGGCCCGGCTGGCGGCGGGCCGGTCGGCGTGGAACGCCGCGGACGTGCGCGGCGAGGTGGAGCGGCTGATCGCCGCCGCAGGTGTGGTGGCCGGGGCGGCGGTGCGCGTCGAGCTGGCCGAGGACCTCACCGCCCGCGCCATGGCACGCTGCATGCCGCTGCTGGAGCGCGGCGGGGTACCGGAGCACATTCGGGCCTGGACGTCACAGCCGGTACTCGAGGTGGAGGCCGACCTGACCGCCCGGTTCGCCGCCCGCGCCACCACCGGCGGACCGGAACCGGACCTGACATCCCCGGTCCCCGCGGCCGACGGCAGGAGGTTGGATGCCGGCCAGGCGGCGGTGGTCGCCGCGCTGGCCGGCGAGCGGTCGCTGGCCGTGGTGGAGGGTGCGGCCGGCGCCGGCAAGACCACCACCCTGGCCGCCACCCGCGACGTGCTCGGCCAGCGGGGACGTCGACTCCTGGTGGTGACGCCGACGCTGAAGGCCGCCCAGGTCGCCGCCGCGGAGGTGGGCGCGGCGGCGGGGTCGGCGGCGTGGCTGGTCTACCAGCACGGCTGGCGCTGGAATGCCGACGGCGCCTGGACCCGGCTCGTCCCCGGGCAGACCGATCCGGTCACCGGCCGCGCCTATGCCGGCCCGGCGGAGGAGGGGCGGCTGCGGCCGGGAGAGCTGCTGGTGGTCGACGAGGCCGGCATGCTCGACCAGGACACCGCCCGCGCGCTGCTCACCGTCGCCGACGAATGCCGGGTGCGGGTGGCGCTGCTCGGCGACCGGCACCAGCTGACGGCGGTCGGCCGCGGCGGCGTCCTCGATCTCGCCGCCGACGCGGTCGACCCGGCGGCGCACCTGACCCTCGAGGCAGTGCACCGGTTTACCCGCAGCGGCGAGGCCGGCCAGATGCTGCCCGACACCGAGTACGCCGACCTGACGCTGGCCATGCGGACCGGCGCCGATCCTGCCGCGGTGTTCGACGCGCTGCTGGCGCGTGGGCGGATCCGGCTGCACCCGGATGCGGCCGCGCTTCGGGGAGTGATCGCGGCGGCCGCCGCCGGGCAGCTTCTCTGCGGCGAGCGTGTGGCGGTGGTGGTGGACACCCGTGAGCAGGCCGCCGAGCTCAACGCCGCGATCCGCGAACAGCTGGTGGCGGTCGGCCGGGTCGACGACCAGCGCGTCGCCGTCACCGGCGCCGGGCAGCGGATCGGCGCCGGGGACCGGATCGCCACCCGCCGCAACGACCGCGACCTGGGCGTGGCCAACCGCGATACCTGGACCGTCACCGCCGTCGGCCGAAACGGTGAACTCGCTGTCACCCCCGCCGGCCCGGTCACCGGGGACGTTCGCCGCGGTGTCACCCCGGAGGCGGGAGGGGCGCGGGTGCTGCCCGCCGACTACGTCACCGCGCACGTGGAGCTGGCCTACGCCGGCACCGCGCACGGGGTGCAGGGTGAGACCGTCACCGCCGCGCACGTGGTGGTCGGCGAGCACACCGGGGCGGCGTCGGCCTACGTCGGCATGACCCGCGGCCGGGAGACCAACATCGCCCACCTGGTCGCCGCCGACGCCGACGAGGCCCGCGAGGAGTGGGTGGCGGTGTTCGCCCGCGACCGGGCCGACCTAGGCCCCGGACACGCCGCCCAGCTCGCCGCCGCCGAGGCCGCCCGGTACGCCCCCTCCCGCCCGCTGGCCGACGTGCTGGCCGGGCTGCGCACGGCGTGGACGGCCGAGCAGCGCTGCCTGCAGCGACTTGCCCACTGGGAGCGGGAGCGCGACACGCTGCGGGAGGTCGTCGCGCTCGAAGCCCCCCACGCCGGCGCACTCACAAACCTCGAAGCCGCCCGAGATCGGACGGCGATCGCTGCGGAACAGGCCAGACGCCGGGCCGGGGACAGCGGCGCGGCCGTCACCGCCCACACCGACCTGGTCCGCGACACGCTCCTCGCGCGCTGGGACGTCGAACGCGACGGCGCCCGCCGCGCCGCGCGGGTCGTGCTCAACGGATCGGGCCGGTTCGGCCGCCGGCGCGGCGCGGTGGCCCGCGCCGGCGAGCAGCTCACCGACTGGGCCGACCGGTGGCGGCCCCACCTGCCGTCCCTGCCCACCGACCCGAAGGACCTCGCCCCGGTGGCCGGCTGGTTCGACGACCGCCCCGCCCTGTGGGAGGCGTTCCACGCCTCCGCCCGCCGGGCCGCCGAACAGGCCCACCCCCACCACGCGCAGCTCTGCGCAGCCGCCGACGCGGCCCGGACCACCCACGAGCAGGCCCGGCACGCCGTGGCCGAGGCCGGCCGACGCCGCGACGAGCGGCTCGCCCCCTTCGGTCCCCTGGGCTGGGCCCCGAACCCGACCGGCCGGCTCACCGAGCTCGACCGCGACATCGCCGCCACCCGCCAGGCGCTCACCGACACACGCGCGCGCATCGCGACCCTCACCGCGGAACCGGCGCTTGCCGTCCTGGCGGCCGACCGGCTCGCCCGGGAACAGGCGCAGGCAGGCGTCCGCCGCGAGCTGGATCACACCGTACGGCCGGGCGCCGGCGAAGCGCCCTCGTCGCGACCGCCCCGCAGCGTCCGGCCGCCGGAACCGATCACTCGGCTGAGTTCGCGACCCGACGCCGGCGTCAGCCGCTGACCCTGCGGCAGACCGCCCCGCAGCCGGCCAGGATGCCGGCCGCAGCGGGCCGCCGGAAGGGCGCTGACGCGCGTCCCGTCGGGATGGGCCTTCGGCCCACCCTTCCCCCGGCCCACTGCAGCCGATAGGGCCGGTTGTGCGGAACGGTCAGAAGTGTGGACGAGACGCCGCAGCGCCCCTGGGCGGCGTCCGGCGACCTGGTGGATCCGGGTCAAGAAGCGGGCGCACGGTCGATCGCGGCCCCACGCCTGCGGCCGGTCCGAAACTCACCGGCAGCTGGGACACCCCGGCGCCGTCGGTCGCGACGCGGGAACAGGAGACGAGCCGGAGAGCTGCACAGATACCGGAGACCAACAGGAGATTTTCCGGAGAAGTTGGCTGTGCACTGTCACCAACGGCCGAGAAATGGCGCCTTCTACAGGCGAACCGCCGACCCCACCCCGCCAGGAGCCAGCCCATGCCCGACCACCCCGCCGGCCACCCCGATCTCCTCACCATCACCGAGGCCGCTGAACTATTGCGCGCCCCCGTCGCCACCCTCCGGTACTGGCGCCACCTCGGCACAGGACCGCGCAGCTTCCGCCTCGGCCGCCGCGTCCTCTACCGCTACGACGACGTCCAGACGTGGGTCGAGGAGCAGCTGGACCGGAGCAGCGACGGATAGCGGGCCCGCGGAGGCATGACGGCCGGCGAATGGCTGCCTGGCCTCGTCACATCCCTCAGGCATGCTACGTGTCGCACCGTCCCGTCCAAGCCGCGACACCGGTCCTAAGCAAGCCGCGCAAGAGACATGGAGGAGTCCGCCATGGCGAGCGTCGAAAAGCTGGTCCGCGACGGGCGGACGACCTACCAGGCGAGGTGGCGGGACGACCAGGGCAGGCAGCGCAAGAAGTCGTTCGCCAGGAAGGGCGACGCCGATCGTCACGCCGCGACGGTCGAGGCGGACAAGGCGCGCGGCACGTACATCGAACCCTCGAAGACCACCGTCGCCGAATACGCCCGGAGGTGGGCGGATGCCCGGCCGCACCGGCCGACCACCGCACGGCGGACCGAGATGATGATCCGACTGCACATCGACGCGACGCGTCTCGGTGGCCGGAAGCTCGCGGACGTGCGCCCATCCGAGGTCCAGGCGTGGGCCACCGACCGGTCAAGGGTGCTGGCCCCGACCACCCTGCGACAAGCCGTCGGGCTGCTGCGAAGCGTGTACGGGGCCGCAGTCCTCGATAGGCTGGTGGCCTCTTCACCCGTCGTCCGCATCCAACTTCCTCGGCACGAGCGGGAGCGGGTCGTGCCGCTGTCGGTCGAGCAGATCGCGGCGCTCGCCCGGGCCATGCCGGAGCGCTACCGCGCGATGGTCCTCACCCAGGCCGGGCTCGGGCTCCGGATCGGCGAGCTGCTCGCGCTCCGCGTCCAGGACGTCGACTTCCTGCGCCGCACCGTGCGGATCGAGTGGCAATTCACCCAGGGATCGAAGGGTGCGCGGAGCGAACCGAAGACTCCCCGGTCGAAGCGGACGATCCCGTTGCCTCGCGTGGTTGCCGAAGCGCTGGCCTCTCACCTGGTGGCTTCACCCGCGGCCGAGGACGGAACGATCTTCACCACAGGGAAGGGCGCCCCGCTCGGGCACGTCTACTACGGCCACAACCTGATGGGCCGGGCGGTGACCACGGCGGGGCTACCGAAGGGAACGACGAGCCACGACCTGCGACACCACTACGCCAGCGTCCTCCTCGCGGCCGGTGAGTCGGTCGTGGCGGTCGCCGAGCGGCTGGGGCACGAAGACGCCTCCTTAGTCCTGAGCACCTACGGGCACCTCATGCCGGACTCTGATGACCGCACGCGCAGCGCCGTCGACGCGGCGTGGGACGCAGTCGGTGCGTCGTGTGCCCCAGATGTGCCCCAGAACGTCAACGCGGTCCGTTAGTCGGCGAGCTCGACGACCACGGGCGCGTGGTCGCTGGCCCCCTTGCCCTTGCGCTCCTCGCGATCTACCAGGCCATTCGTCACCCGGGCGGCGAGCGCGGGGGAGCCGAGGACGAAATCGATGCGCATGCCCTCGCGGCGGGGGAAGCGCAGCTGCGTGTAGTCCCAGTAGGTGTAGACCCCGGGGCCGGGCGTGTGCGGGCGGACGACGTCGGCGAACCCGGCCTCCACCATGGCGGCGAACGCGGCCCGCTCGGTCGGCGAGACGTGCGTGGAGTGCGCGAAGACCGCCATGTCCCAGACGTCGTCGTCCTGCGGGGCGATGTTCCAGTCGCCGACCAGGGCGACCTGCGCCTCGGCGTCCTCGGTCAGCCAGCCGGCGGCGCTGACCCGCAGCGCCTCGAGCCACTCGAGCTTGTACTGCAGGTGCGGGTCGGTGAGGCTGCGGCCGTTGGGCACGTACAGGCTCCACACCCGCACGCCGCCGCAGGTCGCGCCGATCGCCCGCGCCTCGGGGGCGGGCTCGACGCCCTCCTTGGACGACCACGACGGCATCCCCGGGAAGCCGACCTGGACGTCGGCGAGCCCGACCCGGGACAGCAGGGCGACGCCGTTCCACTGCGAGTAGCCGACGTGGGCCACCTCGTAGCCGAGGGCCTCGAAGCGCTCGGTGGGGAACTGCTCGTCCTTGCACTTGGTCTCCTGCAGCGCCAGGACGTCGACGTCGCTGCGCCGCAGCCAGGCCTCCACCCGGTCGGCCCTGCTGCGGATGGAGTTGACGTTCCAGGTGGCGAGGCGCACGTCCACGAGCCTAAGTGGAGTCCCCAGGGTGCGTTTCTGGCGCCCTGGGACTCCATCACGCCTGGGACAGCGGCGCGATCTCCGTGTCGGACTTCGCCTGCAGCCGGGCGCGCATGCGGTCGCGGCTCTCCACGAACTTGGTCGCCTGGGCGTCCAGGCCGGTCATGAACCGGGCCAGCTCCTCGCGCGCCTGCTCGCCGGCGGGGCCGAGGTTGGTGCGCTCGAAGACCTTCCAGGCGCGGAGCACCGGCGAGATGACCTCGTCGTGGTGCAGCCGCAGGTCGTAGATGCCGGCCTTGGCGATGAGCACGGAGTTCTTGCGGAAGCCGGCCATCGAGGCGCCGGGCATCTCGAAGCGCATGACCTCGTCGGCGACCGCGCGCATCGTCTCGTCCGGGGCGATGTCGAACGCCGCGGAGACGATGTTGCGGTAGAAGACCATGTGCAGGTTCTCGTCCTTGGCGATCCGGGCGAGCAGCTTGTCCGCGATCGGGTCGCCGGTGGCCTTGCCGGTGTTGCGGTGGCTGACCCGGGTCGCGAGCTCCTGGAACGAGACGTACGCGACGGCCTCGAGGGCGGTCTTGTCGCCGGAGTCGTAGCCGGAGGTCATGTAGTCCATCCGGGCGCGCTCGAGCTCGACCGGGTCGACGCCGCGGGTGACCACCAGGTAGTCGCGCAGCGCGATGCCGTGCCGGTTCTCCTCCGCCGTCCAGCGGCCGACCCAGGTGCCCCACGCGCCGTCCCGGCCGAAGCGGGTGGCGATCTCGCGGTGGTAGCTGGGGAGGTTGTCCTCGGTGAGCAGGTTGGTGAACATGGCCGCCTTGGCGGTCTCGTCCAGCTTCGACTGCTCCGGCGCCCAGTCCTCACCGCCGAGGGCGGCGAAGTCGCGGCCCTGCGACCACGGGACGTAGTCGTGCGGGTGCCACTCCTGGGCCAGGGCCAGGTGGCGGTCGAGGTTCTCCTCGACCACCGACTCCAGCTCGATCAGCAGTGCTGCCTCGGTCGGCGTCTTCGACACGGTGGCCTCCTGGGTCCCTGCCTGCGGATCTCGTAACGTACGTGACCCGGACGACGACGGCGCGTTGCGCGCCGCCCGTGTGAGCGGCGCGCCGTGGCTGATACCACCTCCTGTGGAGGAGTTGTGGGAGGTCAGGCTGGTGGCGCGCGGCGGGATCGGTGCGATCATGGCCAGATGACCGAGTTCCCGGCGCGCGTGACGGTCGCGTGAGCGACGACACCCCCTCGCCCCGGCGGTCCCGGCACGGCGACGACCCCTCCGGCGTCCCGGCCCGCAGCGGCAGCTCCGTCTACGTCGACCCCGACCGGTCACCGCACGCGCACCGACGGGCGCGCCGCGCCAAGGGCTTCGGCTCCGCGCTGCTGCTGACCGTCGCCGGCACCGTCGTCCCCGGGACGGCGTTCCTGGCCACCGGCCGCCGCAGGGTCGGTGCCGCGCTCCTCGCCCTCTTCCTGCTGCTCGTGGCCGGCGGGGTCGTCCTGGCCACCGTCGCGCAGCGGGACGTCGTCCGGCTCGCCGTCGACTCCACCGCGCTGCGCTGGATCATCGCGGGCATCGTCGTCCTGGCGCTGGGCTGGCTGGCCGTCGTGGTCACCGGGTACCTCACGGTGCGGCCGCGGCGGCTGCGCCCCTGGCAGCGCGGCGTGGGCATCGGCGTCGTGGCGGTCCTGTGCGCGGCCGTGGTGGTCCCGGCCGCGTGGGGCGTGCAGCTGGCCGTCGCGCAGCGCGACCTGGTCGACGCCGTCTTCGACGACGGCGACAGCGCCACGGTCACCCAGCCCGTCGACCAGGCCGACCCGTTCGGCGGTCAGGACGAGATCAACATCCTGCTGCTCGGCGGCGACGGCGGGGCCGGGCGCGAGGGCGTGCGCACCGACACGGTGATCGTGGCCAACGTGCAGGTCGCCACCGGCGCCACCACGCTGTTCAGCCTGCCGCGCAACCTCGAGGACCTCCCCTTCCCGGCCTCCAGCCCGCTGGCCGCCCTCTACCCCGAGGGCTTCGACGCCGGCAGCGAGAGCGAGAGCCTGCTCAACGCGGTCTACCGCAACGGCCCGGCCCAGCACCCCGACGTCCTGGGCCCCACCGACGACGCGGGCGCCGACTTCCTCAAGCTCGGCGTCGGCGAGGCGCTGGGCCTGAAGATCGACTACTACGTGCTGGTCAACCTCGACGGGTTCAGCCGGCTGGTCGACGCCCTCGGCGGGCTGCGGTTGAACGTCAACTACTACGTCCCGGTCAACGGCGACACCGCCACCGGCGCGCTGCCCGACCGCTACATCGCCCCCGGCCCCGACCAGCTGATGGGCGGGGTCGAGGCGCTCGACTTCGCCCGCGGCCGGTACGGGCTGTCGGACTACCTGCGGATGGACCGCCAGCGCTGCGTGCTGCAGGCCATCGTCGACGCCGCCGACCCGGTGACGCTGCTCTCCCGCTACCAGGAGCTGGCCCGCACCACCCAGGACATCGTCAGCTCCGACGTCCCCTCCGGCGTGCTCGGCGACGTCGTGGACCTCGCGTTCCAGGTCAAGGACGCCGGCATCCGCAGCGTGGTCTTCGACGACACGGTGATCAACCCGGCCTACCCGGACTACGACCGGATCCGCGCCCTGGTCCAGGAGGCGCTGCGGCCCGCCCAGGCCGGCGGCGACACGACGGCACCGGCGCCGTCGACCTCGGCGGCCCCGACCCCCGCCCCGACGCCGGCGCCGTCCAGTACGCCGCCGGCAGCCACCCCGCCGCCCGCGGGCAACGGCGGCGTCGCCTCCCAGGTCACCGACGCCTGCGCCTACGACCCGGTGCAGGCCGCCGCGGCCGTGGCCGCCGGTGAGCCGCCGAGCCGGAGCCGCTGACGCCCCACCCTCACGCGCCGGCGAGCTGGATCAGGTTGCCGCAGGTGTCGTCGAGGACGGCGACGGTCATCGGGCCCATGCTCAGCGGCGGCTGGGTGAAGACCACGCCGGCCGCCACGAGCCGCTCGTGCTCGGCCCGGACGTCGTCCACGGCGAACGCGGTGAACGGGATGCCGTCGGCGACCAGCGCCTGCTTGAACGCCCGGGCCGCGGGGTGCGCGTCGGGCTCGAGCACCAGCTCCACGCCGTCCGGGCTCTGCGCCGACACGACGGTGAGCCAGCGGTGCTCGCCGACGGGGACGTCGTTCTTGACGACGAAGCCGAGCAGGTCGGTGTAGAACCGCAGCGCCTTCTCCTGGTCGTCGACGAAGACGCTGGTCATGGCGATCCTCACGGGGCTCCTGTCCGGTGCGGTCGGCGCCCCCCTGGCGGCGGCGCGGTCGGTCCATCCTGGCCGATCGGTGCGTCGCTAGGGTCGGGGGCATGACCTCACCGGACCCCCTCAGCCGGCGCGAGCGGCTGGCCGCCCTGTTCGTGCTGGGCGTCGCCGTCGTCCTGGTGCTCTCCTCGCCCACCTGGTTCGGCAGCGACCGCGCGGGCGTCGGGATCGCCCAGGTGGTGGTGGGCGTCGTCCTGGCCGGGGTGGGCGCCTTCCTGCTGCGCCGCTCGCGGGCGCGCTGACACGCCACCGCCCGGGCACCGTGGGGTGTCCGGGCAGTGGCGTGCGGTCCGGGGCGGGGCCCCGGGGGTGGTTCAGCGCAGCGAGGCGTTGCGGCCGCGCTCCACGGTGACGGTCTTGACCGGGCCGAAGGCGATGATCGCGCCCACGATCGCGGTGACGATGTGCAGGATGTTGTCGGCCCAGTTCAGGTTCAGGAAGTCCCAGTCCTGGCCGACGGCGAACAGGCCGTAGACGAAGGCCGCGCCGTAGCCGACCAGGAGCAGCAGGCCGTAGGTGCGCGCGCCCTTGAGGGTGCGGGACAGCGCGATGCCGACGACGCCGATGAGGATGTGCACGACGTTGTGCGCCGGGTTGATCATGAACCCGAGCAGGGTGTCGTCGTGGCTCATCGACGAGCCGTTCATGTTGCCGAAGAAGTCGCCGAAGCCGGTGATGAAGAAGCCGATGACGCCGATCAGCGTGTAGATCACGCCGAAGGCCAGGGCCAGCTGCTGCGGCCAGGTCATCCCGCGCGAGCCAGCGCCGGGCAGGTCTGCTGTGGACACGGTCGTTCCTCCGAATGAGTGTGCGCCCACGGGGTCTAGGTGGGCCGGATCCAGGAGTTCCCTGCCCGGACCAGCGGAAACGCCCCGTCACCCACAAGGGTGACGGGGCGTTCCGGGACGCGGGTGGCTCAGGCGGTCGGCCGGGGGGTCGCCTTCGGACGGCGGACGACGAACGGGCCGATCGCCAGCAGGTCGACCGGAGCCGAGCCGAAGCACTCCAGGGCGTCCCGCGGGTCGTCGACCATCGGGCGCCCGGCGGTGTTCAGGCTGGTGTTGACCACGATCGGCAGCCCGGTGCGCCGCTCGAACGACGAGATCATCCGGTGCACCAGCGGGTCGACGTCCGGGTCGATCGTCTGGATCCGCGCCGTCCCGTCGACGTGCGTGACGGTGGGGATCTTCTCGCGCCACTCCGGCGCCACGTCGTGCACGAAGAGCATGTACGGCGAGGGGATCGGGCCGCGGCTGAAGATGTCGGGGGCCCGCTCCAGCAGCACCATCGGCGCGACCGGGCGGAACTGCTCGCGGCCCTTGACGTCGTTCATCCGCTCGAGGTTGCCCTCGAAGCCGGGGTGCGCCATCAGCGAGCGGCGGCCCAGCGCGCGGGGGCCGAACTCGCTGCGGCCCTGGAACCAGGCGACGATGCCGTTGTCGGCCAGCACCTCGGCCACGGCCTCGGCGACGTCGTCCGGGCGCTCGTAGTCGATCGCGGCGGTGACGAGGACCTGCTCGATCTCCTCGTCGGTCCAGCCGCGGCCGAGCGCGGCCCCCGGCATCGGCTGGGTCTCCTCGCCGAGCTCGCGCGCCACGTGCAGCGCCGCGCCCAGGGCCGTGCCGGCGTCTCCGGCGGCCGGCTGGACCCAGACCTCCTCGAACGGGCTCTCGGCGAGGATGCGGGTGTTGGCCACGCAGTTGAGCGCGGTGCCACCGGCGAGGGTGAGGACCTTGTCGCCGGTCTGGGCGTGCACCCAGGTGGCGAGGTCGATGAGGACCTCCTCCAGGCGCTGCTGGACGCTGGCGGCGAGGTCGGCGTGCGCCTCGGTCCACTGCTCGCCCTTGCCCAGGCGCGGCGCGAACTCGGTGTAGTCGATCTTCTCGGTGCGGAAGCCGCCGTCGTCGGTGGCCCGGATGAACTCCGACAGCGCGCCGACGAAGCGCGGCTTGCCGTAGGAGGCCATCGCCATGACCTTGAACTCGTCGGAGCTGCGCAGGAAGCCGAGGTGGTCGGTGAGGTCCTCGTACATCAGGCCCAGCGAGTGCGGCAGCGCCTGACCGGCGATGACCTCGAGCCGGCCGTCGCGGTAGCGGCCCGCCAGGTGGCTGTGCGCCTCGCCGCGACCGTCGAGCACCAGCACCGCGTTGTCCCGCAGGCCGGCACGCGCGGGCGCGGCCAGGCCGGCAGAGGCGGCGTGGGCGACGTGGTGCTTGACGAAGCGGACCTTGGCCGGGTCGAGCCCGGGCAGGGCGTGGGCCAGGAAGTCCGGCGCCATCTCGGCGTACTTCTTGCGCATGACGTCGCCGTCGTCGAAGAGCCCGGACTCCTCCGGGGTGCCCATCAGGGCCGGGTCGAAGGAGTAGGCGACCGCGTCGAGCTCCTCGGGACGGATCCCGGCCTTCTCCAGGCACCAGGCCGCGGACAGCTCGGGCAGCTCCCAGGCGCTCCACGGCAGCGGGCGCTTGCCGTGCTTGCGGCGGCTGAAGCGCTCCTCCTCTGCCGCGGCCACGACCTCGCCGTCGACGACGAGCGCCGCCGACGGGTCGTGGTAGATCGCGTTGATGCCCAGCACCTTCACGTGCGCACTCCTCCCGGCCGGACACGTACTGCCCGGTCCTCGCCTTGATGATCGCAGTGTGCAGGACCGTCACGCACGGTCAGGTGCGGCCGTTCACCTCGCCGGGGGACCTCAGCCGGCGCGGCGGGTGAGCAGCGCGTGGTCGATCACGGCCTGGAGCGCCAGCGTCTTGTAGCCGACCTCCTCGAACAGGACGACGATCCGGTCGTCCTCGTGGCGCATGACGACGCCCGGGCCCCACTCGCTGTGCTCGACCGCGGAGTCGAGCGGGAACGGGTGGTCGGCGTCGGCGGTGTGCTGCTGGTGCGACAGGCCCGCGCTGCAGTTGTCGCAGTTGCCGCACGGCTCGTCGAGCTGCTCGCCGAAGTAGCCGAGCAGGTACTGGCGACGGCAGCCGGTGGTGTCGGCGTAGCCGCGCATCATCTCGATCCGGCTCTCGTCGACCTTGATGTGCTGCTGGGCGACCAGCCGGGCGGCCGCGGCGGCCTCGCCCGGCGCGGGGGCGTCCGGGGCCGGTGACGCCGTCCCGTCGTCGTCGAGCACGACGGCGCCGGCCTGCTCCAGCAGGTTCAGGTCGCGCACCAGCGGCGTCGCGGCCCGGCCGGTCTCCTCGCGCAGCTCGTGGACGTCGACGCCGTCCATCCCGGCCTCCGCGCCCGCGCGCACCAGCCCGGCGACCTGCTGCAGCTCCTCCTCGGCCGGCGCCCCGGCGGCGAAGAACTTGCGGATCCCCAGGTCCTCCTGCCGGTACACCAGGACGGCGACGGCGGGCTCGCCGTCCCGGCCGGCGCGGCCGATCTCCTGGTAGTAGCTGTCGACGGAGTCCGCGGGCTCGGCGTGCACCACGAACCGGGTCTCGGGCTTGTCGATGCCCATCCCGAACGCGGTGGTGGCGACGACGACGTCCAGCTCGTCGTCCATGTACCGCCGCTGGACCTCCTCGCGGTCGCTCTTCTTGAGCCCCGCGTGGTAGGCCGCGGCGCGCAGGCCGCGGCCGGTGAGCGACTCGGCGAACTCCTCGGTGCCCTTGCGGGTGGCGCTGTAGAGGATGCCGATGCCCTGCTGGGTCAGGTCGCAGACCTTGTCCAGGATCGCGTGGTGCTTGTGCTGGGCGTCGGCGTGGTGCTCGACCTCCAGCCGGATCTCCGGGCGGTCGAAGCCGGCGACGACGACCGCCGGGTCGGCCATCTCCAGCCGCTCGACGATCTCGGCGCGCACCGGGGGCGCGGCGGTCGCGGTGAGCGCCAGCACCGTGGGGTGGCCCAGCTGCTGGACGACGCCGCCCAGGCGCAGGTAGTCGGGGCGGAAGTCGTGGCCCCAGGCGGAGACGCAGTGCGCCTCGTCGACGACGAACAACGCCGGCGCCGACGTCCGGATCGCCTCGACCACCTCGGGCTTGGCCAGCTGCTCGGGGGCGAGGAAGCAGTAGCGGACCGTCCCGTCGCGCATGCCGTCCAGCACGGCCTGGTGCTCGAGCGCCGACAGGCCGGAGTTGAGGACGGCGGCCCGGCCGACAGCGTCCTCGCCCAGCTCCTCCAGACGTTGCACCTGGTCGCGCTGCAGGGCGATGAGCGGGGAGACGATGAGCACCGGCCCGTCGAGCAGCAGGCCGGCGACGGTGTAGACCGCGGACTTGCCCGCGCCCGAGGGCAGCACGGCGAGGGTGTCCCGGCCCGCGGCGACCGCCTTCATGGCGTCCTCCTGGCCGGGGCGGAACTCCGTGAAGCCGAGGACGTCGCGGGCGACCTGCCGGATCCGGCGGGTGCGCACCGACGCCGACCCCCCGGCCTTCGTGGTCGGGTCGGCGGGGCGCTGGACGGTCGCAGTCACCGGCCCCGACTTCCCGGGGCCCGAGATCGACAAACGACCCGCAGGTCAGGCCGGGGTTCTCGGTGGATCTACCCGGTTGCCTACGACCATGTGCTTCTGCCGTCCTCAGCTGCGGCGTCCGGCGCCTTGTGGAACCGCAGCTGCGGACCTAGCTTCACCGCGTGCCCACCTCCTACCGGATCGCCGAGGCGGCTGCGCTGCTCGGGGTCAGCGACGACACGGTGCGCCGCTGGATCGACGGCGAGCGGCTCGCCGCCACCCGCGACGGCGGCCCCGCCCAGGTCGACGGCGCCGACCTGGCCCGGCTGGCCGGGGAGCTGCACGCGGCCCCGCAGCCGGGCGCCACTCGCTCGTCCTCGGCCCGCAACCGGCTCACCGGCATCGTGACCCGGGTCGTGCGCGACACCGTGATGGCGCAGGTGGAGATCCAGGCCGGGCCGTTCCGGGTGGTCTCGCTGATGTCCCGCGAGGCCGCCGACGAGCTCGGGCTCGAGCCCGGCGTCCGCGCCGTCGCCACCGTCAAGGCCACCCAGGTCAGCGTCGACGTCCCCTGAGACGTGGTCCGGTCAGGGAACGTCCCGACCCCGGGGGGCGGGGCAGCTGTCCAGCCACCGCCGCTCGGCCTCGTCGAAGACCCGGCTGCGGATGAGGAACCGGACGCCCTCGGGCGCCTCCAGGCTGAAGCCGGCGCCCCGCCCGGGGACGACGTCCAGCAGCAGCTGGGTGTGTGCCCAGGCCGCGAACTGGGGACCGGAGATCCAGACCGGGCAGACGTCGTCGGGGATGGGCTCCCCGGGACGGTGCGCCGGCGGCGCCTCGGGGTGCGCGTCGTCGAGCAGGCCGAGCAGCACGTCGTCGTCGCCGACGATGAAGTCGCCGCGCGGGAAGCACATCGGCGCCGAGCCGTCGCAGCAGCCGCCGGACTGGTGGAACATCAGCGGGCCGTGCACCGCCCGGAGGCGACGGACGACGTCCGCCGCCTCCGGGGTGAGCGCGACCCGGGCGACCGGCTCGGCGGTGGTCCCGGTCAGAAGAACCCCTGGGCCTTCGTGCTGTAGCTGACCAGCAGGTTCTTGGTCTGCTGGTAGTGGTCGAGCATCATCTTGTGGTTCTCCCGGCCGATGCCGGAGGCCTTGTAGCCGCCGAAGGCCGCGTGTGCCGGGTAGGTGTGGTAGCTGTTCGTCCACACCCGGCCGGCCTGGATGTCCCGCCCGGCCCGGTAGGCGGTGTTGCCGTTGCGGCTCCACACCCCCGCCCCCAGGCCGTAGAGGGTGTCGTTGGCGATCGAGATGGCGTCGGCGTAGTCGGTGAAGCTCGCCACCGACAGCACCGGGCCGAAGATCTCCTCCTGGAAGACGCGCATGTCGTTGCGGCCCTCGAAGATCGTCGGCTGCACGTAGTAGCCGCCGTTGAGCTCGCCGCCGAGCATCGCCCGCTCGCCACCGGTGATCACCCGGGCACCCTCGGCCCGGCCGATGTCGATGTAGGACAGGATCTTCTCCAGCTGGTCGTTGCTGGCCTGCGCACCGATCATCGTGTCGGTGTCCAGCGGGTTGCCCTGCCGCACGGCCTTGGTCCGGATCGCACCCAGGGCCAGGAAGTCGTCGTAGATCGACCGTTCGATGAGCGCCCGCGAGGGACAGGTGCAGACCTCGCCCTGGTTGAGGGCGAACATCGTGAAGCCCTCCAACGCCTTGTCCTGGTAGTCGTCGGCGTGGTCCATCACGTCGGCGAAGAAGACGTTCGGGCTCTTCCCGCCCAGCTCCAGGGTGGCCGGGATGAGGTTCTGCGAGGCGTACTGCAGGATCAGCCGCCCGGTCGTGGTCTCCCCGGTGAAGGCGATCTTGCGGATCCGGTTGCTGGAGGCCAGCGGCTTGCCGGCCTCGACGCCGAAGCCGTTGACCACGTTGACCACCCCGGGCGGGAGCAGGTCGGCGATCAGCTCGATCAGGTGCAGGATCGACACCGGGGTCTGTTCGGCCGGCTTGAGGACGACGCAGTTGCCCGCCGCCAGCGCCGGCGCGAGCTTCCACGTGGCCATGAGGATCGGGAAGTTCCACGGGATGATCTGGCCGACGACGCCCAGCGGCTCGTGGAAGTGGTAGGCGACGGTGTCCTCGTCGAGCTGGGAGATCCCGCCCTCCTGTCCGCGGATCGCGCCGGCGAAGTAGCGGAAGTGGTCGATCGCCAGCGGCAGGTCGGCGGCCAGGGACTCGCGGATCGGCTTGCCGTTGTCCCACGTCTCGATGACCGCGAGCTGCTCGAGGTTCTGCTCCATCCGGTCGGCGATCTTGAGCAGGATCCCCGACCGCTCGGTCGCCGAGGTCTTCCCCCAGGTCTCGAACGCAGCCCACGCGGCGTCCAGCGCGGCGTCGATGTCGGCGGCGGTCCCGCGGGCGACCTCGCAGTAGACCTGCCCGGTGACCGGGGTGGGGTTCTCGAAGTACTGCCCACTGGCCGGCGGGGCCCACGCGCCGCCGATCCAGTTGTCGTAGCGCGGCTTGGGGGTGACCGCGCTGTCGGGGGTGCCGGGTGCGGCATAGGTGGTCATGCGTGCTCCTCCTGAGCGACCGGCACGACGGTGTGACCGGCGGCACGGCCACGCTAGGCCCGACGGGTGCGCGGGGGCAATGGCCGATGTCCTGGCCCTCGGCAGTCCGGCCCGAACGGGCGCAGGACTTCGCAGCTGCGGACGATCGGCCGTAGCATCTCCGCACCTGCGGATGCACTGCTCCTCGGGTCACGCACCCCTGGGAGATGTCATGCCGAACCGGTCCCTGCTGGCCGCCGCCGCGGCGGTGGTCCTCGGGGTGAGCGCCTGCGGCGGCTCCGCGGCCGACACGACCGCCCCGTCGTCCGACGGCGGCGACCTGGACGGCACGCTCACCGTGTTCGCCGCCGCCTCGCTCACCGACGTCTTCACGGCCCTCGGCGACCAGCTGGAGGAGCAGCACCCGCAGCTCGACGTCCGGTTCAGCTTCGCGGGCAGCTCGGCGCTGGCCACCCAGCTCGGCCAGGGTGCCCCGGCCGACGTGTTCGCCGCTGCCGACGAGGCCCAGATGGCGCGCGTGCAGGACGCCGGCCTGGTCGAGGAACCCGCGGTGTTCGCGGAGAACCGGCTGGTGCTCGTCGTCCCACCGGCCGACCCCGCCGGCCTGCGCCTGCCCAAGGGCGTGGCCGGCGCCCCGTCGCTGGCCGACGTCCTCACCTCCGACGTGACCCTCGCCGTCTGCGCCGAGGAGGTGCCCTGCGGCGCCGCGGCCGCGGCGGTGCTCGCCGCCGCCGGGTCGCCGGCCACGCCGGACACCTACGAGGAGGACGTCCGCGCCGTCCTGACCAAGGTCGAGCTCGGCGAGGTCGACGCCGGCCTGGTCTACGTCTCCGACGCCGCGGCGGCCGGTGACCAGGTCGTGGCCCTCGGCTTCCGGGAGGCCGAGCAGGCGGTCAACCGCTACCCGGTCGCCGTCCTGACCGACGCCCCGAACCCCGACGCGGCCCGGGCCTTCAGCGAGCTGGTGCGCTCCCCGGCCGGTCAGCGTGCGCTGCACGACGCCGGCTTCCCCACCTCGTGAGCCGCCGGCGCCGCGACGGCGGTGTCCCGGCGCCGCTGCTGGTCCCGGCGCTGCTGGCGGTCGCCTTCCTGGTGCTGCCGCTGGCCGGGCTGGTCGTGCGCGCGCCGTGGTCGCAGATCGGCCCGCAGCTGGCCCGCCCCGGCGTGGGCGAGGCGCTGCGGCTGTCGCTGGTGTCGGCGACGCTGGCCACCGCGGTCTCGCTGCTGCTCGGCGTCCCGCTGGCCTGGGTGCTGGCCCGCTCGACGTTGCGCGGCCGGTCGGTGCTGCGCGCGCTGGTCACCGTGCCGCTGGTGCTGCCGCCGGTGGTGGGCGGTGTGGCGCTGTTCCTGGTGCTGGGCCGGCAGGGGATCGTCGGGCGGTGGCTGTTCGAGGCGACCGGCTTCTCGCTGCCCTTCACCACCGCCGCGGTCGTGGTCGCGGAGACCTTCGTGGCCATGCCGTTCCTGGTGATCAGCGTGGAGGGCGCGCTGCGTGCCGCCGACGCCCGCTTCGAGGACGCCGCCGCCACCCTGGGTGCTGACCGGTGGACGACGTTCCGCCGGGTCACCCTGCCGCTGGTCGCCCCGGGGATCGCGGCCGGCGCGGTGCTCTGCTGGGCGCGGGCGCTGGGCGAGTTCGGCGCCACGATCACCTTCGCCGGCAACTTCCCCGGCACGACGCAGACGATGCCGCTGGCTGTCTACCTGGCGCTGCAGCGCGACCCGGAGGCGGCGATCGTGCTCAGCCTGGTGCTGCTGGCGGTCTCGCTGGCCACCCTGCTGCTCCTCCGCGGCCGCTGGCTGGGCCGCTCGGTGGCCGCATGACCCGCGGTCATGGAGTCCCAGCGGTCCGTTCCTGGCGCCCGGGGACTCCATCGGGGGTGGCCGCATGAGCCTGCAGGCGCGGATCGTCGTCCGGCGGGGGGCGCTGGAGGTCGACGTCGAGATCGCGGTGGCCGACGGCGAGGTGCTGGCCGTGCTCGGGCCCAACGGCGCGGGCAAGTCCACCGTCCTGCGGGTGCTCGCCGGGCTGCTGCCGTCCGACGGCAGCCGGGTGGTCGTGGACGGCGACCAGGTGTGGCAGGACGCCGACGTCGCGCTGCCCCCGCACCGGCGGCCGATCGGCATGGTCTTCCAGGACCACCTGCTCTTCCCGCACCTGTCGGTCACCGAGAACGTCGCGTTCGGGCCGCGGTCCCGCGGGGTGCCGAAGGCCGCGGCCCGCGCGGCAGCGACGGCCTGGCTCGACCGCGTCGGGCTCGCCGGGCTGGGCGACCGGCGGCCCGGGCAGCTGTCGGGTGGGCAGGCGCAGCGGGCGGCGCTGGCGCGGGCACTGGTGGGCGAGCCGCGGGTGCTCCTGCTCGACGAGCCGCTGTCCGCGCTGGACGCGCGCACCCGGCTGAGCGTGCGGGCCGAGCTGCACCGGCACCTCACCGACTACGCCGGCAGCGCGGTGCTGGTCACCCACGACCCGGTCGACGCGATGGCGCTGGCCACCCGGGTCGTGGTGGTCGAGGACGGCCGGGTGGTGCAGAGCGGCACCCCGGCCGAGGTCGCCCGCCGCCCGCGCACCGACTACGTGGCCCGGTTGGTCGGCCTGGTGCTGCTCGCCGGCACGGGTACGGGGACGACGGTCGCGCTGGACGGCGGCGGCGCGGTCGCGGTGGCCGAGGAGGTGCGCGGGCCGGTGTTCGTCGCCGTCCGGCCGGAGTCGGTGGCGCTGTACCTGGCGCGCCCGGCCGGCAGCCCGCGCAACGTCTGGCCGCTCACGCTGGTGTCGGCCACCCCGCACGGGTCGGTGGTGCGCTGCGACCTGGCCGGGGAGGTGGCGCTGACCGCCGACGTCACCGCCACCTCCTTCGCCGAGCTCGGGCTGGCGCCGGGCGCCGCGGTGTGGGCGTCGGTCAAGGCCTCGGAGGTCGCCGTCTACCCGCGCTGACCGATGGCGGCGGCGATCGCCGCGGCCGCGGCGTCGACGTCCCGGGCGAGCGCGGCCTGGTCGCCGGACTCGGACTCGTGCACGTAGGCGGTGACGCCGCGCGGCATGCCGCAGTAGTCGAGCAGGCCGTGGTGCACCTGGGTGCTCAGCGCGTCGGTGTAGCCGTGCCGGGCGAAGGACCCCTCCGACGTGCCCGACAGCGCCAGCAGGTGGGTGGTCAACCGCCCGAGCCGCGGGACGGTGCGGTCGGCGTCGTCGACGTCGAAGGCCCAGCCGGCCACGAAGACCCGGTCGACCCAGCCCTTGAGCAGCGCCGGCATCGATCACCACCAGACCGGGAACACCAGGACCAGGTCGGTCGCCCGGTCCAGCCGCTCCTGCTCGGCGGTGACGGCCGGGTCGGGCTCCCCGCGCCCCAGGTAGCGCTCGCGGTCGGTGGCGGTGAAGCGCGGGTCGAAGCCCTCCTGCGCGAGGTGGGCGACCTCCCAGGTGCCGGCGGGCAGCAGCTCGGCCACCCGCCGGGCGGCGACGTGGGTGAGCGAGCCGGGGTCGGGGTGCGCGGTCACGATCAGGGTGCCCATGGCCGCCATGGTGCCCACCGCACCGTCGGGCGGCGGGATGGCAGGGTGGCGGGATGACCTCCGACGCACCCGTGGCCGGCCTGGTCCTCGCCGCCGGGGGCGGCCGCCGGTACGGCATGCCCAAGGCGCTGGTCGAGCACGAGGGCAGCCTGCTGGTCGAGCGGGCGGTGCGGACGGCGGCGGCGGTGTGCGACCCGGTGCTCGTCGTCCTGGGCGCCCGGGCGGTCGACGTCTGGCGCACCGCGGACCTCACCGGTGCGACCGTGCTGGCCAACGCCGACTGGGAGACCGGGATGGCCTCCAGCCTGCGCACCGGGCTCGACGGGCTGCGCGGGTGGCCCGGTCGGGTCGACTCCGTGCTCGTGCAGCTGGTCGACATGCCCGGCATGACCCCGGCGGCCCTGGCCCGGGTCGCCGCGCACGCGGCACCCGACGCCCTGGCGGTGGCCACCTACGACGGCGTCCGCAGCCACCCGGTGCTGCTGGGCCGCGACCACTGGGCCGGGGTGGCCGCGACCGCCACCGGTGACGAGGGCGCCCGCGCGTACCTGGCCGCGCACGAGGTGACCGAGGTCGACTGCACCGGCCTGGCCGACCCCACCGACCTCGACGTCCCGCCCGCCTGACCGCGTACCTTCGCCGCCGTGGACACGCTGCTGGCCCGGGTCACCGAGGAACCGCTGTCGGTCGCCGAGCACGAGGCCGCCGTCGAGCGCGCGGCCGCCGGCGCGGTGGTCTCCTTCTCCGGGGTCGTGCGCGACCACGACGGCGGCCGGTCGGTCACCGAGCTCGAGTACACCGGGCACCCGACGGCGCCGGCGCTGATCGCCGAGATCGCCGCCGAGTTCGCCGCCCGCCCCGATGTGCACGCGGTCGCCGTCTCGCACCGCATCGGGCTGCTGGCCATCGGTGACGTGGCGCTGGCCTGCGCGGTGAGCGCGTCGCACCGCGGGCAGGCCTTCGCCGCCTGCGCGGAGCTGGTCGACGAGGTCAAGGCCCGGCTGCCGATCTGGAAGCGGCAGGTCTTCTCCGACGGCCAGGAGGAGTGGGTCGCCTGCCCGTGAGGGCCGTCTCGTCCGCCGTGGCTTGCTCCGGCTGGTCACCTGTGGATGACTGACGGGGCGGGCCGCCGCGCACAGCCCGGCGGTCGAGCGGACGGGGGACGGGTGGACGAGCAGGACGGCGCCGTGCCCTTCGTCGAGTCGCTGCCGGTCGGGTACCTCGCGATCGACGGCGACTGGCGGATCACCTACGTCAACGGGGCCGCCGAGCGGGTGCTCGGCCAGGCCCGGGCGGAGCTGGTCGGCTGCTCGGTGTGGGAGGCCTACCCCGACAACGAGCGCAACGCGTTCGGCCGGGCGTACCGCGAGGTGACCCGCACGGGGCAGCCGCAGTCGGTGGAGGCCTGGTACCCCCACCCGTTCGACCGGTGGTTCCGGGTGGAGGTCGTGCCCGACGGCGCCGGCATCGCGCTGTTCTTCACCGACGTCACCGACCGGCGCGCCGCCCAGGAACGGCTGGCGCTGCTGGCCCGGGTCACCGCGGCGCTGGTGAGCAGCATGGACGACGGCCGCGCCGTGGCCCGCCTGCCGCAGCTGCTGGTGCCGGCGCTCGGTGACTGGTGCGTGCTCACGGTCGTCGACGCCGACGGCCGCCCGGTCGACGTCGGCTGGTGGCACGCCGACCCCGACCGCCGGGACCTCGTCGCGCGCTACGCCGCCGTCCGGCTGCCGGCGATGCCCGCGACCTCCCCGGTGCTCCGGTCGCTGCTGGGGGAGACCGTCGTCTGCCGGGCCGAGGACGTACGGGGCATGCTCGGGCCGGGCCGGGCCCGCGACCTGCTGGCCGCGCTCGACCCCGGCACCGGCATGACGATCCCGCTGCGCGGCCGCGACCGGGTGCTGGGCGTGCTGACGCTCTGCTTCGACCAGGGGCGCGAGACCGCCGACGCCGACCTGCTCGTCTCCCGCCAGGTCGCCGACCGCATCGGGCTGGCGCTGGACAACGCCCGGCTGTTCCGCCAGCAGCGCCAGCTCGCCGAGGAGCTGCAGCGCAGCCTGCTCACCCGCCCGGCGCAGCACGAGAGCGCGCAGATCGCCGTCCGGTACGCCCCGGCGGCCGAGGCCGCCCGGATCGGCGGCGACTGGTACGACGCCTTCCGGCAGCCCTCGGGCGCGCTGATGCTGGTCATCGGCGACGTCGTCGGCCACGACACCGCCGCCGCGGCCGCGATGGGCCAGCTGCGGGCGCTGCTGCGCGGGATCGCCACCTACAGCGACGCCGGCCCGGTCGAGGTGCTGCGCGGGCTGGACGCCTCGATGGCCCAGCTCGCGCTGGGCACCTACGCCACCGCCGCGGTGGCCCGGTTCGAGCAGACCACCGAGGAGGCCGCCCGGGGCGTGACCCGGATGCGGTGGACCAACGCCGGGCACCTGCCGCCGCTGGTCGTCCACCCCGACGGCACGCTGGCCGACCCCGCCGCCTGGCACGGCGAGCTGCTGCTGGGGGTCGACCCCGGCGTGGTGCGCACCGAGAAGGTCATGACACTGGCCGCGGGGTCGACGGTGCTGCTCTACACCGACGGGCTCGTCGAGCGCCGGGACGGCGACCTGGACGAGGGGATGGAACGGCTGCGCCAGGCCGCCACCGAGCTGGCCGGCACCTCGCTGGACGAGTTGTGCGACCAGCTCATCGACCGGCTGGTCGACGGCCGCCCCGAGGACGACGTCGCGCTGGTCGCCGTCCGGCTGCGTTCCTAGCGGGCCCCGGCCAGCCCGTCGTCGCCGTTGCGGCGGGCGCGCTCCTCGGCCTCGGCCCGCGCCTCGTCGGCCTCGCCCTCGAGCCGGCGTGCCTCGCCGTCCATGGTGGCCGCGGCGTCGCCGTGGGACTCCCCGTAGACCTGCTCCGCCCGGCCGAGCAGCTCCTCGGCCTTGGCCTTCGCCTTGTCGAACACGCTCATCGTGGGCTCCTCATCCGCCGGCGAAGGGGGGCAGGACGTCCACCACCGAGCCGGGCGAGAGCACCAACGCGCGGTCGCGGGTGCTGGTTCCGTCGACGAGGAAGGAGCAGGCGGTGAGCACCTTCTCCAGCCGCTCGCCGTGGGCGTCGACGATCTGGCCGACCAGCTCGTCGAGCGAGCCGGCCTCACGGGTCTCGGTGTCGACGCCCACCGCGGCGCGGGCCCCGGCGAAGTACCGGACGGTGACGCTCACGGCTCAGCCCCCGATCGCGGACATCGGACGGGACGGCTGCAGGAAGCTCGGGTCGTCGATGCCGTGCCCGGGCAGCTTGGTCAGGGTGGCGATCCGCCAGCGGTCGGCGATCTCGGCGTCGGTGGCGCCCTCGCGCAGCGCCGTCCGCAGGTCGGACTCGTCGCGGGCGAACAGGCAGTTGCGGATCTGGCCGTCGGCGGTGAGCCGGGTGCGGTCGCAGGCGCCGCAGAACGACCGGGTCACCGAGGCGATGATCCCGACGGTCAGGCCGGTGCCGTCGACCAGCCAGCGCTCGGCCGGGGCGGCACCGCGCTCCTCGACGTCGGGCACCAGGGTGTGCGTGGCGGTCAGCTTCGCCAGGATGTCCTCGGCGGTGACCATCTCGCCGCGGGTCCAGGCGTGGTGGGCGTCCAGCGGCATCTGCTCGATGAAGCGCAGCTCGTAGCCGTGCTCGAGGCAGTACTCCAGCAGCGGGACGGCGTCGTCCTCGTTGATCCCGCGCAGCAGCACCGTGTTGATCTTCACCGGGGTGAGGCCGGCGTCCTTGGCCGCCTTGAGGCCGGCGAGGACGTCGGGCAGCCGGTCGCGGTGCGTGAGCTGCGCGAACCGCTCGCGGTCCAGGGTGTCCAGGCTGACGTTGATCCGGTCCAGCCCCGCGGCGGCCAGCGCCGGCGCCATCCGGGACAGGCCGACGGCGTTGGTGGTGAGGCTCACCTCGGGGCGCGGCAGCAGCGCTGTCGTGGCGGCCACGATGCCGGGCAGGCCCGGGCGCAGCAGCGGCTCGCCACCGGTGAACCGGACCTCGCGGATGCCCAGCTGCTCGACGCCGATCCGGACCAGCCGGACGACCTCCTCGTCGGTGAGCTGCTCGACCTTGGGCAGCCACTGGAGCCCCTCGGGGGGCATGCAGTAGGTGCAGCGCAGGTTGCACCGGTCGGTGAGGGAGACCCGCAGGTCGGTCGCCGTCCGGCCGTGCCGGTCGACCAGCCCGCCGGTGCCCGCGCTGCCGGGGACGACCTGCGGGCGCAGCCGCGGGTCCGGGAGCGGGCTGGAGGTCGTCACGCCCCGAATGTAGTGCGCCCACGGGCGCAGGGTCGGGTGACGGCTCGTGGAGTGGCGCACCGGACCCCGCAGACCGATCCTGTGCCGACACACCGGGCCTGCCCCGCCAGCGGAGGCGGCAGCGGTCCTGCCAGCGAGAGGGGCCGAGCCCGTGCCTCGAACCACCGGGGCGGAGGTCGTGGTCTGCCTGCGGTGCGGCCACGGCTACCCGGCCCACGCACCCGTCTGCTCGACCCCGGCCCCGGACGACACGTGGTGCGGCTGCCGGGGCTTCCGCTGGGTCGACCCCGCGGCCGCGGGTGACCGCTACGGCCACCGGCCGGTCCGGCACCCCTGAGCCCCCGGGGCGCCGGACCGCGCGCGGTCAGCCGATCGGCACCGGGTTCGTCGGGTCCGGCGGCACGGGCAGCGAGCCCTGCACGCGGTTGCGGGCCTGGCAGTCGCTGGTGCAGTTGGTCGCCCCGGCCGACAGCTCGATCGCGTCCTCGCCGAGCACGCCGCCCATGCGGCCGCCCGAGGTCACCGACCAGCGGGTGGTGGTGGCGGTCTGGGCCAGCTTGGTGGCCACCTGGGGGCTGTCCTTGCCCAGCAGCATCTGGTGCGTGGCGTCGGCGTCCACGCCGTCGCCGAAGTTCACCTTCCCGGTGAACTCGTTGACGAAGTAGAAGAGGCCCGCGCCCAGGGTGTGCACGAACTCGACCGGGGCGCCGAACTCCTGCTCCATCTGGAAGATGCCGCCCTGCGGGGCGTCCTTGGCCTGCACCTTCAGCTTGCCGGCGGCGGTGGAGAAGGTGACGACCAGGGTGTCGTCGCGCAGCCGGAGCTCGGCGATCCGGACGCCGGCGCGCTGGGCCGCGGTGAGCACCGGCACCTTGGAGGCGAAGACGACGGTCGGGGTGGTGGCCATCCGCTCCGGGCTCGCCGCACCGGTGAGGGTGTAGTCGTACACGCCCAGCGTGGTGGGGTCGATCCGGAAGGTGACGTTCCGGCCGGTGACGACGACCGGGCTGGTCGGCGCGACGCCGCTGACCCGGAAGTCGCGGCCGGCGGCCGGGTTGGAGGTGCGGCCGTTCACCGTGACGGTGAAGTCGCCGCTGACGGCGGCGCCGCCACCGCCGTCCTCGACCGTGCCGCCGTCGTCCCCGCCGCCCCTGGCCTGGGCGACGCCGGGGACGAGCAGGACGGCGGTGCCGAGCGCGAGCGCGGCGAGGAACCGTCGGGGGGTGCGAGCGGACACGGGCAGGCCTCCTGGATCGACATCACGCCGCGTGTGCAGCGCCTCACACATTGATCCATGAAGGTTCAAGGATGTCCAGCACCCCGCCGTGTCGCCGGCGGGTGTGCGGCCCTCCCGCTCGACGAGCATGCCGGCGGCCTGCCGGGCGTAGACGTCCAGCGACCCCGTCACCTGCCGGCCGACCAGGGGCAGGACAGGGTGTCGGGCACCTCGACCGGCTCGTCCGTGGCGGCCGCCTGCAGGCAGGGCCCTGACCCGCGGAGCGCTGCACCCGGTCGAGCTCGGCGGCCACCGGTGCGGTGCTACGTTCGGGCGGTCACCCGAGGGTCCGGCGGGCACCCCCGCACTCGCCCGTGGCCAGGAAGCGCGAGAAGCAGACTTGCCAGCCCGCACCGTCTTCGCCCCGTACGCCCGCCTCTTCGCCGTCCCGGGCACCCGGGCCTTCTCCTCCGCCGGGCTGCTGGCCCGCGTGCCGATGGCCACGGCCGGGCTGGGCACGGTCCTGCTCGTCGAGGGGCAGAGCGGCAGCTACGCCCTCGCCGGCGCGGTCGCCGGCACCAACACGCTGGCCTTCGCCGTCGGCAGCCCGCAGTGGGCGCGGGCGATGGACCGCCGCGGCCAGAGCGCGGTGGTGCGCACCACGGCCCTGCTCTCGCTGGCCGGCGGCCTGGCCTTCGTCGCCGCGGTGGTCACCGACGCGCCGCGCTGGACCTGGTTCGTCCTCGCGGTCGTCGCGGGCCTCTGCTCGGCCAACGTCGGGTCGGTGGTGCGCAGCCGCTGGGCCAACGCCCTGCCCGAGCCCGCGCAGCGGCAGACCGCGTTCGCCTTCGAGTCGGTGGCCGACGAGGTCGTCTTCGTGGTCGGCCCGCCGCTGGTCACGTTCCTCGCCGCGCTGGTCGCCCCTCCGCTGGGCTACCTCACCGGGCTGCTCCTGGGGGTCGCGGGCGCGCTCGTGCTCTCCCGGCTGGAGGCGACGGCCCCCGCCGTCGTCCCCCGGGTGGCCGGTCAGTCCCGGCCCGCGGTGCTGAGCCCCGGGCTGGTCGTCATCGCGGTCACCTACCTGGCCGTGGGCATCGTGTTCGGCGCGGTGGACGTCGTGGTCGTGGGCTTCGCCGAGGCGCAGGGCAGCCCGGCCACGGCCGGCGTCGCGCTCTCGGCCTACGCCGGCGGCAGCCTGGTCGCCGGGCTCGTCTACGGCATCGCCAGGCTGCCCGGGTCGCTGGTCACCCGGTTCCTGGGCACGGCGCTGCTGTTCGCCGTCGTGGCCCAGGCGCTGCACCTGGTGGGTTCGCTGCCGGCGCTGATCGGCATCGCGTTCCTCGCCGGCCTCACCATCGCCCCGGTGCTGGTCGCCGGGCTGTCGGTGGTCGAGTCCCGGGTGGCCCGCGCCTCGCTCACCGAGGCGCTGACCTGGACGACGACCGGCCTGACCGTCGGGGTCACCGCCGGCTCCTCGCTGGCCGGCGCGGCGGTCGACCACTGGGGAGCCGAGGCCGCCTTCGCCGTGCCCGCGCTGGGCGCCGCGGTCACCGGCCTGCTCGCCGTCGCCGCCTGGCTCGTCCTGCGCCGTCCGGCCCGCGCGGAGGTGTTGGCGTGACGCCGGTGGTGCGCGAGCTGACCCGCGACGAGCTCGTCCCGGCGTGGGAGATGGGTCGGCTGGCCTTCGGCGGCGCCGCGGAGCCGCCGCCGACAGCGGTGCGCCCGGTGCCCGGGGTGTCCCGGCTGGGCGCCTTCGACGGGCGCGGCCGGCTGGTCGGCAAGATCGTCGAGCTGCCGCACGAGCACTGGTGGGGCGGGCGCCGGGTGCCTGCGGCCGGGGTGAGCGGCGTCGCCGTGGCTCCCGAGAGCCGCGGCGGCGGGCTGGCCCGCACGATGCTGGCCGCGGTGCTCACCCAGGCCCGCGAGCGGGGTGCCGCGGTGAGCACGCTGTACCCGACCGTCTCGGCGGTCTACCGGTCCGCGGGCTGGGAGGTCGGCGGCATGCTCCGCTCGGCCGACCTGGACACCGCCTCGCTGCCCCGCCCGCGGGACGACGAGGGCGTGGAGCTGCGCCCCGGGGACGCCGACGACGCCCTGGCGGTCACCGACCTCTACGAGCGGCTGGCCCGCGAGCGCGACGGGCTGCTCACCCGGCGCGGCGGGTTCTTCGACGAGCCGCCGGTGCAGGCCCCCGACGCGGTCAGCCTGGCCTACGAGGACGGCGTCCTGACCGGTGCGCTCGTGCTCGAGCGGGGCCGCGGGTACGGGCCCGACGCCCGGCTCGACGTCCGGCAGCTGCTCGCGGTCACCCCGGCGGCGGCCCGCGCGCTGGTGGGCGTGCTGTCCGGCTGGCGCACCGTCGCCCGCACCGTCCGGGTGCCGCTGCTGGCCGGCGACGCCGTCTCGACCGTGCTGCCGCTGGAGCGGGTCACCGACCCCGGGACGACGGCGTGGATGCTGCGCCCGGTCGACGTGGTGCGGTCGGTCACCGCCCGCGGCTGGCCGGCGCACGTGCGCGGGCGCGTCGCGTTCGGCCTCACCGACGCCCTCGCGCCGTGGAACACCGGCAGCTGGGACCTGGAGATCGACGGTGGGCAGGGCACACTGGTGCCTGCGCGCCGCGAGCCGGACCTGGTGCTGGACGTGCGGGGCTTCGCCGTCCTGTACTGCGGGAGCACCACCGGGCGGGCCGTGGCGCAGGCCGGGCTGGCCGGCGGGCCGGGTGACCCGGCCGCGCTGGACCTGCTGGCCGGGGGCCAGGCCGCCCAGCTGCTCGACTACTTCTGATCGTGGGCATCCGCCGGAGCGCCGCGGCGTTGCACGATCGACAGGGACTGCCCGGCGGGAGCCGGGACGAGGGAGACGCATGACCACCACCCCATCGCCGAGCACCGTCGCGCCCGAGGTGCTCTCGCAGGCCGCGCGGCGGCGCACGTTCGCCGTCATCAGCCACCCGGACGCCGGCAAGTCGACACTGACCGAGGCGCTCGCGCTGCACGCCCGGGTGATCGGCTCGGCGGGCGCCGTGCACGGCAAGGCCGGCCGCCGCGGCACCGTGTCCGACTGGATGGACATGGAGAAGGCGCGCGGCATCTCGATCACCTCCGCCGCGCTGCAGTTCGAGTACCGCGACGCCGTGGTGAACCTGCTCGACACCCCCGGGCACGCCGACTTCTCCGAGGACACCTACCGGGTGCTGACCGCGGTCGACGCCGCGGTGATGCTCATCGACGCCGCCAAGGGCCTCGAGGCGCAGACCATGAAGCTGTTCGCGGTCTGCAAGCACCGCGGCATCCCGGTCGTCACCGTGGTCAACAAGTGGGACCGCCCGGGCAAGGACGCCCTGGAGCTGATGGACGAGGTCAGCGAGCGCACCGGCCTGGTGCCCACCCCGCTGACCTGGCCGGTCGGCATCTCCGGCGACTTCCGCGGCGTGCTGGACCGCCGCGACGGCACCTACCACCGCTTCACCCGCACCGCCGGCGGCGCCACCATCGCCCCCGAGGAGGTGCTCCCCGCCGCGGCGGCGCTGGCCCGCGAGGGTGACGCGTGGACCCAGGCGGTCGAGGAGTCCGAGCTGCTGGACGCCACCGAGGCCGACCACGACCAGGAGCGCTTCCTGGCGGGGGAGACCACGCCGGTCATCTTCGCCTCGGCGGTGTCGAACTTCGGCGTCGGTGCGCTGCTGGACATCCTGGTCGACCTGGCGCCCGCGCCCACCCCGCGGCCGGACGTCGAGGGCGCCGCCCGCCCGGTGGAGGCGCCGTTCAGCGCGTTCGTGTTCAAGGTGCAGTCGGGCATGGACGCCGCGCACCGCGACCGGCTGGCCTACATCCGGATCGCCTCCGGCGTCTTCGAGCGCGGCATGGTGGTCACCCACGCCACCACCGGCCGGCCCTTCGCCACCAAGTACGCCCAGCACGTGTTCGGCCGCGACCGGGAGAGCGTCGACGTGGCCTACCCCGGTGACGTCGTGGGCCTGGTCAACGCCAACGCGCTGCACGTCGGCGACACCCTCTACGCCGACGCCAAGGTCACCTACCCACCGCTGACCACCTTCGCCCCGGAGCACTTCGCGGTCGTGCGCGGCAAGGACACCGCCAAGTTCAAGCAGTTCCGCCGCGGCATCGGCCAGCTCAACTCCGAGGGCGTGGCGCAGGTGCTCCGGTCGGACCGCCGTGGGGACGCCGCGCCCGTGCTCGCCGTCGTCGGGCCGATGCAGTTCGAGGTCGCCGTCCACCGGATGGAGCAGGAGTTCGGGGCGCCGGTCACCATCGACCACCTGCCGTACACGATCGCCGTCCGCACCGACGCGGCGTCCGCGCCGGCCGTCGCCGCCGCCCGCGGCGTCGAGGTGCTCCAGCGTGAGGACGGCGAGCTGCTGGCGCTGTTCATGGACAAGTGGGACCTGCGCACGCTGCAGCAGCGCAACCCGGAGCTGACCCTCGAGCCGATGGTCGCCGCCCAGCTCTGACGGCGGCTGATGGAGTCCCCAGGGTGCGGTTCTGGCGCCTGGGGACTCCATCGGCGGGCGTGAGCTGGCTCGCGGGTAGCGGCGCGTCTGCCCGGGTAGGCCGACTGCAGGCCGGCGCCCCCGTGGTGGTGCGCGCCGCCGTGCCAGACGCAGTCGACAGGAAGAAGAGCTCCATGGCCACCGTGCCCACGATCACCCTGAACAACGGTGTCGAGATCCCCCAGCTGGGCTTCGGCGTGTACCAGGTCAAGCCCGAGGAGACCGCGCAGGCGGTGCAGACCGCTCTCGAGGTCGGCTACCGGCACATCGACACCGCCGAGATGTACGGCAACGAGAAGGGCGTCGGCGAGGGCATCCGCAACTCCGGCGTCCCGCGCGAGGAGGTCTTCATCACCTCCAAGCTCAACAACGGCTTCCACGCCCGCGACGCCGCGCTGAAGGCGTTCGACGGCACCATCGAGGCCCTCGGCTTCGACGACGTCGATCTGTTCCTCATCCACTGGCCGCTGCCGGGCATCGACGTCGACTACGTCGAGACCTGGAAGGCGATGGAGGAGATCTACCGCTCCGGCCGCGCCAAGGCGATCGGCGTCTCGAACTTCAACGCCCACCACCTGCGCAAGCTGTTCGGCGAGACCGAGATCCGCCCGGCGGTGAACCAGATCGAGGTCCACCCGTACCTGACCCAGGACGAGCTGCGCGCCTTCGACGCCGAGCACGAGATCGCCACCGAGGCCTGGTCGCCCATCGCCCAGGGCAAGGTGCTCGACGACCCGACGATCCTGCGGGTGGCCGAGCGGCACGGGAAGACCGCCTCGCAGGTCACGCTGCGCTGGCACGTCCAGCGCGGCGACATCGTGTTCCCGAAGTCGGTCACCCGCAGCCGGGTCGAGGAGAACTTCGCGATCTTCGACTTCGAGCTGACCGAGGACGACATGCGCGAGATCACGCTGCTCAACCGCAACGAGCGCACCGGCCCCGACCCGGACACGTTCAACTACATCCCCAGCTGAGAAAGGACCCCGCTGCCCCCCACGCTGAGCGAGCTCAGCGCGGGCCCCTGCAGCGGGGCCGTACAGCGGCCGTCGTCCTCACGGACGGCGGCCGCTGTCGTGTGCGGCGCTAGTCCTCGGTGACGAAGTCGATGAGCTCCTCGACGCGGCCGATGAGCACCGGCTCGAGGTCGGTCCACTGCGTCACCCGGGCCAGGACGCGCTGCGCCCAGACGTAGCCGGTGTCGTCCTCCCAGCCCAGCCGCCGGCAGACGCCGGTCTTCCAGTCCTCGCCCTTCGGCACGGTCGGCCACGCCCTGATCCCGACGACCGAGGGCTTGACCGCCTGCCAGATGTCGATGAACGGGTGGCCGACGACCAGCGCGTGCGCGCCGGTGACCTGCTCGGCGATCCGGGTCTCCTTGGAGCCGGTCACCAGGTGGTCGACGAGCACGCCCAGCCGGCGCCCCGGCGACGGCCGGAAGTCGCGGACGATGCCGGGCAGGTCGTCGACGCCGTGCAGCGGCTCCACGACCACGCCCTCGATCCGCAGGTCGTGACCCCAGACCTTCTCGACCAGCTCGGCGTCGTGCTTGCCCTCGACGTAGATGCGGCCCTGGCGGGCCACCCGGGCGCGGGCGCCGACGACGTAGGTCGACCCCGAGGCGCTGCGCTGCGGTCCGGAGAGGGTGTTGACCTTCGGCCGCACCAGCACGACCGGCCGCCCGTCCACCCAGAAGCCGGGCCCGAGCGGGTAGGCCCGCACCTTGCCGAACCGGTCCTCGAGGTGGACGACGTCCTTCTCGCACCGCACGACCGCGCCGACGAACCCGCTGCTGGGGTCCTCGACGACGAGGTCCTTCTCCGCCTCGACCTGCGGGGACGGCTTCTTCTGGGTGCGCGGGTGGACCAGGTCGTCGTACTGCGAACGGGGAGGCACGCCCCCATGCTCACGGCCGGCCGGCTCCCGATCTGGACGACACGCCCGGGAGGCGTCCGCCCGGCCGGTTCCACGGCGTGTCCGAGCGGGCCGGCGATCGGCGAGTCGCACGGCTGGCGGCTCGCTGACCAGCGCGGATGCTGGGAACGGGGGCCAGTGCCCGGGCGACACGCTCTAGCACGGCCTCGAGCGGATCGTGAACGGCCTGTTTCCGGGGGCCGCTGACGGGCACAGAGTCCCTCGAGCACGAACGTCCCCGAGCAGAGGAGCAGCCCCCATGATCGGCACTGACACGCTCGACCGCGTCATCGGCGCGAACGTCTACGACGCTGACGGCGACAAGATCGGCACCGCTTCCGAGGTGTTCCTGGACGACCAGTCCGGCAACCCCGAGTGGGTCACCGTGAAGACCGGCCTGTTCGGCACGAAGGAGACCTTCGTCCCGATCCGCGACGCGAACCTGACCGGCGACGGTCTGCGCGTCCCGGTGAGCAAGGAGGCCGTCAAGGACGCGCCGAAGATCGACCAGGACGGCCACCTGTCGCCCGAGGAGGAGAGCGCCCTCTACCGGCACTACAACCTCGGCGACGCGACGACCACCACGACGACGACGGACACCACGACGTCGAACACCTCCGGCTTCGCCGGCACCGCTGGCACCGCGGGCACGGCGGGCTTCGACACCGACCGCGACCGCACCACCGGCACCGCGGGCATGGGCACCGACACGAACCGCCACGGCACCGTCGGCCACGACACCTCGGGCCCGACCACGGACGACGCGATGACGCTGTCCGAGGAGCGCCTGAACGTCGGAACCCAGCGGGTCGAGGCCGGCCGTGCCCGGCTGCGCAAGTACGTCGTCACGGAGAACGTGAGCCAGACCGTCCCCGTGTCGCACGAGGAGGTCCGCATCCAGCGCGAGCCCATCACCGACGCCAACATGGGCAACGCCATGGACGGGCCGGCCATCTCCGAGGAGGAGCACGAGGTCGTCCTCCACGCCGAGCAGCCCGTGGTCGCCAAGGAGGCCGTGCCGGTCGAGCGCGTGCGCCTGGACACCGAGACGGTGACCGAGCAGCAGCAGGTCACCGACACGGTGCGCAAGGAGCAGGTCGACACCGACGGCATCGTCGGGAACAACACGACCACCGGTCGCACGAACGACGACCGCAGCCTGGCCGACAAGGCCAAGGACGCGCTCGGGCGGAACGACAACCGCTGACCCACCCCGCACCACGACAGCGCCCGCCCCGGTCGTCCGGGGCGGGCGCTGTGCTGTCCGGGGTCGGTCGGCCTCAGGCCTGGGCGGCCGGGAGCTCGTCGCCGGGCCGCGGCATGGCCACGGTGCCGACCTCCTCCTCGATCACGTCGGCGGCCGCGCCGACGATCAGCGGGTCGGGGACGCCGACGGCGTCGTGGTCCTTGCCCTCGTAGTCGAAGCGGGCCAGCACGTGCCGCAGCGCCGCCAGCCGGGCGCGCTTCTTGTCGTTGCTCTTGATCACCGTCCACGGGGCGAACTCGGTGTCGGTGTGCACGAACATCGCCTCCTTGGCCTCGGTGTAGGCGTCCCACTTGTCGAGGCTGGCGAGGTCGGTGGGGGAGAGCTTCCACTGCCGCACCGGGTCGATCTGGCGCACGATGAACCGGCTGCGCTGCTCGCCGCGGGTCACCGAGAACCAGAACTTGACCAGCTGGATGCCGCTGTCGACGAGCATCCGCTCGAACTCCGGCGCCTGGCGCATGAAGAGCAGGTACTCGTCGGCGGTGCAGTAGCCCATCACCCGCTCGACGCCGGCGCGGTTGTACCAGGAGCGGTCGAACATGACGATCTCGCCGGCGGCCGGCAGGTGCTGGACGTAGCGCTGGAAGTACCACTGGGTCTTCTCGCGCTCGTTGGGCTTGTCCAGGGCGATGGTCCGGGTGCCACGCGGGTTGAGGTGCTCGGTGAAGCGCTTGATGGTGCCGCCCTTGCCCGCGGCGTCGCGGCCCTCGAACACCACCACCAGCTTCTGGCCGGTGTCCTTGACCCAGCCCTGCAGCTTGAGCAGCTCGATCTGCAGCTTGCGCTTCTCGATCTCGTACTCGCGCCGGTGCATCCGCTCGCCGTACGGGTAGCCCTCGCGCCAGGTGTCGACCCGGTTGCCCTCGGGGTCGAAGAGCTCGCGGTCGTCGTCCCAGTCCTCGTCGGAGTTCTCGTCGGGCAGGGCGTTGAGCCGCCACCTCGACAGGTCGAGGACCGGGGACGGCGTGCCCTCGGGGACGCTGTGGCGCACGTGCTGGGTCACTGGGTCTCCGCGCGATGTGAAGGGGCTGTCGGGTGCGATCCTGCCTCGCCGCGGCCGCGGCCGCCTCCGCCTCGTCCACCCGGCCGCCGTGCCGGGGCGGCCGTGGCCGCTCAGGCGGGGGCGGCGGCGCGCAGCCGCTGCAGGTGGCCGATCAGCTCGTCGCCGACCCGGCCCCAGGTGCGACCCGCGACCGACGGCCGCGCCCGGGCGGCCGCGGCGGCGAGGGCCTCCCGGTCGTCGCGGAGCCCGGCGACCATCGCGGCCAGCACCTGGGGGTCGCTGCCGGCCCACAGCCAGCCGTTCCCGCGGTGCTGCACCAGGTCCAGCGGGCCACCCGAGGCGGCGACCACGGCGGGGACGCCGGCGGCGAGCGCCTCCTGGACCGCCTGGCAGAACGTCTCGTCGGCGCCGGGGTGGACGAACAGGTCGAGCGAGGCGACGACCGCGCCCAGCTCCGCCCCGCCGAGCTGGCCGAGGAACCGTGCCCGCGGCATCTCCCGGGCCAGCGCCCGCCGCTGCGGTCCGTCGCCGACCACCACCAGCCGCACCCCGGGCAGTTCGCTGAGCGGGGCCAGCAGCTCCAGCCGCTTCTCCACCGCGAGCCGGGCCACCACGCCCACCAGCAGCTCCCCGCCGGGAGCGAGTCCCGCGCGCAGCGCCTCGTCACGGTGGCAGGGGGCGAACTGGTCGAGGTCGACGCCGCGGGCCCACAGCGCGACCGGCCCGATGCCGTGGCGGGTGAGCAGGGCGGCGGTCGCCGAGGACGGCGCGAGGGTGAGGTCCGCCGTCCGGTGCACGGTGCGCAGGTACCGCCAGGCGGCCGCGGGGCCGCCGGGCAGCCGGTAGCGCTGCGCGAACGCGGCCAGGTCGGTCTGGAAGACCGCGACCGACGGGACGCCGAGCACCCGGGCGGCCCGGGCGGCGGCGAGGCCGAGGACGGCCGGGGAGGCCAGGTGGACGACGTCGGGCGCCAGGCCGCGCAGCACCTCGGTCAGGTCGCCGGCCGGGCGGGCGAGGATGAGCTGGCGGTACCGGGGCAGCCGCATCGACGGCACGGTGACCACGTCGATCCGCGCGCCGCAGCGGGACTCGTAGCTGCTGCCCGAGGGGGCGACCACCACCGGGTCGTGCCCGCGGACGGCGAGGTGGTCGACCAGCCGCAGCACGGAGTTGACCACGCCGTTGACCGCCGGCAGGAACGTCTCGGCGACCACGACCACCCGCAGGCCGGTGGTCAGCCCGGCCGGGAGCGACCCGTCATGCAGCACTCGCGGCTCCCCGGCGTCGGGCCCGCACCGGCGCCGGCACGCGGGGACGGCGCGGGTGCGCGGCGATCACCGGCGGGCGGGCCTCGGTGACGGCGGCGATCGCGTACTCGGCCAGCGCGGCGAGCTCGCGGCGGTCGGCGCCGGCCGGGTCGAGCGCGGGCAGCAGGTGCACCTCGACGACCAGCCCGCGGGCGGCCAGCACCCGGGACACGCTGCGCCGGAACGGCTCACCGGGCAGGTGCGCGGCGAGGGCGGTGCCGGCCCCGCCCTCGACCCGGTACCGGACGGCGACCGGGCAGACCGGGGCGCCGGCGTCCACGGCGGCCTGCAGGAAGGCCGGGCGGAACCGGCCCAGCTCCACGCCGCACGACGCCGTCCCCTCCGGGCGGACGCCCACCGACGTGCCACCGCGCAGCGCGGCGGTGACCGCGCCGACCGCGACCGGCAGGGTGCGCGGGCGGGCCGGGTCGACCGGCACCGCGCCGGCCCGGCGCAGCAGCCCGCCGAGCACCGGCCGGCGGACGAGGCCGGCGGTGACCACGGGCAGCCCCGGGACGACGGTGAGCAGCGCGAGGTCGTCGACCCAGGAGACGGCGTTGCCGACCACCAGCAGCCCGGGCGCCCGGCCGGGGCCGGTGCGCGGCCAGGCCACCGGGGAGGAGGTGACCTCGACCCGGACGCCGGCGGCGGTGAGCACGCGGGCGGCGCCGCAGGTGAGCAGCCGGCGGCGGCCGCGGGGGCCGGACAGTGGCGCGCGCAGCGAGGAGGCGGCCACGCCGGCCAGGGCGCGGGCCACGCGCAGCGCGCGGCGGCGGCGGGTGGCGGCGTCCACGGTGGGGCCGGGGTCGGCGGCACAAGCCGGCGTGCAGGGCGGGGCGGGCAGCGCCCCCGGCCGGGTCCTCGTCCGTGCCTGGGTCGGGGCAGTGGTCACGGCGACACCTCGGGTGTCGGGGAGCCCCTGGACGAGGCCCGGACGCTCCCCAGGCTCGGCCGGGGAGGTGTCCGCGGGGTGGCCTCCGCCTGGCGGGCCCCCGTCGGGACGGCGAATCCCCCCGCGGGCGTCACCCGGTCGGGGGACCGCATCAGCCGATCCGCACTAACCGATGCGCTCGGCCAGCTCCTCGGCGTAGCTGCGCGCGGCGTCGGCCTCGGCGGCGGCGCGCCCGCGCAGGTCGGCCATCGCGGGCACCCGGTCGGCCAGGGTGAGCTGCAGGGTGATCACCGAGACGGTCATCCCGAACGACCGGCCCAGCACCAGCTCCAGCGGGGGCACGGTGTGGTCCCAGCTGGCCTGCTCGCCCTCGGCGTCGTAGCTGGCGCCCCGGCTGGAGACGACCACCGCGGCCCGGCCGACCAGCGGCCGGGCCTCGAAGTCGCCGAAGGGGACCGTGGTGCCCAGCACGTGCACGTGGTCGAGCCACGCCTTCAGCGTCGAGGGCAGCGACCAGTTGTACATGGGGGCACCGACCAGCAGGACGTCGGCGGCCAGCAGCTCGTCGAGGTAGCGCTGCTGCCGGGCCTCGGCGGCCGGGTCGACGACCTCGGCGGCCGTGCGCAGCCGCGGCGCCCAGTGCAGCGCGGCGTCGGGCAGGTGCGGGGGCGGGTCGGCCTGCAGGTCGCGGGAGGTGACGGTGAAGTCGGCGCCGCGGTCACGCCAGCCGCGCAGGAAGGCTGCGGTGACCTCCCGGGACGCCGAGCGCCGCGGGTCGGCGGAGGAGTCGAGGTGCAGCAGGTGGGGCATGGGGGCCTCCTGGTCTCGGCGGACGGCACGGCGTCGCCGCGACCGCCCCAGCCAAGCAGTCCGCTCACGCGCGGCCCCGGCGGGGTCGTTCCACGTGGAACGTCAGCCCCGGGCGTCGCCGTCCAGGTAGACCCAGCGGCCGTGCTCGCGCACGAACCGGCTGTCCTCCTCCTGGACGCCGGTCGCCCCGCCGGCGGCCCAGTGCGCCCGGAAGGCCACCGTGCCCTCGCCGGCCAGCAGCGACCCACCGGTGGTGCCCAGCACCTCCAGCCCGGTCCAGCGCACGTCCGGGTCCAGGTCAAGGCGGCCGGGCCGGGTCGCGGGGTGCCAGGTGGCGAGCAGGTACGCCGGGTCGCCGACGGCGAAGGCGCTGTACCGGGAGCGCATCAGCTGCTCGGCCGTCCCCGCGGTCGCCGTCCCGGCGTGCAGGCGGCCGCAGCACGCGGCGTAGGTCAGGCCGGTGCCGCAAGGGCAGCGTCGGGGGGCCACCGGGCCAGTCTCCCAGGCGGCGCCGGGGGAGTAGCCGCGGCGACGGCGGGCACTGTCGGGGTGCAGCCGAGCCGAGGAGACGCGCGTGACCGAGGGACAGCCCACCCGGATCGTGGTGGTCGGCGGCGGGTTCGCCGGCTTCTTCGCCCTGCGGTACCTGCAGCGGCACCTGCCCCCGGGCCGGGCCGAGCTGGTGCTGGTCAGCCCCACCGACTACCTGCTCTACAGCCCGCTGCTGCCCGAGGTCGCCACCGGCGTGGTCGAGGCCCGGCACATCGCGGTCTCGCTGCGGCGGGCGCTGCCCAGCGTGCGGCTGGTGCTCGACCGGGTCACCTCCGTCGACCTGGACCAGCGCTCGGTCACCGTGCGCCCGGCGCTCGAGGACGCCGGCGACGAGGCCCGCACCGAGCGGTTCGACCAGCTGGTCCTGGTGCCGGGCTCCGTCACCCGCCGGTTCGACATCCCCGGGGTGGCCGAGCAGGCGCGCGGGCTCAAGACGCTGGTCGAGGCGGTGTACCTGCGCGACCACCTGCTGCACTCCCTCGACGTCGCCGACGCCGAGCCGGACACCCCCGAGGGCCGGGCCCGGCGCGCGGAGCTGCTGAGCGTGGTCGCCGTGGGCGCCGGCTACACCGGCACCGAGTTCGTCGCCCAGACCCAGCGCTGGCTGCGCACCATCGAGGGCCGCTGGGACCGCACCCGCGCCGAGGACGTCCGGTGGGTGCTCGTCGACGTCGCCGAGGCGGTGCTCCCCGAGCTCGGGCCCAAGCTGGGGAAGCTCGCCCTCGACCTGCTGCACGAGCGCGGCATCGACGTCCGGCTCGGGGTCTCGGTCGCCTCGGCCACCGACCGCGCCGTCACCCTCACCGACGGGACGACGGTGCCCACCCGCACCCTGGTCTGGGGCGCCGGCGTGGCGGCCAGCCCGCTCGTCGCCGGGCTCGGCCTGCCGCTCCGCCGGGGCCGGCTGGTGGTCGACCCCGAGCTGTCGGTGCCCGGCGTCCGCGGGCTGTGGGCCGCCGGCGACGCCGCCGCCGTCCCCGACCTCGCCGCCGGGCCGGGCGACGACGGCCTGCCCGACACCCCGCCGACGGCGCAGCACGCCCAGCGGCAGGGGACGGCGCTGGGCCGCAACATCGCCGCCTCCCTGGGGGTGGGCACCGCCCGGCCCTACCGGCACCGCGACCTCGGCCTGGTCGCCGACCTGGGCGGGTGGGACGCGGTGGCCAAGCCGCTGGGGGTCCCGCTCAGCGGGGCGCTGGCCAAGGTCGTCACCCGCGGCTACCACCTGTACGCGCTGCCGGCGATGGCCAACAGGGTGCGGGTGGCCGCCGACTGGCTGTGGCAGACCGTGCTGCCGCCGGAGAGCACCCAGCTGTCGGTCGTGCGCACCGAGGACGCCCGGCTCGACGCCGCCCAGGCCACCGGCATCTACGACCACTAGGACCGGAGCTGGTCGCCCTTCTCGGTCACCTTGTACGGGGTGCCGCTGCGGTCGTAGGTCGTCCAGGTGCCCACGGTGCGGCCGTGGTCGAAGGTGCCCGACCGCATCAGGCTGCCGTCGAGCCGGAACCACTCCCAGTACCCGTGCGGCTGGCCGCCGACGACCAGCCCGCGGGCGCGCAGCGACCCGGTGGTGTGCCGCTCGACGTGCAGGCCGTCGGGCGGCGGGCCGGCGGGGTGCGGGGCGTCGGGCACGGCTCCTCCTGCGGGTGGGTGCCCGATCGTAGGGCCGGGGGCGCCCTCGTGGTGGCGTTCGCGGGGAAGCGGACTAGCGTCGCCCCCATGCCGCTGATCTACCACTGGGGCGGGCCGCGCCACGGCCAGGTCGACGACGTCCCCGAGGAGGCGGTCTTCTCCTCGGTCCTCGTCTACGACGGGCCGCAGTACCTGGGTGTCTACGAGCGGTCGACGCCCCCGACCCTGCACCAGACCCCGCAGGGCCCGGCCGAGGTCTGGGTGGTCCGGGAGTAGGTCACCCCTGGCCGGCTGCCGTCAGGTGGCCGGTCGAGGTGAGCTCGTCGGCGACGTCCCGCAGCTTGCGGTTGGTCAGCGACGACGTGCGCACGAGCAGGTCGAAGGCCTGGACGGCGGTCAGCTTGTGCCGCTCCATCAGGATGCCCTTGGCCTGGCCGATCAGGTCGCGGTGGTCCATCCCGGCCCGCAGGTTCGACTCGTGCTCGGCACCGGCCAGCGCCACGGCCGCGTGCGCGGCGAAGAGCTGGCCGACCTCCCGGGACTCCGCGTCGAACCCCCCGGCCCGGCGGCTGTACAGGTTGAGCGCGCCCAGGTTGTCGCCCTCGACGAAGAGCTGGAAGCACAGCAGGCTGCCGACGCCCAGCTCGGTCGCCTGCCGGGCGAACTCCGGCCACCGCTCGTCGGCGGCCACGTCGGGGACGGTGACCACGCGCTCGTCCCAGATCGCGTCGAGGCAGGGGCCCTGGTGCAGCCGGCCCTGCAGGACGTCGAGGGCCCGGGGCAGGCCGCTGGTCCAGGCGCGGGGCTCGACGTCCCTGCGGCGGACGACGTAGCTGACCCCGCACTCGTCGGCGCCGGGGACGGTCTCGACGGCGGCGCGGGTGATGCGCTGCAGGGTCGCCTCGACGTCCCCGTGCTCCTCCTGCAGCTCGCGGGCGACGTGGCTCATGACGTCGCCGAGGCTCTGCTCCGTCGGCCCGGGATGCTGCTGGTCGTCGGTCACGTGCCGAAGTTACCCGGGCGCGGCTCGTGAGAAGGGCCGCTCAGCCCCCCGCCGGTCGAGCAGCGCGCGCTCCCGGGCCCGGGCGGCCGGCCACCGCCGTCCGGGCGCGCGGATCAGCCGAGGGCCCCACGGCCCGTCACGCCCGGACCGGGCCCGCCGAGCCGGCCGGGTACTCCAGCAACGGCACCTCGCCGCCGGCCCACGCCGCCAGGATCGGCTCGACGATCCGCCAGGACTCCTCGGCCTCGGCGTCGCTGATCGACAGCGTGCGCTCGCCGGTCAGCATCTCCTGCAGCAGCAGCCCGTAGGCCGACAGCCGGGCCGGCGGCAGCCCGATGTCCAGCGCGCGGCGCTCCAGCTCGAACGGGTCGTCGGCGCCGTTGAGGTTGAGCTCCAGCGCGATGTGGTCGGGGTCGAAGCTCATCCGCAGGACGTCCGGCTCCGGCGTCCCGCTGCCGAACGCCAGGTGCGGCACCGGCTTGAACCAGACGGCGATCTCCTGCCGGCTGGACCCGAGCGCCTTGCCGGTGCGCAGCCGGAACGGCACCCCGGCCCAGCGCCAGTTGTCGATGGTGACCGTGTACTCGGCGTAGGTCTCGGTCTCCCGCGCCGGGTCGACGCCGTCCTCGCCGGCGTAGTCGGGCAGCGCGCGGCCGTCGATGGTGCCGGCGGTGTAGCGGGCGCGCACGGTGTCCCGGGCCATGTCGGCCGGTGGGCGGACGGCGCGCAGGACGTCGGCCTTGCGGGCGGACAGGCCGGCGCCGTCGATGGCCGTGGGCGGCTCCATGGCGATGAGCGCCAGCTGCTGCAGCAGGTGGTTCTGCAGCATGTCCCGGAGCGCACCGGCGGTGTCGTAGTACTGGGCGCGGCCCTCCAGGCCCAGCGGCTCGTCGAAGACGATCTCGACCCGCTCGACGTGGCCGGCGTTCCAGATCGGCTCGAACAGCCGGTTGCCGAAGCGCAGCCCGAGCAGGCTGAGCACGGTCTGCATGGCCAGGAAGTGGTCGACCCGGAAGGTGCGCTGCTCGGGGACCAGGCGGTGCAGCACGGCGTTCAGCGCGCGGGCGTCGGCCTCGTCCCGGCCGAACGGCTTCTCCACCGCGATCGTCGTCCCCTCCGGGAGGTCGACCCGGGTGAGCGCCTCGAGGGTGGCGAGGAAGACGGTGTTGGGCAGCGCCAGGTAGACGACCGGCCGGCCCGGCACCCGGCCCAGCGTCTCGGCCAGGTCGGCGGGGTCGGTGACGTCGCCCTGCTGGTGGGCCAGCCGGGCGACGAGGCGGTCGCGGGTCGCCTCCGGCACGTGCCCGGCGTGCTCGGCCAGCCGCGCCCGCGCCCAGTCGCGGTAGTCGTCGTCGGACCAGTCCTGCTGGCTGACCGCCAGCAGGTCGACCTCGCCGTCGACCGCCCCGTGCTCGAACAGCTCTGCCAGGCCCGGCAGCAGCAGGCGACCGGTCAGGTCACCGCTGCCGCCGAGCACCACGAAGGTCACCTGCACGTCGCCCACCTCGTCCTCGGACCGGGTGCCCGTGGCTGAGGCGCGATCAGGAGACCGACCTGCCCACCGGACGGCGCGGCCAACCCCCGTGCGCTCCGGGCCGCCAGGCGGGACCCTCGTGCCGTGTCCGCCGTCGAGGAGCTGTGGGCCTGGCCGGCGGTCGCGCCGACGGCGGGCAGCGTCCGGCTGCGCCGGTTCCGGGACGGCGACGTGTTCGCCGCCATGGCGCTGTCGCTGGACCCCCATGTGCCGCTGATCGGCACCCTGCCGCCGCAGGCCTCGGCGGCCCAGGCGATGGACTGGGTCGTGGCGCAGCGGCGGCGGCCGGCCCAGCGGGTCGGGTTCTCCTTCGCCGTCGGCGACCGGGACACCGACGACTGCGTCGGGTTCGCCGGCTTGTGGCTGCGGCACGCCGCGTCCGGGCTGGCCACGGCGGGCTACGCCGTCCTGCCCGCCGCCCGCGGGGCCGGTCGCGCCTCCGACGCCCTGCGGGCGCTGACCGCCTTCGCCTGGACGCGCCCCGGCGTGCAGCGGGTCGAGCTGCACGTCGAGCCGTGGAACCTCGCCTCCTGCCGGGTGGCCGAGCGGGCCGGCTACGCGGCCGGGGAGCTGCTCCCCGCCGGTCACGAGATCGGCGGGGAGCTGCGCGACGTCGTCCCGTACGTCCGCGCCCGTCCCTGACCCGGCCGGTCAGGCCCCGGCGGGCTCGCGCTCGGTCGGCACGGTGAGGGCGATGAGCGCGCCGAGCAGGGCCGCGCCGGCACAGAGGCCGAACAGCAGCCGGTAGGCGCCGAGCGAGGGCAGCTCGTGGGCGCCCAGGGCGATCGTCGAGGCCGCCAGCACGGTGCCGCCGATGGCGCTGGCCAGCGAGCTGCCCACGCTGCGGGCCAGGGCGTTGAGGCCGTTGGCGGCAGCGAGCTCGGACTGCGGGGCGGCCCGCATGATCAGGCTGGGCATGGCGGCGTAGGCGATCCCGGTACCGGCACCGGCGATCGTCGTCCCGACCACGATCTGCCAGAACGACCCGGTGAACACGATCCGGGAGGTGAAGCCGAGCGCGATGACCACGCCGCCGATTGCCAGGGTGACCTTGGGGCCGAAGCGGTCGGAGAGCTTCGCGGACACCGGCGACAGCAGCAGCATCGCCACGCCGCTGGGCAGCATGGCCAGGCCGCTGGCCAGCACAGAGGAGCCGAAGCCGTAGCCGGAGGCCTCCGGGGCCTGCACGTAGGACGCCGTCCCGATGAGCATCGCGAAGAGGGCGAAGCCGACGCAGACCGAGGCGATGTTGGTCAGCAGCAGGGCGGGCCGCGCGTTGACCCGGATGTCGACCAGCGGCGAGACGACCCGGCGCTCGACCAGCACGAACACGACCAGCAGGACGGCGGCGGCGGCCAGCAGGCCGATGGTCCTCGCGTCGTCCCAGCCCCATGTGTTGCCCTGGGCCAGCGGGAGGAGCAGCGAGACCAGCGCGGCGGCGAGCAGGACGGCGCCGGGGAGGTCCATCCGGCCGGTCGCGGCGCGGCCGGGCTCCTTGACGGCCAGCAGGATGCCCACGACGGCGACGAGCCCGCCGACGACGCAGATCCAGAACAGCGCGTGGTAGTCGGCGTGCTCGGCGACCAGCGCGGCCAGCGGCAGGCCGAGGGCGCCGCCGATGCCCAGCGTGGCGCTGACCAGGGCGATCCCGGTGCCGCGGCGGTGCGCGGGCAGCACCGAGCCGATCAGGCTGATGCCCAGCGGGATCGCGGCGGCCGAGGCGCCGGTGACGGCCCGGCCGACGATCAGCCAGGGCAGGGTGTCGCTGGACGCGCAGATGAGCGAGCCGATGGTCAGCGCGGAGGCTGCGGCGGTGAGCAGCAGCCGCTTGCCGTACAGGTCGCCGAGCCGGCCGAACACCGGGACGGCGACGGCGGCCACCAGCAGCGTCGAGGTCAGCAGCCACTGCGTGCCGCCGGTCGAGCTGCCCAGGTCGAGCTGGATGGCCGGCAGCACCGGGATCAGCAGCGACTGGGTCAGCGACACCAGGACGCCGCAGACGGCGACGATGGCGACGGCGGTGACCTGCCGGGCGTCCCAGCCGTCGTCCGCGCCGGCCGGGGCGGTGCGGGCCGCGGCAGGCGTGGCCGTGGTGGAGCGTGACATGGGTCCTCCGGGGGACGCTGGACCCGGGAGTGGCCCGGGGTGAGAAGTGGCAGTTTGTGCCACTAAGCACGCTAGGTCGCTCGGGTCGTCCCCGGACCGCGTCCGCCTGTGTAGTTGCTCACTGCATCCATCTCGGTCCGGTGTCCCGCTGTGCCGTCCGGCGGCGATGATGGGGGTCGAGCGAGGAGGCCGGCATCGACGGGTTGCGGGAACGGAAGCGCGCGCACAGCCGGGCGGCCACGGTCGACGCCGCCCTGGCGCTGTTCGCCGCGCGCGGGTACGCCGCGGTCACCGTCGCCGACATCTGCGAGGCCGCGCAGATCGCGCCCCGGACCTTCTTCCGCTACTTCCCGACCAAGGAGGACCTGCTCGCCGAGCCGGCCCGCGAGATGGCCGCCCACGTCGCCGCCTCCATCGCAGCGGCACCGCCGGAGCTGGACGACGCCGAGGTGCTGCGCGCCGCGATGCGCAGCCTCGGCGAACACGTGATCACCCACCGCGAGCGGCTGGCCGGCTACTTCGCCGTCGCCGCGGAGGCCTCGGCCGTGCGCAGCAACCCGTTCGTGCGGCTGTCGGACCGCGAGCGCGAGCTCACCGAGCGGCTGCTCGCCCGCCGTCCGGCGCCTGCGGCCGCCGACTGGCGCACCCGGCTGCTCGTCGCCCGGGCGGTGGCCGCGTTCCGGATCTGGCTCGACGACGCGGTCACCGCCGGGACGCCCGACCCGCTGGGGCACCTGGACGAGGTCCTGGCCGCCGGCTGAGCGGGCGGGCGACACTGGCGCCATGGCCACCACCCCCGCCCACCCGCGCCTGCCCCGACGGACGGCGCTGGTGCTGGCCCTGCCGGTGGCCGTGCTGCTGGGCGGCTGCTCGTCGGGCGAGGAGCCGCCGGTCGCGCCGGCGCCGTCCACGCCGGGGGCCAGCTCGTCCGCAGCGGCCGCGACCCCGTCGGCCACGCCCTCCGCCGACGCCGCCGCGGCGGCGCCGACCTGCCCGGACGCCGCCGTCCTGGCCGCCGTGTCGCCCAGCCAGGCGCCGGGCGTGCGGCTGACCGACCCGGTGTGCTCGGGCAGCTGGGCGGTGATCGGCACCTCCGGGCCGACCTCCGGGCCGGTCGTGCAGGTCTTCCACCACGCCGACGGCGCGTGGCAGCCGGCCGACCGGGACGCCGTGTGCGCCGCCGGCGAGCTGCCGGCCGACCTCGAGCCCGGCGTCTGCCAGGCCGGCTGACGGCTCAGTCGGCGAAGCAGGCCGTCAGGGCGCCGACCATCAGCGGGACGTCGAGGGCCGAGGCCAGCTCGCGGCAGGAGTGCATCGCCAGCATCGGGGCGCCGATGTCGACGGTCGGGATGCCCAGCCGGGTGGCGGTCAGCGGGCCGATCGTGCTGCCCGAGGGCAGGTCGGCGCGGGTGACGAACCACTGCACGGGCACCCCGGCGTCCGCGGCCCGCTCGGCGAACCAGCCGCTGGAGGCCGCGTCGGTGGCGTAGGCCTGGTTGGCGTTGACCTTGAGCACCGGGCCGCCGCCGAGCTGGGGCCGGTGGTCGGGCTCGTGCCGGTCGGAGCGGGTCGGGTGCACCGCGTGCGCCATGTCCGCCGACACCAGCCGGGAGCGGGCGATGGCGCGGGGCAGGGCCTGGGCGTCGCCGGCGTCGGTGACCGCGACCAGCCGGCCGACCACGTCCTCGAGGAAGCTGCCGCGCGCGCCGGACATCGAGCCGCTGCCCACCTCCTCGTGGTCGTTGCAGACCAGCAGCTGGGTGCGCGCGCCGGACGGGGCGGCCAGCAGCGCGGTGAGCCCGGAGTGGCAGCAGGCCAGGTCGTCGAGCCGGGGCGCGGCGACCCACGTGCCGTCGGCGCCGGCGACCCCGGCCGGCTGCGTGTCGGCGAGCACCAGGTCGTGCCCGACGACGTCCTCGGTGGCCACGCCGACGGCGGTCGCCACGGCGTCCCGCAGGCCCGGTTCGGTGCCGAGGTCGCGCGACCAGACCGGCACCAGCTCGCGCTGGGGGTCCAGCGTCAGGCCGTCGCGCACGCTGCGGTCGAGGTGGATCGCCAGCGACGGCAGCCGCAGCGGCGCCCCGGGCAGCCGGACCAGCGCCGTCGCCCCGCCCCGGAGCGCGACCCGGCCGGCCACGGTGAGCTCGCGGTCGAGCCAGGTGTGCCACAGCCCGCCGCCGTAGGGCTCGACGCCGACCAGCCGGTACCCGGCCTGCCGGACGTCGGAGTGCGGGCGGACCTTGAACGTCGGGGAGTCGGTGTGCGCCCCGACCAGCCGCAGCCCGGCCTCGGCGAGGGGGGCGGTGCCCACCCGGAAGGCGATCAGGCTGCCGTGCCGGACGACGAAGTGCTCCCCGCCCGCTGCGAGCTCCCACCGGTCGGCCTCGGCGAGCTCGGTGAACCCGGCGGCGCGCAGCCGGCGGGCCAGCTCGGCGACCGCGTGGAACGGCGACGGTGAGGCGTCGACGAAGGCCCGCAGGTCGTTCCCGAGGGCGAGCGCGTCAGTGGTCTCCGGCATGCGGCCATCCTGCCCAACGGGACGGCGTCCGGTGCGGTGGGTCGCCGGTCGGACCCGGACACTCGTAGCGTGGCCGTCCGCCGTGACGCCCCGCCCGCCCCCGTGACACGCCAGGAGACCCACCACGTGCTGACCGTCAACGCCCGCTCCACCGCCTCCTCCGGCGCCCCGTTCACCGCGACCACCATCGAGCGCCGCGACCTGGGCCCGCACGACGTGCTGATCGACATCGCCTACGCCGGCATCTGCCACTCCGACATCCACACCGCGCGGGGCGAGTGGGGGCAGACCCTGTTCCCGCTCACCCCCGGCCACGAGATCGCCGGCACCGTCTCCGCCGTCGGCTCCGAGGTCACCCGGTTCGCCGTCGGCGACCGCGCCGGCGTCGGCTGCATGGTCGACAGCTGCCGCGAGTGCGAGCACTGCCTGGCCGGTGAGGAGCAGTACTGCCTGAAGGGCTTCACCGACACCTACGGCGCGATCGGCAAGGACGGCCGGCCCACGGAGGGCGGCTACTCCGAGAAGATCGTCGTCGACGAGGCCTACACGCTGCACATCCCCGACGGCATGGGCCTCGACGTCGCCGCCCCGCTGCTGTGTGCCGGCATCACGCTGTACTCGCCGCTGCGCCACTGGGACGCCGGCCCCGGCAAGCGGGTCGGCATCGTGGGCCTCGGCGGGCTCGGCCACGTCGGCGTGAAGATCGCCGCCGCCATGGGTGCCGAGGTCGTCGTGCTCAGCCAGTCGCTGAAGAAGCAGGAGGACGGGCTGCGCCTGGGTGCCAGCGCCTACTTCGCGACCAGCGACCCGGACACGTTCACCTCGCAGGCCAACACCTTCGACCTGATCGTCTCCACGATCTCCGCGAACGTCGACATGGGCGCCTACCTGGGCCTGCTCAAGCTGGACGGCGCGCTGGTCAACGTCGGCCTGCCCGAGGAGCCGCTGCAGGTGCCGGCCTTCCCGCTGCTGGGCGGGCGGCGCAGCCTGGCCGGCTCGATGATCGGTGGCATCCGCGAGACCCAGGAGATGCTCGACTTCTGCGCGGAGCACAGCGTCGGCGCCGACGTCGAGGTCATCTCCGCCGACCAGATCGACGAGGCCTACGAGCGGGTCGTCGCCAGCGACGTCCGCTACCGCTTCGTCATCGACACCGCGACGCTCTGAGGGCGCCAGCCGTGGGGACGACGCCGTTCGGCGGCGTCCCCACGGTCGGTCCGGCAGACTCGGGCAACTCTCCCTGGGCCTCGGCCAGCGCCAGGTCCCACGCCTCCTGCCAGGTGGCCTCGACGTCGGTCAGCTCGCCGCGCAGACGGCGCTCGTCCGCGGCAGCCCAGAACTGTCGTACCTCGAACGCATGTTCGACCCATGACGTCGACCGCCCACCTACCGCGCCCCCGTGGGCAGGTGGTCGAGGACTGGTCGGAGCTGCCTGACCGGTCGGTGTGGCCGCAGGAGTGGCTGGCCGACGAACTTCGGGTGCTGCAGCGCCGTCGGGCCGTGGACGCCGCGGAGGAAGCCGAGCTGATCCTGGGCCTGGCCGCGCAACGTCCTGCGACCGCCGATCCCGACGGCCCAGGTGCGCGGCGGCCGGGCTGGACGGCGGACGGAGAGCCGGGGGTCAGCGAGTTCTTCGTGGCCGAGCTGTCGGTGGTCCTGAACCTCGGGCGTGGGACGGCCGCGCACCGGCTGAAGCGGGCGCTGACCTGGCGGTACAAGCTGCCCGCCACCTTCGCCGCGCTCAAGGCCGGGGAGATCGACGAGCGCCGGGCCGACGCCCTCGCGGACGTGCTCGCCCACACCTCCGCCGACATCGCCGGCCAGGTCGAGGACGCGCTCCTGCCCGGGGCCTGCGACCTGTCGGTGTACCGCCTGCGTGACCGGGCCACCGCGCTGCTGCTGCAGCTGGACACCGCTGCCGCAGAGGAGCGCCGCAAGGACGCCGAACGCACCGCCGACGTCCGCGTGTACCCCAGCGGGGTCGAGGGCCGGGCGACGCTGGCGGCCGACCTGCCCACCGACGAGGCCGCCGAGTGCCACGACCTCGTCGACCAGCTGGCCCGCATGCTCGAAGCCGACGGCGACGCACGACCCATCGGACAGCTGCGCGCCCATGTGCTCTCGGCGCTCATCCGGCGCGCGGCCGACAACGGCCTGCCGCAGGTCTCCGCCGACGTCCGCATCACCGCCGGCCTCGACTGCCTCACCGGCGCCAGCACCGCGCCCGGCGAGGTCAACGGCCTGCCCATCACCGCAGCCCACCTGCGCGAGCTGCTGGCCCGCGTCGGCGCCCTCGGCCTCACCGCCCCCGACGGCGGCACCCTGACCTACGCCATCACCGGCCCCGACGGCCGGCTGCTGGCCACCATGACCCCCGCCGAGCTGATCCGCCTCGCTCGCCGCGCCTGCGGTGAGCATCGGGACCGCGGGTCGTGCAGCTGCCCGGTCCTCGGACCACCGCCGCCGACCGACGCCTACGCGCCCACCGACCGGCAGTGCGCGTTCGTCACCACCCGCGACCAACGCTGCCGGTTCCCCAACTGCGGCCAACGCACCGGCTGGGCCGACCTCGACCACGTGCACCCCCACGCCGACGGCGGGGTCACCGACTGCACCAACCTGTGCTGCCTGTGCCGCTCCCACCACCGACTCAAGACCTTCGCCCGCGGCTGGCACTTCCGGCTCACCGACGACGGCACCCTGCACGTCACGACACCCTCGGGCGTCACCCGCACCACCCGACCGCCCGGACTCCGCCCACCACCTCCGAGTGTGCTGATCGACAGACCTCCGCCGACGCAGCCGCCGCCGGCAGACGACCCGCCGCCCCCCTGACCCGACCACCACGGCACGGCGCCCGTCGGCGTGCCGTGGTGCGCCGTCCACCGATGAGTTCGGCGACCGCGCCCGGTCCTGCCCCCGTCACCACGCCGTCGAGAGGGAGTCCGATGCGTCAGGTCGTGCTCTACCAGCTGATGTCGCTCGACGGGGTCGCCGAGGAGCCGAGCGACTGGGTGTTCGAGGTCGACGACGAGCTCGTCGCCCACCTCGGGCACGTCATCGGGCGCCAGGACGACGTCCTGCTGGGCCGCCGCACCTACGACCACTGGGCCGGGTACTGGCCGAGCTCGGACGTGCAGCCGTTCGCCGACTTCGTCAACGGCGTCCGCAAGCACGTGGTCACGTCCACCCCGCTGTCGCAGCCGTGGGCGAACAGCACCGTGGTCGACGGGCCGGTGACCGAGCACGTGGCCGCCCTGAGGCAGCGGGACGGCGGCGACATCGGGGTGCACGGCAGTGCCACCCTGGCCCGCTCCCTGCTGCGGGCCGGGCTGGTCGACGAGCTGCAGCTGGTGGTCGCCCCCACCCTCGCCGGTCGCGGGCGGCGGCTCTTCGCCGACGACGAGGAGCTGCGCCGGCTCGAGCTGGTCGACGTGGCCCGCACGCCGTCGGGACTCCTGCTCCTGGGCTACCGGGCAGCCTGAGCGCCGGGCCGATCGGCCGCGTGCGTTTGTCCTGGTGGGTGCGGGTAGGGCGGGGGCATGGCCGACGACGACATCGAGATCGACGCACAGGGTGAGAACTCCTGGCTGGTGGTGCAGCCCAGCGAGCTGGAGGACGTCCGCACCTACGTGACGGTGACGCCCGAGGTGATGGACCGGCTGGGCAGCGACGACGAGGAGGACGTCGTCCGGCGCACGGTGCAGTTCCTCCGCCGGCACCAGGAGGTCGCCGACTTCCCCGAGGTCATCGACCTGGAGGACGTCATCGCCAGCTACGACGACTACCTCGAGGCGATGGCCACCGCCGACTGACCGCGGACCTGGGGAGCAGGACCGAGAGCCGACCGGTGACCGACGCCGACCTGCCGCACCGCTACGACGTCGAGGTCGTCGGGCTGCTCGCCGCGCCGGACCACCGGTACGACGGGCGGCCCGACGCCGCGGCCGCCGGGCTGCCCGTGGAGTCGCGGCCGAGCATCGAGGTCCGCGCCGACCTGGGCGTCGTCGGTGACCGCTACTTCGCCCGGCCCGCCCACCGGGACGCCTCGGTCACCGTGCTCGCCGCCGAGTCGCTGGACGAGCTCGCCGCCGAGCTCGGGGCCGGGCCCTGGGACCCGCTCGCGGCCCGGCGCAACGTCGTCCTGCGTGGCGCCGAGGTGGAGGCGCTGCGCGGGCAGCCGTTCAGCCTCGACTGCGGGGCGGGCGAGGTGCGGCTGGACGGCGGGCGCCCGGCCAACCCGTGCGCGTGGATGGACCTGGTGCTCGCCCCCGGCGCCCACCGCGGGATGCGCGGCCGCGGTGGCGTGCGCTGCCGGCCCCGCACCGGCGGCGTGCTGCGGCTGGGACCGGCCGTGCTGCGGTCCGCCGTCCCGCTGGACGCCATCCGGGCCGGGGCACCCCACCGGGCCGCACCGCACCGCCCCGCCCGCGGCTGAGTGGCCGGTGCGGGCGGCCCCTGCTCCGATGGGGGTCCGCCCCGACGAGCAGGAGCTCCCGTGCCCTCACTGACCGCGCTCACCGGCACCGCCACCGCTGCCTTCTCCGCCGCCGTCCTGGTGGCGCCCGCGGCGCTGCTGCGGCCCAGCGGCCTGGACGACGACCGCTCGACCCGCGCGCTGGTGCGGATGGTCTGCGCGCGCGACGTCGTCCTCGGGGTGGCCCTGGCGACGGCGCCGGCCGGACCACTGCGCCGGCGGGCGGTGGCCGGGCGGGTGGCCAGCGACCTCACCGACGCCGCGGCGCTCGCCGTCGGCCTGGCCGGGCAGCGGCGACGGGGGCTGGTGAGCGCGTCCGCGGCGGTCTGGGGGCTGGTCTGCCTGACCGCCGGCGTGCTCGACGAGCGTGCCGGGCGCTGACACGCCCGGGTGAGCAGGGTGGACCCGCGCCCGGCCGGTGTGTCCATGCTGGGCGCGCCGGGGCGCGAGCAGCGCGTCCCCGGCCCCACGGACGGAGACCCCATGCGCATCGGACACCGGCTCGGCACCCGACTGCCCGGCGGCCTCGCCGCCGGGCTCGCGGCCCTGCTGCTCGCCGGCTGCAGCAGCGCGGACGACGCGCCCGTGGCGGCCGCCTCCGGCTCGTCGACGGCCAGCTCGTCCGCGGCGCCGACGTCGGAGTCGCGCACCGGCGCCCAGGTCGCCGCCGCGGCGGCCGACGCGCTGGAGGCCGCGGGATCGGTGCACGTGTCCGGCACCACCGGGACGGGCGCGGAGCAGCAGACGCTGGACCTGCAGCTGCAGGGGGCGGACGTCTCCGGGACGATCACCGCCGGCGGCCAGACCGTGCAGCTGCTGACCGTGGGCGGGACGAGCTGGTTCCAGGGCGGGGCCGACTTCTGGGCCGGGTTCGGCGCCCCGGCCGAGCAGGCCGGTGAGCTCGCCGGCCGGTGGGTCGTCGTGCCCCCGGAGCAGGCGGCCGCCCTGGACCAGTTGACGCTGGCCGGCGTGGCCGCCGAGCTGCGCGACCCCAGCGACGGCGTCCTCGAGGACGCGGTCACCACCGAGCAGCTGGACGGCGCGGAGGTGCGGGTGGTCACGCAGGCCGACGGCAGCGCGCTCTACGTCGCTGCGGCAGACCCGCAGGTGCCGCTGCAGATCGTCGACTCCGGCACCGACGCCGGCACGCTGACCTTCGACCGGCACGGCGAGACCACCGCGATCACCCCGCCGGCGGACGCGCTGGACCTCGGCCAGCTGGGCGCCTGACGCCGGCGCGGCACAAGTGGAGCAACCTCTCCGGTTGGTGCTAGGTTCGCCCGGTGAACCGGAGCAGCTCGTCCACTTGTGTCGTCACCCGCCCCAGCAGCCGGGTGACCCGCTGATGGCCACCGTCCTGCTGGCCGGCGCCAGCGGCGACCTCGGCGAGCGCATCGCCACCGCGCTGGTCGCCCGCGGGGCCACCGTGCGCGCGCTCACCCGCGCCGGGGCGTCGGTGGCCAAGACCGCCCACCTCGAGTCGCTGGGGCTGGAGGTCGTGGCGGCCGACTACACCGACGCCGCGGCGCTGCAGGCGGCCGCGACCGGCGCCGACGTCGTCGTCTCGGCGCTGAGCGGGCTGCGCCCGGTGGTCATCGACGCGCAGACCCAGCTGCTCACCGCGGCGGTCGCCGCCGGCGTCCCGCGGTTCATCCCCTCGGACTGGTCGGCCGACTACCGGCGGCTCCCGGCCGGCACCAACCGCAACCTCGAGCTGCGCCGCGAGTTCATGACCCGCCTGGACGCCGCCCCGCTGCAGGCCACCTCGGTCCTGGTCGGCGCCTTCGGCGACATGCTCACCGGCCAGGCGCCGCTGGTGCTGTTCGGTCGCGGCCGGGTCCTGTACTGGCGCGACGCCGACCAGCCGCTGGACTTCACCACCAAGGACGACGCCGCCGCGTTCGCCGCCGAGGCCGCGCTCGACCCGACCGCGCCGCGCTGGCTGGAGGTCGCCGGCAGCACCGTGTCGGTGCGCGACCTGGCCCGCACGATGACCGAGCTCACCGGGGAGACCTACAAGCCGCAGTACGCCGGCGGCATCGGCCTGCTGCGCACCATGGCCCGGGTCGGCAAGGCCGTCTCCCGCGACCGCGAGGCCCTCTACCCGGCCTGGCAGGGCATGCAGTACTTCGACAGCATGTTCAGCGGCGACGGCACGCTGCAGGCCGTGGACAACGACCGGTACGGCGTCCGGCACTGGACGTCGGCCGCCGAGGTCCTCGGCTCCCGCTGACGGCTCCCTAGGATCCGGGGATGGACGTCGACGGGCCCGGCCGGTTGCGCCGGGACGCCGAGCGCAACCGCGAACGGATCCTCACCGCCGCCCGTCGGCTGTTCTCCGAGACCGGTCTGGCGGTGAGCCACAACGACGTCGCGCGGGCCGCGGAGGTCGGCGTGGGCACCGTCTACCGCCGGTTCCCGCGCAAGGAGGACCTGCTGCTGGCCCTGTTCGAGGACCAGGTCGAGCGGGTCGTGCAGCTGGCCGAGACCGCGTCCACCGGCGACGACCCGTGGCAGGGGCTCTGCGTCTTCCTGGAGGCGACGCTGGAGATGCAGGCCGGCGACCGCGGGCTCCAGGAGTTCCTGCTGGGCCCGCAGGCCGCGTCGCTGGCCGGCCGGGCGAACGAGGCGATCACCCCGGTCGGCGGCGCGCTGCTGGCCCGCGCCAAGGAGCGCGGCCAGGTGCGCGCCGACGTCGAGGTGGCCGACGTCGCGATCGTGCCGATCATGGTCGGCGCGGTGATGGACCGCTCCCGCGGCATCGCGCCCGAGCACTGGCGGCGGGTGCTGGCCCTGGTCATGGACGGGTTCCGGCCCTCCACCGGCGCCGAGCTGCCCGGCGCCGCGCTCGAGCACGACCAGCTGATCGCCGTCTTCGCCCGCTGGAAGTCCGGCCGGCACGCGTGACCGTCGTGGTCGTCGGCGCCGGGCCGGTCGGGGTGACCGCGGCGCTGCTGCTGGCCCGCCGCGGCGTCGACGTCCTGGTGCTCGACCGGCACCACGCGGCCTACCCGGAGCCGCGCGCCGTGCACCTGGACGACGAGGCGCTGCGGGTGCTGCAGGCGGCCGGCGTCGCCGAGGGATTCACCGCGGTCAGCCGGCCGATGGCCGGGCTGCGCCTGCTGGACGGCGCCCACCGCACGCTGGCCGAGTTCGGCCGCGGCGCGGGCGAGCACGGCTGGCCGCAGGCCTCGATGTTCAGTCAGCCCGATCTGGAGGCGGTGCTGCGCACGGCCCTGGCCGCCGAGCCGCGGGCGGTCCTCCGCGGCGGGGTCGAGCTGTTGCACGTGGAACACGAGGCCGGACCGGTCCGTCTCACCGTGCGCGACCGCGGCACCGGCGACGAGGAGGTGCTGCTCGCCGCGGCGGTGCTCGGCTGCGACGGGGCCAACAGCACGGTGCGGCGGCTGATCGGCTCGTGGATGCGCGACCTCGGGCCGGCCGAGCGCTGGCTGGTGGTGGACCTGGTCGCGGACACCCCGCTGGACGTGTGGCCCGGCGTGCACCAGGTGTGCGATCCCGTGCGGCCGGCGACCTTCATGCCGGTCGCGGGCGACCGCTACCGGGCCGAGTTCCGGCTGGCCGCGGGGGAGGCCCCCGTCGACCTGGACCTGCCCGCGCTGCTGGACGGGTTCGGCGCGGCCGGCTGCACGGTGGTGCGCGCCGCCGAGTACACCTTCGCCGCCCGGGTGGCCGACCGCTGGCGCAGCGGCCGGGTGTTGCTCTGCGGGGACGCCGCCCACCTCACCCCGCCGTTCATCGGGCAGGGGCTGGGCCTGGGGCTGCGCGATGTGCACCAGCTGACCTGGAAGCTCACCGCCGTGCTCGACGGCGCGGACGACGCCCTGCTCGACACCCACCAGGCCGAACGCGCGCCGCACGCCACCGCGCTCATCCGGCTCGCCGTGCTGCTCGGCCGGCTGATGACCGGCGGCGGGGACGCGGCCGTTGTCCTGCGGCGGACCGTGCTGGCCGGGGTCCGGCGGGTGCCGCGACTGGCCGCGTTCGCCGCCGACAGCCGGACCCCGCCACTGCGGCCCGGCCGCCTCGTACGTCGTGCGCGGCTGGCCCCCGGGTCACCGGTCGGCAGCCTGCTGCCGCAGCCACCGATCGCCGGCGGGAGGCGGCTGGACGACGTCCTGGGCCCGGACTGGGCGGTGCTCACCGCCGGTGGTGCGGTGCCCGCCGGCTGGCCGGGGCGGGTGGTGGACGTCGCCGGGCTCGGGGCGCCGGAGCTGGTGCGGTGGCTGGCCGGGCGCTCGGTGCTGGTGCGGCCGGACCGGATCGTGGCCGCGGTCAGTCGCTGATCGCCGTCGCCGGTCGGTGCGGGCCTGCAGGGTCGCGGGGGCATGCCGCAGGATCAGGGCATGACCGCCACCGTGCCCGCTGCTGTCGTGCCCTTCGACGTCGCGTCGCTCCGCGCGCACTTCCCGGCCCTCACCGACGGGGCCGCCCACTTCGACGGGCCGGGCGGGTCGCAGACGCCCGACGTCGTGGCCGCCGCGATCGCCGCGACGATGACCCGGCCGATGTCCAACCGCGGCACGGTCACCCAGGCCGAGCGCAACGCCGACGCCGTCGTCACCGACGCCCGTCAGGCGGTCGCCGACCTCACCGGCGGGGTGCCCGGCGGCGTCGTCTTCGGCCGCAGCGCCACGGTGCTGACCTACGACCTCGCCCGCGTGCTGAGCACCGGCTGGGGCGCCGGCGACGAGGTGGTGGTGACCCGGCTCGACCACGACGCCAACGTCCGCCCGTGGGTGCAGGCCGCCGAGGCCGCGGGGGCGACCGTGCGGTGGGCCGACTTCGACCCGGCCACCGGCGAGCTGGCGCCCGAGGTGGTGGGCGCGCTGCTGTCCGAGCGCACCCGGCTGGTGGCGGTCACCGGGGCGTCGAACCTGATCGGCACCCGCCCCGACGTCGCCGCGATCACCGCGCTGGCGCACGAGGCCGGGGCGCTGACCTGGGTCGACGGCGTGCACCTGACCGCGCACGCCCCGGTCGACGTCACCGCGCTCGGCGCGGACTTCTTCGTCTGCTCGCCGTACAAGTTCCTCGGCCCGCACGTCGGCTGCCTGGTCGCCGCCCCCGATCTGCTGGAGACCCTGTACCCGGACAAGCTGCTGCCCTCGAGCAACGCCGTCCCGGAGCGGTTCGAGCTGGGCACGCTGCCCTACGAGCTGCTGGCCGGCACCACCGCGGCGATCGACCTGCTCGCCGGGCTGGCCGGCCCCGACGGCGACCGCCGCACCCGGCTGGTCGCGGCGATGGCGGCGCTGGAGCAGCACGAGGACCGGCTGCGGCACCGCATCGAGGACGGCGTCCGGGACCTCCCCGGTGTGACGCTGTGGTCGCGCGCCCGCCACCGGACGCCGACCCTGCTGCTCACCTTCGCCGGCCGCAGCGCCGCCGACGCCTACCGCGCGCTGGCCGAGCGCGGGGTCAACGCCCCGGCCGGTTCGTTCTACGCGATCGAGGCCTCCCGCCACCTGGGGCTCGGCGACACCGGCGGCCTGCGCGTCGGGCTGGCGCCGTACAACGACGACACCGACGTCGACCGCCTGCTGGAGGGCCTGCGCGCGTTCACCGCCTGAGCGGGGTCAGCGCGCCTCGGCGATGGCCTTGATCGCGGCGAGGGTGGCGGGGATGCCCTCGTGCGCCGCGTGAGTGCGGTCCGCGATCTGCCGGCCGGCGTCCTCGCCGTAGCGCTCGGCGAAGGTCACCAGGCCGGCCGGGAGGAACTCCCACGACTCGGTCAGCAGCGTGCCGCCCTCGACCGGGGCCATCGTGAAGGCCCAGCGCACGAGCCGGCCGCTCACCAGCCAGGCGAACTCCCGGCCCCGGTCGGCCACCTGGACCTGGCTGCGGGTCTCCCAGGTGCGCCCGGGGACCTCGTTGCGGCCGGTGAACCAGGCGCCCGCCGTGGCCGAGGCGCCCTCGTCCCACCAGCAGGCCCGGCAGACCGGACTCCACTCCCCGGTGCGGGTCACGTCGGACACCAGGTCGTACAGCTCCTCGGGTGAGGTGGCGACGACGACGGACGCGGAGTGGGTGTACGCGGTCACCTGCGCATCCTCCCAGCGAGTTCGTCGCAAAAGGAGGGGTGCAACGGGAACCGGCGGGTACCGGACGCCCATGAACATCGACAAGAGCCAGATCCTCGAGCTCCTCCGGTCGCAGGGCAACAACGACCAGGCCGCGCAGGCCGACTCCGAGCTGCCCGACCAGGTCGACACCGACCAGCACGCGGGGCTCCTGCAGAAGTTCGGTCTGAACCCGATGGACCTGGTCGCCAAGTTCGCCGGTGGCGGCGGTGGCGGCCTCGGCGGCCTCCTCGGCCGCTGACCTCCCCCTCTCCCTCCAGCCTCTAGGAGCACCCGCATGGCCAACACCCTCTCCCGCTCGCTGCACGACGTCGGCCTGGCCGCCTGGTTCGGTGGCACGCTCGCCAACGCCGTCGCGCTGAACGCCGCCGCCTCCGAGGCCGGCAGCGACAAGGCCACCGGCGCCGTCGCCAACGCCGGCTGGGACCGCTGGACCCCGGTCAACGCCGCCGCCATCGGCGCGCACCTGATCGGCAGCATCGGCCAGCTGGCCGGCAACAAGGACCGCGTCGCGCAGCAGCAGGGCGTGGGCGGCATGTCCACGGTCAAGACGCTGCTCACCGCCGCGGCCCTCGGCGTCACCGCCTACAGCCGCGTGCTGGGCAAGATCGTCTCCGACAACGGTGCGACGCCGTCCAAGCGCGGCACCAAGGCCTCGAAGGCGGCCAAGGGCGAGGTCGCGGCCGCGCAGGCGAAGCTCGACCAGCTGCAGTGGGCGATCCCGGCCATCACCGGGGCGCTCGTGGTCGTGAGCTCCTACGCCGGGGAGCAGCAGCGCCCCGCCGAGGTGCGCCGCGGCATCGCGGAGAAGAACTCGTCGCTCTGATCGGCGTCCCGGGAGCGGGGCCGGTGCCCACCGGTCCCGCTCCCGGGCTCCCCTGGACGAGGCTGGTCACCCGGCCCCGGCCTGCGGGAGCATGACCCCGTGCGCACCTGGCTCCTGACCGCGCCCCGGTGGGTGCACCGTGTCGTGTCCGGGGTGCTGTTCGGCGGCCTCATGACCGTCTTCCACGGCGTCCAGGACGGCAACTCCTGGACCGCCGCCGTCCTCGCCGGCCTGGTGGCCGGGACGTTCTTCGGTCTGGTCATGGGGTCGTGGTCGTACCGGACGGCGCGCGGCACGCAGGCCGCCATCGGCGAGCTGAGCCCACGGGAACGCCGTGCGGCCGCGCGGGCCAGCTGGCGTGGTGACGTCCCGGGCGACCCGGCGGTGCGCGGCGCCGCCGTGCGCATGATCGACCACCAGTTGGCGCTCTACCTGCCGCTGCGCGCGTTCACGGTCGTCGTGGGCGTGCTCCTGCTCGCCGGCTACGTGGTGGCCGCGCTGGTCTCCTCGCCGTGGTGGGCCCTGGCCGCTGTCTGCTGGGCCGGCATGGTGGCGCTGTCGCTGCTGGCGCCGCGGCGGCTGCGGCGGCGCCGCGCCCTGCTGACGGGCGCCCCGGCGCTCAGCTGAGCCGCACCTCGACGTCCACCGGTCCGGCCTGGTCGAGCGCGAGGGTGGCCGTCCCGACCGGACCCGCGACGCTGTAGTCGCCGAGCCACCCGGTCACCGGCACGCGCCCCGCGGCGTCGGTGCGCAGCGTGGTCGGCGGCAGCCACCACTCGCCCTTCACCAGGTCGCGCAGCGCGTCGTAGGCCGGCTTCGGCGAGCCGTCGGCCCGCAGGAGGCCCACCGGGGCGCCCAGCCAGGCGCCGGCGTCGGTGATCCCCCAGTAGGTGGCGCCCTGGACGGCGGGGTGCGACAGCAGCGTGCGGTAGTGGCGCACCACCTCGTCGGCCTGCCGCGTCTCGCCCTCGGGCGTGGACGGCCACTGCTCGACCTGCCAGTCGTTGAGGTCCTCGACCTCCGGCGGCATCAGGGCGCCGGACAGCAGCGTGTTCTCGGTGAGGTGGATGGGCAGCCCGTAGCGGGCGAAGCGCTCGAGCACCGCGAGCGTGCGCTTCTCGCCCCAGTACCCCTGGTGCATGTGGCTCTGCAGGCCCAGCGCGTCGATCTGGACGCCGGCCTCCAGGCACCCCTCGATGAGGCACTCGTAGGCGGTGGACATGTCGAAGTCGTTGAGCAGCAGCGTGGCCGAGGGGTTCGCGGCCCGGGCCTCCTCGAACGCCAGCCGGATGGTGCCGATCCGGCCGAGGTCGCGGGAGAGCCGGGTGAGCGCGTTGTCGTACTTGTCGAACACCGGCATGATCACGACCTCGTTGATCGCGTCCCAGGTGTCGACCACGCCGGCCATCGCCGTCACGTCGCGCTGGATCCGGGCGCGCAGCGCGTCCGCGACCTCTGCGGTGGTGGCGTCGAGCAGCCAGTCGGGGGCCAGCGTGTGCCAGGCGAGCGGGTGGCCCTTCACCGCGACCCCGCGCTCGGCGAACCACTCCGCGGCCCGGCGCAACCGCGTGGTGTCCGGCCGGCCGCGCTCGGGCTCGAACTCGCTCCAGTAGAAGGGGAGCGTCGCGGCGTTGAACACCTCCAGCCACCGGTCGGCCAGCGCCTGGGCCCGGGCGGGGGCGGCCGCGCCGCCGAACACCGAGCCCGGCGCGGCGTCGGCCTCGCCGTTGGCCAGCGGCACCAGGTCGAAGCCGATGCAGCCGAAGAGGAAGCGGTGCCGCAGCTGCGCGACGGTCACCTCGGCGTCGGCCAGCGGCGCGCCGTCCGGGCCGTGGACGGTCAGCGTCGCCTCCGCGGTCCGGTGGCGGAGCTGCGGGTCGACGGCGTACGAGCGGTTGGCGGACGACCGGACCTCGGGCGGCATGCAGGCAGCCTCGCGGCACCGCGGCCGCCGCGCACCTCGGGTCAGGGGCGGGGTGCGACCAGCCCCGGCGCGGCGGCCTGGCCGGGCAGCAGGTCGGCCGTGGTGAGCAGCAGCAGGAAGACGATCAGGACGGCGACGGTGAGCATCGGGGGACCTCCGGGTCGGGGTGTCACCCCACCCTCGTCGCACTCCCTGGACGCCGCCCCTGCCGCAGCTGTGAACCCGCTGGCGGTCGGTCAGAGCCGGACGGTCTCGTTCTCGCCGCCGTCGTAGGGCTGCCCGGTGACCTTGGCCTTGGCGAAGCTCAGCGCGGTGGCGACCCGGCCACCGGGGGTGTTCCAGTACTCGGCCGAGGAACCCTCGACCTTGATCAGCAGGATGGCCGCGTCGTCCGGGCCGTCGGGGAACCAGGCGGCGACCCCGCCGTTCCACAGCTCGCGCTTCTTCGCCGGGTCGTCGACGACGGTGCCCCGGCCGGTGAGCGAGACCCAGGTGCTGCCCGAGCCCACGGTCACGTTGACCTCGGGGTGGGCGTCGAGGTGACCGACCTTGCGGGAGCTGCGCTCGGCGAAGAACCACAGGTCGCCGTCGAACTCGACCTCCTGCAGCGCCATCGGGCGGCTGGTGAGGGTGCCCTGTGGGGCGGTGGTGGTGAACATCGCGATCCGCTCACCGGAGATGAGCTTCGCGACCTCGTGTGCGTCGGGGGTGGTCATGGCCCTGCGGTGCCCGCTCGTCGCACGGGGGACACGTGCTGCGCCGGGCCGACGCGGGTCGGCCCGGCGCAGCACGTCAGAGCGCGTCGGCGAACAGCGGGACGGCGTTCTCCAGCGCGTACTGGATGCTCTGCGGGGTCGCGAGGGAGAAGGCGTTGGCCAGCGTCAGGTCGTCGAGGACGACGCTGTGGCCGGCCTGCACCGACGGGATGGCCTGCCACAGCGGGTTGCCGGTGATCTGCGCGGCGTCGACGAAGATCGGGAACGCCACGGTCAGGCCGGCGTCCAGCAGCGGCAGCTGCTCCTCGCTGACCGGCACGAAGAAGCTCTCGGTGGCGAGCTCCTGGACGGCCGGCGCGTTGGTGAAGCCGAGCTGCTCCATGAAGTCGACGCGGCCGTCGCCGCGGACGTAGGCGCCGAACCCGTCGGCGCTGTAGGCGGCCACGGCCACCTCGACGCCCTCGAACTCCGGATGGGCGGCGGCCGCGTCGGCGAAGGCCTGGTCCACCTCGGCGGCGACCGCGTCGGCCTCGGCCGTCTTGCCCAGCGCCTGGCCGATCAGGTCCAGCTGCTGGGAGTAGGTGGTGAGGTAGGGGTCGACGTCCTCGGGCTGGCCGATGGTCGGCGCGATCGCGCTGAGCGCCTCGTAGCGCTCCGGCGTCGCCGGGGACTTGGTGTCGAGGATCAGGTCGGGCTGCAGGGCGGCGATCGCCTCGTAGCTGGGCTCGAGGGTCTCGATGATCTCCGGCGCCTGGTCGTACTGGCCCGCGGCCCACGGGCCGACGCCCTCGCCGCCGAAGGCGAGCCAGTCGCTGGCGCCGACCGGCTGCACGCCCAGGGCCAGCGCCGTCTCCGCGTCGCCCCAGCCCAGCGCGACGACCCGCACCGGTTCCTCGGGTACCTCGACGTCGCCGAAGGCGGTGGTCACGGTGACCGGGAAGGCCGAGGACGCGCTGCCGCTCGGGGCGGCGCTGCCCTCGGCGGTGCTGCTCTCCCCGGCGTCGGAGCCGCCGCAGCCGGCGAGGACGAGGGCGGCGGCCAGGACGGCGGTGCCGCGGAGGGCGGTGCCGCGGAGGGCGGTGCGGGACGACATCGTGCTCCTTGCAGAGGTGGTCAGGTGAGGCTCACCTAAGCACACGGAGGTCACGGGGAGGTCACCGTCGGCGCCGGGCGTCCCGTCGTCCGGGCGGGAACAGGGCGGGTGACGAACCGGTTCATCCAGGTGTCGCGATCAGCCCGCCCCACCGGGGGCGGACGTCCCGCGCAGAACCGAGGAGTCACCATGCGCAACGGCATCCACCCCGAGTACCGCACCGTCGTGTTCCAGGACACCTCGACGGGGGAGACCTTCCGGACCCGGTCGACGGTCCAGACCAGCCGGACCATCGAGCTGGACGGCGAGACGCTGCCCGTGGTCCCGGTCGAGATCAGCGCCTCCTCGCACCCGTTCTGGACCGGCAACCAGCGCGTGCTCGACACCGCGGGCCGGGTCGAGAAGTTCAACCAGCGCTACGGCGCGCGCCGGCGCGGCTGACCTCCCCCGCCCCCCGGCGCCGCCGGGCCCTGCACAGGGCCCGGCGGCGCCGTGCTGTCAGGCGGGCTGCAGCAGCGGTGCCGGGGCGGCCGGCGGGATCGCGGTGGCGGGCACCGGGCGGGAGTGCAGGTAGCCCTGGCTCTCGTCGCAGCCCAGCGCCTCCAGCCGCCGCAGCGTGGTCAGGTGCTCCACGCCCTCGGCCACCACGCGCAGGCCCAGCCGGTGGGCCATGTCGATCGTGCCGCTGACGATGGCGTCGGTGCGCCCGTCGGTGAGCAGGTCCTGGGTGAAGGAGCGGTCCAGCTTGAGCTCGCTGACCGGCAGCTGGCGCAGGTAGCTCAGCGACGCGTAGCCGGTGCCGAAGTCGTCGATGCTGACGGCGATGCCCAGCGCGGCGATGGCGTCGAGGACGGCGAGGCTGGACTCCGGATCGCTCATCAGCACCGTCTCGGTCACCTCCAGCACCAGCGCCGACGACGGCAGCCCGTGCGCGGCGAGCAGGCCGGCGACCCGTCCGGGCAGCGCGCGGTCGAGCAGGTTGCTCACCGACAGGTTCACCGACACGCGCAGGTCACGGCCCTCCCGATGCCAGGCGGCGGCCTGCGCGACCGACTGGGCGAGCACCGTCTCGGTGAGCTGGCCCATCAGCCCGTGCAGCTCCGCGGCGGGCAGGAACTCCGCCGGCGGCAGCAGTCCACGGGCCGGGTGCTGCCAGCGCACCAGCGCCTCCACGCCCACGGTGCGGCCGGTGCGCACGGCCACCTGCGGCTGGTAGTGCAGCACCAGCTCGCCGCGGGCCATGCCCGTGCGCAGCTCCTCGACCAACGCCAGCCGGCCGCTGGTGTCCACGTGCCGGGCGGAGTCCCAGACGACGGCCGAGGCGCCGGCGCGCTTGGCGTCGTACAGCGCGGCGTCGGCGCGGCGCAGCAGCAGGGTGGCGCAGGCGCCGAGCAGGTGCCCGTCGGGCTCGTGCGCGGTCAACCCGACGCTGAGGTCGGCGTGCAGCTCCAGCCCGGCGACCTCGAAGGGGTCGGTGAACCGGCCGACCAGCCCGGCGCCCAGCCGTCCGGTGACCTCGGCGGTGGTGCCGCCGGTGAGCGGGGCGATCACGGCGAACTCGTCGCCGCCCAGCCGCCCGACCAGTGCGCCCGCCGGCACGGTCTGCTCCAGGCGGCGGGCGATCATGCGCAGCAGGTCGTCGCCGGCGGCGTGGCCCAGCCCGTCGTTGACCTCCTTGAACTTGTCCAGGTCGACCAGGCCCAGCGCGAACGGCGTCCCGGTGGTGCAGAGGTGCTCGATCCGGCGCAGCACCGCGCGGCGGTTGGGCAGCGAGGTGAGCTCGTCGGTCAGCGCCTCGCGCCGGCTGGTGGCCAGTTCGGAGAGGTCCCGGACGTTGACCAGCAGCCGCAGGCTCGAGCCCACGGCCGCGAGCCCGGCGCCGACGATCGCCGGCCAGGACGCCGTGGTCACGGCCGCGACCGCCAGCGTGAGGGTCGCGATGCCGATGATCGAGACCGCCCCGACCGTGGAGTCGGCGGGGTCGGCCGGCTGTGGCGTCGACCGGGGCGGCTGCCGCACCGCCGCCACGGCGAGCAGTGCGAGACCGGCCGCGACGACGGCGGCAGCGGCCAGCGGCGCCCCGTCGGCGGTGGCCAGGCCGACGCCGACGCCGGCGGAGACGGCGGTCAGGGCCCCGGACACCAGCCAGATCCGCGGGTCGCTGCGCAGCGCGGCGATGACCGTCATCACCCAGGCGGTCCCGAGGCACACCACGGCAGCGGCGGCGGCCAGCAGCAGCGGCTGCAGGCGCCAGTCCGGCAGCGCGGCGAGCGGGCCGCCGAGGTCGTCCACCAGCACGTTGCCGATGGCCACGGCGACCAGGACGCCCGAGAAGCCGTTGAGCACGTCGTTGGGGTCGGCGACGCTGGTGGAGTACCGGTTCCACTTGAGCAGGCCGCCGTAGACCCCCGGGAAGGCGAGCGCGGTGGCCGCGGCGAGCGGCAGGCCGCCCAGCGCTTCCCACCCGGGCACCAGCGCGCAGGAGACCGTGCCCAGGACACCGGTGGCCAGCACCCCGCCGGACAGCAGCAGCCGGGACCACATGTCCTGCTCGAGCTGCCCGCCGGCGGTCCGCCAGCCCAGCAGCAGGCCCGTCGCCGCCAGCAAGAGCACCGCCAGGACCAGTCCGGCGGGCCCCGGCCGGCCGGTGGCCGACAGGGCGGCGACCGCGGCCGCCGGGACGACGACCAGCGCAGCCCGGGGCGCGTGGGGGAGCCAGCGGGAGGGCGCGGACGAGCTCATGGGCTGACAGTGCGCCTTCCTGCAACTAGTTGCACGCAAAGTAGTTGCACAGTCACCCGATGAGAGGGGGTGCCGCTCAGTCCGGGTGCCGGGAGACCGCGGCCGGGTCCAGCGGCAGTGCCCGGACCGAGCGCAGCCCCACCGCCCCGGTGACCGCGGCGGTGGCGGCCACGGCGACGGTCACCGTGAGCACCGTCGCGGCGTAGCCGGTGGGGGTGCCGAACGGCAGGCGGCCCGCCAGTGCGGGCAGCAGTGCGGCCGAGAGGACGGCGACGGCCAGCTCTGCCGACCCGCGGGCCGACGGGCGCCGGGCGAGCAGCACCGCGCCGGCCACCACCGTCCCGACGCCAAACTGGACGAAGGGGTCGAACAGCGCCAGCAGCCAGCCCGTCGGCTCGTCGGGCAGCACCCGCGCCGACAGGCCCACCGCCCAGGGTCCGAGGACCACCGACCCCAGGACGACCGGCCACCACGGCCGGCCCAGCGGACGTCCGGTCGGGACCAGGGCGGCCGCCACCACCGGGACGGCGAGCGTGAGCTGGGTCAGCAGCGAGCGTGCGCCGCCGACCAGCAGCACCGCCTCGGCGGCCTGGCCGACGAGGACGGCGAGCGCCAGCGCACGGGTCGCCGGCAGACCGCGCGCCGTGCAGGCCGCCAGCGCGACCGTCAGTACGCCGACCAGCGTCGAGAGCGCGCCGCCCGGGTCCCAGTGCACCACCCCGCCGACGTCCGGGGCGTCGGCCACCGGGAGCACGCCGTACAGCCAGGCCGTCGACACGAGCCCGACCAGGGCCATCGAGGCCAGCGCCGCCGTGCCGGCCAGCGCGACCAGCCGGACGGTGCGCCCCGTGGCCACCGCGCGCACCGAGGCCCCCGGTGCGCCCAGCCGCAGGCGCAGGGCCAGCCGGGCGACGTCCAGCCGGTCGGCGGCCGACGGGCTCCCGAACTCGGCGTACTCGGGGTCGTCGGCCGTCGTCGCCTCGAGCCAGGTGTCGGTCATGTCGTCGGCCCACCGGGACCGGGCCGGCTCGGGGAGCCAGGTCAGCAGCCGCCGGTAGCGCTCCTCCAGCGGGCTCATGCCGGCCGCACCGCGAGCCGGGTCCGCACCGCGCGGGCGTTGGCCTCCTGGCGGGCGAGCTCGGCCTCCAGGGCCTGGCGCCCGCCCGTGGTGAGGCGGTAGTAGCGCCGTACCCGGCCCGAGTGCACCTCCTCGCGGTCGAGCTCGACCCGCTCCTCGGTGACCAGCCGGTCCAGGACGCCGTAGAGCGTGCCGACCCGCAGTGTCACCCGGCCCTCCGAGAGCCCGGCCACCTCACCGATCACGCCGTAGCCGTGCCGCGGCCGGTCGGCGAGGGCGGCGAGCACGAGGAACGTCGCCTCGGTGAGCGGTCTGGCGTCCATGGCGGGATGCTAGCGACTGGATGCCTCGGCTGTCGATGCATCGGCACGCGGGTGGTGTCGGGAGCCGGTCCCGGTCGCGGGTCGCTACCGTGCCGCGAGGACCCGGGCCCGCCGGTCAGGACGGAGCAGACGAGATGGCGCACCAGGTGAGCGGTGGGCGCGCGCCCCACGAGGCGCCGACACCGCGGCTGACGGTGGAGACGAACGGCATCAACGTGATCGCCGAGGCCGAGCGCAAGGGCACGCCGCGGCAGCTGTTCTGGCCGTGGTTCGGGGCCAACGTCAGCGTGCTGGGCCTGTCCTACGGCGCGTTCACCCTCGGCTTCGGCATCGGCTTCTGGCAGGCCGTGGTCGCCGGCGTCGTGGGCATCGTGGCCAGCTTCGCCCTCTGCGGCCTGGTCGCCATCGCCGGCAAGCGGGGGTCGGCGCCCACCCTGGTGCTCAGCCGCGCGGCCTTCGGCGTCACCGGTGGCCGCGTCCCCGCCGTCCTGTCCTGGGTGCTGACGGTCGGCTGGGAGACCGTGCTGACGTCGCTGGCGACGCTGGCGACCGCCACCGTGCTCACCGAGCTCGGCTGGGGCGGCGGGACGGCGACGAAGGTGGTCGCGCTGCTCGTGGTCGCCGCGCTCGTGGTGGTCGGCGGCGTGCTCGGCTTCGACCTGATCATGCGCATGCAGGCGGTCATCACCGTGGTCACCGGCGTGCTCACCGTCGTCTACCTGGCTCTGGTGCTCGACGACGTCGACTGGGCGGCCGTCACCGCGCTGCCCAGCGGCTCGGCGGAGCTGTTCATCGGCGCGCTCGTGCTGGTGATGACCGGGTACGGCTTCGGCTGGGTCAACGCCGCCGCCGACTACTCCCGCTACCTGCCGCGCTCGGCGTCCACCCGCGGCGTCGTGGGCTGGACGACGTTCGGCTCGGCGCTGGCCCCGGTGCTGCTGCTCGTCTTCGGCCTGCTGCTGGCCGGCTCGTCGGGCGACCTCTCCGAGGCGATCACCGCCGACCCGATCGGCGCGCTGGCCACCCTGCTGCCCACCTGGTTCCTCGTGCCCTTCGCCGTGGTGGCCGTGCTCGGCCTGGTCGGCGGCGCGCTGCTGGACATCTACTCCTCCGGCCTGGCGCTGCTGGCCGCCGGCGCCCGGGTGCCCCGCCCGGTCGCGGCCTCCATCGACGGCGTGCTCATGGTGCTCGGCGCGGTCTGGGTGGTCTTCCTCGCCGAGGGCACCTTCTCCACCCAGTTCCAGGGCTTCCTGATCACCCTCGGCGTCCCGATCGCGGCGTGGTGCGGCATCTTCCTGGCCGACCTCCTGCTGCGCCGCCGCGACTACGCCGAGGCCGACCTCTACGACCCGCGCGGCCGCTACGGCGCCGCCCAGCCGGTGCCGCTGCTGCTGCTGGCGCTCGGCACGGCGCTGGGCTGGGGGCTGGTCACCAACACCTACGCCGGCTGGCTCGACTGGCAGGGTTACCTGCTCGGCCCGGTGGGGCTCGGCGGCAGGGACGGCACCTGGGCCTTCGCCAACCTCGGCGTCCTGGCCGCCCTGGCCGTCGGCTTCCTCGGCACGCTGCTGCTGCGCCGGGGTGCGGTCCGCCGGCAGGAGGCCGCGTGACGCCGCTGCTGGCGGTGATCGACGTCCAGCACGTCTTCGCCGACCCGGGCTCGCCGTGGGGCGCGCCCGGGTTCGCCGCCGTGCACCCCGCCATCCGCCGGCTCACCGCGGCCTTCGCCGGCCGGGTCGTGCACACCCGCTTCGTGGCGCCGGCCGAGCCGACGGGCGCGTGGGTGCCGTACTACGCGCAGTTCGCCTTCGCCCTCCAGCCGCCCGACGCGCCGCTGTACGCCCTCCTCGACGACCCGGCGGGCGCCCCGGTGCTCGACGCCACCACCTTCGGCAAGTGGGGTCCCGAGCTGGCCGCGCTGGCCGGCGACGGCCCGCTCGTGCTCGCCGGGGTCTCCACCGACTGCTGCGTGCTGTCCACCGCGCTGCCGGCCGCCGACGCCGGCGTGTCGGTGCAGGTGGTCACCGACGCCTGCGCCGGGGCCACCGACGCCGACCACGAGCGCGCGCTCGCCGCGATGGCCCTCTACGCGCCGCTGATCACGCTGACGACCACCGACGAGGTGCTCGCGACACGCTGACCGAAGCGCCCCGCCGGCGTGCGGGAATGTCGTTGCCTCGTGCACGCTTGTGACGACCTGTACTGCGAGCGTGGCCAACGTCGGTCCAGCGTGAGCACCGCGCCGATGGAGGGACCCATGACCGCCACCCAGGACCACCGCACGCGATCAGCCGGCCGGCCGGTCACGAAGGCCGAGCTCGACGGGCTGCCGTCGCCGAAGGCCGACAAGCCGAAGACCGCCCGGACGGCGCTGACGCTGGGCGCGTTCGTCGCGCTCGGGCCGCTGACGATCGACATGTACCTGCCGGCGCTGCCGACGATCACCGACGAGCTGGAGACGACCTCCTCGGCGGTCCAGCTCACGCTCACCGGCACCCTGGTCGGGCTCGCGCTCGGCCAGCTCGTGCTCGGCCCGCTGTCGGACCGCTACGGCCGCCGCACCCCGCTGCTGATCGGCACCACGCTGCACGTCCTGGCCTCGCTGCTGGTGCTCGTCGCCCCGAACGTCGCCGTCCTGGGCCTGCTGCGCGTGCTGCAGGGCGCGGGTGCGGCGGCCGGTGCGGTCATCGCCATCGCCGTCGTCCGGGACCTGTTCGACGGCCGGGCCGCGGCCACCATGCTGTCCCGGCTGTTCCTCGTGCTCGGCGTCGCGCCGGTCCTCGCGCCCACCATCGGCGGCGAGATCCTGCGCTTCACCTCCTGGCGCGGGGTCTTCGCGCTGCTGGCCGTCTACGGCGTGCTGCTGGTCGCGATGGGCTTCTTCGCCGTCCGCGAGACGCTGTCGCCCGAGCGCCGCAGCAGCAGCGGGGTCGCCGGCACGCTGCGCAGCTACGGCTCGCTGTTCCGCGACCGCGCCTACGTCGGCCTGGTCGTCGTCGCCGGCCTGACCATGGCCGGGCTGTTCGCCTACGTGTCGGGCTCCTCGTTCGTCTACCAGGACGAGTTCGGCCTCGACGAGCAGCAGTTCGGCCTGCTCTTCGGTGCCGGCGCGGTCTGGCTGATCGCCGCGACCCAGCTCAACCCGGTGCTGCTGCGCTGGTTCTCCACCGCGAAGATCCTCGTCGCCGGCACGATCGCCGGTGCCCTCGCCGGCGCTGCGCTGCTCGTGCTCGCCCTCACCGACACCGGCGGTCTGTTCGGGGTCGCCGTCCCGCTGTGGGCGGTGCTGTTCGCCGTCGGCCTGGCCCTGCCCAACGCCCCGGCGCTGGCGCTGTCCCGGCACGGCGAGAAGGCCGGCACCGCGGCCGCGCTGCTCGGCGCGGTCCAGTTCGGTGTCGGCGCGGCGGTCTCCCCGCTGGTCGGCCTGCTCGGCAACGACGCGGTCGCCATGGGCACCGTGATCGTCGGCTCGTTGGTGCTGGCGATCGCCGTCCTGGTCGTCGTCGTGCGGCCGTGGCAGCTCGACGACCCCGACCCGGAGAACGCCGCGGCCGTCGCGCACTGACCTCCCCGGCCCAGTCGTCAGCCGATGACGACCGGGTCGGAAGTGCCCACGTGCACCATCCGGGCCACCCCGGTGGAGGGGGAGCGCACCTCCTCCTCCATCCAGAGCACGTAGGCGGCTCCCGGCACCAGCCCGGTGACCGTCGCGGTGAGCTCCGAGCAGGTGGCCGGCTTGGCGACCACCACGGGCACCGGGCCGGCCTGCTCGCCCAGGACCAGCTCCTGGCTCACCGCCGAGACGCGGTAGGACAGCACCTCCTCGCGGGAGTCGGCCAGCCAGGTCACCGTCGCCGACCCCGCGCCCGCCACCGCGTTCGGTGTGATCCGCCGCGGGGCCGTGGAGCTGCCGCAGGGGTCCGGCCGCGGCGTGTACTCCGGCACGACGCCGTAGGAGGTGTCGACCGGGAGCGTGATGCCCACCGGCCGGGGCGGCTGCGGGACGGCGAACCCGCCGCTGCGGGCGCCCTGCGCGGACACCGCGGTGATCTCCTCCCCGCCCAGCCCGGCCTGCCCGGTGCCCGCCATCCCGACCGCCGTGTCCGGCAGCGGGGTGTCCAGCAGGGCCTCCCGGGCGATGCCGTTGGTCACCTCGGTGCCCGAGGCGGTCAGCTCGACGACCACCGGGGCCACCTGGACGCCGGCGACGACGGCCAGGGCGCCCACCAGGAGGACCGGGGTCAGCCAGCCCAGCCGGGCGTGCGGACGGCGCCGCGGCCGGCGGCGCGCCGCCGGGCGTGCGGTCCTGCCTGCTGCCGGGCGCGTGCCCGTCCTCGGTGCCGGGCGCCGCTGTGCCGCCATGGAGATCTCCCGTCCCTGGTCCTCCGGGGATGATCGGCACGTCGGGGCCGGAGCTGTCGCCGAACGCCGGAACTCCCGCGGTGTGACCCGTTCGGGGGAATGCCCCTCCCGGTGGGCGTCTTGGCCCCTGCTGTGAGTGCAGCCCCTCCCGTCGCGACGACGCAGGCCCCGACCCACCCCTCGACCCGGACGGCGGTGCTGGCGATCGTCGCGCTCGCCCTCGGCGGGTTCGCGATCGGCACCACCGAGTTCGTGACGATGGGCCTGCTGCCCGACATCGCCGGCGGCGTCCAGGCGAGCATCCCCTCGGCCGGGCACTTCATCTCCGCCTACGCCCTCGGCGTGGTCGTCGGCGCCCCCACGATCGCTGCGCTGGGCGCCCGGCTGCCCCGCCGGTCGCTGGCCCTCGGCCTGCTGGTGGCCTTCATCGCCGGCAACACCCTCAGCGCCGTGGCCCCCGGCTACACCAGCCTGGTGCTGGCCCGCTTCGTCGCCGGCCTGCCGCACGGCGCCTACTTCGGCGTCGCCTCGCTGATCGCCGCCGCGCTCGTGCCCGCGCACCAGCGCGGCCGGGCCGTGAGCTCGGTGATGCTGGGCCTGGCGTCGGCCAACGTGGCCGGCGTGCCCGCGGCGACCTGGCTGGGGCAGCACCTGGGCTGGCGGTCGGCGTACTGGGCCGTCGTGGTCGTGGGCGCGCTCGCGGTGGTCGCGGTGCTCGCCGTCGTCCCGTCGATCCCCGGGCGGTCGGAGGCCACGCTGCGCTCGGAGCTGGGCGCGCTGCGCCGTCCGCAGGTCGTGCTGACGCTGCTGGTGGCCACCGTCGGCTTCGGCGGCATGTTCGCCATGTACAGCTACATCGCCCCGACCGTCACCGACGAGGCGCACACCTCGGCGGGGTTCGTGCCGGTGGTGCTGCTCGCCTTCGGCCTGGGCGGCGTCCTCGGGACGGCGTTGGGTGGCCGGCTCGCCGACCGGGCGCTCTTCCGGTCGCTGGTGGGCGCCACGATCGCCGTCGGCCTGCTGCTCGGGGTGATGGTGGTCGCCGCCGGGCAGATCGTGGCGCTGACGGCGACCGTGTTCGCCGTCGCCGCGGCCGCCTCGACGATGGTGGTGCTGCTCCAGCTGCGGCTGATGGAGGTCGCCGGTGACGCGCAGATGCTGGGCGCCGCGCTGAACCACTCGGCGCTCAACGCCGCCAACGCCCTGGGCGCCTGGCTCGGTGGGCTGGTGATCGCCGCCGGGCTGGGCTACCGGGCGCCGAGCGCGGTCGGGGTCGGGCTCGCCGTCCTGGGGCTGGTCTTCCTGGCGGCCTCGGCGCGGCTGCGGCGCCGGTCGCTCGCCGCGCGCTGACGCGCGATCCGGACCGGTCCGTCACGGAGGCGGACCGGGTGCTGCGGCGCGCCGCCGGGCCCGCGCCTGCGCCGCCGTCGCGGGCATGGTCGGATGTAGGGGGTCAGGCAGTTCGGCCCGTCGCCGTCCGTCCCCGGAGGTCCCGCAGTGCAGCTCGAGAACGCCTTCACCCTGCCGGTGCCGGTCGACGAGGCCTGGCGGGTGCTGAGCGACGCCGAGCGCAGCCTGCCGTGCCTGCCCGGGGCCGACGTCGACTCCGTCGAGGGCCGTGCGGCCACCGGCCGGATCAAGGTCAAGCTCGGCCCGATCAACCTGACCTACCAGGGCCGGGTGAGCGTCACCGAGAGCGACCCGGCCGCGCGCCGCGTCGTCCTGGACGCGCGCGGCAAGGACCAGCGCGGCAACGGCACGGCGTCCGCCGTGGTCACCGTGACGCTGACCGCCGAGGGCAGCGGTACCCGCGCCGACGTCTCCAGCGACCTGACGATCACCGGCCGCCCGGCGCAGTTCGGCCGCGGGGTGATGACCGACGTCGCCGGGAAGATGCTCACCCAGTTCGCCGACAAGCTCGCCGCCCAGCTGGCCGCCGGCGACGGTGGCACGGTGGAGACCGCAGCCGCGCCGGAGCCCACCGTCGTGGAGAAGGCCACCGCAGCGGTGGCGAAGGCGGCGGCGACGACCGCAGGAGTGGTGGAGGAGGCAGCGATGTCCATCGAGGGAAGCGCAGGCGACACCCCGGCCGGCGGGGCCGCGAAGAAGGCCGGGGCCGCCGCGAAGAAGGCCGCGGGCGCCGCGGCCGACCGGGCCGCGGACGCGGAGCAGAACGCGACGCCGGCGAAGAAGGCCGCGCCGGCGAAGAAGAGCGCCCCCGCCAAGGCCGCGCCGGCGAAGAAGGCCGCGCCCGCCAAGGCCGGTGGCACGCTGCCCGACCCGCTCGCCCCGCCGCGCAAGAGCCCGGCCGCCGCCCCGACCAGCACGGGGACCCAGCCGGTGACCCCGGCGGCGGCGGCCGGCCCGGCCACGACGCCGATCGCAGCCAGCGTGCCGCCGGCCGACTCCCCGGCCGTCGAGGCCGCCGCGGCCGACGACCCGGCGACCCAGGCCATCACGCTGCCGGCCGAGAGCCCCGCACCCGCGGACACGACCCCCGCGGACAGCGCCCCGGCGGCCGCGGACACGGCCCCGGCGGCCGCGGACACGGCGCCGTCGTCCGGTGTCACCGTCCCGGCCGCGGGCGGCGACGCGCCGGTGAGCGCGCCGGTCACGCCCCGCAAGGCGCCGAGCAAGCCGCCGACCGGCACCACCGCTCCGCCGAACCGGCCCGCCGGTGGCGGCCCGGGCAAGGGCACGCCCGACTCCCCGCGCCGGCCGCTGGCCTCGGTCGACCCCAAGCCGATCGACCGGCTGCAGGTCACCGACGGCTCGGCGCTGTCCCGGTTCGCCGCCCCGGCCGCCGGGGCCGGGCTGCTGGCGCTGCTGATCGCCCTGGTCGTCCACCGCCGCCGGCGCTGACCCGCTGACGGAGTCCCAGCGCTCGGTTCCTGTAGCGCTGGGACTCCGTCGAAGCGGCCGCTCCTTCGCGCTCCGAAGGGCATGGCGTCCGACAGGTACCGAGGCGTCGTCATCCGTAACGATGCAGTCAGTCGGTCCAGCCATGAACCGTTCCGTGCCGGCGATCGTGTAACACCCAGTAGCTGTGAACAGCTGGAGCGATCCGTTGATTGGGCGAGTAGCTCGCTGGTGCCAATTTTCCGGCGACGCGTACAACTGGCGCGGCACCGGTCGATGACAGAGGTATGACCCTCTGGACCCGAATGAAGAGCTACCTGACCGTGCAGGAAACCCAGGCGCAGGCGTTCGGTAGACGCGGTCGTGCTGGCGTCGTACTCGCATCGGCAGTCGTGGGACTGATCGTCGCCGAGCAGCAGGATGCTCTGGGGGCTGAAATTGTCGCTCTGGCAATTGCCTCTCGGGCCGTCGTGATGATCCTGCCTGTGATGGGGCTGCGGGCCATCTTGGGGACCTTCGTCGCCGCCCTGTTCGCGTACCTCCTCTTCTGGCCCACCGGAGCTTTCCGTGCGGACTTGGTGGTTCCCCTGTCGCGAGAGATAGGTTTGAGTTTGCCGACCTACGGGGCGATCTTGACCGGGCTCGTGGGCACTGCGCTAGTTGATTGGCTCGAACTCAGGCTCAAGCGGCGACAGGTCGTATCGGCTGGCCACTCGAGCGCGGTGAGCACTTCCGCAACCTGACGTCCCTCAGCGGTGGCGTTGAGCTATCTCGTTGCCGAGCCAGTCCGCGGCGGCGGTGGCGACGGCGGCGACGTCCTTCTTCAACGCGTGGTCGCCGGGGACGGCGTGCACCCGGCCGCCCGCGGGCAGCACCGCTGCGACCTCGTCCGGACCGCCGAACGCGTCGGTGGCGCCCTGCACGACCAGCAGCGGGACGCCGGCCAGCGCGAGCTCCCCGGCGCGGCTCTTCTCCGGCCGCCCCGGCGGGTGCAGCGGGAACGCCAGCGCCAGCACCCCGGCGGCCCCCGCGGACGACGCCGTCCGGCAGGCCACCCGGGCCCCGGCGCTGCGGCCGCCGAGCACCAGCGGCCCGGTCAGCACGCCGTCGCCGGCCAGGGTGGTGAGCACCGCCGTCCATCCCTCGTCGAGCCGGGCCGGGGCCGGGGCGATCCGCTTCCCGGCCACCCGCCAGGGCTGGTCGACCCGCAGCACCCGCCAGCCGGCCGCGCACCCGGCGCCGGCCACCGCGACCAGGTCGGCGGCGTCCACCCCACCGCCCGCGCCACCGCCGAGCACCAGGGTGCCGCGCACGGCGCCGTCCGGCTCGTGGTCGTGCACGTGCGCGGGGCCGAGCGGGGTGGCGACCTCCCTCACCGGGGAGGGAGCGCGAGCAGGGCGTCGACGACCTCGACCAGCGTGGAGCCCTGCACGTCGGGGGCGCCGAGGACCTCGGCGAACACCTTCTCCGACCGGCCGGAGGTGAAGCCCGTGGTCAGCCCGGCGCGCCGGGCGCCCGCGACGTCCCAGGAGTGCGCGGCCACGAGCGCCGTCTGCGCCGGGTCGACCCCGCAGACGCCGACGGCCCACAGGTAGGCCTGGGGGGCGGGCTTCCATGCCCGGATCGACTCCGACGTGAGCATCCGCTCGACCAGGACGGCGACGCCGCCGCGGGTCAGGCCGGCCTCGGCGACGCCGGGCGCCCCGTGGCTCAGCGTCACGACCCGCACGCCGGCGTCCACGAGCCGGCGCAGCGCGGGCTCGACGTCGGGGTGCGGCGAGAGCTCCATGAACGAGTCCGCGACGGCGGAGCAGGCGGCCGCCGGCAGCCCGGTCACCTGGGCCACGGAGGACTCGAAGGCGGCCCGGAACGGGAACCAGCTGCCCAGGGCTGCGCCGGCGAAGCCGGTCGCCAGGGTGCGGGAGAACACCGCGGGCAGCGCGTCGGCCGAGGCGCCCTGCTCGGTCAGCGCGGCCCCCAGGGGAGCGAGGTCGAGCAGCGTCTCGTTGACGTCGAAGGCGACGACGTCCGGGCGCGTGCGGCGGGCGGTCACCGCGTCTCGTCGTCCCGCGGGTCGGCGGGCAGGTGGGCGCCGGCCCGGGCCGGCCGGTCCATCCGGCCGCTGAGCTTGCGGTACAGGAACCAGCCCACGAACACGACCACGGCGGCCACCACTACGTAGTCGAGGTAGTGCAGGTTGGCCTGGACGAAGTCGCCGGCCGCCACGCCCAGCCCGATCAGCACGCTGTTCCAGATCAGCGACCCGGCGGTGGTGAAGAGCAGGAACTGGGGCAGCGGCATCTTCACCACCCCGGCGGGCACCGACACGAAGCTGCGCACGATGGGCACCATGCGGCCGAAGAAGACCGCCGACCGGCCGTGCCTCTCGAACCAGGCGAAGGTCTTGTCGACGTCGGCGGTCTCGACCAGCGGCAGCCGGTCCAGGAAGGCGTGCGAGCGGCGCGGGCCGAGGGCGCGGCCGATCCAGTACAGGACCAGCGCCCCGACCACCGAGCCGAGCGTCGCGAACAGCACGACCGGGACGACGTTGAGCCGCCCGTCGTTGATCAGCACGCCGGCGGCGCCGAGCACCGCCTCGCTGGGGATGGGCGGGATGACGGTCTCGATCAGGATCGTGAGGCCGACGCCGGGCGCACCCAGCTGCTCGACGAGGTCGAGCAGGAAGCCGGTGATCCCGCCTTCGTCGGACGCGGCAGCGGCGAGGACGGACATGGGGCACACGGTATCGGCGTCCCCTGTGCGCCGTCCTGCTGCACACCGGGCGCGACCGTAGGGTGCGCGCCATGGTGCAGCGACTCACCGCCCGCGCCGTCGTGGTCGGGGACCGCGCCGGCACCGTCGTGCCCGACGCCGTGGTCGACGTGGACGACGGCCTGATCCGCTGGGTCGGCCCCGCTGCGGACGCCCCCGAGGCCCCCGGCGCCGAGGTCACCGCGCTGCCCGGCGTCCTGGTGCCGGGCATGGTCAACACCCACGCGCACTCGCCGATGGTGCTGTTCCGCGGCCAGGGCGAGGGCCTGCCGCTCGACCGCTGGCTGCGCGAGGTGATGTGGCCGCGGGAGGCCCGGCTCACCCCCGAGGACGTCGAGGTCGCGATGACCGCCGCGTCGGCGGAGATGCTGCGGCACGGGGTCACCACCAGCGTGGAGATGTACTTCCACCCCGAGCGGATCGCCGCGGCGCTGCGGGCCACCGGCGGCCGGGCGGTCGTCGCCAACCCGCTGATCGGGCTGCCGGGGTTCGGCACCTTCGACGAGCAGCTGGCCACCGCCGTCCGGCTGTCGGCCGACAGCGACGCGCAGGTCGAGTACGGGATCGGGCCGCACTCGGCCTACACGGTGCCGCTGCCGGTGCTCACCCGGGCAGCCGAGGCCGCCCGCGAGCACGACCTGCTGCTGACCGTCCACGTCGCCGAGACCACCGGCGAGGGCGCCGACCTGCTGGCCACCCACGGGCTGAGCGTGCCCCAGTTGCTGGCCAGCCACGACGTCCTCGGCGGGCGGGTGCTGGGCGCGCACTGCGTGCACATGGACGACGGCGACCTGGAGCTGTGGCGCGAGTACGACGTCGCCGTGGCGCACTGCCCGGGCAGCAACACCAAGCTGGCCAGCGGCACCGCCCGGCTGCGGGACATGCTCGACCTGGGGATCCGGGTGGGCATGGGCACCGACGGTCCGGCGTCCAACGACAACCTCGACCTGTTCGAGGACCTCCGGCTGGCCGCGCAGCTGGCCCGCCTCCGCGAGCGGGACGCCACGGCGCTCACCGCGCCGGAGGCGTTCTGGCTGGCCACCGGCGCGGCCGCGGACGCCATCGGCCGCCCCGACCTGGGCCAGCTGGTCGCCGGGCGCCGCGCCGACCTGGTGCACGTCGACACCGACGACATCGCGTTCGTGCCGGTCGGCGACGTCACCGACCTGCTCACCCACCTGGTCTGGTCGGTGGGCAGCCGGCACGTGCGCGACACCTGGGTGGCCGGCCGCCGGGTCGTCGCCGACGGCGTCTCGACCACGGTCGACGAGGCCGCGCTCCGCGCCGACGTCCAGACCCGCGCGATGCGCCTCGCCGGGCGGTAGACCCGGGCAGCGGTGGGCGACCGATCCACTCCACGGCCGATCCGTTGCGCCCCAGCTATCGTGACGGCGAGCACGTCCGTGCTGCCCAGGACGGGAGATCCCATGACCTTGCTCGAGCGGATGCGGGCCGGCTGGCGGGACCTCGTCACGCGGACCCGGCCGGTGCACCCGGCGACGGAGCGGGCGCTGGCCGAGCGCTGGGCGGCGCTGCCCGGCCACGTCAAGACCCCCGCGCAGAGCCTGGGCCAGCACGCGGTCGGGTGCGAGGGCACGCACGGGGTCTTCCCGAAGTGCAACCTCACCTGCACGCCCTGCTACCACTCGGCCGACGCCAACAAGGTCCGCGTCGACGGTGAGCACACGGTGCGCGAGATCGAGTCGCAGATGGCCTACCTCGAGGAGCGCCGCGGCCCCTACGCGCACGCCCAGCTGATCGGCGGCGAGGTGAGCCTGCTGCCGCCGGACGCGCACGCCGCCGCGCTGCAGACGATGCGCGCGCACGGCCGCTCGCCGATGTCGATGACCCACGGCGACTTCGACCCCGAGTACCTGCGCGCGCTGGTCACCGACGACGACGGCGCGCTGCGGATGGACCGGGTGAGCTTCGCGGCCCACTTCGACATGCTGATGCGCGGCCGCCGCGGAGCGGTGAAGCCCAGGAGCGAGGCCGAGCTCCACCCGTTCCGCGAGCGGTTCGTGCAGATGTTCCGCGACCTGCGCGCCGAGACCGGGCTGCGGTACTACCTGGCGCACAACATGACCGTCACCCCAGCCAACCTCGACCAGGTCGCCGAGACGGTGCGCGCCGTCCTGCCCATGGGCTTCTCGATGATGAGCTTCCAGCCGGCCGCGCACGTGGGCGACGACCGCCGCTGGAAGGAGTCCTACACCGCGGTGGACGTCGACGCGGTGTGGGCGCAGCTGGAGGCCGGCCTCGGCCACCGGGTGCCCTACGAGGGCATCGAGTTCGGTGACCCGCGCTGCAACCGGGTCGCCTTCGGGTTCCTGGTCGACGGGCACTGGCACGGCGTCATCCACCCCGACGACGCCGCCGACCGCGCGGCCCGCGACCGGTTCTTCGCCCACTACGGCGGCGTCGCGTTCAGCGGCACCCCGCCGCTGCTGCTGGTGGTCAAGCTGCTGCGGGTGCTCCGCCGGCACCCCGGCGACCTGCCGGTGGCGCTGCGCTGGGCGGGCCGCACCGTGCGCCGGGTCGGTGGCCTCCGCACGGTGGTCCGGGCAGCCCGCAGCAAGCGCCTGGGGCTGATGACCTTCGAGGTGCACAGCTTCATGGACGCCGAGCAGGTCGGCCCGGCCTGGGCGATGATGCAGCGCGGTGAGACCGCCACCGACCCGCAGCTGCTGGCCACCCAGGAGCGGCTGGCCGCCTGCACCTACTCGATGGCGCACCCCGAGACCGGCCAGTTGGTGCCGGCCTGCGCCCAGCACTCGGTGCTCGACATCGCCGAGAACGTCGAGCTCCGCCGGCTGCTACCGCTGACCGTCGTCTGACGGCGGGACGACGCAGCGGTCGGCGACGGGCAGCCGCAGCCCGACCGCCGTCCCGACCGGCAGCTCCTCGCCGGGCGCCAGCTCGCCGTCCACGGTCGCCGTCCCGACCTCGACGGTGACCAGGGCGCGCAGCCCGCGCCGCCGGACCCGGACGACGGTGCCCCGGACGTCGGCGGAGGGGTCGCCGGGCGCGGTGACGGTGACCGCCTCGGGCCGGATGACGAGGACGCCCGGCCCGTCCGGTGCCGTCACGGACAGCGCGCCGAGCGGCGAGTGGTGCCGCCCGCCGGTGACCGTGCCGGGCACCTCGGTGCGCCCGCCGAGCAGCCGGCTGACCGCCAGCGAGGCCGGCGCGGCGTAGAGCTCGCGCAGCGGCCCGTGCTGCTGCAGCCGCCCGCCGTCGAGGACCGCGACGGTGTCGGCCAGGACGTCGGCCTCGGCGGGGTCGTGGGTGACCAGCAGGACCGTGGTGTCGACGCGCTGCCGGAGGTCGGCGACCAGCTCGTGCATCTCGGCGCGCAGCGCGGTGTCCAGGGCGCTGAACGGCTCGTCGAGCAGCAGCACCCGCGGCTCGGCGGCCAGTGCCCGGGCCAGCGCCACCCGCTGCTCCTGGCCACCCGACAGGGCCCGGGCCGGCCGGTTGCCGTAACCGCGCAGCTGCACCAGGTCGAGGTGGTGCTCGGCCCGCTCGCGGGCGCGGCGCCGGGGCACCCCGCGCACCCGGTCGGCGAACCCGACGTTGTCGCGCACCGACAGGTGGGGGAACAGCAGCGGCCGCTGGAAGACCATCGCCATGCCCCGCCGCTCGGGGACGACGCCGGCCAGGTCGCGGCCGTCGAGGTGCACGCTGCCGCGGGTGGGGGCGTCGAGCCCGGCGGTCAGCCGCAGCACCGTGCTCTTGCCCGAGCCCGAGGGCCCCAGGACGGCGACGCACGCGCCGGCCGGGACGGCGAGCGTGAGGTCCTCCAGCGCAGGGACGGTGCCGTGCAGCCGGGTCAGCCCGGTGAGCTGCAGCGCGCCGCTCACCGGCGGGACCGCCGGCCGATCGAGCCGACCAGCAGCAGGAGCACCAGCGGCGGGAGCACCGAGCCCAGCGCCAGCACCGCGACCTGGGCGTCGTTGCCGGTGGCCGAGGCCGCCGAGGCGATGAGCACCGGCAGCGTGACCAGCCGCCCGCCGCCGACCAGCAGGGTGACCACGTAGTCGCTCCAGCCGACCAGGAACGCCAGGAACGCGGCGCCCGCGAGCGCCGGCGCCAGCATCGGCAGCTGGACGGCGCGCACGGTCTGCCACGCGGTCGCGCCGAGCACCCGGGCCTCCTCCTCGTAGTGCCGGTCGTGGGCGGCGTGGGCCGCGCGCATCACGATGGTGGTGTACGGGATCGCCGCGACGGTCAGCAGCACCACCACCCCGAGCTCGCTGGGCACCCGCAGGCGCAGCAGCAGCACGTCGAGCCCGAGCGCGACGGCGAACGGCGGCAGCACCAGCGGCGACAGCAGCACCGCCAGGACCGCACCCGGCGCGGGCACGCCGCGGGTGGTGAGCGCCCGGCCGGCCAGCGCGCCGAGCGGGGTGGCGAGCACCGCGACCGCCAGGCCCAGCGCCGTCGACCGGACGGAGGCCGCGCCCGCACCCTGGGCCCAGGCCTCGCGCAGCCCGGTGGCCCCCCACGCCTGCGGCAGGAGCGCGGGAGCCGACCAGCGCTCGGCGAACGCCCACAGCAGCAGCGGGACCAGCGGCAGCACCAGCCACAGCGCCAGGGTCGCCCGGCCCAGCCGGGACGCCACCGCGCTCACTGCTCGGCCGCCAGCCGGCGCAGGAACCGCAGCGAGGCCAGCACCACGACCAGGCCCAGCACCGAGGTGGTCACCGCGACCGCGGCGGCCTGCGGGCGGGCGGCGAGGTCGATGGAGGTGAACAGCCGGACGGCGATGACGGGCAGCGGTTCGGGGTACGGGCGGCCCAGCAGCGCCGCCACCTCGTAGGAGCCGAGCGTGTAGACGAAGCAGACCGCGGCGGCCGAGGCCAGCGCCGAGGCGGCCAGCGGCAGCGTCACGTGCCGGAACCGGGCCCAGCGGCCCGCACCCAGCAGCGCGGCGGTCTCGGCGTAGGACGCCGCCCGGGTCGAGAGCACCCCGGCGACCACCAGGGCGATGAACGCCGACTCCTTCCAGGCGTACTCCGCGCCGACCGCGATCCACCAGCGCCCGCCGACCAGCGCGGGCCAGTCACCGGGGGCGATGCCCAGCAAGCGGGGGAGGAAGCCGGCGTCGGCGAGCAGCAGGCCCATGCCGGCCGCTCCGACCAGGTGCGGCACCGGGATGGTCAGCGCGCTGAGCGTGGCCAGCAGCCGGCTGCGCCGCACCGCCGCCGTCGTGGCCAGCGCCAGGGCCAGCCCGACCGCACTGGCCACGACGGTCGCCCCGGCCGCGATCGCCAGCGACAGCCGGATCGACGTCCCGAGGTCCGGGGCCGCTGCCCGCCAGGCGTCCAGCGAGAGCCGGGGCACCCCGACCAGCGGGGTCAGGCCCAGACTCAGCAGCACCGCCGAGACCAGCGCCGAGCCGACGACGACGAGCACCGGCAGCAGCGCCGGCAGGAGGAGCAGGACCGCCCGGCGGGACCCCTCCGGCGCCCTCACCCGGCCGCGACCTCGCGCCGCCAGCCGTCGTCCAGCGGGGGCACCCAGGCGGCCGACAGCTCGGGGTCGGCGCCCTCGGACAGCTCCTCGTAGGAGGGCACGACCTCCGACCTCGGCAGCTGGTCGAACCCGGCGCGCGCGTCGCCGATCCGGTCCAGGTCGAGCACGGTGAACTGGCCCCAGGTGTCGGGCTGGGCCTTGGCCAGCTGCTGCTCCGGCGAGAGCGCGAGGTCGACGACCACCTGGGCGCCGGCCTGCGAGCCGGAGGTGGAGGGGATGGCCAGGAAGCTGGCGTTGCCGAGGGTGCCCTCGTCGAGCAGCAGCACCCGGGTGGTGGGCGGGAACGTGCTGTCGGCGACCAGGTCGTCCAGCGTCGCCGGGCCGTAGGTCATGGTCATGTCGACCTCGCCGTCGGCGTAGAGCTGGTCCAGCTCCTGCTGGGTCTGCGGGTAGGTGTCGCCACCACGCCACAGCGCGGGGGCGAGCGTCTCCAGCCGGTCGAACAGCGCCGGGGTCAGCTCGTCGTAGCTGTCCTGGGAGAACTCCAGCGGCACGTTCTCGACCCCGCCGGAGACGCTGTAGAGCGCCTCGCGCAGGAACGCCGAGCCGGTGAAGTCCGGGGGCGCCGGGTAGGTGAACCGGCCCGGGTTCGCCTGCGCCCAGTCGAGGACGCCGGCCAGCGTCGTCGGCGGGTCGGTGACCTTCGCCGAGTCGTAGACCAGGCTGAACTGGGCCTTGTGCCAGGGCGCCTCGCAGCCGTCGACCGGGTTGCCGAAGTCGGTGGTCAGCAGCGGGTCCTCGGGGTCGGTCCCCGTCATGTTCGGCAGCACGGCCGTCCAGCCGCACAGCCAGGCGCCGGCCTGCCGGCCGGTGGCGAAGTTGTCGCCGTTGACCCAGACCAGGTCGACCTCGCCGTCGGTGACGCCCGCCTGCCGCTCGGAGAGGATGCGGTTGACCGCGTCGCCGGTGTCGGCGATCGGCACCCGGTTCAGCGTCACCCCGGCCTCGGCCGCGGCGGGGGCCAGCACGTCGTCGACGTAGGCGTTGCCCTGCACGTCACCGCCGTACATCCACAGCGCGACGGTCTTCCCCTCCGCCTCGGCCAGCACGTCGTCCCAGGACCGCTCCTGGGCGACGGGGGCCTCGGCGTCGGGGGCGGCGCAGCCGGCGAGCACCACGGCGGCCGCCGCCGCCGCACCGGCGGCGCGCAGCAGGGACGGGTTCGGACGGCGGGCTCCGGACAAGCAGCTTCCTCCTGCGTCGGGCCGGCGGGCGCCGGCGGCGTCGATGGGTGTTCGTGCGCCACCGCGGTGTCGGACTGGCCGCCGTCCCGGAGCTGCGACAGGATCGTGCCCTACCGGGTGGCGCCCCGCCACGTACCGGCGTGGCGGACCGCGACAGGAGGCCCCGGGTGCTCGACGCGGCCGCGCGCCGGGTGCTGGACCGCCCCCTCGCCGGGGCTGCGGGCGTCCTGGACCGTCCCGGAGTCACCCCCGACCGGATCACCGCCGTCGGCCTGGTGCTCGGCCTGGCCAGCGCGGGCGCGGCGGCCGCGGCGCTGTGGGTGCCGGCGCTGGTGCTGTGGCTGGCCTCCCGGCTGGCGGACGGGCTCGACGGCCCGCTCGCCCGCCGCCGCCGGGCCGCCGGCCACCCTGCGGACGCCGGGGCCGGCGGGTTCTTCGACATCACCGCCGACTTCCTCGTCTACGGCTCCGGCGCGCTCGGCGTGGCCCTGGGCGTGGTCCGGACGACGGACGCGCCGTGGGAGCCGTTCGCCGCCGTCCTGCTCGCCTACTACGTCAACGGCGCGGCGTTCCTGGCCTTCTCCTCCCTCGCCGAGCGGGCCGGCCGGCAGCTCGACGACGGCCGCTCGCTGTCGTTCCTGGGTGGGCTGGCCGAGGGCACCGAGACGGTGGTCGTGCACGCGCTGTGGCTGCTGCTGCCCGCGATCGCCTGGCAGGTGGCCTGGGTGTGGGCGATCGTGGTCGGGATCAGCGCCGCTCACCGGATGTGGGCCGGTCACCGCGCCCTGCGCTGAGCCGCCGCAGCCGCACCGCGCCGCGCAGCGCCAGCCGGACGGCGGGGGCCTGCAGCCGGCCGCGGACGTCGGCGATGGCGGCGTTCCAGACCGCGTCGTTGTACGTCGGGTAGGCGTGCGTGGTGCCGGCGACGTCCTGCATCCGCAGTCCCTGCCGGACGGCGAGGGTGAGCTCACCGAGGGTCTCCCCGGCGCGCGGGCCGATCACGGTCGCCCCGTGCAGCCGGCCGCGCCGGTCGTGCACGAGCGTGGTGGAGCCGGCGGTGAGGTCCTCGGCGATGGCCCGGTCGATCTCGGTGTGCGGGATGCGCCGCACGGTCAGCCCGGCGGCTGCGGCGTCGTCCGCGCCGACCCCGACGGACGCGATCTCGGGGGAGGTGTAGGTGACCCGGGGGACGACGCGGTCGACCCGGCGGCGCAGCCCGAGGACCGCGTTGCCCGCCGCGAGGCTGCCCTGGACGCCGGCGACGTGGGTGAACTGCGGCCCGCCGCTGACGTCGCCGGCCGCCCAGATGCGCGGGTTGGCGGTGCGCAGCGTCTCGTCGACGACCACGCTGCCGTCGTCGTCGAGCTCGACCCCGGCGGCGGCGCAGCCCAGGCCCTCGGTGCGCGGGCCGCGGCCCACGGCCACCAGCAACCGGTCGAAGGGCACCCAACTGCCGTCGGCCAGCTCCAGCACCCCGCCGTCCCGGTCGCCGGTGACCCGGACGGCCCGCGCGCCGACCCGCACGTCGACGCCGTCGCGCACCAGCGCGGCGGTCACCAGCTCGGAGGCCTCCGCGCTCTCGACGGCGAGCAGCCGGTCGGCGGAGTTGACGACGGTGACCTCGGATCCGAGCCGGGCGAAGGCCTGGCCCAGCTCGCAGCCGATCGGCCCGCCGCCGAGCACGGCCAGCCGGGCGGGCAGGACGTCGAGGTCCCAGACGCTCTCGTTGGTGAGCGGGTCGACCCCGGCCAGGCCGGGGAGCGGCGGGAGGGCCGGGCCGGAGCCGGTGGCGATCACCGCGGCCCGGAAGCGGATCTCCCGGCCGTCGACGGTGACCCGGTCGGGGCCGGTGAACACCGCGTCGCCGGCCAGGACGGTCACGCCCTTGCGGCGCAGCGTCTCGGGGGTGTCGACCGGCTGGATCGTGGTGATGGCCCGTTTCACGTGGATCATCACCCGGGCGAAGTCGACCTCCACGCCGGTGACGTCGACCCCGAGCCGGGCGGCGCCGCGGGCGTCGGCCGCCGCGGTCGCCGACGCCAGCAGCGCCTTGGACGGCACGCAGCCGGTGTACAGGCAGTCGCCGCCGGTGCGCTCCCGCTCGACCAGCAGCACCCGGGCGCCGAGCGAGGCGGCGGTGGTCGAGGCGACGATCCCGGCGGTGCCGCCCCCGGCGACCAGCAGGTCCCAGACCGCGGGCTCCCGGCTCATCGGACGCTCGGCACGGACGACGGCTGCACGGGTGCGCTCACGCCGACGACGCTAGGCGCTGAGGCGGCGGGGCGGTGCATGCGCGGTCAGCGGATGGTGTCGGGGTCCAGGGCCAGCTCCTCGGCGGTGACCTCGCCGCTGAGGACCCGCGCGGCGAGGTCGTCGAGGGTCGAGTCGTCGGCGTAGGCGCGGGCGCGCAGCAGCGCCATCGACGCGGGCGCCCCGATGCCGAGAGCGGAGCGCAGGACGCCGACGGCCTGCCACACCGCCGACCGTCGTCCGGCCGTCGGTGCGTCCGACCACGACGGCCCGTCGTCCCGGTACCTCATCAGCTGGTCCTGGATCTGCAGGCAGGTGGAGACCTCGCTGCTGACGGTCAGGGCGTCGGACAGGGTCAGGGAGGTGACCGCGCGCGGGGGAGAGACGTACAGGTCGAGCGCGCCGATGCCCCGGGAGGCGTCGCGCAGGGGCAGGGAGATGACCCCCCGGATGGGCGTGCGGGTCACCAGCGCGTCGTGGTAGCCGGGCCAGCGGGCCAGGAGGGCCGCCTCGTCGGCGACCACGGGCGTGCCCGCGGCGTGCGCGCTCAGGCACGGGCCCTCGCCCACGGTGAACTGCAGCCGCTCGGCCTCCGCGGAGGCCGGGTCGCTGGCCCCCAGGGGCATCCGCCGGTCGGCGATCAGGAGGCTGATCCCGGCGCCGTCCACGGGCAGCACGTCGGCGCAGGCGCGGGCGAGGCCCTCGGCCAGCAGCTCCGGCCGCGGCAGCTCCCCGGACGCGGCGGCCAGCGCGGCGTGGAAGTCGTCGAGGAGCGTCATCAGGCCGGGGGGTAGCCGGCGCCCTTGAGCAGCCGGGCGAGGTGGGCGGCGTTGGCCGCGACGGTCCTCGTCGTGCCGGCCACGCCCTCGGGGGTCCCCGGGAGGTCCTTGTAGTCGCGCGCCTGCCCCTGGGTCTCGTCGTTCCAGTAGGTGACGGCGTTGGCGGCCAGGCTGAACCCGACGTCGTTGAGGCCCTGGAAGAGGACGGCGCTGATGTGGTGGGCGCCGTCCTCGTTGCCCACGACCGCGGCGACCGCGACCTTGCCGAAGGTCTGCAGCCGGCCCTGCTCGTCGGTCTCGGACAGCTCCGCGTCCAGCCGCTCGAGCACCCGCTGGGCCACGCTGGAGTGCTGCCCCATCCACGTGGGCGTCGCCAGCACCAGGACGTCGGCGGCCATCAGCTTCTCCCGGATGCCCGGCCAGGCGTCCCCGTCGCCCATGTCCAGCTGCACCCCGGGCTTCACGTCGTGGTCGACCACCCGCACCAGCTCGCCGCTGACGCCGTGGCCGGCGAGGGCGTCGAGCACCTGCTGGGCCATCACGGCACTGCTGGACTCGGCCGGCGAGGGGGTGAGGGTGCACACCAGCGCGAGGGCGCGCAGCGGGACGGGGGAGGCAACAGGATCGGTCACCACCGGATCGTGCCCACCGGTCAGACCGACGACACGTCACATCGCCGCGCACCGGGTCGGGCGGCGGCCGGCGCGCTGCCCGCGAGGCGAGGCGGCGCCCGCCGTCCTGCACCGGGAGCTGCAGGACTCCCTGCAGCCGGGGATCCGGACGCTGCTGCTCGGGGCCGTGCCGCGCGGCTGACGCTCGGGCAGTCAGGAGCGGTGGCCGGCCGGGCCCTTGGGGGCGGGCGGGGTGCTGGTCACGCGTGGGCTCCGGTGGTCCGGGAGGGGCGCGGCGCGGGCGGCAGGGAGGTGTCGCGGGCCTCGGTCGGTGGCTGCTCCGCCGGGCGGGCGCGCAGGCCGAGGTCGACCAGGTCGACGAGCCAGTCGAAGCTCTCGTCGGTGGCGGTGCCCCACTGGAAGCCGCCGCCGGCCTCGATGGTGGCGAAGCCGTGGAAGATGCTGCGCAGCGCGCGCAGGGCGTGGGTGGTGTCGCCCGGGGCCAGGTCGTAGCCGCGCAGGACGGCGGCGAAGGGCTCGAGCCCCCGCGCGGCGGCCTGGGCGACCGGGTCGTCGGGGCCGGTGAGGTCCAGGCCGATCGTCGCGGCGTACCGGCCGGGGTGGGCCAGGACGAAGTCGCGCAGCGCGCGGGCGGCGGCCCGCAGTGCGTCCCGGCCGGCCCGGCCCTGGATCGCCGCACCGATCGTGACGGCGGCCTCGTCCAGGGCGAGCGCGGCGATGCGCCGGTTGAGGTCCTGCTGACTGGCCACGTGCTTGTACAGCGAGGGGGTGCGCACGCCGAGCCGCTCGGCCAGCGCGCCCATGGTCAGGGCGGCGAAGCCGATCTCGTCGGCGAGGTCGGCCCCGGCCGCGACGACGGCGGCCGCGCCGAGCCCGGCCCTAGGCACGCGCGCCGGCCAGGAAGGTCAGCACCGCGGTGGCCACCTCGGCCGGCGACTGCACGTGCGGGTAGTGCCCGGCGCCCTCGACCACCACCAGCCGGCCCAGGCCGGTGGGCAGGTCGGCGACGATGCCCTCGCCCTCGGCCCGCGGATCGACCCAGTCGCAGTCGGCGCTGCCCTGCACGACCAGGACCGGGCAGCGGACGTTGCGCAGCTGCGCCCCGGCGTCCACGGGCGGGGTCTTGCCCATCGCCTGCAGGGCCTTCATCCGGCCGGGCTCGGCGAGCATCGCCGTGATCCGGGCCGAGCGGGCGTCCCAGTCGGCCGGCTTGGCGCCGGGGTGGGCGACGTCGAGGTACCTCGACCACTGGCCGGCGCTGCCGAACACCGTGGCGCCGAGCAGGTGGCGCATGCCGCGGCGGTAGGAGGCCACCCGCAGGTCGGCCAGGCGCATCGACTGCTTGCGGGTGAACGGCGCCAGCTCGACCACCGCGGTCACCAGCTCGGGGGCCGTCGCCGCGGCGATGGTGACCGCCCCGCCGGCGATGGAGTGGCCGACCAGCACCGCCGGGCCGCCCAGGTGGCGGACCAGCGCGATCAGGTCACCGGCGATGGCGGTGCGCGAGTACGACGTCCACGCGGCGCTGGACTCCCCGCAGCCACGCAGGTCGACGGCGGCGACGCGGTAGCCGGCCTCGACCAGGGCGGGGGTGAGCGAGCGGTAGGCCTCCCGGTTGTCGCCCATGCCGTGGGCGAGCACGAGGAGCTGGCCGGTCGTGCCGGTCACCTCGTAGGCGAGGGTGCCGCCGTCGACGGTCAGGAACTCGGTCATGTCTGCCTCCGGGCATCGGGTGCCGCAGTGGCTCACTGCGTTAGCCAAAAGCTACCAGCATTAGCCAGGATGTCGAGCAGCACGGCACCGAGTGGCGCGATCGGGCAGGTGAACCCCCCGCCGTCCGTGCACGACGTCCTCGTGGTCGGCGCCGGGCAGGCGGGGCTGGGCACGGCCTGGTGGCTGGTCCGGAAGGGCGTCCGGGACGTCGTGGTCGTCGACGCCGGCGAGGTCGGCGACAGCTGGCTGCGGCGCTGGGACAGCCTGCAGCTGTTCACCCCGCGCCGGTTCAGCCAGCTCCCCGGTGGCCGCTTCCCGGCCGGGCCGACGCCCACGCCCAGCCGCACCGAGATGGCCGGGTACCTGCGCGAGCACGCCGCGCGGCTCGGGGTGCCGGTGCGCACCTGCACCCCGGTCACCCGACTGACCCGCGACGCCGAGGGCTTCTGCGCACAGACCCCGGACGGACCGGTCCGTGCCCGGCAGGCGGTGCTCGCCGTCGGCCCGTTCGCCCGGCCGCGGGTGCCGGCCGCAGCACGGCAGCTGGACCCGGCCGTGCACCAGCTGCACTCGTCGGACTACCGCCGGCCGTCCGACGTCCCGGCGGGGCCGGTGCTGGTCGTCGGGGTCGGCAACTCCGCCGCGCAGCTGGCCGTCGAGCTGGCGGCCACCCACCAGGTCACCGTGGTCGCACCGCGGGAGCCGCGCTTCCTGCCCGAGCGGCGGCTGGGCGTGAGCATCTACTGGTGGCTGCTGCTGTCCGGGCTGCTCAACGCCGGCAGCGACAGCCGGGTGGCCCGCGGCGTCCGCCGGCGCGGCGACGCGGTCATCGGCCGGGACCTCGCCCGGCTGCGGGACGAGGGCGCCGTCGGCTGGCTGACCGGGCGGGTGGTCGGCGCCGAGGGCACCGCGGTGCGGCTGGACGACGGCCGCACGGTCGAGGTCTCCGCCGTCCTGTGGTGCACCGGGTCGCTGCCGGAGACCGGCTGGGTCGACGTCCCGGGCGCGCTGGACGACGACGGGCTGCCGCGGCACGACCGGGGTGCCTCGCCGGTGCCGGGGCTGCACTGGATGGGGCTGCCCTGGCAGACCCGGGTGAACAGCTCGATCATCGACGGCGTCGACCGGGACGCCCGCCGCACCGCCCGCCGCATCCGTGATGGAGTCCCAGAGCGCCAGATCTGAACCGCTGGGACTCCATTACGCGCGCAGGGACACCGTCTCGCCGCGGCCGACGACGCGGACCTCGCCAGGGGCCCGACGGGCGGCGACCTCGGCCACGAAGTCGCCGATCGGGCTCTTGAACAGGCCGTAGTCGTCGTAGTGCACGGGCACGGTGACCGGCGGGCGCAGCAGCTCGACCAGGTCGGTGCCCTGCCGGGCGTCCATGGTGACCGTGATGCCGGCGACCTTCGTGCCGCCCAGGTGGGGGACGAGCGCGTCGAGCGGGCCGCAGCGCTGCAGCACCTCACCGAGCACCGGCCGGAAGAGGCTGTCGCCGGTGACGTAGCCGCGCCAGGTCACCACCCCGCCGCGCACCAGCTCGAGGACGCTGCCCATCACCTGTGGCAGCAGCCGGGCCAGCGGTCCGGGGCCGTGCACACCGGGCACGCTCGTCACCCGCAGGACGTCGTCGCCACGGGTGAGCTCGTGGGTCTGCCAGGCGCGCAGGTCGGCGGTGTCGGTGAACCCGCGCTTCGCCAGGCAGCCGGCCGCCTCGGGCGTGGTGATCACCGGCGTGGCCTTGGGCAGCGACCGGGTGGCGACGCGGTCCCAGTGGTCGCCGTGCATGTGGCTGAGCAGGACGGCGTCCAAGGCGGGCAGCTGGGCGGGCAGCAGCGCCGGCTGGGTGAGCCGCCGGCTGCGCAGGCCGTAGCCCAGGTGCGCCCACTGGCCGCGGTGCAGGAAGTTCGGGTCGGTCAGCAGCGTGAACGGCCCCAGGCGCAGCAGCGTCGTGGCGGTGCCGCCGAAGGTCAGCGTGACGTCGTCCGGTGCATCGGGCATGCCCGGCGGTTACCCGTCAGCCGGGTGACCGCAACCCCGGAGCCAGGACTGCAGCCGGCCGGGCGGGACGTCGCCCGCGTCGCCGACGGCGGCGAGGACCAGGCATGACACGGCTCGTGCTCTGCTCACCGTGGTGAGCAGAGCACGACCTTCCGCAGACCTCCCGCGGGCGGGCAGACTGCCGGCGGCACCGATCCCCGAGGAGCACCCCATGGACCAGATCGACCCGACCGCCCCGCCGAGCGGCACCGGCTGCGTGGACTGCGACGCCATCGGGGCGTGGTGGCTGCACCTGCGCCGCTGCGCGGCCTGCGGGCACGTCGGCTGCTGCGACTCCTCGCCCAACCAGCACGCCACCGCCCATGCGCACGGCACCGGCCACCGCGTGGTGCAGAGCTTCGAGCCGGGCGAGGACTGGTTCTGGGACTACGTCGACGGCCGGTTCGCGCACGGCCCGCAACTCGCCGCGCCCACCGCGCACCCGGCCGACCAGCCGGTGCCCGGCCCGGCGGGTCGCGTGCCGGCCGACTGGGCGTCCCACCTGCACTGAGAAGATCGTCCCCGTGACGGAACGGACCCCATGGAGCTGACCGCCCAGCTGGTGGCCCTGGTCATCGCCGTCGGCGTGGTCGCCGTCGCCTGCGACCGCTTCGGCTGGCCGACGCCGCTCGTCCTCGTGGTGGTCGGCGCCGCGGCGTCCTACCTGCCGCACGTGCCCGACGTGCAGCTCGACCCGGACGTCGTCCTCTTCGCCATCCTGCCGCCGCTGCTGTACGCGACGACGTCGCGCACGTCGTTGTTCGACTTCAAGCACAACAAACCGAGCATCATCGCGATGAGCGTCGTGCTCGTCGTGGTGACGACGCTGTTCGTCGGCTGGGTGACCTGGCTGCTGCTGCCCGGCGTCGCGCTGGCGGCCGCGCTCGCGCTCGGCGCGGTGGTCGCCCCACCGGACGCCATCGCGGCCTCGGCGGTGGGCCGCCGGCTCGGGTTGCCGCGGCGGGTGGCCACGCTGCTGGAGCACGAGAGCCTGGTCAACGACGCCGCCGCGCTGATCGCGCTGAGCGTCGCGGTCTCGGCGTTGACCTCCTCGCCCTCGGCCCCCGAGGTCGCCGGTGAGTTCGTCTGGGCCGTGGTCGGCGCGGCGCTGGTCGGCGCGGTGGTCGCCGCGGTCCTCGGCTTCGCGCGGGCCCGGCTGAAGGACCCGGTGCTGGACACCCTGGTCTCCTTCGTCGCCCCCTACCTGGCCTTCCTCGCCGCGGAGGAGGTGCACGCCTCCGGCGTCCTGGCCACCGTCGTCACCGGCCTGACGCTGGCGCACTGGTCGCCGAAGATCCAGACGGCGTCGGCCCGGGTCACCGAGGCGATCACCTGGCGCACCGTGGCGTTCGTGCTGGAGAACGGCGTCTTCCTGGTGATCGGGCTGCAACTCCCCGGGCTGCTCTCCGGTGCCGCCGACAGCGGCCTGGGCACCGGGCGGATCGTCGCGGTCTGCCTCGGCGTGCTGGTGGCGACGATCGTCATCCGGTTCGTGTTCGTCTTCGGCCTGGCCGGGATCCTGGCGGTCGGGACGCCGTGGATGCGCCGCGAGGCCTGGAGCCCCGCCGTCGCCGGGCTGGTGTCCTGGGCGGGCATGCGTGGGGTGGTCACGCTGGCCGCCGCGCAGGTGCTGCCCGAGGACGTGCCCGACCGCGAGGTGCTGCTGCTGGCCGCCTTCACCGTCGTCGTCGGCACCCTGCTGGTGCAGGGCTCGACGCTGCCGTGGCTGGTGCGGAAGGTCGGCCTGCCCCCGCCGGACCCGGCCGAGGACGCGCTGCGCGCCGCCGAGCTCGGTGACGCCGCCAACGCCGCCGGACTCCGGCGGCTCGACGAGCTGGTCACCGGCGACGAGCCCGACGGCGTCGTGCACCGGCTGCGCGACCGCTCCATCGCCCGCTCGCACGCCAGCTGGGAGCGGCTGGGCCGGCCGCTGGCCGACCAGGAGACCCCGTCGAGCATCTACGCGCGGCTGCGGATGGCGATGCTGGACGCCGAGCGGGACGTCGTCGTCGCCGCCCGGGACGCCGGCACCGCGCCGGGCGCCGTGCTCGAGGCGGCGCTGGCGCAGATCGACGTCGAGGAGTCGCTGCTCGACCGGCACGAGGAGCTCGAGTCGACCGAGCGCGACCGGGCCCTGGTGCCGCGGCCACGCGAGGAGAAGTGCGCCCACCTGCGGCTGGCGCCGGTGGAGGAGGCACACCCGGCCGCGGCCTGCGAGGACTGCGTCCGCGAGGGGACGACCTGGGTGCACCTGCGCCGCTGCCTGACCTGCGGCCACGTCGGCTGCTGCGACTCCTCACCGCGCCGGCACTCGCGCGCGCACTTCGGCGCCGAGGGCCACCCGGTGGTCGTCAGCGCCGAGCCCGACGAGGCCTGGCGCTGGTGCTGGGTGGACAGCGAGCTCGGCTGAGCGGTCGGCTGGTCCGGACGGAGCCTGGTAGACACAGGGCGTGGCTGGAAAACGCTCCGTCGACGAGTCCTTCCTCGCGCTCCCACTGTCCGCCCTCGCCGACGCGGCGCTGACCCGCGCGGTCGACCTGGGGTGCGAGCACGCCGACCTGCGGGTCGAGCGGATCCGCACCCAGACCGTGCGGCTGCGCGACGCCCGCCTCGAGGCGCTGGCCGACGGTGAGGACCTGGGCCTCGCCGTCCGGGTCGTGCACGAGGGCACCTGGGGCTTCGCCGCCGGCGTCGTCCTCACCGCGGCCGAGGCGGTGCGGCTGGCCGAGGAGGCCGTCGCCGTCGCTCGGGTGTCGGCGGCGATGAACACCGACCGCGTCGAGCTCGCGCCCGAGCCGGTCTACGCCGACGGGGAGTGGGTCTCGGCCTACGAGGTCGACCCGTTCGCCGTCCCGGACGCGGAGAAGACCGCGCTGCTGACCGAGCTGTCCGAGCAGCTGCTGGCCGCCGACGGCGTCGAGCACGTCAGCAGCAGCGTCATGCAGGTCAAGGAGCAGAAGTTCTACGCCGACACCGCCGGCACCCGCACCCGGCAGCAGCGCGTGCGGGTCCACCCGGAGTTCACCGCGCTCACCGTCGACCGGGCCACCGGCACGTTCGAGTCGATGCGCACGCTGGCCCCGCCGGTCGGCCGCGGCTGGGAGTTCGTGACCGACCCGGCGGCGGGCTGGGACTGGCGCGGTGAGCTGGCCCAGATCCCGGAGCTGCTGCGGGAGAAGGTCAAGGCGCCCTCGGTCGAGGCCGGCCGCTACGACGTCGTCGTCGACCCCTCGAACCTGTGGCTGACCATCCACGAGTCCATCGGGCACGCCACCGAGCTGGACCGGGCGCTGGGCTACGAGGCCGCCTACGCCGGCACCTCCTTCGCCACCGTCGACAAGCTCGGCAACCTCCAGTACGGCTCGCCGCTGATGAACGTCACCGGCGACCGCACCGCCGAGCACGGCCTGTCGACCGTCGGCTGGGACGACGAGGGTGTCGCCGGCCAGCAGTGGGACCTCATCCGCGACGGCGTGCTGGTCGGCTACCAGGTCGACCGCAACATGGCCCGGCTGCGCGGGATGGAGCGGTCCAACGGCTGCTCCTTCGCCGACTCCGCCGCCCACGTGCCGGTGCAGCGGATGGCCAACGTCTCCCTGCAGCCCGCTCCCGACGGTCCCTCCACCGAGGAGCTCATCGGCGGGGTCGAGCGCGGCATCTACGTCGTCGGTGACAACAGCTGGTCGATCGACATGCAGCGGTACAACTTCCAGTTCACCGCCCAACGGTTCTACCGGATCGAGGGCGGGCAGCTCGCCGGCCAGCTCCGCGACGTGGCCTACCAGGCGACGACGACGGACTTCTGGGGCTCGATGACCGCCGTCGGCGGCCCGGAGACCTACGTGCTCGGCGGGGCGTTCAACTGCGGCAAGGCCCAGCCCGGCCAGGTCGCGCCCGTCAGCCACGGCTGCCCGAGCGCGCTGTTCGAGAACACGACCATCCTCAACACGAAGCAGGAGGGTGGCCGGTGAGCCCCCAGCAGCTGGTGGAGCAGGCGCTCGCCGCCTCGACCGCCGACGGCGCGGTCGTCTACGTCACCGACAGTTCCGAGGCCAACCTCCGCTGGGCGAGCAACAGCCTCACCACCAACGGCGCGATGCGCTCGCGCCAGGTCGTGGTGGTCTCCTTCGTCGACGGCGGCTCCGGCACGGCCGTCGGCACGGTCGCCCGCACCGGGACGCCGGACGTCGCCGAGCTGGTGCGGCAGAGCGAGCAGGCCGCCCGGGACGCCGGCCCCGCCGAGGACGCCATGCCGCTGCTGACCGAGGCCCCGCCCGGCGGCGGCGACTGGGACGCCCCGGCCGCGACCACCTCGATCGACGTCTTCCGCGACTTCGCCCCCGCACTCGGCGAGGCGTTCGGCGACGCGCGTGGCCGTGACCAGCTGCTGTTCGGGTTCGCCGAGCACCAGATGGCCACCACCTGGCTGGGCACCTCGACCGGGCTGCGGCTGCGGCACGACCAGCCCACCGGCCGGGTCGAGCTCAACGGCAAGAGCAGCGACTTCGGCCGCTCCGTGTGGGCCGGCGTCGGCACCCGCAACTTCACCGACGTCTCGGTCGCCGACCTGGCCGCCGACGTCACGCAGAAGATGGCCTGGTCGGCCCGGCGCGTCGAGCTGCCCGCCGGCCGCTACGAGACGCTGCTGCCGCCGTCCACGGTGAGCGACCTGATGATCGTCGCCTACTGGGCCATGGAGGCCCGGGACGCCGACGAGGGCCGCAGCGTCTACGCAAAGCCCGGCGGTGGCAACCGGATCGGCGACCGGCTGGCCACCCTGCCGCTGACCCTGCGCAGCGACCCGCACGCCCCCGGCCTGGAGACCACCCCGTTCCAGGTGGTCGGCGGCTCGTCGGGCAGTGCGTCGGTGTTCGACAACGGCATGGCCACCCCGGCGGTCGACTGGATCCGCGACGGCGTGCTGACCAACCTGGTGCGGCCCCGCTCCTGGGCGGCCAAGCAGGGCGCCCCGGCGGTGGCGGCGCTGGACAACCTCGTGCTCGAGGACCCCACGGCCACCGCCTCGACCGCGGACATGATCGCCCGCACCGAGCGCGGGCTGCTGCTCACCACGCTCTGGTACATCCGTGAGGTCGACCCGCAGACACTGCTGGTCACCGGGCTCACCCGCGACGGCGTCTTCCTGGTCGAGAACGGCGAGGTCACCGGCGCGGTGAACAACTTCCGGTTCAACGAGTCGCCGGTCGACCTGCTCTCCCGGGCCACCGAGGCCAGCCGCACCGAGCGGACCCTGCCGCGGGAGTGGAACGACTGGTTCACCCGCGCGGCCATGCCGATGCTGCGGGTCCCGGACTTCAACATGAGCTCGGTCAGCCCCGCCAGCTGACCTCGCCCCCCGAGGGCGGAAGTGGCCACTTCCGCCCTCCTCCGGGGGCGAGGGTCAGTCGGCGGGGTGGACCTCCGTGGGGTCCGGCGTCCGGAAGACGGTGCCGGTCTCGCGGCCGGCAGCGGGGGAGTCCGCGCCGGTCTCCTCCGGGCGGTCGGGCTCCTCGCCGCCCACGCCGAAGCCCTCGGCGGGCGGCGGGGCGCCGTTGCCGGCGTCCGCGGCGGGGATGCCGTCGTCGTCGCTGGGCTGGACCGGGTCGAACGGTGCGCTCATGGACATGCCCCGGCCCTACCCGGACCGGGGCCGAGGTCACCCTCTCGACGCTCGTGCTCTGCTCACCGTGGTGAGCAGAGCACGAGCGTCCGCAGCACTGGTGCACCCGGCGGTCGGCTCGCTACCCTCGACCCGGGCCGTGACTGGCGCTGACAGGTGGACCACCACCGGGGAGCGGCTCCGCAGACCGCCGCGCGCCTGGGCTCCCGAACGACCCGAGGAGCCCCCGTGACCAGCACCGTCACCCGTGAGACCGCCGCCTTCGCCAGTGCCCTGGACGTCATCGCCCAGGTCGAGCCGGCCGTCGCCGCCGCCATCGGCCAGGAGCTCGCCGACCAGCGGTCCAGCCTCAAGCTGATCGCCAGCGAGAACTACGCCTCGCCCGCCGTCCTGCTGGCCATGGGCAACTGGTTCAGCGACAAGTACGCCGAGGGCACGCCCGGACGGCGGTTCTACGCGGCCTGCCAGAACGTCGACACCGTCGAGCGGCTGGCTGCCGACCACGCCCGCGCGCTGTTCGGCGCCGACCACGCCTACGTCCAGCCGCACTCGGGCATCGACGCCAACCTGGTCGCCTTCTGGTCGATCCTGGCCCACCGTGTCGAGACCCCGGCGCTGGCCGCGGCCGGCGTGAAGAACGTCGACGCGCTCACCGAGGCCGACTGGGCGCAGCTGCGCCGGGCGCTGGGCGACCAGCGGATGCTCGGCATGAGCCTGGACGCCGGTGGCCACCTCACCCACGGCTTCCGGCCCAACATCTCCGGCAAGATGTTCGAGCAGTCCAGCTACGGCACCGACCCGGCGACCGGCCTGATCGACTACGCCGCCCTGCGCGAGCGGGCGCGGGAGTTCAAGCCGCTGATCTTGGTCGCGGGCTACTCCGCCTACCCGCGGCGGGTCGACTTCGCCGCGATGCGTGAGATCGCCGACGAGGTGGGCGCCACGCTGCTGGTCGACATGGCCCACTTCGCCGGGCTGGTCGCCGGCAAGGTCCTCACCGGCGACTTCGACCCGGTGCCGCACGCCGACGTCGTCACGACCACGACGCACAAGTCGCTGCGCGGGCCGCGCGGCGGGATGGTGCTGTGCACCGAGGAGTACGCCCCCTCGGTCGACCGCGGCTGCCCGATGGTGCTCGGCGGCCCGCTCCCCAACGTCATGGCGGCCAAGGCCGTGGCCCTGGCCGAGGCGCGCCGTCCGGAGTTCGCGGGCTACGCGCAGCAGGTCGTGGACAACGCCCGGGCGCTGGCCGACCAGCTGCTGCGGCGCGGCGCCCGGCTGGTCACCGGCGGCACCGACAACCACCTGGTGCTCGCCGACGTCGGCGCCTACGGGCTCACCGGGCGGCAGGCCGAGGCCGCGCTGCTGGACGCCGGCCTGGTCACCAACCGCAACTCGGTGCCGGCCGACCCGAACGGGCCCTGGTACACCAGCGGCATCCGGCTGGGCACGCCCGCGCTGACCACCCGTGGCCTGCGCGAGGCCGAGCTGGCCGAGGTGGGCGACCTGATGGTCGACGTCCTGACCAGCACGCAGGCCGAGGGCGACTCCAAGGTGAAGTACCGGCTCGACCCGGCCGTCGCCGAGCGGGTGCGCGCCCGGGCCGCCGAGCTCGTCGACGCCCACCCGCTCTACCCCGAGATCGAGCTCGACCTCGCCTGACCCGCCGACGGTGCGCTCAGCGGGGTCCTGGCCACCTCCGGACCCCGCTGAGCGCACACTCGCCGCCCCGTGCGGACTCGGCCACGCGGTCGAAACGCAGCGCGCCGGCGGTGCGGTCTTCGTAACGGCATCTCGTTCCGGACGTCACCACGGGGACACGCGCGCCCGCCACCGTTCTCGCCATGACGACGAGGGCCCCGCGGCTGGTGCACGACGCGCACCGGCACCTGGGCGTCCTCCCCGCGTTCGGCTTCTACGGCGGCCCGCCGGTCAACCCGGACACCACCGCGCGCGCCACGATCGACGAGCTGATCGCCGACCTGGACGCCGAGGGCACCGAGCGGGCGCTGGTCATCCCGAACTACGGCGTCCCGGACCCGACGGCGTCCTTCGCGCTCAACGAGCTGGTCGTCGAGGCGGCCCAGCGCGACGACCGCGTCCGCGCCGGACTGTGGACCAGTCCGCGCCCGCAGGACGCCGTCGCCACCGAGAAGGCGCTCGCCCTCGCCGGTGAGCCAGGCGTCTCCGCCCTCAAGCTGTCCTTCCTGCTCGGCGGCGGGGTCGACGACCCGGGCTGCCTGCCCCAGCTGGACGCCGTCTTCGCCGCCGCCCGTACCCACGACCTGGTGGTGCACGTGCACACCAGCCCCGGCGCGGCCAGCGACCTCGACCAGGTCGGGAAGCTGGTCGACCGCTACGCCGACGACGTCGCCGTCCACCTGGTGCACATGGGCGGCGGGATGAGCGGCCACATCAAGCTGATCGGCTCCCGCTTCTTCGACTGGGTCGCCGCCGGCAAGCGGGTCTACACCGACACCAGCTGGGCCATCGGCTTCGCCCCGCGCTGGTTCGCCACCGAGATCGAGCGGCACGGCATCGGCGCCGACCGGGTGCTGTTCGCCTCCGACCAGCCCTGGGGCGACTTCGCCGGCGAGCACGCCCGCCTGCTCGCGGCCACCGGCGGGCGCGAGCTCACCGACCTCTTCTTCCGCCGCAACTTCGAGTCCCTGCACGGCTTCTGACCCCGACCGAGGAGAACGAGATGACCACGACCCTGCCCGCCACCACCGGCACGCCGCTCATCAGCGACGCGGACCTCAAGGCCGCCCAGGACACCAGCAAGGCCGAGATCGCGCACCCCTCGCTGCCCAAGGGGTCGAACATCTACGGCTCGACCAAGATCTTCCCGGACTACCAGGCCGGCGAGGGCGAGTCCTACTTCACCCTCGTGCACGGCATCGCGCACGAGTCCTCGGTCGCCTTCGTCGCCTGCCTGCAGGCACTGCGGGCGCTGCGCAAGGGCTACGAGTCGGTCCTGTACTTCTACGGCCCCGGCGCGATGAACGCGATGGCCACCCGTGGCTTCCCGACCACCGGCGACTCCGGCTTCCCGGGTGAGCAGAACATCAACACCCAGATCGAGCGGTTCATCGAGGAGGGCGGCACGGTCTACGTCTGCCGCTTCGGCCTCAGCCTGCACGGCCTCCGCGAGGAGGACCTCATCGCCGGCACCATCCCCTGCCACCCGCTCGACGTGCAGGACGCGCTCATCCACTACGCCCGCAAGGGCGCCATCATCAACTCGACCTACAACCTCTGAGGTCGGCGCCATGACCCAGACGCCGACGAGGGCGTCGACCCGGGTGGACGTCGCCATCCTCGGCGTCCGGGTCGACGCGCAGGTCACCCGGCGGGCGGGTGCGGGCCCCAGCGACGACGGGCACGTGCTGCTCGGCGGGCACGGCGCCGCGCTCCCGCTCAACCCCGCCTCGCCCTACTCGATCAGCGGCGGCCGGCTGCTGCTGGACGGTGCCGACCTCGGGCTCGAGGCCACCCCGATCGACCGCCCCCGCTTCTACGACCTGACCACCGCCGACGGCGTGCCCTACGAGAAGCTCGCCCGCCTGCACGGTGCGGACGTGCTCGCCACGACGGTCGTGCAGACCTGCATCCGGTACGCCGAGGCCGACCGCTGCCGGTTCTGCGCCATCGAGGCCTCGCTGGCGGCCGGGTCGACGACCGCGGTGAAGACCCCGGCCCAGCTGGCGGAGGTCGCCGAGGCCGCCGTCCGGCTCGACGGCGTCCGGCAGATGGTCATGACCACCGGGACGACGAACGGCCGGGACCGCGGCGCCCGCCACCTCGCCCGCTGCGTGCGGGCGGTCACCGCGGCCGTGCCCGGGCTGCCCGTGCAGGTGCAGTGCGAGCCACCCGCGCCCGAAGACCTCGACGCGATCACCGAGCTGAAGGAGGCCGGGGCCACCGCCATCGGCATCCACGTCGAGTCGCTGGACGACGCCGTCCGGGCGCGCTGGATGCCGGGCAAGGCGAGCGTGCCGATGAGCCAGTACCGCGCGGCGTGGGCCGAGGCGGTGCGCGTCTTCGGCCGCAACCGCGTCTCGACCTACCTGCTGGTCGGGCTGGGCGAGGACCCCGACGAGCTGGTCGCCGGCGCCCTGGAGCTGGCCGAGGCCGGCGTCTACCCCTTCGTCGTCCCCTACCGGCCGCTGGCCGGGACCCTCGCGGTGGCCGACGGCGTCGGCGCGCCCGACCCGGCGGTGCTGCAGGACGTGACCGAGCGGGTCGCCGCGGGCCTGCGCCGGCTGGACATGCGCGGCGCCGACCAGGGCGCCGGCTGCGCCGCCTGCGGCGCGTGCAGCGCCCTCCAGGCGGCCGGCGCATGACCGTCGCCTCGGGCCCGACCACATCCGGGGCCGAAGTCGCGACTTTGGCCCCGGAAGACGAACGGGCGGCGCTGGAGCGCAGCGTCCTGCTCGTCGACTTCCGCCACACCCCCGCCGGGCCGGCCTGGCAGATCGAGGAGGCCGACGCCGCCGGGGTGGCCGCCCACCGGGCGCTGCGGCAGCGGGCGTTCGTCGAGGAGCAGGGGCTGTTCGCCGGCACCGACCGCGACGGCACGGACGACGACCCGCGCGCCGTGACGCTCGTTGCACGTGAAACCGGTGGAACGGTGCTGGGCGGCGTCCGGCTCGCCCCGGCCGACCCCGGCGGGCCCGACGTGGGCTGGTGGTCCGGCTCGCGGCTCGTCGTCGTCCCTGGGGCGCCGCACGGCCTGGGTGCCGCGCTGGTGAACGCCGCCTCCGCCCGCGCCGAGGCGGCCGGCGCATTGCGCTTCGACGCGACCGTGCAGGACCGGTACGCGCCGCTGTTCACCCGGCTCGGCTGGCAGACCACCGGCGCCACCGAGCTCGGCGGGCGGCCGCACACGGCGATGACCTGGCCGATCGGCCGGCTCGCCGCGCTGGCCCGGGCCACCAAGTCCCCGCTGGGCGGGCTGCTCGGCGGCCTCCACCTGGGCGGCGCGGGGTTCGTCGGGGACGACGGCGCCCCGGTGCCCGGCACCGACGTGATCGCCGCCTGCGACGCGATCCTGCCGTCGATGGTCGAGCGCGACCCGGAGTGGGCGGGCTGGTGCGGGGTGCTGGTCAACGTCAACGACCTCTCCGCGATGGGCGCGGCACCCCTGGGCCTGCTCGACGCGATCGGCGCCCGGGACGCCTCCTTCGCCGCCCGCGTGCTCGCCGGGCTGAAGGCGGCCAGCAGCGCGTGGGGCGTCCCGGTGCTCGGCGGGCACACCCAGCTCGGCGTCCCGGCCGGGCTGAGCGTCACCGCGCTCGGGCAGACGTCCCGTCCGGTGCCCGCCGGCGGTGGCCGGGCCGGGCACGAGGTGCGGCTGACCGCCGACCTCGGCGGGGGCTGGCGGCGCGGGCACACCGGCCGGCAGTGGGACTCCACCAGCGGCCGCAGCACCGCCGAGCTGCAGGCGATGGGCTCGTTCGTCGCCCGCACCGCCCCCGCCTCGGCCAAGGACGTGAGCATGGCCGGGCTGGTCGGCACGCTGGGCATGCTCGCCGAGGCCAGCGGCTGCGGTGCCGTGCTGGACGTCGCCGCCGTCCCGCGACCGGCCGCGGCCAGCGTCGGCGACTGGGTCAGCTGCTTCCCCGGCACCGGCTTCCTCACCACCGACGTCCCCGGCGCCCCCGTCGCCGACGCCGGGCCCGCCACCACCGCCGTCTGCGGCGAGCTCGTCCCCGGCGCCGGGGTGCAGCTGCGCTGGCCCGACGGCTCGCTCACCACCGCCGTCCCCGGGCCGGTCACCGGCCTGGGCGCGGCCTGAGGACAGGAGCGCCATGCCCACCACCACGGTCGCCGCCGTCGCCGCCCCGTTCGGGCGCGACCTCGGCGAGGTCTTCGCCCGCATCGAGCAGCTCGTCGCCGAGGCGCGCCGCCGCGGCGTGCAGCTGCTCGTGCTGCCCGAGGCGACGCTGGGCGGCTACCTCGCCGACCTCGGCGAGCACGGGGTCGCGCAGGTGCTGCCCCAGCACGCGCTGCCACCCGCCCTGGACGTCGACGGCCCCGAGGTCGCCCGGCTGGCCCGGATCGCCGGCGACATGGTGGTCACCGCCGGCTTCTGCGAGGCCGACGGCGGCACCCGGTACAACACCGCGGTCGCGGTGACCGGCGACGGCGTCCTCGGGGTGCACCGCAAGGTCCACCAGCCACTGGGGGAGGGCAACAGCTACACCGCCGGCGACGGGTTCCGCGCCTTCGACTCGCCGGTCGGCCGGATGGGCATGGTGATCTGCTACGACAAGGCCTTCCCCGAGGCCGCCCGCACGCTGGCCATGGACGGCGCGGAGATCGTGGCCTGCATGTCGGCCTGGCCCGGCTCGCGCACCGCCGCCGCGGCCGACCTGGCCGAGGACCGCTGGACCCGCCGCTTCGACCTCTTCGACCAGGCGCGGGCGCTGGAGAACCAGATCGTCTGGGTGTCGGCGAACCAGGCCGGCACCTTCGGCGGGCTGCGGTTCGTCTGCAGCGCCAAGGTCGTCGGCCCCGGTGGCGACGTGCTGGCCACCACCGGCGTCGCGCCGGGCATGGCGGTGGCCTCGGTCGACGTCCGGGCCACCCTGGACGGGGCGCGGCGGTCGATGGGGCACCTGCGCGACCGCCGTCCCGACGCCTACGGCGCGCTGGTGGGGGCATGACGCTGACCGAGACGCAGTCGACCCGCGCCGGGCTGCCCGCCCGGGTGCCGGTCGCGGTCGTGGGTGGCGGGCAGGCCGGGCTGTCGGTGAGCTGGCACCTGGTGCAGCGCGGCATCGAGCACGTCGTCCTCGAGCGGGAGACGATCGCCCACGAGTGGGCCGACGCCCGGTGGGACACCTTCTGCCTGGTCACGCCGAACTGGCAGTGCCAGCTGCCCGGCTGGCCCTACGCCGGCGACGACCCCGACGGCTTCATGCTGCGCGACGAGATCGTCGAGTACGTGCGCAGCTACGCCGCCTCCTTCGACCCGCCGGTGCACGAGGGCGTCGCCGTCACGCGGCTGGCCCCGGCGCCCGAGGGTGGCTACCGGCTCACCACCAGCGCCGGCGACGTCACCGCCGACCAGGTCGTGCTGGCCGTCGGCGGCTACCACCTGCCGGTGCTGCCGCCCTGGGCCGGTCAGCTGCCGGAGCGGGTCGCCCAGCTGCACTCGCAGGCCTACCGCAACCCCGCCCAGCTGCCCGACGGCGACGTCCTGGTCGTGGGCACCGGGCAGTCGGGCGCGCAGATCGCCGAGGACCTGCACCTGGCCGGCCGCCGGGTGCACCTGGCCGTGGGCAGCGCCCCGCGGATCGCCCGCCGGTACCGCGGCCGCGACATGGTCGCCTGGCTGCACGACATGGGCCACTACGACATGCCCGTCGAGCAGCACCGCGACGGCGAGGCCGCCCGGGCGGGCACCAACCACTACGTCACCGGCCGTGACGGCGGGCGCGACATCGACCTGCGGCAGTTCGCCCGGGAGGGCATGCGGCTCTACGGCACGCTCACCGGCGTCAGCGGCGGCGTGCTGTCGTTCGCGCCCGACCTGACCGCGCACCTCGACGGCGCCGACCGGGTCGACGACAACGCCAAGGACCTGGTCGACGCGCACATCGAGCGCTACGGCATCGACGCCCCGGTCGAGCCCCGCTACACCTCGGTCTGGGCGCCGGACGCCGACCCGACCTCGCTGGACCCCGCCGCGATCGGCGCGGTCGTCTGGGCGATCGGGTTCCGCGCCGACTGGAGCTGGGTGCGCGTGCCGGTGTTCGACGGCGCGGGCTACCCGACCCACGTGCGCGGGGTGACCTCCGCGCCGGGGCTGTACGTGCTGGGCCTGCCCTGGCTGCACACCTGGGGCTCGGGCCGGTTCGCCGGCATCGCCCGGGACGCCGGGTTCGTCGCCGACCGGGTCACCGAGCTCGCCGGGACGCCGACCGGCCTGCCCCGCTCGCTGGCCGTGGCAGCCGCCTCGTCGGCGGCCCGGACGGGGTGACCATGCGCGGCGTACCCGGTCCTGGCCCGGGATCCGGGGGCCACGGTTCCGCTGCCTCGGACGGCGGGGCGTGAGGGTCGCAGCCGTCGCGGCGCACTTCGGGCGGGACGTCGGACAGTGCCTGGTCAAGATCGAGGGCATCCTCACCGACGCCCGCGACCGGGGCGTGCAGCTGCTGGTCTTCCCCGACGCCACGATCGGTGGGTACCTCGGCGACCTGGGCCGCGGTGACGACACCGGCCTGCCCCCGGCCCTGGACGCCGCCGCGCCCGAGCTGGCCCGGGTCGCGGCCGCCGCGGGCGACGTCGTCGTCTGCCTGGGGTACCGGGAGTCCGCCGGTGGGCAGCACTTCAACAGCGCGGTCTGCGTGACCGGCGACGGCGTCCTGGGCCGGCACCGCAAGGTGCACCAGCCGGCCGGCGAGCTGCCCGCCTACGCGCCGGGCGGGGCGTTCACCGCCTTCGACACCCCGGTGGGCCGGATCGGCATGCTCATCGACTACGACAAGACCTTCCCCGAGGCGGCCCGCACGCTCGCCGGGGACGGCGCCCAGCTGCTGGCCTGCCTGTCGGCGTGGCCGGCCAGCCTGACCGACCGGGCGCCGCGGCTGGTGCAGGACCGCCAGTCGCGGCTGTTCGACCTCTACGACTGCGCGCGCGCCGCGGAGAACCAGGTGGTCTGGGTGTCGGCCAACCAGACCGGGACGATGGGCCGGCTGCGGTTCCTCGGCCAGTCCAAGGTCGTCGGCCCCGGCGGTGACGTGCTGGCCCGCACGTGGGCCAAGGCCGGGCTGGCCGTCGCCGACCTCGACGTCACCGGCGAGGTCGCCCGCGCGCGCACGGTCCTGGACCACCTGCGGGAACGCCGGCCGGAGGCCTACGCGTGAAGATCGCGCTGCTCACCTACTCGACCAGGCCGCGCGGCGGGGTCGTGCACACCCTGGCGCTGGCCGAGGCGATGGCCCGCGCCGGACACGACGTGAGCGTCTGGTCGCTGGGCCGCGGCGGCGACGCCGCCTTCTTCCGCCCGGTCGACCCCGCGGTCACGCTGCGGCTGGTGCCGTTCCCCGACGTACCGGGGGAGGACGTCGGCGCGCGCATCCTGCGGTCGATCCGGGTGCTCGGCGCGGCGTTCCAGGACGAGGACTACGAGGTCGTGCACGCCCAGGACTGCATCAGCGCCAACGCCGTCCCCGACTGCGTGCGCACGGTGCACCACCTCGACACCTTCACCACCCCCGAGCTCGCCGCCTGCCACGAGCGGGCGGTCGTCACGCCGTCCGCGCTGGTCTGCGTCTCGGCAGCGGTGGCCGCCGAGGTGGCGACCGGCTGGGGTCGGGTGGCCACGGTGATCCCCAACGGCGTCGAGGCCGCCCGGTTCGCCGCCGCGGCGGGTCCGGCGGGGGAGCCCGGACGGCGCAGCTGGACCGACCGGCTGGGTCGCTACGTGCTGGCGGTCGGGGGCATCGAGCCGCGCAAGGGCACCCTGGACCTGGTCGAGGCGATGGCCCGGGTGCAGGCCGTGCGCCCGGAGCTGTCGCTGGTCGTGGCCGGCGGCGAGACGCTGTTCGACTACCGCGACTACCGCGCGCGGGTGTTCGACCGGGCGGCCGAGCTGGGCGTGGTGCCCGTCGTCCTCGGGCCGGTCGACCACGAGGAGCTGCCGGCCCTGGTCGCCGCCGCCGACGTCTTCGCCTTCCCCTCGGTGAAGGAGGGCTTCGGCCTGGCCGCGATGGAGGCGCTGGCCGCCGGCGTCCCGGTCGTCACCCGGGACCTGCCGGTGCTGCGGGAGGTGTTCGGCACCGCCGCCACCTTCGCCGCCGACCCGGCGGAGCTCGCCGCCGGGCTGCTGGCCGAGGTGGGCGAGGAGCGCCGGACGGCGGGCCGGACGCTCGCGCAGGGACACAGCTGGGACGCCGCGGCGGCGGCGCACCTGCGGCTGTACGAGGCGCTGTGACGGACGGGTCCGTTGGGGCCGGTGTGACGACTGTGTCCAGGTTTTCTGGTCGACCGCGTTTCATGCCCCCGGAACGCGGACATGCAACACGGTTCCTGTCTACTTCCCCTCGAACGCCGACGACGACCCCCTGCCCCACACGGCAGGACGGCGAGGGGAGCCCGACATGACCTACCAGAAGCCTTCCATCTTCCAGCTGGGCAAGGTGCACGAGAACGGCGCGTCGGTGATCGTCTCCGGGTGGGGGCTGGGCATGTGCGCCTCGTCGTGCCGTTGCCACCGCAACCCGGAGGACGGCCAGCTCGCCCTCGCCGAGGACCAGGCCGGCGGCAGCCTGGGCCTGCGCAGCTTCACCGCCACCGGCAGCTGTGACTGCTGCGAGGCGTGGACCTCCGCCGAGCTGCAGGCGATCCTCCGGGACGTCGCGGCCCTCGACGCCCTCGACTCCTCCGAGCCCGCCGCGGGCTGACCCCTCGACACCCGCACGAGCCGCCTCCCGCACGCCGGGAGGCGGCTCGTCGTCTTTGCGGGTCGGACGCCGCGGGTAGCCCGCCGGCATGTGGGCGAGAGCAGTGGTGCGGGGCGCGGTGGCCGGGCTGGTCGGCGTGGCGGCGATGACCACGGCGGAGGAGCTGGAGCAGTGGTTCACCCACCGGCCGGACAGCTACGTCCCCGGCCGGACGCTCACCGCGCTGACCACCGGGGTCCGGCTGCCGGAGTCCGCGCGCCCGCTGGTGGTCAACCACCTCATGCACTGGGGCACCGGTGCGGCGGTCGGCGTGCTGCGCGGGGTGTGGTCGGCCGCGGGGCTGCGCGGCTGGCGGGCGAACGCCTGGCACACCTCGGTGCGGCTGGCCGTCGACCAGACGCTGGAGAACGCCACCGGCGTGGGTGCGCCGCCGTGGACGTGGTCGCGGCAGGACCAGGTCGTCGACGTGGCCGGCAAGGCCGTGTACTCGTTCGTGACCGGCGCGGTCGCCGACCGGCTCATCGCCCCGGCGCCGCACCGCGGGCCCCAGAACGGGTGGGGCAGGAGTGGCTCGCGGCGGGGCCGGAGTGGCATGCGGGGCCTGTGGGACTGAGCGGACCGGCGGACCGATCGACCCCCGGCGCGGCGGGCCGACCGCCCGCGGTGGCCTCCCTACGTTCCGTTGCGACGCGCGCGTAGTGCTGTCGCCCCTTCCCGGGCGCGACGCGCGCAGACGGAGGCCCTGGTGCATCGATCGACCCGGCGGACGTGGACCCGCGCCGCCGCGCTCTCGCTGAGCGCCGGTGTCGTGGTCGTGCTGGCCCCGACGACGGCCTCGGCCGCCCCCACCACCCCCGAGCAGGCCCGCCAGGCCGTCACCGAGACCGGCAAGCAGCTCGAGGCGATCGGCGAGCAGGTCAACGAGGCCACCGACGCCGTCGCGCAGCAGCAAGCCGCCGCCGACGCCGCGGCCGGTGCCGTCACCGCCGCGCAGGCCCAGCTCGACGCCCTGGAGCCCCAGCTGCGCTCCATCGCGCAGACCGGCTACGTGGGCACCACCCGCGGCAAGCTCGCCGCCTTCCTCACCAGCGGCTCCGCCGACGACCTGGTCGAGCAGATGAGCACGCTGGACAAGCTGGCCTCGCACGCGGACGCCGTCGTCGCCCAGGCCGCGACCGCCCGGGCCGCCGCCGACCAGGCCCAGCGCGACGCCGCCGCGGCTGCCGCTGCCGCCGCCCAGGCCGCCACCGACCTGGAGGCGCGGCAGGACCAGCTGGAGGAGGAGCTCGCCGGGTACGAGAGCGACTTCGCCCGGCTCACCGCCGCCGACCAGGTGCGCGTGCACACCGCGCTCGCCGGCCCGGCCGTCGCCGCGGCGGACCCCGCCCCGGCGCCCACCGCGGCGGCCGGGGTCGCCGTCCAGACGGCGCTGGCCCAGATCGGCGACATGTACGCCACGGGCGGCAGCGGTCCGGACACCTTCGACTGCTCCGGGCTCACCCAGTACGCCTACGCCGCCGCGGGCGTCGCCCTGCCGCACTCCAGCCGCGCGCAGTCCGGCATGGGCGTCCCGGTGTCGCGGGCCGAGCTGCAGCCCGGCGACCTGGTCTTCTTCTACTCGCCGATCAGCCACGTCGGCCTCTACATCGGCAACGGCCAGATGGTGCACGCCAGCGTCACCGGCAAGCCCGTCGCCGTCACCAGCGTCGACAAGGGCGGCTACGTCGGCGCCCGCCGCGTCACCGGCTGAGCCATCATCGGGGCATGACGCCCTCCTGGCTCCGCGGGGACCGCACGAGACCGGCCACCCTGCGCGCGGCGCTGGTCGACGACGTCGTGCTGCTCGTGGTCGCCGTGCTCGCCGCCCTGTTCGCGCTCCGGGTCACCGACGGCTCGCTCGTCGTCCTCTGGGGAGCGGCGGTGGTGCTGGCCGGCGCGCTCGTGGTGCGGGTGCCGGTGTACCGGCGCGTCGCCCGAGCACAGCGGCTCAGTGCAGGCGGCGGCCCTCGGCGAGCATCTCGACGAGGGCGGTGATCCGCTTGGCCCGGGTCTGCGGCGTGGCGGCGGTGTGCACCCGCCACAGGACGGCGTACCGGTTGGTGCCGTCCAGCGCCTCGAACGCGGCGAGGGCCGCGGGCTCGGCGGCCAGCGCCGCGGCCAGGTCGTCGGGGACGGTGATCGTGGCCGGGCCGGCGTAGGCGCGATCCCAGCGTCCGTCGGCCTGCGCGGCCTCCACCGCGGCCAGCCCCGCCGGGCGCATCCGCCCGTCGGCCACCAGCCGGGCCACCGTGGCCACGTTCTTCTGCGACCACACGCTCCTCGGCCGGCGCGGCGTGTACCGCACGGTGAACCAGACGTCGTCCACCCGGTTGCCCCGGCCGTCGATCCAGCCGTGGCACAGCGCCACCTCCACCGCCTCCGGCGCGGTGATCGACGGGATGCCCGAGGCCTTCCTCGCCATCAGCACGAACAGCCCCGGGGCCCGGTCGTGCTCGGCGGTGAGCCAGGCGTCGAACTCCGCGGGCGTGGCGAAGGCCCGCCGTTCAAAGGTGCTCTCGTCGGCCATCCGGACATCGTCCGCATCCCGCCGGACGTCGTCCAGCCCCCGGCTCGCGGTTTGGCTGCCGGGGTGATCGGCTGTCCGACGGCGGGCGGTGCTCAGCAGGGGCGCCGCGACGACGGACGGGACGACGTGATGGCACGGGCACCGGGGCCGAGCGCGCTGTGGGTGGTGCGGCACGGCGAGAGCGTCGGCAACCTGGCCGACGCGCAGGCGTACCGCAGCGAGTCGTCCCGGCTGACCCTCGACGTCCGCGACCCCGACGTCCCGCTGTCGGCGACCGGTGAGGAGCAGGCCGACGCGCTGGGCGCCTGGCTGGCCCGGCTGCCCGCCGACCAGCAGCCCACCACCGTGCTGAGCTCGCCGTTCGCGCGCGCGGCGGCCACCGCGCGGCGCGCGGTCGACGCCAGCGGGCTCGACCTGACCATCCGCTACGACGAGCGGCTTCGGGAGCGCGACTTCGGTGCCTTCGACGGCATGACCCGCGAGGGCATCCGGGACGAGTACCCGGAGGAGGCCCGCCGGCGGGACCTGCTCGGCAAGTTCTACTACCGGCCGCCGGGCGGAGAGAGCTGGGCCGACGTCGCGCTGCGCATCCGCAGTCTGCTGGCCACCGAGGCGCTGCGGCACGACGGCGAGCGCCTGATGTGCGTCTGCCACCAGGCCGTGGTCATGGTGTTCCGGTACGTGCTCGAGGAGCTGTCCGAGCCGCAGCTGCTGGAGATCGACCGCCGTGAGCAGGTCGCCAACACCTCGGTGACCCGGTACGAGCTGACCGACGGTGGGGCCTTCGGCCTGACCGACTTCAACGGCGTCGCGCACCTGCTCGACGCCGGCCCGGGCGACGGCGCCCCCGTGACCGAGGAGAACGATGTCCCGTCCCCTGCCTGACGCCACCCTGGTCACCCCACCGGTGCTGCGCAGCTGGCAGCTGCCCGAGCCGACCGGGGGCAAGGAGTCCCGCGGCTCGATCCTGGTCATCGGCGGCAGCACCGAGACCCTCGGCGCGGTGACCCTGGCGGCCGAGGCCGCGCTGCGGTCCGGGGCGGGCAAGCTGCAGGTCGTCGTCCCGTCCAAGGTCGCCCCGCACATCTCCATCGCCCTGCCCGAGGCGCTGGTGCGGGGCGTGCCCTCGACCGAGGAGGGCGCCATCCGCGGCGACTCCGCCGAACTGGTGCTGGACCTGGCCCGGTCGGCGTCCGCGGTGCTCATCGGGCCCGGCATGGCCGACGAGCCGCAGACCCGTCAGTTCGTCGAGTCGCTGCTGCCCGAGCTGGACGCCCCCGTCGTGCTCGACGCCCTCGGGCTCGCCGCGGTCACGGCCGACCCCCGCTGCCTGCACCGGCTGGCGGGGCGCGTCGTCCTCACCCCGAACCCGACCGAGCTGGCGATCGCCCTGCACGTCGAGGCCGACGAGATCGACGCGGACCCGGCCGGTGCCGCCCGCCGGCTCGCCGAGCAGGCGCACGCCGTCGTCGGCCTGGGCGGGGCGACCAGCTGGGTCGCCGACCCCGAGGGCCGGCTCTGGCAGGACCAGAGCGGCGGCGCCGGGCTCGGCGTCTCCGGCTCCGGCGACGTGCGCGCCGGGGTGGTCGCCGGGCTGCTGGCCCGCGGGGCCGAGCCCGCGCAGGCCGCGGTCTGGGCGTCCTACCTGCACGGTCGCGCGGGGGAGCGGCTGGCCGCCTCGGTGGGCCGGCTGGGCTTCCTGGCCCGCGAGCTGCCGCTGCAGGTGCCGCAGATCATCGCCGAGATCTCGCTCTGACCCGTCCCCGCACTCTCCGTGGGGGGCGAGGCATGGCACGGTCGGGCACGCTGACGCGATGAGCGATGCGGAACTGCGTCGGATGGTCGACTGGACGGTCGAGGACCCACCGCCCGAGGCCCGGGTCGGCCGGGTGCTGGGCGGGCTGTTCCACGCCGTCTCCGCGGTCGTGACCCTCGGCGCCGACGCCGCGCTGGGTGCCCGGCCGGCGAGCTGGTCACTGCCCGCCGACCCGGCCGGCCACCTCGGGCTCGGCGTCCTGGAGCTGCGCTGGCCCGACCCGGCGCCGGCCGAACCGGTCGAGGCCACCCGCGAGGCGGTCTGGGTCGCGGGGCCCGGGCGTCCGGCCCGGCGGCTCCCGGTCGAGACCTGGCGGGTGGTGCGCGCGGTGCCGGGCACCGGGTCGCGGCGGCCGCGCCAGTCGGCCGCGCCCTGGCGGCTGGAGCTGACCGACGGCTCGGTCACCGGCTCGCTGACCGGCGCCTGGCTGGCGCTGGCCTGGATCGGGCACCTGGCCGGCTGGCCCGAACCGGCGCCCAGCAGCTGACCCCCGGCCGGCGTGGGTGACCATGGGCACCCACGACGGCGGGAGGGGCCGGCATGCGCACCACCGACGACGGCGCGTTCGCGGCGTTCGTGGCCGACCAGGCCCCGGCGCTGCTGCGGACGGCGGTCCTGCTGACCGGTGACCCGACCGAGGCCGTCGAGCTGGCGTCGGCCGCGCTGGGCGCCGTCCACCGCCGGTGGGGGGAGCTGGCCGCCGCCGACCGGGCGCCGGCCGCCCGCGCCGCGCTGCTGGCCGAGCACCCCCGCTGGCACCGGCGCACCCAGCTGCGGGAGGCGGTGGCGGCCACGCCGCTGCTGCGCGGCCTGTCGCTGGCGCCGGTCCCCGCCCCGCCGGTGCGCAGCGCGCTGACCACGGCCCTGGGCCGGCTGCCCGCGCAGCAGCGTGCGGTGCTCGTCCTGCGCCTGGGCGAGGGGCGCTCGGTGCAGCAGACGGCCGCCGACCTGGGCGTCCCGGAGGAGTCCGTCGCCTCCGACACGCTGCGCGGGCTGGACCGGGTCGAGGAGCTGCTGCCGGCCGACGACCGCCCCGCGGCCGGGGTGGAGACGGCGCTGCGCACGCACCTCGCCGGGCGCACCGCGGCGGTACCCCAGGGCTTCCTCGCCGGTGTCCTGGACGGCGTCAGCACCCGGCGCCGGCACTGGGCGGGGCTGGCCGCCGTCGCCGCGTTCTTCGTGCTGGTCGTCGTCCTGGTCCTGCTGACCACCCGCTGAACGACGACGGCCCGGCTCCGCGAGGGAGCCGGGCCGTCGGTCAGGCCCCGTTGCAGGGCCCCGCCGCGAGCCTGCGCGTGCTGGGGGCGACGGGGTCCTTCCTCAGTTGCGGGTCGAGGCCACCAGCGGGCAGGTGAACGGGTCGCGCTCGGCGATGCCGACCCGGTTCAGGTACCGCACGACCGCGCGGTAGGAGCCGACCAGCGAGGTCTCCGTGTAGCTGATCCCGTGCTTGGCGCAGTGCGCGCGCACCAGCGGCTGGGCCTTCTTCAGGTTCGGCCGCGGCATGCTCGGGAAGAGGTGGTGCTCGATCTGGTAGTTCAGGCCGCCCATCATGAAGTCGGTGACCCGGCCGCCGCGGATGTTGCGCGACATGAGCACCTGACGGCGCAGGAAGTCGACCTTGGCGTTCTTCGGCACGATCGGCATGCCCTTGTGGTTGGGCGCGAACGACCCGCCCATCAGCAGACCAAACACGGCCTGCTGGACGACGATGAAGGCCACGCCCAGCAGCGGCGGCATGACCAGGAAGACGACCGCGACGTAGGCGATCAGCCGGACGGCGATGATCGTCAGCTCCAGCCGGCGCCGCGGCATCGACTTCTCCCGGACCAGCGTGGCGATGCTGTTGGCGTGCAGCGCGGTGCCCTCGAAGCCCAGCAGCGGGAAGAACGCCCAGCCCTGGTGCCGGGTGAACCAGCCACGCAGCCCGCTCATCCGCTCGGCGGCGTCGTCGGGGGTGAAGGCCAGCACCTCGGAGACGATGTCCGGGTCCTTGCCCATCTGGTTGGGCGCGTTGTGGTGCCGGTTGTGCTTCTGCATCCACCAGCCGTAGCCGATGCCGGTGACCCCGCAGGAGAGCACCCGGGCCGACCACTCGTTCACCGTGTGCGACCCGAACGCCTGCCGGTGGGCGGTGTCGTGGCCGAAGAAGGCGAACTGGGTGAGCACCAGCGACAGCACGACGGCTAGGCCGAGCTGCCACCACGAGTCGCCGAGGGCCACGATGCCGGCCCAGGTGGCGACGAACGCCAGGGCGGTCAGCCCGATCGTGACCGCGTACCAGGTGCGCCGGCGGTCGAGGAGCCCGGCGTCCTTCACCTGCTGCGAGAGCTCGGCGTAGACGCTGACCTGACGGTCACGGGCGCGCTCGGGACGAGGTGCCCCGGCGGGGGACGGCGAGGCGCCGTCCAGAGTCGATGCGGTCATCAGTTCTCTCTGCTGGTCCCGGGCTGCTCCGGGGTGGTGCCGGCGACCGGCGACGACGGGGGACCGCGCTACGTCTGGATGGAGCACCGCGTGCGGTCGACGGTATGCGACGCCTCCCACCTGTGCCACGCGACGCCCGGCCGCCGGGACCGTCCCGCGCGCCAGTGGTCAGCCGGCGAGCGCGGCGACGGCCTCCCGGATCTCGGGCACCGACAGCGCCATCGTGGCGTCGCCGACCGCGAACTCGACCCGCTGCACGGCCGGGTCCGCGGTGGGCACCGCCCGCTCCCAGGTCCACAGTCCCTGCTCGGCGAGGGTGCGGGCGGCGGCGGTGAACCCCTCGGGGGTGGTGCGCAGCAGCAGGTGCAGCATCGGCGTCTGCGGCGGGTCGGGCACCACGCTCACGCCGGGCAGGTCGTGCACGGCGGCGGCCACCTCGCGGGCGCGCTCCAGGTAGCCGGGGAACAGCGGCAGCCGGCGGCGCAGGCAGGTCAGCGCCGAGGCCGCACCGGGCCACAGGCCGAACAGCGTGCCGCCCATCCGGCCGCGCCACTCGCGCACCTCGGCGACGACGTCCTCCGGCCCGGCCAGGCAGCAGCCGGCCAACGCGCCGATGCCCTTGTAGAAGCTGACGTAGGTGGTGTCGAAGAGCGCGGCCACCTCGGCCGGCGGGCGGCCGTAGCCGGCGGCGGCCTCCCACAGCCGGGCGCCGTCCAGGTGCACCGCCGCCCCCCGGCCGCGGGCCCAGTCGGTCTGCGTAACCAGGTCGTCCCAGGCGGGCAGCTGTCCGCCCAGGTCGCGCTGCGGCAGCTCGACCAGCAGGGCCGCCGGCGGCTCGGCCACGGCCTCCAGGTCGGCGAGGGTGAGCAGCCGGTCGCGGTGCCCGGCCGGGCGGCCCAGCAGCCCGTGCAGCCGCTCCAGCGCACGCCCCTCGTGCACCTCGAGGTGGCACTGCGGGTGGAAGACGACGGTCCGCCGCCCACGCCGCCCGGCGTGCACCCGCAGCGCGGCCTGCTGGGCCATCGTGCCGCTGGGCAGGTACACCGCCGCGGCCTGGCCGAGCAGCCCGGCGACCTCGGCCTCCAGCTCGGCGACGACCCCGCCGGCGCCGTACCGGTCGACCGCGGTGTCGGGCGGGACGGTCGCGAGCAGGTCGGCGGCGGTCTGCGGGCCGTGCCCGGCCAGCGCGCGGTCGCAGGACTGGCGGAGAGCGGTGAGGTCGTCCACGGGCCCAGTCTGCCGCTGGGGCAGGCTGTGCCCGTGCGCGCGCTCGTGTTCGAGGAGTTCGGTGGCCCGCTCGACGTCCGGTCGGTGCCCGACCCGACGCCGTCCCGCGACGGGGTGGTCGTCGAGGTGGGGGCCAGCGGCATCTGCCGCAGCGACTGGCACGGCTGGCTGGGGCACGACCCCGACGTCGTCCTGCCGCACGTGCCCGGGCACGAGCTCGCCGGCACCGTCGCCGCGGTCGGCGACCGGGTGCGGGACTGGGCGGTCGGCGACCGGGTGACCGTGCCCTTCGTCTGCGCGTGCGGGCACTGCCCGCCGTGCCGGGAGGGCGCCGGCCAGGTGTGCGAGGACCAGACCCAGCCCGGGTTCACCCACTGGGGCTCGCTGGCGCAGTTTGTCGCGCTCGAGGCCGCCGACGTCAACCTGGTCGCGCTGCCCGAGGACATGCCGTTCGCCACCGCCGCCAGCCTGGGCTGCCGGTTCGCCACCGCCTTCCGCGCCGTGACCGGGGTCGGGCAGGTGCGGCCGGGGGAGTGGGTGGCCGTGCACGGCTGCGGCGGCGTCGGGCTGTCCGCCGTCCAGGTAGCGGTCGCCGCCGGCGCGCGGGTGGTCGCCGTCGACGTCGCCCCGGGGGCGCTGGAGCTGGCCCGGCAGTTCGGCGCCGAGCACACCGTTCCCGGCAGCGGCGACGTCCCGGCCGCGGTCGCGGAGCTGACCGGGGGCGGGGCGCACGTCTCGCTCGACGCGCTCGGCGCGGCCGTCACCTGCCTGAACTCGATCCGCAGCCTGCGCCGCCGCGGCCGGCACGTGCAGGTGGGTCTGCTGCCCCCGGCGCTGGGCCGCCCGGAGATCCCGATGGAGCTGGTGATCGCCGGCGAGCTCGCGCTGCTGGGCAGCCACGGCATGGCCGCCGCCGACTACCCGGCGATGCTCTCGCTCATCGCCGCCGGCCGGCTGCACCCCGAGCGCCTGGTCACCCAGCAGCTCGGCCTGGACGGCGCCGGTGCCGCCCTGGCCGCGATCGGCCGCGAGCCCGGGATCGCGGTCGTCACCGCGTCCTGAGGCGTCAGCCGGTCGGGTCGGCCGTGGCCGTGGCCGTGGGGGTGGGGACGGTCGTCTCCGCGGTGCGCGAGGGCGCGCTGGTCGCCGCCGAGCGGCTGGTGGCGGTGGGCTCGGCCGGCGTCGTCGGCGCGGTGGTCTCCTCGCCCCCGGTGGTGCTGGGGGTCGGCGGGGTCGTGGTCTCCTCGTCCTGGCCGGGGGTCGTGCGCGGTGCGCTCGTCGGCACCGGCACCGGCGCCGAGGTCTCCGGCGCCTCCGTGGTGGCCGGCCCGGCGGGCGCCTCGGAGGTGGGCGTCGGGGTGGGTGTGCGGGTCAGCTGCGAGGAGCGCACCCGGACGTCGCCGTACTCGGTGGGCACCGTGACGTAGGGGTCGGTGGGCAGGACGACGTTCAGCCCGCCCAGCAGCACGAACAGCGCGCCGATGACCACCGTGGAGCTGCGCGCGCGGCCGATCCGGGCCGGGATGCGGTGGTGCCAGGTGCGGCTGCGGCGGGTCGCCGGCGACGTGGTCACCGAGGGCTGCTCGACCGTCTGCTGCGGCAGCACGGTGGTGGGCTGCTCGTCGGACCGCCGGGTCACGCGGCACCCCCGCTGCGGGCCCGGTCCTCGGCCAGGGCCTCGTCGCGGACGTCGTCCTCCTGTGAGGTCGCCCGCAGCGAGACGCCCTCGCGGGACAGCGCCAGCGCCACCCGGGCGCGCAGGTCACGGCCGACCTCGAACTGCTTGCCGGGCAGGGTGCGCGCCACGATCCGCAGGTTGACCTCGTCCAGGGCCAGGCTCTCGACGCCCATCACGCTGGGTGCGTCCAGCAGCAGCCGGTGCAGCCGGGCGTCGGCGAAGGCCCGCTCACCCACCTCGCGCAGCACCTGCTGCACCCGGTTGACGTCGGCGGTGGCGGGCACCGGGACGTCGACGACGGCGCGCGCCCAGTCGCGGGAGAGGTTGACGACCTTGACGATCTGCCCGTTGGGGACGATGACGACCTCGCCGTTCACCGAGCGCAGCCGGGTGATCCGCAGGTTGACGTCCTCGACGGTGCCCTCGGCGGGGTCGCCGCCGCCGACCACCTGGATCGCGACGACGTCGCCGAAGCCGTACTGCCGCTCGGTGATCAGGAAGAACCCGGCGAGCACGTCGCCGACGATGCGCTGGGCGCCGAAGCCCAGGCCCACGCCGAGCACGGTGGCCGGCGCGACCAGCCCGGTGACCGGCAGGCCGAGGGTGTCCAGCACGAAGATGACCGCGACCGACCAGATCAGCACGATCGCCGCCCAGGTCAGCACCTGGGTGAGCGAGTGCCGGTGCTTGGCGGCCTCGGACCGGACGAGGGCGTCCGAGCCGGTCGCGGCGGCGTCGATCCGGTCGGTGATCCGGTTGCCCGCCCAGCTCACCAGCCGGGCCAGCAGGACGGCGCCGAGCACGATGAGCAGCGCGTGCAGGCCGGGACCGCGCAACCAGTAGAGGGCGTCGGTGACCGGACCTTCGGAGAGCACGTCCATCGCCGTCCAGTGTGGCCTGCGGCGGTCGTCACGGCGACGGCGGGGTGCACGACTGTGGTGACTCACCGTCACCGGATCGTGATCGTCCCCGGTTTGCGTCGTGCTCCCGCCCGGCGCACCGTGACAGGGCAGGTCGGCGTCCCCAGCCCCGGGACGACCGGCGTGTCGCCGAGCCGAGAGGAGAGGCACCCGCAGGGGCGCCGCACCCGCCAGTGAGCACACCTGTCGCACCACGCGGGCGCGCCCGCACCACCCACGGTCACCAGCACCCCGCGCTCGCCCAGCCGCCGGCCGCGGCGGACGGTCGCGGTCGGCTGGACACCGCCGTCTTCGGGGTCGCCGCGGTGGTCGCCCTCGCCTTCGTCGCCTGGGGCCTGGCCACACCGACCGGCCTGGGCAGTGCCAGCGGGACCGCGCTGACCTGGGTCGAGACCAACCTGGGCTGGCTGTTCGTGCTGGTCGCCTCGGCCTGCGTCGTCTTCGTCGTCTGGCTGGCCGCCGGCCGGTACGGGCGCATCCCGCTGGGCCGCGACGGCGAGGCACCGGAGTTCCGCACGGTGTCGTGGGTGGCCATGATGTTCAGCGCCGGGATGGGCATCGGGCTGATGTTCTACGGCGTCAGCGAGCCGCTCGCGCACTACGTGACGCCCCCGCCCGGCACCGTCGCCGCGGAGAGCCCCGAGGCGGTGCGCGCCGCCCTGGCCACCACGCTCTTCCACTGGACGCTGCACCCGTGGGCGATCTACGCCGTCGTGGGGCTCGCCATCGCCTACGGCACCTTCCGCCGCGGCCGCCGCCAGCTGATCAGCGCGGCGTTCGCTCCGCTGATCGGGCGCCGGCGGGCCGAGGGCCCGGCCGGCAAGCTGATCGACGTCCTGGCTGTCTTCGCCACCCTGTTCGGCTCGGCGGCCTCGCTGGGCCTGGGTGCGCTGCAGATCGGCAGCGGCATGGAGATCCTCGGCTGGGCCGGCGACGTGGGCAACGGCGTGCTGGTGGCGGTCATCGCGGTGCTGACCGCGGCGTTCGTCGTCTCCGCGGTGTCCGGGATCGCCAAGGGCATCCAGTGGCTCTCGACGACGAACATGGTGCTGGCCGTCGTCCTGGCGCTGTTCGTCTTCGTCGCCGGCCCCACCGTGCTGGTCCTGAACCTGGTGCCCGAGGCGATCGGCGCCTACTTCTCCGACCTGGGCGAGATGGCCGGGCGCACCGAGGCCACCGGCGGCGACGCGATGGCCGAGTGGCTGCGCGGCTGGACGGTCTTCTACTGGGCCTGGTGGATCAGCTGGACGCCGTTCGTCGGGCTGTTCATCGCCCGGATCAGCCGCGGCCGGACCATCCGGCAGTTCGTCACCGGCGTGCTGCTGGTGCCCAGCACGGTCAGCCTCGTCTGGTTCGCCGTCTTCGGCGGGGCCGGCATCGCCGCCCAGCAGGGCGGCACCGACGTGGCCGGGCGGTCGACGCCGGAGGGGCAGCTGTTCGGCGTGCTCCAGCAGTACCCGCTGGCCACCGTCACGACGGTGCTGGTCATGGTGCTGGTGGCCGTCTTCTTCGTCTCCGGCGCCGACGCGGCCTCGATCGTGATGGGCTCGCTGTCCCAGCGCGGCACGCTGCACCCCGGCCGCGGCATCGTCGTCTTCTGGGGCGTGGTCATGGGCGCCGTCGCGGCGATCATGCTGCTGGCCGGTGGGGACGACGCGCTGACCGGGCTGCAGGACCTGACGATCATCGCCGCGCTGCCCTTCGCGCTGGTGATGGTGGGCATGGCGGTGGCCCTGGCCAAGGATCTGCGCTCGGACCCGCTGGTGCTGCGCCGCGCCTACGCCAGCGACGCGGTCGAGCAGGCGGTCGTCGACGGCATCACCCGGCACGGCGAGGACTTCCACCTCGTCGTCGAGCCGGCGCCCGGGCTGCTGCCCAACACGGTGGCCCCGCTGCCGGACGACGTCGTGGCGCCGCTGCCCGACGACGTCGTGGCCGGCCGGCCGCAGGACCCGCGCGACTAGCGGCGCAGGCGGCGGACCGGGACGACCATCGGGGTGCCGGTCACCGGGTCGGGGACGACGCGGGCCTCCAGCTCGAACACCTCGGCCAGCAGCTGCTCGGTGAGCACCTCCGCCGGCGTGCCGGAGGCGACCAGGACGCCGTCCTTCATCGCCACCAGCCGCTGCGCGTAGCGGGCCGCGAGGTTCAGGTCGTGCAGGACGACGGCGACGGTGCGGCCGCGCTCGGTGTGCAGCCGGGCGATCAGCTCCAGGACGTCGACCTGGTGGGCGAGGTCGAGGTAGGTGGTGGGCTCGTCGAGCAGCAGCAGGTCGGTGCCCTGGGCCAGCGCCATGGAGATCCAGGCGCGCTGCCGCTGCCCGCCCGACAGCGCGTCGACCGGGGCGTCGGCGAGGTCGGCCATGTCGGTCCAGGTGAGCGCCTCGGTGACCACGGCCTCGTCGTCGGAGGACCACTGGCGCAGCCAGCTCTGGTGCGGGTGCCGGCCGCGGGCGACCAGGTCGGCCACGGTGAGCCCCTCGGGCGCCAGCGGGGTCTGCGGCAGCATGCCCAGCACCTTGGCCACCTCGCGGGTGGGCGTGGAGGTGATCACCCGGCCGTCGAGCAGGACGCTGCCCCCGGTGGGGCGCAGCAACCGGCCCAGCGCGCGCAGCAGCGTGGACTTGCCGCAGCCGTTCGGCCCGACGATCGCGGTGAACGACCCGTCGGTCAGCTGCAGGTCCAGGTCGTGGACGACGACCTTGTCGCCGTAGGCCAGCCGGACGCGGTCGGCGGCCAGGCGGACCTGCGCGGTCGGGGCGGGGATGGGGGTGTCGAGTGCGGTCACAGGGTGGATCGCCGCCTTCCGCGGACCAGCAGCCAGAGCAGGTAGGGAGCGCCGACCACCGCGGTGACGACCCCGACGGGGAACGTCTCCGGCAGCGCGGTGCGGGCGACGAGGTCGCTGGCGGTGAGCAGCAGCGCCCCGAGCAGGCCGGCGGTGAGCAGCGGGGGCCGGGAGCCGCCGGTCAGCCGGACGGCGATCTGCGGCACGACCAGGGCCACGAACTGGATCGGCCCGGCCGCCGAGACCGCGAACGCGGCCAGCCCGACCGCGACGAGGACGACGGCGAGCTGGGCCAGGGGCACCCGCACGCCCAGCGCCCGGGCCGTCTCGTCGCCGAACTGCAGCGCGTCCAGCACCCGGGTCATCGCCAGCGCGGCGGGGACGAGCAGCAGCAGCGCGATCGCCAGCGGGCGGGCCTGGTCCCAGCCGCGGCCGTTGAGCGAGCCGGTGAGCCACACGTTCGCGGCGGCGGCGTCGAACAGAGCGCTGCGGGTGAGCAGGTAGGAGACCACCGCCTGGGCCATCGCCGACAGCCCGACGCCGACCAGCACCAGCCGGTAGCCGTCGATGCCGGCCTGCCAGGCCAGCCCGAAGATCAGCCCAGCCATCACCAGCCCGCCCAGCAGCGCGGCCGCCGGCACCCCGAGCCCGCCGAGCGCGCCGACGGCGGTGGTGCCCCCGCCGGCCACGATCACGGCCACCGCGCCGATCGCGGCCCCGCCGGTCACGCCGAGGACGTCGGGGCTGGCCAGCGGGTTGCGGGCGAAGGTCTGGATCAGCGCGCCGGAGACCCCCAGCGCCAGCCCGACCAGCACGGCGACGGCGATGCGGGGCGCGCGCAGCTCGACCACGATGAACCGCGCGGTGTCGTCGCCGCCGCCCACCAGGGCGCCGAGGACCTCGGGGACGCTGATCGGGTAGTCGCCGCGGCCCAGGCTCACCGCCGAGACCAGCAGCAGGAGCACCAGCACCAGCACCGGCACGGCCAGCGAGCGGCGGCGGTAGGTGGTCGACACCGGCCCGACCCGCAGCGTGCGCCGGGGGCGGGCGTGCGACGCGGGGGTGCGGGTGGGCGCGGCGAGGGTCACAGCTGCACCAGCCGGCGGCGGCGGACCAGGGCGATGAAGAACGGTGTGCCGACGACCGCGAGCACGATGCCGACCTGCAGCTCGCCGGGCCGGGCGACGACCCGCCCGAGCACGTCGGCCAGCAGCAGGGCGATCACGCCGAGCAGCGCCGACGCCGGGACCAGCCAGCGGTGGTCGGGGCCGGTCAGCGCGCGGGCCACGTGCGGCACGACCAGCCCGACGAAGGCGATCGGCCCGCAGGCGGCGGTCGCGCCGCCGGCCAGCAGCGTGATCGCGGCCAGCCCGACGGCGCGGGCCAGCCAGACCCGCTGGCCCAGGCCGCGGGCGACGTCCTCGCCGAGCCCGAGCAGGTTCAGCGCCGGCGCGTTGACCACCGCGAGCACCAGCCCGGCCACGACGAAGGGGGCCACCTGGACGACCACGGTCGCGTCACGGCCGGCGAGGGCGCCGACGATCCAGAACCGGAAGGCGTCCAGCGTCGAGGACTCGCGGATGGTGATCGACTGGACCAGCGCGAACATCAGGTAGGTCAACGCCGAGCCGGCCAGCGCCAGGCTCACCGGCGTGGCCCCGCCGCGGCCCGCCGAGCCGATGGCGAACACCGCCACGCTGGCCAGCAGGGCGCCGGCCAGCGCCGGCCAGATGTAGCTGCTGGGGGTGCTCAGGCCCAGCAGCGAGATCGACAGGACGACGGCGAACGAGGCGCCGGCGGTGACGCCCAGCAGGCCCGGGTCGCCCAGCGGGTTGCGGGTGTGGCCCTGCATCAGCGCACCGGAGGCGCCCAGCGCGAGCCCGGCGAGCACGCCCAGCAGGGTGCGCGGCACCCGGAGCTGGCGGACGATCACCGTCTCGTCGCCGGGGGTGGAGGCGTCGAGCAGCGCGTGCCACACCGTGCCCAGGCCGATCGGGCGGGTGCCGACGCTGATGCTCAGCGCGCAGGCGGCCACCGCCAGCACCAGCAGCACCCACAGGCCGGCCGCCCGGGTGCCGGTGCCCCGCAGCAGGCCACGGCGGGGAGCCGCCTCCTCGGCCGGCCGGGCAGCCGTGCGTTGCGCCACGAGCGGCTCCTGGGGACGGCGGACGGACCTGACGAGGTTGGGAAGGCTCACCTTACCCACTGGTAGGCCGTCCGGTGACGGGGTGACGAAGACGACTGCCCCGGGACGGGGGATCGGTCCGGACGGCGCCCGGCGCGCCCCACCATGGACGGGTGCTGCGACGCCTCACCCCACCTCCCCGGCCGCGCTGGCTGCGGTGGTCGCTGGGGGTGCTCGCGTCCTACGGGGCGCTGGCGACGCTGGTGCTGCTCGCGGTGGCCGTGCTCCGCGACCGGACGGCGCTGACCTACGGGGCCGCGCTGGCCTCGTCATGGTGGCTGGCCCCGGCGCCGCTGCTGGTCGTCGCGGCCGCGGCGCTGCGCTCCTGGCCGGTGGTGACCGCGGTCGCCGTCCCGGCGGTGGTGTGCGCGGTGCTGCAGGGGCCCTACCTGCTCAACCGGCTGCCCGGCGACGAGCCCGAACGCGACCTGCGGGTGGCGACGTACAACCTCACCCAGACCGCGCCGCTGGACGGCCTGTACGACCTCATCGCGCGCGAGCAGCCCGACGTCCTGCTGCTGCAGGAGGTGACGGACCGGTCCCGGCCCGCCCTGGAGGTGCTGCCCGGCTACCCGTACCGCAGCTTCGGGACCTTCATCGGCGAGCACGTCCGTGACGGCGACGCCGTGGTCTCGCGGCTGCCGATCACCGACGTCGCGCCGGTGACCGGGCTGCCCGAGGGTGCCCGCCCCACCGACCTGGTCACCCTGGACGTCGGCGGCCGGGCGCTCGCCGTCCTCTCGGTGCACCTGGCCTCGCCGTGCATCGGCTGCCTGCCGGACAAGGAGGCGGTCAACCCGGCCGGGGGCACCAGCGAGGCGGCACGGCTGCGGGTGACCGAGGCCCGGCGCTACGCCGACGTCGCGGCCGGCCTCATCGCCGCGGGGCGGCCGGTGGTGCTCGGCGGCGACCTGAACTCCGCGCCGCTCAACCAGCCGCTGGGGGAGCTGCGGGACGCCGGGCTGGTCGACGTCCACCGGGCGGTGGGCACCTGGCCGGCGCTGACCCGCGGACCCGGCCCGGGGGTGGCCCGGGTGGACGCGGTGCTGGTCAGCGGCCTGGTGCCGGTGCGCAGCGTCGAGGGGGCGGCGGGCCCGAGCACCCACTCGCCGATGATCGCCGACCTGGCCTGGCCCGACGGCTGAGCTGGGTACCGTCGGAGGCCGCCGGGACGACGAGGTCCCGGCCCTGCGGAGGTGTGCTGTGCCCGTGCGTCGCCTGGTCCCCACCGTCGAGGCCGCCGACCTGCTCGACCTGGCCCGCGAGCTGGCCCGCGAGGAGCTCGCGCCCCGGGTCGCCGCCGTGGAGGCCGAGGGGTGCTTCCCGCGGGAGGTCTTCCGCACGCTGGGCCGGGCGGGGCTGCTGAGCCTGCCCTACCCCGAGGAGTTCGGCGGCGGCGCCCAGCCCGCCGAGGTGCACCTGCAGGTGCTCGAGGAGATCGCGGCGGTGTGGGCCAGCGTCGCGGTCGGGGTGAGCGTGCACGGCATGTCCTGCTGGGCGCTGGCCACCGCGGGCACGCCCGAGCAGCAGGCGGCGCTGCTGCCGGACCTGCTGTCCGGTGAGCTGCTGGGCGCCTACTGCCTGTCCGAGCCGCACGCCGGCTCCGACGCCGCCGCCATGCGCACCCGCGCCGTCCGGGACGGCGACGACTACGTGCTCACCGGGGAGAAGGCCTGGACGACGCACGGTGGGCAGGCCGACTCGTACACGGTGATGGCGCGCACCTCGGCGTCCCGCTCGCGCGGGGTCTCCTGCTTCGTCGTCCCGGCGGGCGCGGCCGGGCTGTCGGCCGACCGGGCCGAGTCGAAGATGGGGCTGACCGGGTCGACGACGGCCACCATGCGGTTCGCCGGCGTGCGGGTCGGCGCGCAGCGGCGGGTCGGCGCCGAGGGCGACGGGCTGCCGCTCGCGCTGGCCGCGCTGGACGCCGGCCGGCTCGGGATCGCCGCGGTGGCCACCGGGCTGGCGCAGGGCGCGCTGGACGACGCGGTCGCCTACGCCCGCGAGCGCGAGGCGTTCGGCGTCCCGGTGATCGAGCACCAGGGGCTGGCCTTCCTGCTGGCCGACATGGCCGCCGCCGTCGAGACCGCGCGGGCCACCTACCTGTCGGCCGCGCGGCTCAAGGACGCCGGCCAGCCCTACGGGCAGCAGGCGGCGATCGCCAAGCTGGTGGCCACCGACAACGCGATGCGGGTGACCACCGACGCCGTCCAGGTGCTCGGCGGCTACGGGTACACCTCGGCGTACCCGGTCGAGCGGTACATGCGCGAGGCCAAGGTCATGCAGATCTTCGAGGGCACCAACCAGATCCAGCGGATGGTGATCAGCCGCGAGCTCGCCCGCGGCGGCCGCCCCACCACGACGGTCACCGACTCCCTCCAGGGGCCATAGTCGCGACTTCGGCCCTACGGTCTCGGGCATGTGCCGGAACATCCACGTGCTGCACAACCTGGCGCCCGCGACGACGTCGGAGGAGGTGCGGGCCGCAGCGCTGCAGTACGTGCGCAAGGTCAGCGGCTCCACCAAGCCCTCGCAGGCCAACCAGGCCGCGTTCGACCGGGCGGTCGAGGAGATCGCGCACGCCACCGAGCACCTGCTCGCCGACCTGGTCACCGCCGCGCCGCCCCGCGACCGCGAGGTGCTCGCCGCGCAGGCCCGCGAGCGCGCCGCCGCCCGCTACGCCCGCTGACCCACCCCCGCTGACCCACCCCCGCTGACCCACCCCCGCTGACCCACCCCGCTGAGACGACGACGGCCCCGGTCGCGACCAGGTGGTCGCGGCCGGGGCCGTCGGGTGGGTCCTGCGTCAGGCCGGCTGCATGGCGCCGAGGACGGCCATGACGTCGGCCGGGGTGCGCGCCGACTCGAGCCGGGCGACCTGCGCGGAGTCGGTGAACACCTCCGCGATCTTCCCGAGCAGCTTCAGGTGGTCGTCGCCGGCACCGGCGACGCCGATGACGAACTTGACCTCCCTGCCGTTCCAGTCGATGCCCTGCGGGTAGCGCACGAAGGAGATCGCCGAGCGCCGGATCGCGGACTTCGCCTCGTTGGTGCCGTGCGGGATCGCCAGCAGGTTGCCCATGTAGGTCGACACCGAGGTCTCGCGCTCGTGCATGGTCGGGACGTAGGAGGCCTCGACCGCGCCGGCGGCCACCAGCAGCTCGCCGGCCTCGGTGATCGCCGCGTCGCAGCCCGAGGCGCGACCGTCGAGCACGATGCTGTCGCGGGAGAGCAGGTCGCTGCCCCCCACGCCCGTGCCGGTCCGGTCCGCCGCGGTGCCCACGTCCGCGCCGTCCACCGCGGCTGCCGCGGTCGCGGCGCCGGCCGCGCCGTTGGTCTGCTGCAGCAGCTCGACGATCTCGTCGTACCGCGGGCTGTCCATGAAGTTGCTGACCGAGACGTGGCGCGCCGACCCGGTCCGCTCCTCGGCCCGCTCGGCGAGGTCCTCGTGGGTGACCACGAGGTCGTAGGTGTCGGTCAGGTTCGAGATGGCCTTGTTCACCACGGTGACGTCCTTGAAGCCGGCGCCGTGCACCTTCCGGCGGAGCACCGAGGCGCCCATCGCCGAGGAGCCCATGCCGGCGTCGCAGGCGAAGACGATGGAGTGGATGGGGCCGTCGGTGCGGCCGCCGCCCGAGCCCACCAGCGCCGAGGAGATCGAGGACTTCTTGCCCTTGCGGGCCTCCATCGCCGCCGTCGCCGCGCTCAGGTCACCGTCGTCGTCCTTGTCCAGCTTCAGCAGGAAGGCGGCGACCAGGAAGCTGACCCCGGCGGCGACCAGGACCGACGCGGTGACGCCGACCAGGCTGCTGGGCGGGGAGGCGGCCCAGACGGCGATGATCGAACCGGGGGACGCGGGCGAGCGCAGACCGGAGCCGAAGACGACGTTGGTGGCCACACCGGCCATGCCGCCGAGGATCACCGCCGCGATGAGCTTCGGCTTGGCCAGCACGTACGGGAAGTAGATCTCGTGGATGCCGCCGACGAAGTGGATGAGGATCGCCCCGGGAGCCGAGGACTTCGCGGCGCCGCGGCCGAACAGGGCGAAGGCCAGCAGCAGGCCCAGGCCGGGGCCGGGGTTGGCCTCGAGCAGGAAGAGGATCGACTGCCCGGCCTGCTGCGCCTCGTTCGTGCCGAGCGGGGTGAGGATGCCCTGGTTGATGGCGTTGTTCAGGAACAGGATCTTGGCCGGCTCGATGAAGACCGAGGTCAGCGGCAGCAGGTTGTTCTCGACCAGGGTGTCGACGACGTTGCCCGCCAGCGTGCTGAACGCCTCGACGAGGGGCCCGGCGAGCACGAAGCCGACCACGGCGAGGAACCCGCCCCAGATGCCGGCGGAGAAGTTGTTGACCAGCATCTCGAAGCCGGGGCGGATCTTGTGCGCCCACAGGGCGTCGAGCCGCTTCATCGTCCAGCCGCCGAGCGGGCCCATGACCATGGCGCCCAGGAACATCGGCACGCTGGCCCCGGTGATGGCGCCCATGGTGGCGATCGCACCGACCACGCCGCCGCGGACCTCGTTGTCGTACACCATCCGGCCGCCGGTGTAGCCGATCAGCAGCGGCAGGAGGTAGGTGATCATCGGGCCGACGATCCCGGTGCCCTCGGCGCCGGAGCCCCAGGCGCCGAGGTCCTCGACGAAGCCGTAGCCGCCGGTGTGGCCGAGGGCGTCACCGATGAGGGTGATCCAGCCGGTCTCGATGAACAGCGCGGTGATCAGGCCCCAGGCGATGAACGCGCCGATGTTGGGCAGCACCATGTTCGAGAGGAACGTCCCGAACCGTTGGACGCGGACGCGCAGCCCTCCCGAGCGTGGCGCCGAATGGGTGGTCGTGGCCATGGATGACCTTCCTGGATGACGTTCTGTGACCGGTCGACGCGGGTCGCTCGGGCGGGGGACGGCGGGCTGTGTCATCTGTGATCGCAGTCACGATGATCTGTGTTCGTCTGTATATCTGGCCCGGCGGGCGCGGTCAAGAGCCGCAAAGCCACACGATCACACGGAAGTCCACGCAACCGGATGGTGAGATGCGCTCTACAGTGACCGCCGACACCGGTGGCGCTGTGGCCGTACCGGACGGCAGGGGGCGCCGTCATCGCCCCGGCACCTGGAGGACGAGATGAAGGCCCTGCGGTTCTACGCACCCGAGGACGTACGGCTCGAGGACGTCCCGGAGCCCGAGTGCGGTCCCGGTGAGGTCAAGATCGCGGTCAGGAACTGCTCGACCTGCGGGACCGACGTGAAGGCCTTCCACAACGGCCACCAGAACCTCACGCCGCCCCGGATCATGGGCCACGAGGTCGCCGGCGAGATCGTCGAGGTCGGGGCCGACGTGAACAGCACCTACGGCAGCTCCTGGGCCGTGGGCGACCGCGTCCAGGTCATCGCGGCCGTGCCCTGCGGGCACTGCCACGAGTGCCGCAAGGGCTGGATGGCGGTGTGCCAGAACCAGACCTCCATCGGTTACCAGTACGACGGCGGGTTCGCCGAGTACATGATCGTGCCCCAGCAGGTGCTGGCGGTCGACGGGCTCAACCGGATCCCGGAGAACGTCGGGTTCGACGAGGCCTCGGCCGCCGAGCCCTTCGCCTGCGCCATCAACGCCCAGGAGCTGCTCGGCATCGAGGAGGGCGACACCCTCGTCGTCTTCGGTGCCGGCCCGATCGGGTGCATGCACATCCGCATCGCCCGCGGCGTGCACAAGGTCGGCAAGGTGATCCTGGTCGACGTCAACGCCGAACGACTGGAGATGTCGGCCGCCGCCGTGCAGCCCGACGAGGTGGTCAACGGCGCCGAGGTCGACGTGGTCGCCCGGATCAAGGAGCTCACCGACGGTCGCGGCGCCGACGTCATCATCACCGCGACCGCGGCGAACGTCACCCAGGAGCAGGCCATCGCGGCGGCGGCCCGCAACGGCCGGATCTCGTTCTTCGGCGGCCTGCCCAAGACCAACCCGACGATCACCTGCGACTCGAACGTCGTCCACTACCGCCAGCTGCACATCCACGGCGCGAACGGCTCGGCGCCCGAGCACAACAAGCGGGCGCTGGAGTACATCTCCAGCGGCCTGGTGCCGGTGAAGGACCTGATCACCGAGCACGTGCCGCTGGAGCGCGTCCTCGACGCGTTCTCGATCGTGCAGCGGGGCGTGGCCATCAAGGTGACCGTCGAACCCTGATCCGCCGGCCGGGCTCCGCCGCAGCGCGGCGGCGGAGCCCGGCCGCGCCTCCCTCGTCCGGGTGACCGGCGCCGTCGGCAGCTGTGCTGCCGGCCCGCGCCTGCCGATGGGGCTCCGATGGGCGGACGAGCCGCCGGTCGGACAGAGGACGAGGTGCAGGATGCGCACGCGCCGGACGGCGAACACCGCAGGACGACGGGCCGGGCAGGTGCTGCTGGCCGGGCTGGTGGCCGCACTCGCGCTGCTGGTCAGCCCCGCCACCGCCCAGGCGGCCGGGACGGTGACCCCGACGGCCTCCTGCTACCAGCCCAACAGCGACGGCACCGTCAGCGTGCTGCTCGGCTACGTCAACAACACGAACGTCACGCAGACCATCCCGCGCGGGCCGAGCAACGTGATCACGCCCAGCCGCTACGACGGGGCACAGCCGACCACCTTCGCCCCCGGCAGCCACCCCGGCGCCTTCGCGGTGACGGCCCCGGCCTCCGACGCGTGGGGAGGCAGCTGGACGCTCGACGGCGTCACGCTGTCGAACGCGAGCGCCGTCAACCAGTGCCCGGCCGGCACGTCGCTGCCCGCCGACGGCAACGGCTACGGGATGACGATGGTGCTGCTGGCCGCCGGCGCGGTCGCCGGCGTCGCGCTGTGGCGCTCCCACCGGCGGGACAAGCGCACCGCCCTGCCCGCCTGAGGCCTAGAGGCCCCAGTAGTCGCCGCGGGTCGACTCCTTCTCCGGCACGGGCGCGAACACGTTGCCCGTGGTGGGCGGCACCGTGTCGCGGGACATCCCGAACACCCGCAGCAGCGGCCCGACCAGCAGGTCGAACACCGGCGGGAGCAGCCGGAACCCCGCGATGATCACCGGGTTGGCGAAGCCGGACTGCTTCAGCCGGCGCGGCCGGTCGATCCGGGCCACCACGTGCCGCGCGACGCGCTCGGGGGTGTAGACCGGCGGCGGCGGGTGGCCGGTGTTGCCCAGCACGGTCGCGGCCTGGTCGTAGATCGGCGTGGTGGTCCCGCCCGGGGCGACGGCGGAGACGTGCACGTCGGGCAGCTCGCGCAGCTCCTGCTGCAGGGTGCGCACCAGCCCGAGCTGACCCCACTTCGCCGTCACGTAGGAGCCCATCGTCGGGGCGGTGATCGAGGCCAGCAGCGAGCTGACCACCACCACGTGCCCGCGCCGCTGGGCGCGCAGCACCGGCAGCACCGAGCGGAAGACGTTGAACGTGCCCAGGACGGCGGTGTCGACGACCCGCTCGAACACCTCCGGCTGCACGTCCTCGATCCGCCCGTAGGCCATCACGGTCGCGGCGTGCACGACGACGTCCAGCCGGCCGAACGTGCCGGTGGCCCGGTCGACGGCGGACTGCACGGCGGCGGGGTCCAGGACGTCGGCGGGCACGCACTCCACGGCCCTGGCCCCCGCGGCGCGGCAGTCGGCCGCGGCGTCGGCCAGCGTGGTCGCGCTCCGGGACACCAGCACCAGCGAGGCGCCGCGCCGGGCGAACTCGATCGCGCTCGCCCGGCCGATGCCGGAGGAGGCGCCGACGACCAGCACCACCTCGCCGCCGCCCGGGGCCCCGGAGGCCCGCCGCAGATCGCTCGCCGTCGTCTCAGCAGTCACCCTGCCCCGCTACCCGCGACGGCCCGCGTCACGCCTGTGGTGCACAACGCGTCGTCGGCCGTCATCCGGGGACGGTAGGAAGACCGCATGACCGCGGCACCACGCACCACCACGACGTCGGGGTCCCGGCACCTGGTCGCCCAGCTCTCGGCCCAGGCGCGGCGCATGCTGCAGACCGAGGCGGCCAGCGCCGGGCTGCTCGTCGCCGCCACCCTCGCGGCCCTGGCCTGGGCGAACTCCCCGTGGAGCGACACCTACGAGCAGGTGTGGCACACCGGGTTCTCGCTCCGGCTGGGCGACATGGCCGTGAGCGAGGACCTGCGGCACTGGGTCAACGACGGCCTGATGTGCTTCTTCTTCTTCCTCATCGGCATGGAGGTCCGCCGCGAGCTGCAGATGGGGGAGCTGACCCAGCGCAGCCGGCTGTCGATCCCGGTGATCGCCGCCCTCGCCGGGCTGGCCCTCCCGGCCGCCATCTACCTCGCGTTCAACGCCGGCGGCCCGGGCGCGCACGGCTGGGGCATCCCCATCGCCACCGACACCGCGTTCCTGCTGGGGGCGCTGGCGCTGGCCGGGCCGCGGGCCACCACCCAGCTGCGGGTCTTCCTGCTGTCGCTGTCGGTGGTCGACGACATCGGGGCGCTCACCGTGATCGCCGTCTTCTACTCCGAGGACGTCGACCTGACCGCGCTGGCGATCGCGGCGCTGTGCATCCTCGCGTTCTCGCTGCTGGCCCGGCTGCAGGTGTGGCGCGGGCCGGCGTACTTCGCGGTCGGCACGGCGATGTGGCTGGCGATGAACGCCTCCGGGGTGCACGCCACCATCGGCGCCGTCGTCCTCGGGCTGCTGGTGAGCGCCTACCCGCCGCGGCGGGCCGAGGTCGAGTCCGCCGGCGTGCTGGCCCGGGCGTTCCGGCAGTCGCCGCAGGTCTCCCTCGCCCGGCAGGCCAAGCTCTCGGTCGAGCGGGCCATCTCGCCCAACGAGCGGATCGGGGCGCTGCTGGTGCCCTGGAGCGGCTACGTCGTCGTCCCGGTGTTCGCGCTGGCCAACGCCGGGGTGCACGTCAGCGGCGACCTGCTGCAGCGGGCGGCCACCTCGCCGGTCACGCTGGGGGTGTTCGCCGCCCTCGTCGTCGGCAAGCTGGTCGGGGTCGGCGGGGCCGCGACCCTGGCGGTGCGGCTGCGGCTGGGCGCGCTGCCGCCGGGGGTGGGGCTGGGCAGCGTGTGGGGCGGTGCCGCGCTGTCGGGCCTGGGGTTCACCGTCTCGTTGTTCGTCGCCGACCTGGCCTTCCCCGACACCGACCTGCGCGACGAGGCGATGGTCGGCATCCTGGCCGCCGCCGTGGTCGCCGCGGCGCTGGGCCTGGGCTGGTTCCGCTGGCTGGCCCGCCGCGACCCGGTCGAGCAGCCCACCGGCCCGACCCGGCTGGACCCGCCGGTCGACCCCGCGCGGGACCACGTGCGCGGCCGCCCGGACGCCCCGCTGGAGCTGGTCGAGTACGGCGACGTCGAGTGCCCGTTCTGCGGGCGGGCCACCGGGGTGGTCGAGGAGCTGCGGCAGCGCTTCGGCGACGACCTGCGGTACGTCTTCCGGCACCTGCCGCTGCCCGACGTCCACCCGCACGCCGAGCTGGCCGCCGAGGCCGTCGAGGCCGCCGGTGCGCAGGGCGCGTTCTGGGCGATGCACGACCGGCTGTTCGCCCACCAGGACCAGCTGGAGGCCGGCGAGCTGCTCGACCACGCCGCCGCGCTCGGCCTGGACCTGGGCCGGTTCGCGCAGGACCTCGGGGACGGCGCCTTCGCCGCCCGGGTGCGCGAGGACGTCGCCTCCGCCGAGGCCAGTGGGGTCGCCGGCACGCCGACCTTCTTCGTCAACGGTGTCCGGCACGAGGGCCCGACCGTCACCGACGCACTGGCCGCAGCCCTGCTGGACTCCGACCCCCGCGGCCCGCAGCGCCGGGAACTGCCCGCCCCGACGCAGGCGGTGCCCACCGTGACGCTGTCGCCGACGGCCCAGCTGCCCGGCCTGATGAAGGTGCCCGGCGGCCACTTCGAGGAGACGCCGGACGACGGGTCCACGCCCCGGCTGACCCCGGAGCACTGCCGGGAGTTCCAGCGGGTCGGCCGGCGGGTGCGCACCGAGCACAAGCAGGTGCTGCTGCGCTCCGGGGCGGCCGAGTACGACTTCTTCGTCATCGTGTCCGGGTCGGTCGCGATCGTCGAGGGTCCGCTGGAGGGCGTCGACGGCGCCGCTCCGCGGGTGATCGCGGTCCACGGCCCCGGCCGCTTCCTGGGTGGGCTCAACCAGCTGGCCGGCCAGCGGCCGGTGCGCTCGCTGGTGGTCGCCGAGGCCGGCGAGGTCATCGTGCTGACGCTGGAGCGGCTGCGCTCCCTGCTGGCCCGCAACCGGGAGATCAACGACCTGGTCACCCGGTCGTTCCTGCTCCGCCGGGCGATGCTGATCGGCCAGGCCAGCGGGCTGCGGGTGGTCGGTGACCGCCGGTGGCCGGCCAGCGTCGAGCTGCGCGAGCGGCTGGCCGACGACGGCATCGCCCACCAGTGGCTGGACCCCGCCGAGGACGACGCCGCCCGCCGGCTGCTGGCCGAGGCGGGGCTGCCCGACACCGACCGGCCGCTCGTGATCCGCCCCGACGGCCGGGTGCTGGTCGACCCGACCCGCGAGGACCTGCTTCGGGCCGCCGGCTCGGCCACCCGGGACCTGACGACCACATGAGGACGCTGCCATGAGGGCGCTGGACGACGAACTGACCGACCTCGCCGGCCACTACCGGCGCTTCGCCGAGGTCGAGGCCGCCGGGGTCTCCCCGCGGTACGCCGAGCTGGCCGCGGCGGTGGCCGGCGACGCCGACGTCCTGGGCTTCCTCGGCATGCTGCCGGCGCCCAAGCGACAGGCGAACCTGCTGCTCGGGGCGCTGACGTTCCTGCACGGGGGCCCGCCGGCCGACGGCGCCGAGCTGCGTGAGTGGGTCGTCGGCGACGCCGACCGGCTGCGGGCCACGATGCTCGCCCGCGCCACCCAGACCAACGAGGCCGCCCGCTGCGCGGCCCTGCTCCCGGTGCTGTCGACGCTGCCCGGACCGCTGGCGCTGGTCGAGGTCGGCGCCTCGGCCGGCCTGTGCCTGTACCCCGACCGGTACGGCTACGCGTACCCCACCGGCCGGGTCGGGGACGCCGGCAGCGCGGTCCAGCTGCGGTGCACGGTGACCGGTGACGGACCGGTTCCGACCCGCGTGCCCCAGGTGGCCGCCCGCGCCGGCATCGACCTGGACCCGCTGGACCCGGCCGACCCCGACGACGTCGCCTGGCTGCAGGCGCTGATCTGGCCCGGGATGGAGGAGCGCCGCGACCGGCTCGCCGCCGCGGCCGCGATCGCCGCCCGGGAGCCCGCCGAGGTCGTCCGCGGCGACCTGGTCGAGCAGCTGCCCGCGCTGGTCGCGCGGATGCCGGCCGGGGCGACGGTCGTCGTGTTCCACACCGCGGTGCTGGCCTACCTGGACGCCGCCGCCCGGGAGGCGTTCGTGGAGACGGTCAGCGGGCTGCCGGTGCGGTGGCTGTCGCAGGAGGGCGTACCCGTGCTGGCGGGCGTCCGCGACCGCCTCCCCGAGCCGCCGGCCGCCGAGGAGTCGCGCTTCCTGCTGGCCCTGGACGGCGAACCGCTGGCCTACACCGCCCCGCACGGCGGCAGGATCGACTGGCTCCCCGCCGCCGCGGCCCTCCGGCGTTGATCATGGGCGTCTGGCCACCGACACGCCGTCCACCGGTGCGTCGGCGGGCACGACGCCCATGATCAACAGGCGCGTCAGGCGGACCAGGTGGTGTTCGGGGGCTTCTTGTAGTCGATGGTGTGCGGGACGAAGAAGCTCAGGTCGTCGGTGATCAGGCCGTCGGACTCGCGGATGCCCAGGCCCGCCGCCTCGCCGTCGACGACCCAGGCGCCCAGCACCGGGTGGTGCGGGCCGTCGGGGCCGGGGAAGTCCGGGAGCGCGCACAGCTGCTGCACGATCCAGCCCTCGGCGCCGTAGCGGCCGCCGAGCGAGGCGATCGTCTCCCCGCCGGGGGCGATCAGCTCGACGTTGTTGCCCTCGCGGCCCAGCAGCGGCTTGCGGGCGAAGCCGGTCTGCTGCAGCTCGGCGGCCCGCGGGTCGTCGCCGAAGTAGGCGGGCAGCAGGTACCGGGAGATCACCGGGTCGTCGGCGTACCGCTGCCACAGCACCGGCAGCAGGCCCTTGTTCGACCAGAGCATCTTCCAGATCGGCTCGACCCACGTCGTCCCGCCGGGCACCCGGAGGTCGGCGATCACCGAGGGGCCGTACTCGTCGGCGACCAGCCACTCCCAGGGGTAGAGCTTAAAGACGACGTCGATCCGGTTGCCCTTGGGGTCGTAGAACCGGGCGTCGCCGGTGTCGAGGGCGAGCTCCTCGGTGGTGAGGACGGTCGTCTCGTAGCCGGCGCGCTGCACGCAGTCGGCCATGTAGGCGACGGTCATCCAGTCCTCGCCGCTGGTGTCGCCCGACGTCCAGGCCAGGTGCACCCGCGGACGGCGTCCGTAGTGGGCCTCCCAGCGCGACAGGTTGCGCTGCCAGGCCGCCACCAGCCGATCGTCGAGCTGGTTCCACTGGTCGGTGCCCTGCCCGGTCTCCAGGTGCCAGGCCCACTGCACGACCGCGGCCTCGACCAGCGAGGTGGGGGTGTCGGCGTTGAACTCCAGCAGCCGGGGCGCGGCCTTGCCGTCCCACCACAGGTCGAAGCGGCCGTAGATGCTCGGCGGCTCGTACTCCCAGGTGGCGCGGATGACGTCGCGGGCGTCGCGCGGGATGCGCATCCGGTCCAGCAGCCGCTCGTCGGCCAGCGCCACCTCACCGGCCTCGACGCAGGCGGCGAACAGCTGGTCGGTGACCTCGGCCAGCCGGTCGACCTCGGCGGCGGTGAAGTCGTAGAACACGTCCTCGCGCCAGTAGGAGCGGGTCTCGCCGTCGGGGACGGTGGTCTTGTTGTAGACCAGCCCCTGGCTCTCGATCTCGGCCTCCCAGCCGAGCCGGGCCTTGCCGTACAGCCGCCTCACGAGCCGCTGCTCCCCCCGGCGCCGCCGGAGCCGATGCCGCCGGAGACGCGGGTGCCCGAGGTGACCTTGCCGCTGCTGGGCAGCCCGCTGCGGGACCGCGCGGCAGTGTCCGAGGGGTTCACCCGGGTGCCGGTCGAGGTGTACTGCGAGGGGATGCGCTGGCCGACCGAGTAGCGGTTGCCGCCGAAGTTGCCGAGCAGGAAGAAGAACGGCAGCCCGCCGATGAAGCCGCCGTTGCGCTCGGCCTCCTCGCACTGGTCCTCGTCGACGACGTTGTCCTGCTCGTCGACGCAGTAGACCTCGCGGGCCTCGGTGTCGTCCTCGCCCCCGCCGCCACCGCAGGCGGTGAGGAAGCCCATGGCGGCGCCGGTCAGGCTGACGGTGGTGATCGCGGCCTTCGCGCGGTTGCTCCTGGTCGTGCTCACCGTCTGCGCTCCTCACCTGGCGTCGCCCCGTGTCCCCGCGGACCCGCACATGCTCTCGGACCTGCCCGCGAGCCGATCACCCGGCCCCTCGGGCGGGGACCGCCATCTTCACAGCCCGCCTCCGGCCGTGGGGGGTGCCGCGCACGGCCGGCCCGTCCGGCGTCGTCCCCGCCGACCTGCGGACGACCGATGAGTTCCCGCCGGCCGAGAGGTCTCCACCTCCGACGGGGCCGCAGGGGCCCCGCCCACCGGCCCGACCGAGGAGACCACCGTGCGCACGATCTTCGTGAACCTGCCCGTCACCGACCTGGAGCGGGCCAAGGCGTTCTACGCCGGGCTGGGCTTGGAGAACAACGCCCAGTTCAGCGACGAGACGGCCGCCGCCATGATCATCGAGGAGAACATCTGGGTCATGCTGCTGACCCGCGAGAAGTTCGGCACCTTCGTGACCGGCCAGGTCGGCGACCCCGCGCAGGCCACCTCGGCGATCAACGCGCTCTCCGCCGACAGCCGCGCCGAGGTCGACGACCTGCTGGCCCGGGCGCTGGCCGCGGGCGGCAAGCCGTGGCGGTCGACGGACGACCTCGGCTTCATGTACTCGACCAGCTTCACCGACCCTGACGGCAACGTCTGGGAGACGGTGTGGATGGACCCGGCGGCGATGCAGGGCTGAGGCACCGGTCCCGGCGGCTCAGTGCAGCGGGATCTCCGGTTCGCCCGGCTGACGCGGGCCGGTGATCCGGCGCTCGGCCTCGGTGATCGGGAGGTCGTTGATGCTCGCCTCGCGGCGGCTCATCAGCCCGGAGGCGTCGAACTCCCAGTTCTCGTTGCCGTAGGACCGCCACCACTGGCCGGCGGCGTCGTGCCACTCGTACTGGAAGCGGACGGCGATCCGGTCGTCGGTGAACGCCCACAGCGCCTTGCGCAGCACGTAGTCCTGCTCGCGCTCCCACTTGGCGGTCAGGAACGCGACGATCGCCGCGCGGCCGGTGAGGAAGGTGTCCCGGTTCCGCCACACCGAGTCCTCGGTGTAGGCCAGCGCCACCCGCTCGGGGTCGCGGCTGTTCCAGCCGTCCTCGGCGGCCTGCACCTTCTGCGCGGCGGTCTCGGCGGTGAACGGCGGCAACGGCGGCCGGTCGGCCATGGGTCCTCCTCGGGTCGGGACGGGACGACGGTGTGCGGTGGGCGCCCGGCACGCACAGGTCCGGGCACTGCCCGCACGGTGTCAGGGGTGGAGCACGGACTCCACGGCGGCGCGGACCTCGGGGGCGTCGGGCGTCGTCGACGGCCGGAACCGGGCGACGACCGCGCCGTGCGGGTCCAGGACCCACTTCTCGAAGTTCCAGGAGACCGGCCCGGCCTCGCCGGTGGCGTCCGGGACGGCGGTGAGCTCCTGGAACAGCGGGTGGGCGCCCGCGCCGTTGACCTCGAGCTTGCCGGTCATCGGGAAGGTGACGCCGTAGGTGCCCGAGCAGAACGTGGCGATCTCCTCCGCCGTCCCGGGCTCCTGGCCGGCGAACTGGTTGCACGGCACGCCCAGCACGGTGAAGCCGCGGTCGGCGTACTCCCGCTGCAGCGCCTCGAGCTGCGCGTACTGCGGGGTCAGGCCGCAGCGGCTGGCGACGTTGACCACCAGCGCCGCCGAGCCCGCGGTGAGCGCGCCCAAGGTGGTCGGCTCGCCCTGCAGGGTGGTCAGGGGCAGGTCCAGCAGGTCGCTCACGGCAGCTCCTGGTCGCGGGGACGGTCGCTGCGGGTCAACCGGCGCTGCCGGGAGGCTGTTCCCCCAGGGAGGAGGCGTCGTCGGGGACGTCGACGGCGTGGGCGCGCAGCAGCTCCAGCGGGACCACCTCCAGGGCCCGGGCGTTGGTCGCGGCCAGCACCACCCCGGCCGGTGCCCCCGCCTCGGCGGCCTGCCGCCAGCGCACGGCGACGACGCACCAGCGGTCGCCCGGCCGCAGCCCGGGGAAGCCGTACTGGGGGCGCGGCGTGCTCAGGTCGTTGCCCAGCCGGCGCTGCAGCGCGAGGAACTCGGCGGACACGACGGCGCACACGGTGTGGCTGCCGAGGTCCTCCGGGCCGGTGCGGCAGGAGCCGTCGCGGGTGAAGCCGGTCATCGGGTCGGTGCCGCAGGGCTCCAGGGCCCCGCCCAGGACGTTGCGCTCGGTGCCGGGGTCGTCCACCTCCTGATCATGCGCCCGGTCGCCGGCCCGCGCCGATCCGTCGTGCACTCCCGAATCGCGCGGGAGGTCGGGTGGCGACACTCTGGACGGGTGCGAGTACTGGTGACCGGAGCGTCGGGTTTCGTGGGCGGCAGGCTGGCGCCTGCCCTGGAGGAGGCCGGGCACGAGGTGCGGGCGATGACCCGCCACCCGGAGAGCTACCGCGGCGCCGGCACACCGGTGGCCGGGGACGTCGGCGACGAGGCCTCGCTGCGGACCGCGCTCGAGGGCTGCGAGGCCGCCTACTACCTCGTGCACTCGCTGGACTCCCCGGACTTCCAGGAGAAGGACGCCGAGGCCGCCCGCTCCTTCGCCCGCGCCGCCGCCGACGCCGGGGTGCGCCGGATCATCTACCTGGGCGGGCTGGGTGACGACGCCGACGACCTCTCCGCGCACCTGCGCAGCCGCCGACAGGTCGAGAGGCTGCTGGCCGAGGGCGGGGTGCCGGTCACCGTGCTGCGCGCGGGCATCGTCGTCGGCCACGGTGGCGTCTCCTGGGAGATGACCCGGCAGCTGGTGGCCCACCTGCCGGCGATGATCACCCCCCGCTGGGTGCACACGCGGACGCAGCCCATCGCGGTCGGCGACGTCGTCCGGTACCTGGTCGGCGTGCTGGAGGCCCCCGAGGCCGAGGGCCGGGCCTTCGACGTCGGCGGGCCCGAGGTGCTCGAGTACCTGGAGATGCTCACCCGGGTCGCGGAGATCCAGGGACGCCGGCTGCTGATCGTGCCGGTGCCGCTGCTGACGCCGCAGCTGTCCTCGCGCTGGCTGTCGCTGGTCACCGACGTCGACCTGCAGACCGGCCGGTCGCTGATCGACTCGATGAGCAACGAGGTCGTGGTGCGCGACGACTCGATCCGCCGGATCGTGCCCTTCGAGCCGATGACCTACGACGAGGCCGTCCTCGCCGCGCTCGGTGAACGCGCCAAGGCCCGGCGGGAGGCCCGGCACGGCAAGACCGCGTCGGGGATCGGGCGGGTCCGGTGACCCGCGCGCGGCGCCGTCTCGGGGAATCGCTGATCTCCGACGCCGGCCTCACCCGGCTGCTGGACCGGCTCCCGCCCTGGCTGATCGACAAGGTCCCGCGCGACCACCGCGAGTCCGACGCCGCGTTCCGCCGCCGCCGCCGGGTCACCGCCGGGGTGTCGCTGGCCGGTGCGGGGCTGCTCGGGGTGTCGCTGTCGCGCAAGCCGGACTCGCCGTCGTTCTATGCGCTCACGCTCGGGGTGGCCGCCACCTGGGTGGCCGGCGGGGTCGCCTCCGGCCCGCTGCACCTGGGCTGGATGCAGACGCCCAGGGCCACGCTGCGCCGCCCGCTGCTCACCCCCGTCGCCGGCGGGGTCGCCGCGTTCGGGCTCTTCTACGGTGCGGCGCTGGTCGCCAAGCGCATCCCCCCGCTGGACGCCGCCATCACCCGGGTGCTGCGGTACGCCCAGCAGGGCAACCCGGCGCTGGTCACCACCACCACGCTGGCCAACGGGGTCGCCGAGGAGGTCTTCTTCCGCGGGGCGCTGTACGCCGCGGTCGGCGTCGACCACCCGGTGCTGAAGTCCTCTGCCGTCTACACGCTGGCCACCGTGGCCACCCGCAACCCGGCGCTGGTGCTGGCCTCGGTGCCGATGGGGCTGCTGTTCGCGCTGCAGCGGCGGGTCACCGGCGGCATCCAGGCCCCGGCGCTCACCCACCTCACCTGGTCGATCCTGATGCTGAGGTACCTGCCGCCGCTGTTCGCCGACGACCCCTCGGTGCACGACACGCGCGCGGCGGAGGCCCTCTGACCTGCACGTGGGGCGCCCTGCCTCCCGCGCGGGCCCGGCGGGTGGCAGGCTCCGCCCGTGACCGCGCAGACCCCCGCCCCGCCGGCCGGTGACCGGGCGCTCCGCACCGCCGAGGTCACGACGGCCACCAACGCCGTCGTCACGGTCATCGACCCGCCGTTGCCGCACGCCGGCGAGGGCCCGCTGGCCGGCGTCCGGGTGGGGCTGAAGGACAGCATCGACACCGCCGGGGTGCGCACCACCTGCGGCTCGGCGTACTTCGCCGACCGGGTGCCCGACGCCGACGCCGAGGTGGTCGCCCGGCTGACCGCCGCCGGCGCGCAGGTCGTGGCCAAGCTCAACCTCAGCGAGTTCGCCCTCGGGCTGACCGGGCTCAACTCCCTCGCCGGGCCCACCCGCAACCCCTGGGACGCCGGCCGCGTCCCGGGTGGCTCCAGCAGCGGGTCGGCGGCCGCCGTCGCCGCCGGGCTGGTCGACCTCGCCCTGGGCACCGACACCGGGGGCTCGGTGCGGGTGCCGGCCGCCGCCTGCGGGGTGACCGGGCTGCGGCCGGGCGTCTCCGTGGTGCCCGACGCCGGCACGTTCCCGGTGTGCGAGCTGGTCGACACCGTCGGCCCGATCGCCCGCGACGTCCCGCTGGTCGCCCGGGCGTTCGGGGTGCTGGCCGGTCGGCCGGTGCGGGCGCTGGTGCCCGCCCCGCCGGTGCGGATCGGCGTCCCGGAGTCCTGGACGCACCCGCTGGACCCCGGGGTCGCCGCGGTCGTCGCCGCGGCCGCCCAGGTGTTCGCCGGTGGGGGCGCGGAGCTGGTGCCGGTGCGCGTGCCCGGCACCGGGTCGGCGCTGGACGTGCTCTACACGCTGGTCTACGCCGACGTCGCCGACCTGCACGTCGAGCGGCTCGCCTCCCCGGACCTCTTCCAGCCCGAGACGCTGACCCGGGTGCGGGTGGGGGAGGGGCTCAGCGACGGTCACCGGGCCGAGGCGCTGGAGGCCCGGGCGGAGTTCCAGCGCGCCCTGGAGGAGGTCTTCGCCTCCGTCGACGTCCTGCTCACCCCGACGCTGCCGGTCGACGTCCCGACGGTCGACACCGACGAGGACGTGCTGGCCCTCACCCGCCGGCTGGCGCTGCTGACCGCGCCCTGGTCGCTGCACGCCGGGCCGACGCTGGCGCTGCCGGTGGGCCGGCACCCGGTCTCGGGGATGCCGGTCGGCGCCCAGCTCACCGCCCCGGTCGGCGGCGAGGACGCCCTGCTCGACGCCGGCGCCTGGTTCCAGGAGCGCACGGAGTGGCACCGGGCCACCCCGCCCTGCTCGGTGGACTGACCCTCAGCCGGCCCGCTGGGCCCGGATGGTCACGGTGGTGCCCTCGGGGCTGGGGACGGCGCTGATGTCGGCGAACGCGCTCATCAGCGTCGACCCGCGGCCGCGGTCCATGCTCGCGCCGCGCTCCCGCCACTGCCCGTAGTCGCGCACGGTGATCACCACGCCGGTGGCCGAGGCCTCGACCGTGACGTCGATGAAGGGCTCGATGGGGTCCTGGGCGTGCTCGACGGCGTTGGTCGCCGCCTCGCAGGCGGCCAGCAGCAGGTCGTAGCCCTGGTCCTCGTCGAGTCCGGCGGACTCCAGCAGCCGGCGCAGCGCCCGCCGCAGCGCCGGGACGGCCCGGGGTGAGGCGGGGAACCGCCACGCGTCGAAGTGCACCGGGGGCGCCGGCGGCGCGGGCGGCGGCGGTGGCGGCGCGGCCGGGGTGGCGGGCTGCCGGCTGGCCGGCACCAGGGCGCGCACGTCGGCCCGGCCACCCGGGGCGGCGGTCGGGCGCGTGGCCTCGGGAGCTGCACCCGGGGCGGCGGTCCGCGCGCCGGCGGACCGGTCGATGGCCACCCGCAACCGGGCGACCAGCTCCGCGGCCTGGAACGGCTTGGCCAGGTAGTCGTCGACCCCGGCGGCGAAGCCCTCGACCGCGGCCTCCTGCCCCGCCCGGGCGGTGAGCATGAGCACCGGCACGGCGCGGGTGGCCGGGTCGGCGCGCAGCCGCTGGAGCAGCTCGAACCCGTCGACGCGCGGCATCATCACGTCGGTCACCACGACGTCGGGCCGGTGCTCTGCGACCGCGGCGAGCGCCTCCTCGCCGTCGGCGCAGGTGACCACCCGCCAGATCGGCGCCAGCAGGCGGGTCAGGTACGTGCGCATGTCGGCGTTGTCGTCGACCACGAGCACGGTCGCCGAGGGATCGGCCGGCGCCGCGGGCTGCTCGTGCGGGGCGGCCTCGGTCTCCCAGGCGTCGGCGGTGCCGCGGGCGGCGTCCGAGGGGTGTGCCGCGTCCCCCTCGGCATCCGGGGTGCCGTAGGGGAGGGTGACGGTGAACGTGCTGCCGCGGCCCGGTTCGCTGTCGACGTGCACGGTGCCCCCGTGCAGGGCGACCAGCTCGCGCACCAGGGCCAGGCCGATGCCGGTGCCCTCGCGGTTGCGGGCCAGCGAGCCCGGCACCCGGTGGAACCGGTCGAAGACCAGCGGCAGCTCCGCGGCGGGGATGCCGATGCCGGTGTCGGCGACGGTGAGCACCGCGGCGTCGTCCGTGCCGCGCAGCCGCACCTCGATGCCGCCGACGAAGGTGTACTTCACCGCGTTGGACAGCAGGTTGAGGACGACCTTCTCCCACATCCGCGGGTCGACGGCGGCCGGGTGCGGCAGCGGCGGGCAGTCGACCGTGAGGTGCAGCCCGGCGCGCTCGGCCGCGGCGCGCAGCACCCCGGCCAGCTCGGCGGTGAACGCCGGGAGGTCGGTGGCCACCCGCACCGCGCTGGCCCGGCCGGCCTCGATGCTGGCGACGTCCATCAGGTCGTTGACCAGCCGCTGCAGGCGCTGGCCGTTGCGCATGGCCAGGGTCAGCTGGTCACGGGCGGCCGGGGACAGGTCGTCGGCGCTGGTCAGGACGTCGTCGATCGGCCCCAGCAGCAGGGTGAGCGGGGTGCGCAGCTCGTGGCTGACGTCGGAGAAGAACGCCGTCTTGGCGCGGTCGAGCTCGGCCAGGGACTCCGCGCGCTGCCGCTCGGCCTCGAACTGCCGGGCCTTGCCCAGCGCGTTGACGAACTGGCCGGCCACCAGCTCGAGGAAGGTGCGGTACTCCTCGTCCAGGGCGAGGTTCGGGCTCACCCCGAGCACCAGGACGCCGACCCGGGAGTCGCCGGGGGAGCCGGCCAGCGGCAGCGCGACGGCGTCGCGCACCCGGTCCTCCCAGAGGCCGCCGACGATGCGCAGGTCGGAGACCCGGCCGGGCAGCTCGGCGGCGTCGAGCACGGTCGCCGGCAGCCGCTCGGGGGCGCAGCCGATCGTGGCCGCGCGCCGCAGCCGGCCGCCGTCGTCGAGGTAGACGGCGGCGAAGGGCACGTCGAGCGGGTCGGAGGCGAGCGCCGCGCACAGCCCGTCGAGCACCGCGGCCTCGTCGCCCAGGGCGCCCTCGGCGGTGGACAGCGCGTGCAGCAGCTGCTGGCGGCGCTCGCCGAGCACCTCGCCGGTGACCTCGGTGCAGACCGCGTGCATCCCGGCGACCGCGCCGTCGTCGCCGAAGGCCGGGGCGTGGGAGACGGTGAAGTAGGTCTCCTCGCGGTAGCCGGCGCGCTCGAGCAGCAGCGGGAGCCGGGGCAGCCAGGAGGCTTCCCGGGTCGTCATCGCGTGCTCGACCGGGCCGGCCAGGGCGTCCCAGCCCTCGGCCAGGGTGACCCGGATGTCCTCGCCGATCGCCGGGTGCTTGGCGCCGATGAACGGGGCGTAGGCGTCGTTGTAGAACTGCAGGAAGTCCGGGCCCCAGGTCAGCACCATCGGGAACCGCGAGGCCAGCACGGTGCGGACGGCGAAGCGCAGGCCCTGCGGCCAGCCCTCGACCGGGCCGACCGCGGTCTGCGCCCAGTCGCGGGCGGCCATCAGCCTCCCGGCCTCTCCGCCGCCGGAGAACAGGTCGGCGGTGTGCGCGCCCGCAGGGAACTCGGGGGCCACGTCCACCTCCAGTCCGGGCGGCCCGGGCCGCGGACGGCGGCACGGCGCGGAGCGGGTCACCCGACCTGCTCCGGACGGAACTTACCGGTGCCCTCGCCTGCCCGTGCGGGAGGAGCCCGGTCGCCGTGCCGGGGCCGGGGCGGGTTGGATGGTGGGCAGTCCGCCGGGACCTCCCCGGCGCCCGATCCCCAGGAGCACCCCGTGGCAGAGCTGACCCGCCCCGACGTCGAGCCGCCCACCGGCCCGGCCCCCAGCGAGCTCGTGATCGAGGACCTGGTCGTGGGTGAGGGCCCCGAGGCCACCCCCGGCAGCCTGGTGAGCGCGCACTACGTCGGTGTGACCCACGACGGCGGCGAGCAGTTCGACGCCTCCTGGGACCGCGGCGACCCGCTGGAGTTCCGCCTGGGCGTCGGCATGGTCATCCAGGGCTGGGACGAGGGCATCGCCGGCATGAAGGTCGGCGGCCGCCGCCGGCTGACGATCCCCGCGCACAAGGCCTACGGCGAGCGCGGCGCCGGCGGCGTCATCAAGCCCGGCGCCACGCTGGTCTTCGTCGTCGACCTCGTCGGCGTCCGCTAGTCGAAGGACCCCGTTGCCCCCCACCGCTCGCAAGCTCGCGGCGGGCCCCTGCAACGGGGCCGCCCAGGCGCGGGCGGTGGGGGCAGCGGGGTCCTTCCTCAGGCCGAGACGCCCATCTGGCGGTAGAAGTCGCGCGGGTCGCCGGCCAGCGAGGCCTTGACGCCCCGGCTCCAGTCGTCGACCAGGACCTCCCAGTCACCGGCCTGGACGCCGTCCAGCGCCGTCCGGACGACGTCGGCGGCGTCGGTCTTGAAGCCGTCGTAGCCGGCCATCATGTCGGTGTCGGCGGCACCCAGCACCACGCCGGTGACCTGCGTTCCCTGCCCGATGAGCTCCAGCCGGACGCCGTTGGTCAGGTTCCACGCCGCCGCCTTGCCCGCGGCGTAGGCACCCGCGCCGTTGGTGGAGAACCAGGACAGCGCCGAGAGCACGTTGACGATCCCGCCGCCGCCGTTGCGGGCGAGCACGGGCGCGAACGCCCGGACGACGCCCAGCGTGCCGTAGAAGTGCGTGTCCATCTCCCGCCGGATGTCGGCCAGGTCGCCGGTGACCAGGTTCGCGCCGGTGGTGATGCCGGCGTTGTTGACCACCAGGGTCACGTCGCCGGCGGTCTCGGCGGCCGCCGCGACCGACTCCGGGTCGGTGATGTCCAGCGGCAGCACCTCGACCCCCGGGAGGTCGACGGCCCCGGGGCGGCGGGAGGTCGCGTAGACCTTCCTGGCGCCGCGCTCGAGCAGCTGCTGGGCGAACTGACGGCCCAGGCCGCGGTTCGCGCCGGTGACGAGGGCGACGGATCCGGTGATGTCCATGGTGGTGCTGCTCCTTGCGTTCGGGGTGTCCTCCCGTGGACGCTAGGACCTCACGTCGACGTCAGGGTCAAGTGTGAACCCGATCACCAGGAGGTCCGGTGCTGCGCATCGGTGAGGTCGCCGCCCGTGCCGGTGTGAGCGTGCGCGCGCTCCGCTACTACGAGGAGCAGGGGCTGCTGGAGGCCGAGCGCACCCCCAGCGGGCAGCGGCGGTACGCGGAGAGCGCCGTGGGCCGGGTCCGCTTCATCCAGCAGATGTACGCCGCGGGGCTGGGCAGCGCGGACGTGCTGGAGGTGCTGCCGTGCGTGCACACCGGGGTCGCCACCCCGGAGATGCTGGCCCGGCTGGCCGAGCAGCGCGACGGCATCGACCGGCAGATCGCCGAGCTGACCGCAGCCCGCGAGCGGCTGGCCGAGATCATCCGGATCGGCGAGCAGTACGTGCCCGAGGCCGCCGCCGCGTCCTGAGCGGTGTGGCGCAGTCCGCTCCGGGTGACGGGATTGTCGATCACCGGGCCGGGGCACCGGCCGGTGCATGACGCAACCGGCACCGGCGCGCGGGCACGCCCTCGTGGAGGAGGCCACCCAGCAGGGTGGCGGGGAGAAGGGTGGCGGGGAGAAGGGCGGCGGGGAGAAGGGCGGCGGTGAGTCCACCGGCACGGTGATCGTGGCCGGGGCGGCCAACCTGGCCATCGCGGTCGCCAAGCTGGTCGGCGGCCTGATCAGCCACTCTTCGGCGATGATGAGCGAGGCGGCGCACTCGTTCGCCGACACCATCACCGAGGTGCTGCTGTTCATCGCGCTCAAGCGCGGCAACAAGGCCCCCGATCCCCGGCACCCGTTCGGCTACGGCCGGGCCACCTACTTCTGGGCGTTCCTCGCCGCGCTGTGCACCTTCGGCGTCGGCGCCATGTTCTCGATCTGGCAGGGCGTCGAGACCATCCGCAAGGGCGAGGAGGCCGGCTCGCCGACCATCTCCTACGTCGTGCTGGCGGTCTCGTTCGTGCTGGAGGGCAGCTCGCTGCTCAAGGCGGTCCGGCAGGTGCGCGGGGAGGCGCGGCAGCGGGGGATCAGCCCGCGGCAGTACCTGCGGACGACCACCGACACCACGGTCAAGGCGGTGACCTTCGAGGACAGCGCCGCGCTGGTCGGCCTGGTGCTGGCCGCCCTCGGGCTGTTCCTCGAGCAGGTGACCGGTGACCCGCTGTGGGACGGCATCTGCGCCATCCTCATCGGCCTGCTGCTCGTCCTGGTCGCCGGCTCCCTCGCCCGGGCCAACGTCTCGCTGCTGATCGGCCAGGCGGTGCCCGGCACCACCCAGCAGGACCTGAAGGCCGAGCTGGCCGCGATGGACGTGGTCGACGACGTCCCGTTCCTGCTGACCACGGTGATCGGCCCCGGCCAGCTGCTGGTCGCGGCCAAGGTCGACTTCTCCGACCGGGCCACGGTGGCCGACATCGAGCGCGCCTCCGACGAGGCCGAGCGCCGGCTGGTCGCGAAGCACTCGGGCGTGAAGTACGTCTTCCTCGACCCGACGCCCGGTGACGGGCGGGCGCAGGTGCGGGCGCCGGAGGCCGGGGAATGAGCTGACCCCGCGCGCGGTTCGGTCGGTTCATGCAGGTCGAGGTGTGGTCCGACGTCGTGTGCCCGTGGTGCTACATCGGCAAGCGGAAGCTGGAGACGGCGCTCTCCCGCTTCCCGCACGCCGACCAGGTCGAGGTCGTCTGGCGGTCGTTCCAGCTCGACCCGAGCATCCCGGAGGGCCACACCGAGCCCACCCTGCCGGCGCTGGCCGCCAAGTACGGCAGCACCGTGGAGCAGATGGCCGGCCAGATGAAGCGGGTCGAGGACATCGCCGCTGGTGAGGGGCTGGACTACCACCTCGCGGAGGGCGTCAGCGGCAACACCCTGCGCGCGCACGAGCTCATCCACCTCGCCGCCGGGCACGGCCTGGGCGGGGCGATGAAGGAGCGGTTGCTGCACGCCCACTTCGAGGAGCAGCGCTCGGTGTTCGACGTCGACGCGCTGGTCGCGCTCGCCGTCGAGGTCGGCCTCGACAAGTCCGAGGTGCGCGCCGCGCTGGCCGACCGCCGGTTCCTGCCCGCCGTCCGCGAGGACATCGACACCGCCCGGGCCCTCGGCGCGACCGGCGTCCCGTTCTTCGTCGTCGACCGCACCTACGGCGCCGCCGGTGCGCAGCCGGCCGAGACCCTGCTGCAGCTGCTCGAGCGCGCCTGGTCCGACAGCCACCCGCTGGTCACCGTCCCCGCCGCCGACGGGTGTGACGACGGCAGCTGCGCCGTCTAACGCACCATGCGGGCGGCGCGCTGCAGGGCCGTCTCGGCGTCGGCCACCAGCGTGCGGACGACGTCGGTGGCCGACCGCTCGGCGGTGAGGAGACCGACGGACTCCCCGGCGTAGACCGGCGCGTGCTCCAGGTCGCCCTCGGCGCGAGCGCGGCGCACCTGGTCTGCGGCCGCCGTGTCGCCGCGCAGCTCGTCCTCCCGGCCGTGCCAGGTCTCGGTGAACGCGTTGACCAGTGCGCGCCCGGGCCAGCGCGCCGGCCAGGCCAGCCCCTGGGCGATGTCGAAGGCGCTGGTGAGCACGGTCTCGTCGCCGCCCGCGGCGCGCAGCCGCGCCCGGACGGCCGGGGTGTTGGTCGCCTCGGGGCAGGCGAGCAGCGGGGTGCCGATCCAGCCGCCCGCGGCGCCGGCGACCAGGACGGCGGCCAACCCCGCGCCGGTGGCGACCCCGCCGGCGGCGAGCACCGGCCGGTCGGTCGCGGCCAGGACCTCCTGCAGCAGCGGCAGCAGCGCGCGCCGGCCGGTGTGCCCGCCGGCCTCGGTGCCCTGGGCGACGACCACGTCGGCTCCGGCGGCATGCGCCCGGTCCAGGTCGGCCAGGGAGTTGACCGCGGTGGCGACCGCGATCCCGGCGTCGTGCAGCGGGCCCACGTACGGGCCGGGGTCGCCGAAGGAGACCGAGACCAGCACCGGCTCGGTGGCGATGGCGGCGGCCAGCAGTTCCGGACGCCGCTCCAGCACCCAAGCCATCAGCCCGACGCCGTGCGAGACGTCGGCCTCCGCGGGCAGCCGACCCTGCGCGACGACCCAGTCCGGGTCGGTGTCCGCCCCGACGCCGATCATCCCCAGCCCGCCGCCCAGGCCGACCGCGCGGGCCAGTTCGCCACCGGCCGCCCCCGCCATCGGAGCGCCGAACACGGGCGCGTCGAGGTCGAACCAGCGGGTGAGGGCGGTCGTGATCACCGGGCCATCGTGCCCCGCGCCGGACGGGGCAGCGCGGTCAGCGGCGGAGCACGTCGGCGGCGAACCCGCGCAGCCGCCGGCGCAGGCCCTCGGCCTGCTCGGCGACGGCGAGCAGCTGCAGCTCCTCGGGCAGCGACAGCGCCGACGGCGGCACGGCGAGCACCCGGTGCGCGCAGTCGAGGTCGGCGCAGACGTAGGTGCCCACGGTGTTGCCGTTGCGCCCGGCCTCGCCCACCCGTCGCGCGGTGAACAGCGAGATCCGGTCGGCCGGCTGCACCGTGTGGCACAGCAGGCACATGGCGCCTCGGCGGCTCGACATCCTCGAGTCGGCGGCGCGCACGGCGAGGCCGACAACGGCGTCGTCGGCCTCGAACACGAGGTATAGCCGCGCAGCTCGGCCCTCGGGTCGCGCCAGCCCAGCACGTCCAGCGACGCCCAGTCGAGCTCGTCCAGCCCCGGTGGCGGGGTGAGGGTGGTGGCCTCGCTACGGGAGCAGTTGACCATCGAGCGGCGCAGGGCCGCCTCGGTGAGGGGGCGCACGGTGGGACTCCGGTGGTGCGTCGGGCACGGGCGGCCGACGACGCTACGTGCCCCGCCCCGGACGGCGCGACCGGTGTCCCGCGGGGTCGAGGGCTGCCCCCACCCGTGAGCAGCCCTCGACCGTGGCGCGGGTGTCCTCCCGACCGCGGCTCAGCTGGTGGCCGGGCCGCCGGCCTCGGTGCCGGCCAGCTCGCGCAGCAGGTCGTGGGCCCGCTGGGCGCGCTGGGAGTCCTGCTCCATCACCTCGCGGAAGAACGAGGCGACGTCGTCCAGGCCGGCGTTCTCGGCGTCCCGGACGTACTGGCCGTAGTCGTGCCCGGCCTTGAGCGAGTGGTACTGGACGGAGATCAGGTCGAACGTGACGTCGGCGAAGCCGGTCTCACCGGTGGCCATAGGTCCTCCTCACGACGGTGCGCCGCCGGGCCGTGGCTGGGCCCGGACGCGTGTGCCCGGTCACGTTCCCGGCGGCGGTGGGTCGGAAACGGACCGGTCCGTCTCAGGTCTGGTCGGCGGTCGGCGCCTCGCCGACGGCGCCGGCGAACGACCCGCCGGTGACGTCGCCGCCGCCGGCCTCGTCGGCCTCGGTCTGGGAGCTGGCCAGCTCGTCCTCGCCGGTGGCGACCTCGTCGTCCTCGGTCGAGGCCAGGTCCTCACCCTCGCCGAGCGCGCCGGGGTCGGCCTGCAGGGTGCGGGGGTCGTTCAGCGGGTCCGGGGTGTCGGGGTCGGTGACGGTCATGCGCGCACGTTGCCCGCCCGGACCCCTGGTGAACCGCGTCGCCGACGGCCACGCTGGTGCCCCCGGCAGAGGAGGACGGCGCGATGACGGACGACGGGCGGACGGGCGAGGTCGACGTACTGGCCGAGGGGGTGCGGCTGCGGTTCCGGCGCCGGTGGCCGCACCCGGTCGACGACGTCTGGGCCGCGCTCACGGAACCCGACCGGCTGGCCCGGTGGATCGGCACCTACGACGGGGTGCGGGAGCCCGGCGGCGCCGGCACCTTCACCATGACGCACGAGGACGGGGCGGCGGGGGAGCCGCTGCGGGTGGTCGCGTGCGCCGCCCCGGTCCGGCTGGTGGTCGAGTGGGACACCGAGGGCGGCTGGCGGGTCGAGCTGGACCTCGACGGCGACGGTGGTGGCGCCGTGCTCACCTTCACCCAGCTCTTCGCCCCCGGCACCGACGTCGTGGACTACGCCCTGGGCTGGCACTGGTACCTGGACAAGCTGGACGCCGAGGTCACCGGCGGGCCGCCGCCGCCGGCCTGGGACGCCTTCCTGGCCGCCACCGGCCCGGCCTACGGGCGGGGCTGAGCCGCCCGTCCGACCGTCCCGCCGCGGCGCGGCGCGGCGCGGCGGGACGGTCGGGCAGGTGGTCAGGCCTGCGCGGCGGGCTGCTCGACGCGGACCGGGTCCGGACCGGTCCACGGGCCCAGTCGCCGGAGGAGCCGGTCGCGGGAGGCCAGCCGCGGGCCGGCCTGCACGGGGTAGGTGTCGTAGCCGCCGGTCAGCGCCCGCGCCGCGTGGACGGCGAAGTTCGGGTCGTCCTGGGCCTCGCGGGCGACGGCGACCAGGTCGGCCTGCCCGGTGGCGAGCACCGCCTCGGCCTGCTCGGCGTCGACCACGAGCCCGACGGCCATGGTCGGGATGCCGGCCTGCGCGCGGATCGCCGCGGCGAAGGGCACCTGGTACCCGTAGCCGATCGGGTGCTCCCAGCCCGCGCCGATGCCGCCGCCGGAGACGTCGATCGCGTCCACGCCCAGCGCCTTCAGCTCCCGGGCGAAGGCGACGGTGTCCTCCAGCGTCGTCCCCTCCGTGGTGGCGTCGACGGCGGAGACGCGGACGACCAGCGGCAGGTCCTCCGGCCACACCGCGCGGACGGCGGCGACGACCTCCAGCGGGAAGCGCATCCGGTTCTGCAGCGAGCCGCCGTACTCGTCGTCGCGGCGGTTGGTGAGCGGGGAGAGGAACTGGTTGAGCAGGTAGCCGTGCGCGGCGTGCACCTCGACCACCCGGAACCCGGCGGTGAGCGCGCGCTGCGCGGCGGCGACGAAGGCCGCGCGGACGCCGGCCATCTCCGCGACGGTGAGCGGGTGGGGTGCGGTCCAGCCCTCGCCCATCGGCACGGCGCTGGGGGCGACCGGGGTCCACGGCTCGTCGCCGGGCCGGGCGTTCTCCGGGGTCACCTGACCGGAGCCGTCCCAGGGGCGCAGCGTGTTGGCCTTGCCGCCGGCGTGGGCCAGCTGGACGGCCGGCACGCTGCCGTGCGCGGTCAGGAAGGCCGCCACCCGGGCCAGGCCCGGGACCTGCGCGTCGTCCCACAGGCCGACGTCCCCGGGGCTGATCCGCCCGTCGGCGGTGACGCCGGTCGCCTCGACCATCACCAGGCCGAAGCCGCCGAGGGCGAAGCGCCCGAGGTGCACCAGGTGGTAGTCGCCGACGACCCCGTCGGTGACGCAGTACTGGCACATCGGGGCGACCGCGAGGCGGTTGGGGAGGGTGACCCCGCGCAGGGTCAGGGGCTGGAGCAGGGAGGGAGCGGTCACGCCCCGGTCAACGGGCCGGTGCGGGCCCGGCTTCCCCGGGCGACCTGCGTCACATTCCGGCAAGACGTCCTAGACGTACGCCTGCGCGTCGGTAGATTGACGCGATCCCCCGACCGCAGCGTGGCGGCCGGGGGACCCACCCGCCGGTGCCCGTCGCGCTGCCGCTCCCGAGGAGACGCCGTGATCCCCGCTCCCACCGCCCCCGTCACCCCCACCGCCCACGCCCGGCTGAACGCCTGGGTCGAGGAGGTGGCCGCGCTGACCACGCCGGACCAGGTGGTCTGGGTCGACGGCAGCGACGAGGAGTGGGACCGGCTCACCACGCGCCTCGTCGACGCCGGCACCTTCACCCGGCTGACGGCCCGGCCGAACTCCTTCTCCTGCAACTCCGACCCCCGCGACGTCGCCCGGGTCGAGGACCGCACGTTCATCTGCTCGGTCGAGGAGTCCGACGCCGGGCCCACCAACAACTGGCGGGAGCCGGGCGAGATGAAGGCGGTGATGACCGAGCTGTACCGGGGCTGCATGCGCGGCCGGACGATGTACGTCATCCCGTTCTGCATGGGGCCGGTCGAGGCGGCCGACCCGATGTTCGGCGTCGAGATCACCGACTCCGAGTACGTCGTGGTCTCCATGCGGGTCATGGCCCGGATCGGCAGCGCCGTGCTGGCCGCGATGGGCACCGACCGTCCGTTCGTCCCGGCGCTGCACTCCCTCGGCGCGCCGCTGGAGCCGGGCCAGGCCGACGTCCCGTGGCCGTGCAGCGACACCAAGTACATCGTGCAGTTCCCCGAGGAGCGGGCCATCTGGTCCTACGGCTCCGGGTACGGCGGCAACGCCCTGCTGGGCAAGAAGTGCTACTCGCTGCGCATCGCCTCGGTCATGGCCCGCGACGAGGGGTGGCTGGCCGAGCACATGCTGATCCTCAAGCTCACCAACCCGGAGGGCCGTACCCACTACGTCGCCGCGGCCTTCCCCAGCGCCTGCGGCAAGACGAACCTGGCCATGCTCGAGCCGACGATCCCGGGCTGGGAGGTGCAGACCCTCGGTGACGACATCGCCTGGATGCGCTTCGGCGAGGACGGCCGGCTCTACGCCCTCAACCCCGAGCACGGCCTGTTCGGCGTGGCCCCGGGCACCGGCTGGGACACCAACCCCAACGCCATGCGCACCATCGAGCACGGCAACTCGGTCTTCACCAACGTCGCCCGCACCGACGACGGTGACGTCTGGTGGGAGGGGATGACCGCGGAGCCCCCCGCCCATCTCACCGACTGGCGCGGCCGGGACTGGACGCCGGACTCCGGCGAGCTGTCCAGCCACCCGAACAGCCGGTTCTGCACGCCGATCACCCAGTGTCCGGTGCTGGCGCCGGAGTACGACGACCCGCGGGGCGTGCCGATCTCGGCGATCCTGTTCGGCGGCCGCCGGAAGACGACGGTCCCGCTGGTCACCGAGGCCCGGGACTGGAACCACGGCGTCTTCATGGGCGCCACGCTGTCGTCGGAGACCACGGCGGCGGCCACCGGCGAGGTCGGCGTCGTCCGCCGCGACCCCTTCGCGATGCTGCCCTTCATCGGCTACCACGCCGGCGACTACGTGGGCCACTGGGTCGAGACCGGCAAGGCGCACGACGCCGCCCGGCTGCCGCGCGTCTTCTACGTCAACTGGTTCCGCCGGGACGCCGACGGCGGGTTCCTGTGGCCCGGCTTCGGCGAGAACAGCCGGGTGCTCAAGTGGGTCGTCGGGCGGCTCGAGGGCTCGGCCGCGGCCGAGGAGACCCCGATCGGGCACGTGCCCACCCCCGACTCCCTCGACGTCTCCGGCCTGCAGCTGGGCCGCGAGCAGGTCGAGCAGGCGCTGGCGGTGGACCCGGAGGAGTGGCGCGCCGAGCTGCCGCAGATCGCCGAGTGGTTCGCCACCTTCGGCGACAAGCTCCCCAGCGTCATGTCCGACGAGCTGGAGACGCTGCGCAGCCGGCTCGGCGCGGGCTGACCGGCGTCGCGTGACCCGCCGTTCGCCCCGCGGGTCACAGATCGTTCGGTTAGCGTGACGAGGCGTCCATCCTGCTGACGGAGGCCAGTCCGCTCGTGCCCAACCCGTACCTGCACGTGCTGCGGACGCCGCACGCCCTGCCCATGGTGCTGGCGGCCTTCATCGGCCGGCTGCCGCTGTCGATGGTGGGCCTGGGCAGCGTCCTCCTGGTGCAGTCCGAGACCGGGTCCTACGGGCTGGGCGGCTCGGTGGCCGCCGCGGGGGCCGTCGCGACGGCGATCTCCGGTCCGGTGATCGGGCGGATGGCCGACACCCACGCCCAGCGACGGGTGCTGCTGTCGGTGCTGGTGGTCTTCGTGCTGGCCGGCACCGGGTTCCTGGTGGCGGTCAAGGAGGACTGGCCGCTGTGGACGGTGTTCGCCACCGCCGCGGTCACGGGGGCGAGCCTGCCGCCGGTCTCCTCGATGATCCGGGTGCGCTGGACCCACCTGCTGCGCGGCACGCCCCGGCTGCCCACCGCGCTGGCCATGGAGTCGGTGGTCGACGAGTTCGTCTTCATCGTCGGCCCAGTCCTGGTCACCTTCCTGGCGACCACCGGGCACACGACCTCCGGCGTCGTCACCGCCTTCACGCTGGCCGCCGTCGGGACCCTGCTGTTCGTCGCCCAGCGGCGCACCGAGCCCCCGCCGGTCGAGCGCGAGCACCGCCGGGGCCCCTCGGCGATGCGCGTGCAGGGGCTGCGAGTGCTGTTCGTCGTCGGCGCCGCGGTCGGCGCCATCCTCGGCACGCTGGAGATCTCACTGGTCGCCTTCGCCGACGAGGTCGGCGCGCGCTCGCTGTCCGGCCTGCTCATCGCCGGTCTCGCCGCGGGGTCGATGGCCGCGGGCATCGGCTGGGGCACCGTGCACTGGCAGGTGCCGCTGCGGCACCGGCTGGTCGCCGTCCTGACCCTGCTCACCCTGCTGACCGTGCCGCTGCTGTTCGCCGGCAGCTACTGGCTGATGCTGCCGCTGGTCGTCGTCGCCGGGGTCGCGGTCTCCCCGGCGCTGATCAGCGCGTTCACCCTGGCCGAGGTGCTGGTGCCGCGGACCGCGGTCACCGAGGCGTTCACCTGGATCGGCACCGCCCTGGCCCTCGGGGTCGCCGTCGGCGCCTCGGCCGCCGGGAAGATCGTCGACGCCGTCGGGGCGAACGCCAGCTTCGCCGTCGCCACGGTCGCCGCGGGGGTGGCCGCCGTCGCGGTCGCCCTGGGGCAGCGGGTGCTGCACGTCCCGGCCGAGCACGCGGCCACCCCCGCGCTGGCCCGGTGACCACCTACGAGGTGCCCGGCGCCGTCGTCCGGGAGCACGAGGTCACGGTGCCGCTGCACTGGGCCGACCCGGACGCCGGCACGATCACCGTCTTCGCCCGCGAGCTGGTCGCCCGCGACCGCCGGGACGACGACCTGCCGCTGCTGCTGTTCCTGCAGGGCGGCCCGGGCGGGAAGTCGCCCCGGCCCACCCGCGGCGGCTGGGTCGCCCGGGCGCTGCGCGACTTCCGGGTCGTGCTGCTCGACCAGCGCGGCACCGGCCGCAGCACCCGCGTCACCGGCCGGTCGATCAGCCGGTTCGCCGACCCCGCCGCCGCGGCCCGGCACCTGCTGGCCTTCCGCGCCGACTCGATCGTCGCCGACGCCGAGCACCTGCGGCGGACGGTCTACGGCGGCCGGCGCTGGACGACGTTGGGCCAGAGCTACGGCGGGTTCGTGACGATGACCTACCTGTCGCAGGCCCCCGAGGGGCTGGAGCGGTGCCTGGTCACCGGCGGGCTGCCCGGGCTGCACGCCGACGCCCGGGAGGTCTACCGGCGCACCTGGCCGCGGGTGGCCGAGAAGACGCGCCGGTTCCACGCGCGGTACCCCGACGACGCGGTCCGGCTCGCGGCGGTGGCCGACCGGCTGGACGCCGCCCCGGTGATGCTGCCCGACGGCGACCGGCTGACCGTGCGACGGCTGCAGACCCTCGGCCACGCCCTCGGCACCCAGTCCGGGGCCGAGGAGCTGCACTGGCTGGTCGACGAGGCCCTCGACGACGACGGGGAGCCGGCCGACGGGTTCCTCGACGAGGTCGCCCGCCGCACCTCGTACTGGGACGGCCCGCTGTACGTCGCGCTGCACGAGAGCATCTACGCGAGCGGTCCCGGCGCGACGGCCTGGGCGGCCGAGGCCGAGCGGACGCCGGAGTTCGACGGGGGAGTCCGGCCGCTGCCGTTCACCGGCGAGATGGTCTTCCCCTGGATGTTCGACGAGATCGCGTCGCTGCGGGCGTTCGGCCCCGCCGCCCGGGCACTGGCCGAGGTCGAGCACTTCCCCGCCCTCCACGACCCGGCGCGGCTGGCCGCCAACGACGTCCCGGTCGACGCCGCGGTCTACTTCGACGACATGTACGTCGACGCCGGCCTGTCGCTGGAGACGGCGGCGGCGGTGGGCAACGTGCGCGCCTGGGTCACCAACGAGTTCGAGCACGACGGGTTGCGCACCGGCGACGTCCTGGACCGGCTGCTGACCCTGCGCGACCGGTGACCCGCCCCCGGCCCGCCCCCGGCGGGGGGCGCGTGCTCTCCGTCGTCCCGGAGCGGCTGGGCCGGTGGTTGGACGGCGTGGCCGACCGGCACGGCGCCCTCGACGTCCGGGTGGACGGCGAGGAGCTGCTGCTCACCTGCGCCGACACCACCACGGTGCGGCTGACCGCGCCCTACGGCTGGACGCCCGGCCCGGTGCCGCTGACCGCGTTCACCGCCGCCGCCCGGGCTCCCCGGCGGACCGCCGTGCTGCTGGTCCGGCGCGGGCGGTGGGCGGTGGGGGTGTTCGACGGACCCGAGCTGGTGGTGTCCAAGGTCGACGCCCGGCAGGTGCAGGGGCGCACCGCGGCCGGCGGCTGGTCGCAGCAGCGGTTCGCCCGCCGGCGGGGCAACCAGACCGACGCCGTCGTCAGCCACGCCGCGGACACCGCCGCCCGGGTGCTGCTGCCGCACGCCGCCGAGCTGGTCGCCCTCGCGCCCGGCGGCGACCGCGGGCTGGTCGCCGAGGTGCTCACCGACCCGCGGCTGCGCCCGCTCGCCGTCCTGCGCCAACTGCCCGCCCTGGACGTCGGCGAGCCCACCAAGGCGGTGCTGCTGGGGACACCGCAGCAGTTCCGCGCCGTCCGCGTGCACATCGTGGAGCCCGCCGACCGCGCCTGATGGAGTCCCAGCGCTCGGTCCCTGCAGCGCTGGGACTCCATCAGCTGGGTAGGGGGCAGGCATGTCCACCTCCCGCGCGGCGGACGGCCGCCTCGACAGCCGCCCCCTCGACGTCCCGACCGGGGCCCCGCCCGGACCTGGGGTGACCCGGCTCGACCTCGGCCCCGGCGCCGAGGCGCTGCTCGCCGTCCCGCCCGGCGACCCGGGACCCCGACCGCTGCTGGTCTTCTTCCACGGCGCCGGCGGCTCGGCCGCCGACGGGCTGCAGGCCGTCGGCGACCTGGCCACCGCCCGCGGGGCGCTGGTGCTGGCGCCCACCTCGGCCGCCGCCACCTGGGACCTCATCGCCGGCGGGCTGGGCCGTGACGTCGCCGTCCTGGACGCGGCGCTGGGCGCGGTGTTCGCCCGCTGCGCGGTCAGCCGGGTCGCCCTCGGCGGGTTCTCCGACGGGGCCTCCTACGCGCTGAGCCTCGGTGTGGCCAACGGCGACCTGGCCGACTCCGTGCTGGCCTTCTCACCGGGCTTCGTCGCCGCGCCGGGCCGCTTCGGGCGCGCGCACTTCTGGATCGGCCACGGCACCGACGACCGCGTGCTCCCGGTCGCCCGCTGCGGCCGCCGGGTGGCCACCCAGCTGCGCCAGGACGGGTACGACGTCGCCTGGACCGAGTTCGACGGCGGCCACGTGGTCACCCCGGACCTGGTGACCGGGGCGCTGGACTGGTGGCTGGGCGCGCCCACGCCCGGCTGATGTGTCGCCCGCCGCGCGCCAGGGCAGCCAGAGGACCGGCGCCCAGTCCCGGCGCCCCGCCGCCGGCCCGGCCGGCGAGCCACCGGGAGCTGCCCGTGTCCGTCCCCCTCCGCCCGCTCGACCAGCAGGTCGTCGTCATCACCGGTGCCTCCAGCGGCATCGGGCTCGTCACCGCCCGGCGCGCCGCGCAGCGGGGCGCCGCCGTGGTCGTCGCCGCCCGCAACGCCGAGGCCCTCGACCAGCTCGCCGAGGAGATCCGCGCCGCCGGTGGGCGCGCGCTGCCGGTGGTGGCCGACGTCGGCCGCCAGGAGGACGTCGCCCGGATCGCCGCGGCCGCCCTCGCCGAGTTCGGCCGCTTCGACACCTGGGTGAACAACGCCGGCGTCTCGATCTTCGGCGAGATCCCGCAGGTCTCGATCGAGGACATGCACCGGGTGTTCGACACCGTCTACTGGGGCGTCGTCTACGGCTGCCTGCAGGCTGTCGAGCACTACCGGGCCCGCGGCGGGGCCGGGGCGATCGTCAACGTCGGCAGCCTCTTCGGTGACCGGTCGACCCCGATCCAGTCGACCTACGCCAGCGCCAAGCACGCGGTGCACGGCTTCACCGACGCGCTGCGCGTCGAGCTCGCGCACGAGGAGGACCCGATCTCGGTGACGCTCGTGCACCCCGGGCGGATCGACACCCCGTACAACGAGCACGCCCAGGCCTACACCGAGGCGCAGCCCGCGCACCGCGGGATGGTCTACCCGCCCGAGGCGGTGGCCGACGCCGTCCTGGGGGCCGCCGAGCACCCCGTCCGCGACGTCTACGTGGGCTCGCAGGCGAAGGTCGTGCAGCTGGCCGGTGCCCTGCTCCCGCGCACCGTCGACGCGATCATGTCCTGGTACATGTGGCCCACCCAGCTCGACCTCGACCGGCGGGCCGTCCCGCGCGAGGACAGCGCCCTCTGGCACGCCGGGTACGGCGGGCAGGAGCGCGGGTCGCACGTGGGCTGGCACCGGAAGGGCAGCTGGACCGTCGCCGCGACCATCCACCCGGTGCGTGCCCTGGTCGGCGGAGCGGCGACCGCGGCCGTGGGGCTGCTCACGCCGCGGCTGCTCCGCCGCTGACACACCGACCCCGGGGCCCGGCTCACGCCGGGCCCCGGAGCGGCCCGCCTCGGTTCAGACGGTGTCGGAGGTGGTCAGCTCGATCTGCTCGCGGCGCACCTGGCCGGTGACGGCGGTGTCCTCGGTGACCCACGAGGTGGCCAGCCGCACCCGCTCGACCGGGACGCGCTCCAGCGTCACCCGGGGCTCCTCGGTGTAGAGGGTCACCCAGCCGGTGCTGCTGGTGGTGCGCTCGCCGGTCGTGCCGGCCCCGACGGTGTCGTGCCCGACGGCGGGTGTGGACACGGGCAGGTGCTCGACCCGGGCGCGCTGCCGGGTCACCGTCACCGGGACCATGACCTCCTCGGTGAACTCCTCGATCCGCAGGACGGCGCGGGTCCAGGGCTCGACGACCGTGTCGACCCGCAGCTGCTCCTCGGAGCGGGTCATCGCGCCGTCGTCCGACGTCCGGCCGGACGTCGCGCGGTCGCCGAGCCCGGTGTGCTCCGGCGAGGTGTCGTCCAGCGCGCCGGAGCGGCCGGCCGAGGCGCTGCGGTAGTGCTCGCGCAGCGTGGTCTCCTCGGCCGGGGAGAGCCGGTCGGGCCGGGCGATCCGGGGCGCGGAGCTGACCGCGTCGGCCGACACGGTCAGCTGCAGGCGCCCGTCGGTGAGCCGGCTGCCGGTGACCGGCGCGATCACCGGCACCTCGTCGGTCTGTGGGGCGGCGTGCTGACCGCTGGTCAGGCCCACCCACGTGGGCTCGCCGGTCACGTCGTCGAGGAAGACCGTGGTGATCGTGCCCACCGGCCTGCCGTTCAGGTCGTCTGCACTGGCCCCGATGACGGGGGGCGGAGTCGGGTCACTGGCCATGCCTGTGGATGATCCAGAAACGCGCTCTTTACACATCCCGGGCGCGTCGCCGGCTCGCCGCTCGACGTCCCCCGGTGGGCGCGCGTAGCGTCCTCCGACCGTGTCTCCTCCCGCCGCGCCCGAGACCACCGCCCCCGACCCCGTCCTCACCGCCGAGCGCCGGCACCTCTCCCGGGCGGCCGACTGCCTGGCCCGGATGCGCACCGCCGCGGTCTCGGTGACCGACGCCGGCGTCGACGCCTGGGCCTCCGAGCGGCTCGGCGCCGCCCGCGCGCAGCGGCTGCTGTCCCTGGCCGCCGACCCCGGCGTGCCGGTGTTCTTCGGCCGCACCGACGGCACCGCCGAGGCCGGGCCGGACGGCGCCCCGGAGACCTTCCACATCGGCCGCCGACACGTCCGCGACGCCGCCGGCGACCCGGTGGTCATCGACTGGCGGGCGCCGATGAGCCGGCCGTTCTACCAGGCCAGCGCCGCCGACCCCCAGGGCGTGGCCCGCCGCCGCCGGTTCGGCTTCGCGGCCGGCGAGCTCACCAGCTACGAGGACGAGCGGCTGGCCGAGGGGGAATCCGGGACCGGGGAGCTGCTGCGGGCCGAGATCGAGCGCCCGCGCAGCGGCCCGATGCGCGACATCGTCGCCACCATCCAGCCCGACCAGGACGACATCGTCCGGGCACCGCTGACCGAGTCGATCTGCGTCCAGGGCGCCCCGGGCACCGGCAAGACCGCCGTCGGGCTGCACCGCGCGGCGTACCTGCTCTACACGCACGGCGACCAGCTGGCCCGCACCGGCGTGCTCGTCGTCGGCCCCAACCGGGCGTTCCTGCGCTACATCGAGCAGGTGCTCCCGGCGCTCGGGGAGGTCGCGGTCGACCAGGCCACCGTCGCCGACCTGACCGCCCGGGTGACCGTCCGCGCCCAGGACCGGCCGGACGTCGCCGTCCTCAAGGGCGACCCGCGGATGGCCGAGGTGCTGCGCCGGGCGCTGTGGAGCGGCATCAGCAAGCCCATCGACTCGGTGCAGGTGACCCTGTCCGGGAAGAAGTACCGGATCGGCGAGGAGCGGCTCAAGCGGTTCGTCGACGACCTGCGGCGGGCCGGCACCAGCGGCGTCGACGCCGACCGGCTGGTGCACTACGCCGCCGGCCGGGAGCGGCTGGCGATGTCGCTGGCCGAGTACGCCCGCCGGCTCAAGGAGGCCGGCGGCGGCAGCCCGTCGGACGCCGAGACCCGCCGGTGCGCCCGCAGCGCCGAGGTGCGCGCGTTCTGCGACGCGGTCTGGCCGGCCGTGGACGCCGCCGGGCTGGTCGCGGCGCTGCTCACCGACCCCGCGCTGCTGGCCCGGGCCGCGCGCGGGGTGCTCACCGAGGAGGAGCAGGCGCTGCTGGTGTGGTCCACCGCGCCGCGCTCGGCGAGGAGCGCCCGCTGGACCCTCGCCGACGCCGTCCTGGTCGACGAGGTCGCCGGGATGCTGGAGCGCACCCCCGGCTACGGGCACGTGATGGTCGACGAGGCGCAGGACCTCTCGCCGATGGAGTGCCGTGCGGTGGCCCGCCGGCTGGGCGCCGGGTCGCTGACCGTGCTGGGCGATCTCGCGCAGGCCACCAGCCCGTGGTCGGCCGAGAGCTGGGCGCAGACGCTCGTCGCGCTGGGCCGGCCGGAGACCTCGGTGCGCCCGCTCACCCGCGGCTACCGGGTGCCCGGCGAGGTGCTCGACCTGGCCAACCGGCTGCTGCCCACGATCGCGCCGGGGCTGGGCGCGGCCACCGCCGTCCGCCGGGACCCCGGTGCGCTGCAGCTGCGGCCGGTCCCGACGGTCGCCGGGACGCTGGCCGCGGTGGTGGCGGAGCTGGCGGCGACCGAGGGGTCGACCGGCGTCGTCTGCGCCGACACCGCGGTCCCCGACGTGGTCGCGGTGCTGGCCGCGGCCGGGCTGGACGTCGCCGCGCTGGCCGACGACGGCACCGAGCCGGCCCGGGTGGCGGTCGTGCCGGCGACGCTGGTCAAGGGGCTGGAGTTCGACCACGTCGTGGTGGTCGAGCCCGCCGCGATCGTGTCCGCCGAACCGCGCGGGCTGCACCGGCTCTACGTCGTCCTCACCCGGGCGGTGAGCAGCCTCGTCGTCCTGCACGCCGAGCCGCTGCCCACCGAGCTGGCCGGCTGAGCCGGGCGGCGGCCACCGTGCGGACCGGGCTGGCGTGGGCCGACGCCGCGCTGGCGTTCGTCCTGGAGCTGGTCGCCCTCGCGGTGCTCGCGCGGGCCGGGCACCGGCTGGGCGGTGGAGGTCTCCCCGGTGTCGCGCCGGCGGTCGCGCTGCCCGTGGTGGCGGCGGTGCTGTGGGCCCGGTTCGCCGCACCCCGGGCCGGCCGGACGTCGACGGGCCGCCGGCTGGCCGTGCAGCTGCTCGTGCTCGGCGGCGCCGCGGTGCTGCTCGGCCTGCAGGGCGCTCCGGGCTGGGCAGGCCTGCTCGGCGGCGTGGTGGTGCTCAACCTGGTCGCCGCCGCCCTGCTCCCGTCCGTGCACGCTCCGCCGGAGCGGCGTCCCTAGGCTCCGTGCATGGCCCCCTCCCTGCGCGAGACGCTGCGTGCCCCCGCTGCCCCGGTCCGGCTGCGCGGGGTCGACCCGCGCTCGACCCCGCTGGTCCCCGGGGACAAGGAGCACACCCGCGAGGTGGCCGCGGCCGAGGGCCGCCGGCTGGCCGAGCTGCAGGAGCGGCTCTACGCCGAGGGGGTCACCGGCGGGCGGCGGCGGGTGCTGCTCGTGCTCCAGGGCATGGACACCAGCGGCAAGGGCGGTGTCGTCCGGCACGTCGTCGGCGCCGTGCAGCCGCAGGGCGTGTCGGTCACCGGCTTCGGCCGGCCGACTCCCGAGGAGCTGCGGCACGGGTTCCTGTGGCGGGTGCGGCGCGCCGTCCCCGGGCCCGGCAAGCTCGGCGTGTTCGACCGCTCGCACTACGAGGACGTGCTGGCCGGCCGGGTGCGGGAGCTGGCGCCGATGCCGGTCATCGAGCGCCGGTACCGCGAGATCGTGCGGTTCGAGCAGCAGCTGGCCGACGACGGCGTGACCCTGGTGAAGGTGCTGCTGCACATCTCGGCGTGGGAGCAGAAGCAGCGGCTGCTCGCCCGGCTCGACGACTCGGCCAAGCGCTGGAAGTTCGACCCCTCCGACCTCGACGACCGCGCCCTGTGGCCGGACTACCAGCGCGCGTACGAGACGGCGCTGGAGCGCACCGGCACCGACACCGCGCCCTGGTACGTCGTCCCGGCCGACCGCAAGTGGTACCGCAACTGGGCGGTGGGCCGGCTGCTGCTGGAGACGCTCACCGAGCTCGACCCGCGGCTGCCCGAGCCCACCTACGACGTCGCCGAGCAGCGCGACCGGCTGATCGAGGAGCACCCGGTCAGCGACTGAGCGCGGGCGCCCCCCGGCGCAGCCGCTCGTCGACCGCCTCGGTGAACAGCCACCCGGCGATCAGCACGAACTGCAGCATGAACAGCCAGAAGCCGACGGCGACCACCCCGCCGACGACGGTGAGCCCGCCGAAGGGGGCGCCGAGGTCCAGCGGCAGGGCCAGGAACAGCACGAACCCCTGCAGGAACCCTGAGAGCGAGCCCGCGGTGAACAGCGCGCCGACCACCACCGCCCGCCACCGCAGCCGGCCGGCCGCGACGACCCGGAACACCCAGATCAGCGGCAGGGTGAGGGCGAACAGCACGGAGTAGTAGCCGGCCGCGAAGCCACCCAGCCCGGCCGCGAAGCCGGGGGTCTCGGCCAACCGGGCCAGCAGCCGCCCCACCAGCAGCAACGGGTAGAGCAGCAGCGGCGCCAGCACCAGCAGCGGCAGCGACGCCAGCCGGCCGCGCCAGGCGGTGAACCGGTCGTGCGCCGGGCTGAAGCGGAGCAGCGCCCGGCGCACCCCCTCGCCGTAGAGCGAGATCGGCAGCAGGGTCAGCAGCGCCCCGACCACGCTGAGCCCGGTGCCCGCCTCGGCCAGCCGGGCGACCGCGGCGGGGGCGCCCAGCTCGGCCGGCAGCACCGACGCCAGCCGCCCGGTGAGGGTGCGCACCTGGTCGGCACCGGCCACCCAGCTGGTCAGGCCCAGGGACAGCACCAGCGCCGGGACGACGGCGATCCCGGCGTAGAAGGTGAGCCCGGCGGCGATCAGCGCGGTGTCGCGGCCGCGCAGCCGGTCGCGCATGGTGGCCAGCAGGCCGCGTGCCTCTCTCGCCACCTGCACGCGCCCATGTGACCAGGTCCGGCCCGGTCGCGCCCGGGCGGGGTCGGTCAGGTCAGCGACCGGGCGAAGAAGAGCGATCCCGCGGCGTCCTCGCCGAGGTAGTGGCCGAAGGCGCCGACCGGGGTGTAGCCGGCCGCCGTGTACAGCCCGATGGCCTCCGGCTGCCGGGGCCCGGTCTCCAGGCGCAGCGTGGTCCAGCCGCGGGCCAGCGCCTCGGCCTCCAGCCCGGCCAGGACCAGCCGGGACACCCCGCGCCCCCGGGCCGCCGGGACGACGTACATCCGCTTGACCTCGGCGGCGCCGGGCTCCAGCGCCCGCAGCGCCCCGCAGCCCAGCGGCGTCCCGTCGTCGTCGCGGGCGACGAGGACGACGGCGACGTCGTCGGCCGAGGGCGGGACGCCGGGCTCGCCCTTGCCGTCGTAGCGGGCCCGCCGCTCGTCCTGCTGGGCGGTGGTCAGCTGCTGCACGACCGGGTCGTCCCAGGCGGCGGGGGAGAGGCTCGGCACGTCCCCGATCATGGCGGTCCGGGCTGCACCTGCTGCAGCAGCCCCCAGACGAACTGCGCCCGCGCTCCGGGCAGGTGCACCTCCCAGCGGGTGGGCACGCGGGGGTCGACGACCTGCGCGCCGGGCAGTCCGGCCACGTCACCGACCACGTGCGCCCACACCCGCAGGTCCCCGGGCGCCGCGGGCGGCACCGGGGAGCCGGGTGCGCGCACCAGTTGCCCGTCCAGGACCGGGCCGCCGCGGACGGTGACCACCTCCCAGCGCAGGTGCGGCCACAGCGGCAGCGGCCACCGGCGGACGTCGAGGACCGCGTCGCCGGAGCGGCGCTCCTCACACTCCTCGGGCGGACCGAGGACGGCGGCGTACCGCGACACGCCGTGCGGCCCGTTCGCCGAGTGCTGCAGCGACTGCCAGCGGCGGTGCGCCTCGCGGGCCTCGGCACGGTCCGCGGACAGCCGCGGCAGGGCGTCGATGACCAGGTCAGGCCGCAGATCTGCCATCCGGCGGAGCAGCACGAGACAGAACTCCCGCCGTCCCAGGCCGCGCATCCGGCGAGCCTGTCACGCTTGGTGAGCGTGTCCTGGCACACGCCAGGAGTTTCTGCACAAATTGCGCCCGACCGTTTGTCATCTCCCGGTCACACGCTTACGGTGGGCGACGGTCCGGACGGGCACCTCAGCCCCCTCCCGGGGAGCGACCGCCTGGACCGCCGCCGAACCACAGCGGCCCGTGCAGCACGGCGGGCCAGTGGACCGGGGACCCACCGCAGCACTGGGGTGAAGCTCCTCGCGACCCGTACGGGCCGCGTGGTGCCGGGCGTCTTCCCGCCCGAACCCGTCAGCTAACTCGGTAGGCGGCGAGTGGAAGAAAGGAAACACCCGCCTCACATGGCGAGTTCGCTCAACTCTGCGCGCCGTCGGTCCACGACCGCCGTCCTGATCTCGCTGGCCGCCGCCGGCGTCGTCTCCCTCACCTCCCTTCCCGCGTCGGCCGCTCCCGAAACGCCGGCGAACTCGCAGGAGGCCGCGGCCCTCATCGCCGCCCGTGGCAACGACCTCGAGGTCGTCACCGAGCAGTTCCACGCCGCCACCGACGCACTGACGGCGCAGCAGCAGGCCGCCGCACAGGCAGCCGCCGCCGTCGTCGACGCCGACGCAGCCGTGGGCACCGCGCGCGAGAAGGTCACCGAGGTGGCCCGCAGCGCCTACACCGGTGACCGGCTGGACACCCTGCAGGCCATGCTGACCAGCACCTCCGCCGACGAGATGATCGACCGCGTCGGCACGCTGGACACCATCGCCGACCACAACAACGAGGTCCTGGGGGCAGCCGAGCAGGCGACCCAGACGGCCGCCCAGGCCAAGGCCACCGCCGACCAGGCCGCCGCCGCCGCCCAGGCGCAGGTCGAGCAGGTCGCCCGCCAGCAGGCCGACCTCGAGGCGCAGATCGCCGCCTACCAGGCCGACTTCGAGCGGCTGACCGCCGAGGAGCAGGAGCGGGCCCGCCGGCTCGCCGAGGAGCAGGCCGCAGCAGCCGCCGCGGCCGCCCGCGCGCAGCAGGCCGCCGCCGAGGCCGCTGCCGCCGAGCAGGCCGCCGCAGCCAGCTCCAGCGCCTCGAGCGCACCGGCCGAGCGCCGGACCCCGGCTGCCTCCCGTGCCACCCGGTCCGCCACCGAGCCGGCCCCGGCCCCGGTGCCGGCCGCTGCCTCCGCCCCTGCCGCGGCGCCCGCCCCGGTCGCGGCTGCGGCGCCCGCCGGCGGCGGCAGTGGTTCCGGCCAGGCTGCCGTCGCCACCGCGATGGCCCAGCGCGGCAAGCCCTACGTGTGGGGCGGGAACGGTCCCGGCTCCTTCGACTGCTCCGGCCTGGTGAAGTACGCCTACGCCGCCGCCGGGGTCAGCCTCCCGCGCAGCAGCAGCCAGCAGGCGACGGTCGGCCGCGCGGTCTCCCGCGGCGACCTGCAGCCCGGCGACCTGATCGCCTTCGGCAGCCCCGTCTACCACATCGGCATCTACATCGGGAACGGGCAGATGGTGCACGCCCCGACGAGCGGTGACGTGGTGAAGGTCGCCCCCATCGACGCGGTGGGCGCCATCACCGCCATGCGCCGCGTCGGCTGACGCAGATCGCACGACCCCGGTGCCCCGGCCGCCACACGGCGTCCGGGGCACCGGTGCGTCCGGGGTGGGCCGGTCCGGGCACACAGGGAGCCCGGGCAGGATGAGCGCCACCGACCGCACGACCCGAGGAGCTCCGTGCCCGCCGTACTGACCGATCCGCGCACCGTCGCCCGCGCCTTCCGCGTCGTCGCGGTCGCCGAGGCCGTGACCTGGGTGCTCCTGCTGGCCGGGATGTTCGTCAAGTGGGTGCTCCGGACCTCCGAGGTGGGCGTCCAGCTGGCCGGCCCGGTGCACGGCGCGGTCTTCGTGGTCTACGTCGCGGTCACCCTGCTGGCCTGGCGGGTGCTGCGCTGGTCGCCGGGCACGGCGTTCCTGGCGCTGCTGGCCTCGATCCCGCCGCTGTGCACGGTCTGGTTCGAGCGGTGGGCGCAGCGCACCGGCCGGCTGCCCGTGGGGGAGACCGCACCCACCCCGGCTGGCTAGCCTCCGGGCATGGTCGAACCGGTGCTCCCGTCCACCGCCCGTGCCCTGCTGGCCCGCACCGCCCGGGTGCAGCGCGAGGGCCGGGCGCCCAGCCTGGTGGCCGGCGTCGTCCGGGACGGCGGGCTGGCCTGGTCGACCGGGCGCGGCGACGTCGCCGAGCCGCACGACGACGTGCAGTACCGGCTCGGCTCGATCAGCAAGACGGTCACCGCGCTGGTGGTCATGCGGCTGCGTGACGAGGGGCGGCTGGGCCTCGACGACCGGCTCGAGCAGCACCTCCCCGGCACCCCGCTCGGCGAGCGCACCGTGGGCCAGCTGCTGTCGCACCTGACCGGGGCCGGGTCCGAGAGCCCCGGCGGCTGGTGGGAGCGGGTCCCCGGCGGTCCGCTGGAGGACCTCCGGCTGGGCGCGGACGACGTCGTGCTGGGTGCCGCCCGGCGGTTCCACTACTCCAACCTCGGCTACGGCCTGCTCGGTGAGCTCGTCGCCCGGCACCGGCGGCGCCCGTGGGAGGACGTCGTCCGGGACGAGGTGCTGCTCCCCCTGGGCATGACCCGCACCACGCCCCGGCCCAGCGGCCGCGCGGCGGCGGGGTCCGCGGTGCACCCGTGGGCCGACGTGGTCCTGCCCGAGCCCGAGCACGACGCCGGGGTGATGGCCGCGGCCGGGCAGCTGTGGGCGACGCTGGCCGACCTCGCCCGGTTGGGCGCCTTCCTGATCGGCGACACCGGCGACGTGCTGTCGGCGGCGACGCTGGAGGAGATGACGGTGCCCGCGGGCGTCGACTCCTCGGCCGCCGGCTGGTCGGCCTACGGGCTGGGCCTGCAGGTGCTGCGGGTCGACGGGCACGTCCTGGTCGGGCACGGCGGGTCGATGCCCGGGTTCCTGGCCGGGGTGTTCGTCGACCGGCTCGAGCAGGCCGGCGCGGTGACGCTGGCCAACACCACCAGCGGGCTCGACCCGCTGGTGCCCGGGCTGCTGGCCGACCTGCGCGCCGCCGAGCCCCGCGTGGTCGACGCCTGGACGCCGTCGGAGCCGGCGGTGCCGCTGGACCTGCTCGGCGTCTGGTTCTGGGGGCCGGCGCCGCACGTGCTGCGCGCGCAGGCCGGCGGGCTGCTGCACCTGGGGCCGCTGCCCGGACGGGCCGGGCGGGCGAGCCGGTTCGCCCCGCGCCCCGACGGCACCTGGGTCGGCCTGGACGGCTACTACGCCGGCGAGACGCTCCGGATCGCCCCCGACCACCTCGACCTGGCCACTTTCGTCTTCACCCGCACCCCCTACGACCCCGAGGCGCCGGTACCGGGAGGGGTGGACGAGCGGGGCTGGCAGCCGCTGTGATGGCCCCATGACGGTGCCGATGCAGGTGATCGGGATGCTCGGCGGGATGAGCTGGGAGTCCAGCGCCCAGTACTACCGGCTGGTCAACGAGCTGGTGCGGGAACGGCTCGGCGGCCTGCACTCGGCCCGGTGCGTCCTCGCCTCGCTGGACTTCGCCGAGGTCGAGCGGCTGCAGGTCGCCGGGGAGTGGGCGCAGGCCGGCGACCTGCTCGCCGGGGCGGCGCGCGGACTGGAGTCCGCCGGCGCGGAGCTCCTGCTGATCTGCACGAACACCATGCACAAGGTCGCCGACCAGGTGCAGGCCGCCGTCGGCATCCCGCTGCTGCACCTGGCCGACGCCACCGCGGAGGCGGTGACCGCAGCGGGCCTCGACACGGTCGGGCTGCTGGGCACCGCGTTCACGATGGAGCAGGACTTCTACCGCGACCGGCTGGCCGGGCACGGGTTGCGGGTGCTCGTCCCGCCGGCCGAGGACCGGGCCCTGGTGCACCGGGTCATCTACGACGAGCTGTGTCTCGGCGTCGTCCGGGAGGAGTCGCGGGAGGCCTACCGCGGGGTCGTCCGGCGGCTCGTCGACGCCGGTGCGCACGGCGTGGTGCTGGGCTGCACCGAGATCGAGCTGCTCATCGGCGAGGCCGACAGCCCGGTCCCGGTCTTCCCCACCACCCGGTTGCACGTCGAGGCGGCGGTCACCGCCGCGCTGGACGGTCAGCCGGCGGGGTAGAGGCCCCCGCCGGTAGCTCTCGCCGTGGGAGCGCTCCAGCATCTCCAGCGAGGCGTCGGGGCGCTCCTGCCGCTGGGCGATCTGCGGCCGGGTCGGCACGTCGCCGGCGTCCCAGGTCGCGGGGGCCCACAGCTGGGACCGCATGAAGGCCTTGGCGCAGTGGTGGAACACCGACTCGAGCTCGACGACCAGCGCGAGCAGCGGGCGGTTGCCGCAGACGACCTCGGCCTCGGTCGTGATCTCGTCCACGCCGTCGGTCTGGCCGCTCATGGAGTCCCAGCGCGCCGGAAACGCACCTCTGGGACTCCATGACCGGACTAGTCGCGGTCGAAGGCGGCGAGGGTGGCGTGCGTGACGACGCCGTAGGCCGCGTGCGGGACGACGTCGCTGACCCAGTCGGTGGTCGACCAGGTGCGCGGGTCGGTGATGCCCAGCGCGGTCATCGGCCCGTTCGACCCGATGAGCACGGTGAGCGTGCTCTGCAGCGTGCCGACCAGCAGCGTGGGCCGGAACCCGGCGGCGCGCAGCAGCCCGGCGAGCACCCCGGCGCCGATGCCGGCGGCCAGGCCGGTCAGCGGGCCGAGCCCCTGCACCCGGTTGGACCGGGTCTCCTCGTCACCGGGGATCTGCACGTGCGCCTTCTCGGCGAGCGCTTCGACGGTCTGCTCGGGGGTGGAGCTGGTGCCCCGGCCGCGGAACGTCATGTCCAGGTAGGTGACGGCGTTGAGCGCCGTCGTGCCGGCCGCACCGGCCGCCGCGCCGCGCAGCACCCACCCCAGCGTGCTGATCCCGCGCCTGCCCTTGCCGATCGTCCCGATCGGGGTGCTCTTCGCCATGTGCGCCGCCTACCCGGGCCGTCACGCCGGGCAAACGGTGAGGTCAGTCGCGGGTGAGGACGGCGACGGTGAGCGTCCGGCGGTCGGCGCGCCGCCCGGCGAGCGCGGCCAGGCCCCCGACGAGCAGGGTCAGCCCGACCAGCCCGCCGACCAGCCAGTACACGGTGGCCGCCGAGGAGCTCGCGGCCTCGGGCATCAGTGGGCCGACCGGCCCGCGGGGCACCCCACCGCTGACCAGCACCTGCACCTGGGCGACCAGCTCGGCGTCGGCGGGCGCGGTGCCGCCGCACAGGCTCGCGGTCAGCTGCCCCTCCGGGCCGCCCGGCGGGTCGGAGGCGTGGACCAGGAACGGTCCGTCCCCGCTCAGCGCGAGCCCGCAGGACGCCGAGGAGTCGGCGGAGACGACCTCCTGCTGCGCCGACGCCGTCCCCTTGAGGACGGTGTCGACGGCGAACACGTGCACCGCCGGGTCGTCGCTGCCGACCACCCCGGGCACGGGGTGCACCACCTCGCGGGACACCAGCGTGCCGGTGAAGACGACGTCGGCGCGCTCGACCTGCTCGGCCGACGACTGCAGTGCGCAACTGCACGCCGACGCCGGAGGGGCCAGCACCCAGCCGGCCGTGAGCAGCACGGACGCACCGAGCAGGAGGACCAGCAGACGGCGCACGCGGCGCAGCCTCCTCCTCCGGGGCGCTCCCGCGCCAGCACCTCGCGCGCGGCGTCGTCCGGCGGAGGAGGCTGCCGGTGTGGACGACGTCGACCGGGTGCTGGAGCGGACCATCGACGAGCTGCTCGACCAGCGTCGTCCGGGCGCCACCATCTGCCCGTCCGAGGCCGCCCGGGCGGTGGACGCCGAGGGCTGGCGGGAGCTGATGCCGGCGGCGCGGGCCGCGGCGGGCCGGCTGGTGGCGGCCGGGCAGGCCGAGGTCACCCAGCGCGGCGAGGTCGTCGACGTCGCCACCGCCCGCGGCCCGGTGCGCATCCGCCGGCCGCGCTGAGCTCAGTCCTCGGTGCGGCCGTTGCGGGCGGCGCGCTCGAGCAGCGGGGTCATCCGGTGGTCGACGAAGCGGCGCAGCGCCAGGTTGGTGTCGGTGCGCTGGACGCCAGGCACGGCGAGCACCTGCTCGGTGATGCGCCACAGGTCGTCGGCGTCGACGGCCACCACCTGGACCAGCAGGTCGGTGACGCCGGAGAGCCCGACGACCTCGAGCACCTCGGGGACGGCGGCCAGGGACGCCGCGACGTCGTCCAGGCTCCGCTGCACCACCTGGACGGTGACGTAGGCGCTGAGCCGGTAGCCCAGGGCCTCCGGGCGGACCCGCCGGTCGAAGGGGTCGAGCACCCCGGCGGACTCCAGCCGGGCCAGCCGGGCCTGCACGGTGTTGCGGGCCAGACCCAGCCGCTGCGCCAGCGCCAGGACCGTGGACCGCGGCTCCTCCGACAGCGCGAGGACCAGTCGGGCGTCGGTGGCGTCCAGTCGGGCGGTCACGTTGCTCAGTCTGGCATGCGAGGACGTCCTAGTAACGACACCGTGCGCACCGTCGGGGCAGGTGGTTGCGCAGAACGACCGGATGATGATCTGCTGACCGGTGGACCGGCGTGCCACCATGGTGAGCGGCGCCACATCCAGCGCGGTACGGGCTCCCAGAGACGGGCACCCCGGTGCCCCCTGGAGCGCGAGACTGCGAGGAGATGGGCCTGTGAGCGTGCTGTCGGAGACGACGGAGATGGTCGACCCGGTACCGGGGGCCGGCGCCCCCCACCTCCCCGCCCAGCCGGACCTGGTGCAGCTGCTCACGCCGGAGGGGGAGCGGGTCGAGCACCCCGACTACTCCCTCGAGGTCTCCGCCGACGAGCTCCGCGCGCTGTACCGCGACCTGACGCTGGTGCGGCGCTGGGACGTCGAGGCCACCGCGCTCCAGCGGCAGGGCGAGCTGGGGCTGTGGGCCTCGCTGCAGGGCCAGGAGGCGGCGCAGGTCGGCGCCGGCCGGGCGATGGCCGAGGGCGACATGGCCTTCCCGACCTACCGCGAGCACGGCGTGGCCTGGACCCGCGGGGTCGACCCGCTGCACGTGATCAGCATGTTCCGCGGCGTCGACCAGGGCGGCTGGGACCCGGTGGCCACCGGCTTCAACCTCTACACGGTGGTCATCGGCGCGCAGACCCTGCACGCCACCGGCTACGCGATGGGGCTGCAGCGCGACGGCGCCGACGCCGCGGCCCTGGCCTTCCTGGGCGACGGCGCGACCAGCCAGGGCGAGGTCAACGAGGCGATGGTCTGGGCGGCCACCTTCTCCGCCCCCGTCGTCTTCTTCTGCCAGAACAACCAGTACGCCATCAGCGCGCCGATCGAGCGGCAGTCCCGCGTGCCGCTGTTCCAGCGCGCGTCGGGCTTCGGGTTCCCCGGCGTGCGGGTCGACGGCAACGACGTCCTCGCCGTCCTGGCCGTGACCCGCGCCGCGCTCGCCGCCGCCCGCGAGGGCTCCGGCCCGACCTTCATCGAGGCGTTCACCTACCGGATGGGCGCGCACACCACCTCCGACGACCCGACCCGCTACCGGCTGGCCAGCGAGCTGGAGGAGTGGCAGCTGCGCGACCCGATCGCCCGGCTCAAGGCGCACCTGTCGCGCACCGGCACGGCCGACCGCGCCTTCTTCGAGGCCGTGGACGCCGAGGGCGACGAGCTGGCGGCGCGCATCCGCACCGGCACCCGGGAGATGCCCGAGCCGACCGGGACGGAGATCTTCGACCACGTCTACGCCGAGACCACGCCCGAGCTGGCGCAGCAGCGCGCGGAGTTCGTCGAGTACCACGCGTCGTTCGAGGGGGCCTGAGATGGCCGAGACGCTGACCATCGGCAAGGCGCTCAACCTCGGCCTGCGCCGCGCCATGGAGGACGACGCCAAGGTCGTGCTGATGGGCGAGGACATCGGCCGGCTCGGTGGGGTCTTCCGGATCACCGACGGCCTGCAGAAGGACTTCGGCGAGCAGCGCGTGGTCGACACCCCGCTGGGCGAGGCCGGGATCCTCGGCACCGCCGTCGGGCTGGCCATGCGGGGCTACCGGCCGGTCTGCGAGATCCAGTTCGACGGGTTCGTGTTCCCCGCCTACAACCAGATCGTCACCCAGGTCGCCAAGCTGCACGCCCGGTCCCGCGGCCGGCTGCCGATGCCGATCGTCATCCGCATCCCCTTCGGCGGCGGCATCGGCGCGGTCGAGCACCACAGCGAGAGCCCCGAGGCGTACTTCGCGCACACCGCGGGCCTGAAGGTGGTCGCGGTGAGCACCCCGGCCGACGCCTACTGGGGCATCCAGCAGGCCGTGGCCCATCCCGACCCGGTCGTCTTCCTCGAGCCCAAGCGGCGGTACTGGGAGAAGGGCGCCGTCGACACCGACGCGACGCCCGGCCCGCTGTTCGGCTCGCGGGTGCTCCGCGGCGGCGACGACGTCACCGTGCTGGCCTACGGCCCGATGGTGAAGACGGCGCTGCAGGCCGCCGAGGCCGCGGCGGAGGCAGGCCGGTCGCTGGAGGTCATCGACCTGCGCACGCTGTCGCCGCTGGACCTGGAGCCGGTCTACGCCTCCGTGCGCCGCACCGGGCGCTGCGTCGTCGTCCACGAGGCGCCGGTGACCCTGGGCCTGGGCGCGGAGATCGCCGCCCGGGTGACCGAGACCTGCTTCCACTCCCTGGAGGCGCCGGTGCTGCGGGTGGGCGGTTACGACACCCCGTACCCGCCGGCCAAGCTGGAGGAGGAGTACCTCCCCGACCTCGACCGCGTGCTCGACGCCGTCGACCGATCGCTGGGGTTCTGATGGCCGACCTGCGCCAGTTCAAGCTCCCGGACGTCGGGGAGGGGCTCACCGAGGGCGAGATCCTCACCTGGCTGGTCGCGGTGGGCGACACCGTCACGGTGAACCAGCCGCTGTGCGAGGTCGAGACGGCCAAGGCCGCCGTCGAGCTGCCCAGCCCGTACGCCGGCACGGTCACCGAGCTGCTCTTCGACGCCGGCACCACGGTCGACGTCGGCGCCCCGATCATCACGATCGACGTCGGTGGCGATGCACCCGCGCCGGCCGAGGGGCGCACCGCCGTCCTGGTGGGCTACGGGCCGCGCACCACCGAGGCGACCCGCCGTCCCCGCCGGAGGACGCCGGTGCTCCCGGAGGCCGACCACGGCACCGGCACCGACCGCCCGCCGCTGCTGTCCACCGCCCCGGACGTGACGGTCAAGCCGGTCCGGCACGGCGGTCTGGAGGCCGGGCGGGCCGCCGAGGCGCACGCCACCGTCGCCGACACCCAGGCCGCGGCGCCGACCTCGCCGGTGCCCGGCTCGGGGCCGCTGCGCCCGCTGGCCAAGCCACCGGTGCGCAAGTACGCCAAGGACGTCGGGGTCGACCTGACCACGGTGACCGGCACCGGCGAGGGCGGCGTCATCACCCGCGCCGACGTCGACGCCGTGCGGGCCATGACCGACCACCCGATGGGCAGCGCGACCCTGCGCACCGAGGTGGCCCTGGACGAGACGCGGATCCCGGTCAAGGGCGTCCGCAAGCACACCGCCGCGGCGATGGTGGCCAGCGCGTTCACCGCGCCGCACGTCACCGTCTTCCACACCGTCGACGTCACCCGCACGATGCGGCTGCGGCAGCGGCTGATGGCCCGCCCCGAGCTCGCCGGCGTCAAGGTCAGCCCGCTGCTGTTCGTGGCCAAGGCGCTGCTGCTGGCCGTGCGGCGCCACCCGATGGTCAACAGCTCCTGGGACGAGGCCGCGCAGGAGATCGTGGTGAAGAGCCGCGTGAACCTGGGCATCGCCGCGGCCACCCCGCGCGGCCTGGTGGTGCCCAACGTCAAGGACGCCGGTGCGCTCACCCTGCCCGAGCTCGCCGGTGCGCTGGCCGACCTGACCGCCACCGCGCGGGCCGGGCGCACCCCGCCCGCCGACATGAGCGGCGGCACGATCACCATCACCAACGTCGGGGTCTTCGGCGTCGACACCGGGACGCCGCTGCTCAACCCCGGCGAGTCGGCGATCCTGGCCTTCGGTGCGATCCGCGAGCAGCCGTGGGTGCACAAGGGGAAGGTCGTGCCGCGGCAGGTGACCACGCTGGCGCTGTCCTTCGACCACCGGATCATCGACGGCGAGCTGGGCTCGAAGTTCCTCGCCGACGTGGGCGCCCTCCTGCACGACCCGGGCACTGCTCTTACGTTCTGACCATGCAGACCCAGCTCGAGCCGCTGCTCGCCTTCGCCGCCGGTTCCGCGGTCCCCGACGGCTTCGGCTGGCTGGGCGACGGCGGCGAGGTGCTGGACCGGCCGGTCGAGACCTGGATCAGCGCCCGGATGACCCACGTCTTCGCGCTGGGGTCGCTGCTCGACCACCCCGGCGCGGCCGGGCTGGCGGCCCACGGCGTCACCGCGCTGCGCGAGGGGCCGCTGCACGACGCCGAGCACGGCGGCTGGCGCTCCAGCACGGACGACGACGCGAAGGCCGCCTACGTGCACGCCTTCGTGGTGCTCGCCGGGGCCAGCGCCACCGCCGCCGGCGTCGCGGGTGGCCGCGAGCTGCTCGACGAGGCGCTGGCCGTGTGGGAGGGCCGGTTCTGGGACGACGAGCAGGGCCTGGCCCGGGAGTCCTTCGACCGCACCTGGGCCGTCGGCGAGGACTACCGGGGCGCCAACGCCAACATGCACGGGGTCGAGGCGATGCTGGCCGCGGCCGACGCGCTCGCCGCCACCGACCCGGGGACGGCGGCCCGGCTGCGCACCCACACCCTGCGGGCGGTCGAGCGGGTCGTGCACGGCTGGACCCGGGAGCGCGACTGGCGGCTGCCCGAGCACTACACCGCGGCCTGGGAGCCGCTGCCGGAGCTCAACCGGGACCGCCCGGCCGACCCGTTCCGGCCCTACGGGATCACCGTCGGGCACCAGTTCGAGTGGTCGCGGCTGTGCCTGCACCTGGCCGCCGCCCTCGGCGAGCACGCCCCGGGCTGGCTGTCCGTCGATGCCGACCGGCTCTTCGTCGCCGCCGCCGAGCGGGGCTGGGCCGCCGACGGGCACGAGGGCTTCCCGTACACGCTGGACTGGGACGACGCCCCGGTGGTCGGCGCCCGGATGCACTGGGTGGTCTGCGAGGCGGTGGCCGCCGCGGCCGTGCGGTACGCCGTCACCGGCGACCCGCGGGCCGCGACGCTGCAGCGCACCTGGCAGGAGCTGGGCGACCGGCTCTTCCTGGACCCCGCCACGGGCAGCTGGCACCACGAGCTCACGCCGGAGGGCGCCCCGAGCTCGGCCACCTGGGTCGGCAAGCCGGACGCGTACCACCTGGCGCAGATGCTGCTGCTGCCCGGGCTCCCGGTGCGCGGCAGCCTCGCCGCCGCCCTCCGCGCCGCGCGCTGACCGCCCGTGCGTCGTCCTCCGGGTGCTCGACGGGACGGCTCGCGCCGGCGGCCGGCGCGGGGCTGACCCGCAGCGCCCACCCACACGACAGCGCCCGTCCTCCATGCGGGGGACGGGCGCTGTCGTCGGCCCCCTCCCGGGGAGGGAGAGGGTCCTTCCTCAGTCGGCGTCGAGGTCGCGGGCCACCATGTCGGCGATGCGGGTCAGCACGGCCTCGTCATCGGAGCTGACCACGACCTCGGTGCCCTGCTTGGCACCCAGGGTCATGATCATCAGGGGCGAGCCGGCGTCGACCGCGTTGCCACCGGGCGTCGCCAGCGTCACAGGCACCCCGGACTGGCCGACGGCCTCGGCGATGAGAGCGGCCGGACGGGCGTGCAGGCCGACGGCGGAGCCGACGGTCACGGTCTTCGAGGGCATCGGTGCCTGCTTTCTGGAGAGGGCGAGCTGAGTTCCATCGTCTCAGGACGAGGCGCGGGCGGCAGAGCCGGTCGGCGTGGCTGCACCGGCCATGGCCTTCTCCGACGCGGCGCCGGGGGTGCCGCCGGGCTGCCGGCCGATGCTCTTGGCCACCGTGACGGCCAGCGCCCCGACCACCGCGCCGACCAGCACGGCGACCACGAAGAGCGCGGCCTGCGTCATCGCGAAGAAGACGAACACGCCGCCGTGCGGGGCGCGCAGCTCGGTGCCGAACGCGCCGACGAGCGCGCCGGTGGTGGCGCCGCCGAGCATCATCGACGGGATGACGCGCAGCGGGTCCGCGGCGGCGAACGGGATCGCACCCTCGGAGATGAACGCGGCGCCGAGCAGCCAGGCCGCCTTGCCGTTGTCCCGTTCGGCCGGGGTGTAGAGCCGCGAGCGGATGGCGGTGGACATCGCCATCGCCAGCGGCGGGACCATGCCCGCACCCATGACCATCGCCATGATCTGCAGGTTCGCCGGGCTGGGCTCGGCCACGCCGATGCCGGTGGTGGCGAAGACGTAGGCGGCCTTGTTCACCGGGCCGCCCAGGTCGAAGCACATCATCAGGCCGAGGATCACGCCCAGCAGCACGATCGACCCGCCGCTGAGCCCGGTGAGGAAGTCGCCGAGGCCGGTCAGCGCGGCGGCCAGCGGCTGGCCGAGCAGGGCGACCATCAGACCGCTGGAGATCAGCGTGGCCAGCAGCGGGATGATCACCACCGGCTGCAGCCCGCGGGCGAAGGCCGGCAGCGCCCAGCCGGCGATCCAGCGGGCCGCGAAGCCGGCGATGATGCCGCCGACGACGCCGCCGAGGAACCCCGCGCCCATGGTCACCGAGACCGCGCCCACGACGAAGCCGGGCACGATGCCGGGGCGGTCGGCGATCGCGTAGGCGATGTAGCCGGCCAGCGCCGGGACCAGGAACCCGAACGCGGCCTGCCCGAGCACGGTGCACAGCGCCCCGAGGTAGCCCGCCAGGCCGCCCCGCAGCCCCTCGGTCGGGTCGATGCTGGGCAGGTCGAGGAAGCTGTTGTCCAGCGCCCAGGACAACGCATAGCTCTGGCCCGTGGCCGACGCCGGGTTGCCGGTGACGATCCGGTAGCCACCGAGCAGGAAGCCCAGGGCGATCAGCAGCCCGCCGGCCGCGACGAACGGGATCATGTAGCTGACCCCGGTGAGCAGCCAGCGGCGCACCTCCGAGCCGGCGCCGGGGCGGTCGCCGCCGTCCGACGCCGTCCGGCCCTCGCCGGCGGTGCCGGGCACCCGCCGCGCGTCCGGGTCGTCGGCGGCCGCGAGCGCCTCGCGGATCATCACCTCCGGCTCGTTCATCGCGCGCTTGGTGCCCGACTGCACGAGCGGCTTGCCGGCGAAGCGGTCCCGGTCCCGTACGCCCACGTCGACGGCGAAGATGACCGCGGCGGCCCGGTCGATCACGGCCGGGTCGAGCGGGGTGGAGCCCGACGATCCCTGGGTCTCGACCTGCAGCTCGACGCCCATCTCCTTCGCCGCGGCCGCGAGCTTGTCGGCCGCCATGTAGGTGTGCGCGATGCCGGTCGGGCAGGCGCTCACCGCCACCAGCGTGCGCGCGGGGCCGCTGGCGGCGGCCGGCGGGGCGGCGGCCGGCGGGGTGGCGCCCGCGGTCGTGGCGGTGGCCCCGGCGGAGGTGCCGGGCGGCCCGGCCGGGGAGACCACCTCCTGCACCAGGTCGACCACCTCCGCCGGCGTGCGGGCCGCGCGCAGCGCGGCGACGAACTCCGGCCGCACCAGGGCCCGGGCCAGCGCCGTGAGCAGCGTCAGGTGGTCCGCGTCGCCGTGCTCGGGGGCGGCGATGAGGAAGACCAGGTCCGCCGGGCCGTCCGGCGCACCGAAGTCCACCCGCGGCGCCAGCCGGGCGAAGGCCAGCGAGGCCTGCGTGACGGCTGCGGACCGGCAGTGCGGGATGGCGATGCCCCCGGCCAGGCCGGTCGGCGCCTTCGCCTCCCGCGCCAGGGCGTCCTCGGCGAGCGCGTCGGCACCGGTGGCCCGGCCGGCTCCGGCGACGCGTGCGGCCAGCCGGTGCACGACCGCCGTCTTGTCGCCGCCCAGGTCGGCGTCGAGCGCCACCAGGTCGGGTGTGATGAGCGTGGACATCGGACGTACCTCCGGGCGCTCGGTGCTGAGCTGGTGACAGGACGTGGTGGTCTGAGTGTGCGCTCGGGTCAGGCGCGCGGCCGGACCACGACGGCGCCCGGGTCGGCCTGGTCGGGCCGCGGCACCGCCGACCCGGGCAGGCCGGCGCACGCCGAGCCGTACGCGACGGCCGTGGCCAGCCGCTGTGCCGGTGGCGCGCCGGCCAGGTCGGCGAGCAGGTACCCGGCGAGGCTCGAGTCGCCCGCCCCCACCGTGCTGCGCACCGTGGTCGGGGGTGGCGCGGCCGACCAGCACCCGTCGGCGGTGGACAGCATCGCGCCGTCGCCGCCCAGGGTCAGCAGCACCTCGGCGACCCCGCGGCGGTGCAGGTCGTCGACGGCGGCCCGGACGGCGCCGGGTTCGGCGAGCAGCGCGGCCTCGGTCGTCCCGGCCAGCTGGGCCAGCTCCTCGGTGTTGGGCTTCACCAGGTCGGGAGCCGCCTCGGGACCGGACGCCAGCAGGGCGAGCAACGGTGCCTCCGAGGTGTCGACGGCGATCCGGGCGCCGGTGCCGCGCAGCCGGCAGACCAGCTCGGCGTACCAGTCGACCGGGGTGCCGCGCGGCAACGACCCGGACAGCGCCACCCAGGGTGCGGTGCCGGCGGCTGTGTGCAGCACGTCGGCCAGCGCCGCCCGGACCTCGTCGTCCAGGGCGGCGCCGGGTTCGTTGAGCTTGGTGGTGGTGCCGTCGGGCTCGGTCAGCGTGTAGTTGGTGCGCACCGGGGAGGGCACCGGGACCACCGCCGGGGGCAGGCCGATGGCGGTCAGCGCCCGCACGAACGGGTCGTCGACCGCCGCGGGCAGCACCGCGAGGACCGGGACCCCCGCGGCGGCCACCGCGCGGGCCACGTTGACGCCCTTGCCGCCGGGCTCGGTGGTGCTCGGCGCGAGCCGGACCACCCCGCCCCGCTGCAGGGGGCCGGGCAGGGTCAGCGTGCGGTCGAGGCTCGGGTTGGCGGTCAGCGTGACCACCTGCGGGCCGGAGGGAGGCGTCACGCCTGCAGGACCTCGACGCCCTGGGCCTGGAGGTCGGAGACCACGGCGGGGTCGGCCTCGTCGTCGGTCACCAGCACGTCCACGTCCTCCAGTCCGACGAACCGCACGAGGTGCTCGCGGCCGAGCTTGGTGCTGTCGGCCAGGACGACCACGCGCTGGCCGGCCCGGGCCATGGCCCGCTTCACCGAGGCCTCGGCCTCGTCGGGGGTGGAGCAGCCGTGCTGCGCGCTGATCCCGTTGGCGCCGAGGAAGACCACGTCGGCGCGCAGGTCGGCGAGCGCGTGGACGGTGGACTCGCCGACCGCCGACTGGGTGACGCCCCGCACCCGACCGCCCAGCAGGTGCAGCGAGATGCCGGCGACCCCGGCCAGCCGCGCGGCGATCGGCACGGAGTTGGTGACGGCGAGCAGGTCGCGGTCGCCGGGCAGCACCTCGGCCAGCGCGGCGGTGGTGCTGCCGCCGTCCAGGACCAGGCTGCCGTGCCCGCCGGGGACGAACTCGAGCGCGCACGCCGCGATCCGCCGCTTGGCCTCGGTGCGGGTGTTGCGGCGCTCGCCCAGGCCGGGCTCGACGACGGTCAGCGCGCCCACCGGGACGGCGCCACCGTGCACGCGGCGGAGCATGCCGACCTGCTCGAGGACGGCGAGGTCGCGGCGCACCGTCTCGGTGGTCACCCCGAAGCGCTCGGCGACAGCGGTCACCGCGACGCGGCCGCGCTGGGTGACCATCCCGACGATGGCCTGCTGGCGTTCCTCTGCGTACACGGGCACCTCCCCGGGTGGCGTCGTCATGAGGTCGGCTGGTGGGATCGTCGGGCGGGCACCGAGGTCGGGTCATGCCCGATCGTGTGGCCTTCGCGCTGGTTGTACGTTGTTTTATCTGTGATCAGTTGACAAGTCAAGGCCAGGGCGTGAGCCTGGTCACCAGCAGGCCCGGGGGCCGCTCGGGAGCGAGTCCCGCCGCGACAGCCCGCCCCGTGGCTCCCGACTCGAACGCGAGGTCCCTGATGTCGTCCCTCTCCTCCACCGCGACCGCCGGGCCGGTGCTCGGTGGCCCGACCGTACTGACCGGCACCCCCGTGGTCCCCGGGGTCGCCCTCGGTCCGGTCGTGCGCCCGGTCGGCACCGTCGAGCTGCCGGCCACTCCCGGGCCCGAGGTGGGGGAGGCCGACCGGGCCGCCGAGCGCGAACGGTTCAGCGCTGCGGCCGGGGCGGTCGCGGAGCGGCTGGCCGAGCGGGCCGCGGCGGCCACCGGGGTGAGCGCCGAGGTGCTGAACACCACCGCGCAGCTGGCCCGCGACCGGGGGCTGCTCTCGACCGTCGAGCAGCGCATCCTCACCGGGGCCACCGCGGAGGTCGCCACCGTGGGGGCGGCCGAGCAGTTCGTGGAGCTGTTCTCCGGGCTGGGCGGCGTCATGGCCGAGCGGGCCACCGACGTGCGCGACATCCGCGACCGCATCGTGGCGGAGCTGACCGGGCAGGGCGAGCCCGGCGTGCCCGCACCGGACACCCCGTCGGTGCTCCTGGCCGACGACCTGGCCCCCGCCGACACCGCCGGGCTGGACCCGACCAAGGTCATCGCGCTGGCCACCCGCTTCGGCGGGGCCACCAGCCACACGGCGATCATCGCCCGCCAGCTCGGGCTGCCCTGCGTCGTGGCGGTCGGCGGCCTGGACGACGTCCCGGAGGGCGCGCTGGTGCTGGTCGACGGCGACCACGGCACCGTGACCGTCGACCCCGACCCGGCCGAGGCGGAGCAGCAGGTGGCGGCCGCCCGCACCGCCGCCCTCGCACTGGCGGAGTACCGCGGCCCGGGCGCCACCCGCGACGGCCACCCGGTGCAGGTGCTGGCCAACGTCCAGGACGGTGCCGGGGCGCGCGCCTCCGCCGCGGCGGCCGCCGAGGGCGTGGGGCTGCTGCGCACCGAGCTGGCCTTCTTCGGGCGCACCGAGGAGCCCTCGGTGCCCGACCAGGTGGAGATCTACTCCGGGGTCTTCGCCGCCTTCCCCGGCGGCAAGGTCGTCGTCCGCACCCTGGACGCCGGCTCCGACAAGCCGCTGCCCTTCGCCACCCCGCCGGACGAGGCCAACCCGGCGCTCGGCGTGCGCGGGCTGCGCACCGCCCGCCGCGACCCCGGGATGCTCGTCCGGCAGCTCGACGCCATCGCCCAGGCCGCGCGGGAGACCGGCTCCAGCCCGTGGGTCATGGCCCCGATGGTCGCCACCGTGACCGAGGCCGCCGAGTTCGCCGCGCAGGTGCGGGAGCGGGGGCTCAAGCCCGGTGTGATGGTCGAGGTGCCCTCGGTCGCCGTGCTCGCCGACCGTTTCCTCGAGCACCTGGACTTCCTGTCCATCGGGACCAACGATCTCTCGCAGTACACGCTGGCCGCCGACCGGCTCAGCGCCGACCTGGCCGACCTCACCGATCCCTGGCAGCCGGCCCTGCTGGCGCTCGTCGCGGCCACCGCCGCGGCCGGGCAGCGTGCGGGCAAGCCGGTCGGTGTCTGCGGCGAGGCGGCCGCCGACCCGCTGCTGGCCTGCGTGCTCGTCGGCATGGGCATCAGCTCGCTGTCCTGCGCCACGCCGTCGATCGCCGGGGTCGGCGCCCGGCTCGCCACCGTCGACCTCGCCGACTGCCGGCGTGCCGCGGAGGCCGCCCTGGCCGCCGCCGACCCGCAGTCGGCCCGGGCCGCGGCCCGGGAGGCGCTCGCCGGCTCCTGAACCCCTCCCTCACCCCCGGCCGGCGCCGTCCGGTGGTGGGGGAGGACAGCCGCTCCAGCGCAGGGCCCCGTCGGTCGACACGACCGGCGGGGCTCTGTGCGTCGTGCGCGTGGCCGGCGGGTGGCGCAGGTGACCACCGGGTGACGGATCGACGGCCGTCACCCCTTGGGGTGAACGATCCATCGGTGACTTCAGCGACACGCCCTACGAACCGTTGGAATAGAAGCCGCTGCGCCTGCTTTAATGCAGGTGTAACAACCACTCGGGACCACCGGAAGAAGGCAGTGACATGAGCAGCGTGACCTCCAGCTGGCGTCAGCGTCGGCAGGCGTCGCGTACGCGCCGCGCCCTGGCCCAGGCCGTCGCACGCACCAGCAGCCCCGCGATGCGCGACGAGCTGCTGACCATCGCGAACAGCACCCAGTTCACCAACATCCTGCGCTGACGCCGTCGCCCTCCCGCTGAGGGCGAGCGCAGCAACGCACCGCGACCCCGGACTCCTCAGGGAGCCGGGGTCCTCTGCTGTCCGGGCCCGGTCAGGAGCGCAGGCGGGCGCGGAGGGCGGCCTGCTCGTCGGGGCCGAAGCCGTGCTGCTCGAGCCAGCCCAGCGGGCCGTCCCAGCGCTGGTCGACCAGCTCCAGCACCCGGCGCATCGTCTCCGCCCGTGGGGTGTGCTGCTCCCGCGGCCGGGCCATGTCCTCGGCGTAGGTCGCGGTGGCGGCCAGGCGGGCCACGATCGCGTCGATGACCTCCGCCGTCATCGCGTAGTCGGCGACGATCGCCTCGTGCCCGACCCCGGCCACCGCCAGGGCCAGGGCGCAGACGACGCCGGTGCGGTCCTTGCCCGCGGCGCAGTGCACGACCGTCGCACCCGGCCCGCCGGTGGCCAGTGACCGCAGCGCGGCCACCACCTGGTCCGGGCTGTCGGTGAGGTAGCCCAGGTACGAGCGGACCGCGGGCGGCTCGACCTCGTCGCCGAGGCCGACCTGGCGGGGCAGCACCGACTCGCCCCAGCCGGCGGGCAGCCGGGCCCGCAGCTCGGCGTCGTCGAGCTCGGCGGCGAAGACGTCGGTGCGCAGCCCGCGCTCGGGCAGCAGGCCCAAGTGCCGGTGGGTGACCGAGGGGACCTCCCGCAGCGGGCCGCGGCCCTCCATCAGGATCTCGGCGGTGGTGCGCAGGTCGACCACCTCGGTGAGCCCGAGCTCCGCGACCAGCGTCCGCACGTCGGCGGGGCTGAGGTCCTGCAGGTTGTCGCTGCGCAGCACCCGGCCGGACGCCGTCGTCCCGCCGTCGGTGGTGGGCAGTCCGCCCAGGTCGCGGGTGTTGGCGGTGCCGTCCAGGTGCAGCCAGCGGTCGGTGCTCACCCGACCGACGGTAGGGCCTCAGCCCTCGTCGAGCAGGTCGCGGCAGACGGCGAGCAGCCGCTGCCGCAGGACGGCGCCGCGGGCGGCGAACCCGCGCTGCGCGGCCACGTAGGCGGCCTTGCCCTCGGGCGTCTCCACCGCGACCGGTGCGTACCCGTGGCCCGAGAGGTCGTAGGGGGAGGCGCGCATGTCCAGCTCACGGACGTCGGCGGCGAGGGCGAAGCAGTCGGCCAGCAGCTCGCCGGGCGTCGCCGGGCTGAGCTTGTAGGCCCACTTGTAGAGGTCCATCGTGGCGTGCAGGCAGCCCGGCTGCTCCAGCTGCTGCTGCGTCTCGCGGGTGGGCTGCAGGTTGTTGCGGGGGACGCCGGCCCGGGTGAAGAAGCGGAACGCGTCGATGTGGCTGCACTGCACCCGGTGCGCCTCCACCACGGCGTCGGTGCCGGCCTGCCCCAGCCGCAGCGGCAGCGCGTGCCGCACCTCGCCGTCCTCGGGGCGGTAGAGCATCGCCCACTCGTGCATGCCGAAGCAGCCGAACTGGCCGGCCCGGCCCGCGGTGGCGCTCAGCAGGCCCTCGACCCACCCGGCTGCGGCCCGCCGCTTGGCCAGGAAAGCCGGCCGGTCGAGCCCGACGCCCCGGACGACGTCGCCGTCGCCGGTGCGGACGTCGACCTCGGTGTACAGCGGCCAGGTCAGCCGGTCCCGTGCCGCCTCGCCGATCAGCACCGTGCCGGCGCCGGGGTGCCAGCGCCGCAGCCGGCCGGGCGTCTCGGAGTAGTAGGTGAAGAGGAAGTCCAGCACCGGGTGCGCGGTGCCGGTGCGGCGCCGCTCCTGGTGCGGGACGACCCAGGTGTCCATCCGCCGGTGGTGGGCGGCCTCGCGCGCCGTCCACTCCGCCTCGGCCAGGACCGTCGGGGCAGCGGTCACGAGCACCCGACGAGCCTAACCGCGGCGGGCGGCGCCCCGGTCAGCCCGCGGAGTTGCCCGGGCGGGTGACGTCGTCGTCCCGCTGGGCCTCGTCGTCGGTGACCAGGACGGTGTCCTGCTCGCCACCGTCGGGCCGGTCGTTGCCGGGCGTGCCGTCGATGAGGTCCGCGCCGGACGGCGCGTCGGCGGTGTCGGCGGACTCGCCGTAGCCGGTGTTGCTGCCTTCGGTCATGGTCGCTCCTCCAGGTGGACGTCGTCCCTGCCTTGCCCGCGGAGCCAGCCGGCCATGCGCGGGCGGTCAGTCGAGCGCGGGGCCGGCCTCGTGCCGGGGGTGGCCGACGGTGCGCTCACGCTGCTTCATCCGCGCCTCGAGCACGTGCCGGTCGCCGCCGGAGAGCTGGTCGCGGGCCCGCTGGTCGGCCTCGCGGAACGCCGACCAGTAGCTGGCGTCGAAGTCCTCGACGACCTGGAAGGTCCACCGGTCGGCGATCACGTTGCGGCCGACGAGGTCGCGCTCGAGGGTGTCGGCGAGCTCGGTCTGCCCGGCGGCGCGGAACTGCTCGACCGCCTCCTGCAGCAGGCGGTCGGCCTTGCCGGTCAGCTGGTGGAACCCGTACAGCAGGCCGCGGGCCTGCTCGACGGTCTCCAGCGACTCGGAGAGCTTGCCGAGGGCGGTGACGACGTCGTCGTCGAGGTCGGGGCGGGAGCGGTCGGTCACGCGCCCATCGTGCGGGCCGTGCCGTCGTCCCGCACGGCAGCGGGGTCGGTCAGCCGGCGACGGCGGCGTCGACGAGCCGCTCGGCGAGCCGGCGGCCGTGGGCGGCCGGGCCGTCGGGACCCAGCAGTCCACCGGAGAGCTGCATCCCGTCGATGATCAGGTGCACCTGCGCGGCGAGGTCCTCGGCGGCGTCCGGCACCAGCTCGCCGGCCAGGGCGAGCAGTCGCATGTGCAGCTCGTACTTGTAGTCGGCGGCGGCGCTGCGGGCCGGGTGCTGCGGGTCGTCGTACTCGCTGCTGACGTTGGTGAACGGGCAGCCGCGGAAGCCGGCGCGGGTGACGTCGCGCTCGACCGTGTCGACCACCGACAGCAGCGCGGCGCGGGGGTCGCCCTGCAGCCGGATGAGCTCGGCGTCGATCTCGGACAGCACCGCGGCGGCCTTGCGCGAGAGGTAGGCGCCGACCAGCTCGTCCTTGCTCTTGAAGAGCCGGTAGACGGTCATCTTGCCCAGCCCGGTCTCCCGGACCAGCTCGTCCATGCCGACGCTGCGCGAGCTGCGCGCGGAGAACAGGCGCTCGGCGGTGTCCAGGACGATCTCCTGCCGCTCGGCGCGCGAACGTCGGGCCGGGGCGGCGTCCTCGGACAGGTGCAGAGGCAGTGCAGCGGCAGTCACGCAGGCGATCGTGCAGCACCTCGTGACGGAGCGGTTCGCGGCACGCCGACGTGCCCGGCCGACTGCGCACCGTCCTCGGTACAGGTGGTGTGACCTGGGGTTTCCGGCGCTCAGTGGGGCAGCTGTGACTGCCCGCCGACCGCCGGCCCGCCCGGGGTCGCGGGGCGGACGGCGCCCCTGCGGCGGGTCGGGCGGGTGGGTCAGGCGCGACGCGTGCGACGCGGGTTGGCCAGCATCCGCGACACCGCTCCCGCGGTCGGCTGCTCGGCCTCGGCGGGGCGGCTCGTGGTCTCGTCGGTCCGGTCCTGGTCCTGTGGCATGAGGTCCACCTTTCCTGGTCGTCACCGTGAGCGACACCGTTCGTGGTCGCTGCACCCCATCGGGTGAGGAGACGTCTATCACGAATCGTCCGCAGCTGCCCGACGGTGGAGCGCGGGTCATCTCGCTCCTCCTCCCGACGCGTGGGACCGTCGGGACGTGACCACGCCCGGGCAGGACCAGCGACCGCCCACCGGCCGGGACGTCGACCCGGCGCGGCTGCCGCGCACACAGCCCGGCTCCGGCCGTACGGCCGTGCGCCCGCCGACCGCCCCGCCGCGCCATCGCCCGGGGCGCCCGGTGCCGGCACCGGCCGAGCGGACCGCGGACGTGCCGGAGCCCGCGGGCCCGGCATCGGGGACGCCGGGCCCGGCGGAGGACTGACGGTCAGGCGCCGGTGATCCGGCTGTCGGAGTCGACGCCCTCGGCGGCGGCCTCGGCGCCCTCGGCCGGCTGACCCGGGTGCGGCGTGCGCCCGGTCTCCTGGACGTCGTCGGAGGTCGGCTGGCCCTCGGCGGGCTCTTCGGGGTGCGGGGTGCGTCCTGTGGTCTCGGTCATGTCCGATCCCGTGCCCCGGGCCGCCGACCGGCAACCATCAGCCGACGGCGACCGCCGCGGGGGTGCGGGGCAGCAGCGCGCACACCGCGTCGTCGTCGGGCAGGGCGCCGCGGGCGCCGGGGCCGGTGGTCGACAGCGCGGCCGCGGTGACCGCGTAGTGGACCGCGTCGGCCAGCGACCTCCCCCGGTCCAGGGCGCTGCTCAGCGCGCCGCAGAAGCAGTCGCCGGCGCCGGTGGTGTCGACCGGGGAGACCGGCGGCGGCGCCTGCAGGAGCGCCTCGTCGCCGGTGACGACCAGCGCGCCGCGCTCGCCGAGGGTGACGACGACCGACGGCGCCAGGCCGCGCGCCAGGCCGGCCAGCTCGGCCGGGGTCCGCGCACCGGGCTCGGCACCGGCCAGGCGCACCAGCTCGTGCTCGTTGGGGACCAGGACGTCGACCTGGGCCAGCAGCTCGCCCGGCAGCGACTGGGGCGGCGCCGGGTTGAGCACCACGGTGCCCCTCGTCGCCGCGGCCGCGGCCTGCACGGTGGCCAGCGGCACCTCCAGCTGCAGCAGCAGCACCCCGGCCCGGTGCACCGACTCCACGTCGACGTCGCCCGCGGTGAGCCGGGCGTTGGCGCCGGGCACCACCACGATCAGGTTCTCGCCGCCCGCGGCCTCCACCGGGATCGTCGCCGTCCCGGTGGGGGCGCCGTCGGTGCGCTGCACCCGGCCCACGTTGACGCCGGCGTCGGCGAGCGCGGCCAGCTGCCGGCCGGCGGCGGGGTCGGCACCCACCCGGCCGACCATGTGCACGCCGGCGCCCAGCCGGCCCGCGGCGGCGGCCTGGTTGGCGCCCTTGCCGCCGGGCAGCACGGCGACGGCCGAGCCGATCACGGTCTCCCCGCGCCCGGGGAGGCGGTCCACGGTCACCACGACGTCCTCGTTGAGGCTGCCGACCACGGTCACGGACACGAGGGCCTCCTGGTGATCACCACGGGAGCCGAGCCTACGGGCGGTCTCCGTCGTCCTCGCCGGCGTCGGTGCCCGGGCCGTGCCGGCGCTGCCGGATCGGCAGGACGTACCAGAGGACGACGCCGAACGCCGCGACGACCACGGCGCCGACCACCGCCGGAGGACGGCCCAGCGCGACGTCGAGGACCAGCAGCGTGGCGCTGGTGATCGCCAGCAGGAGCAGCGCCAGCCCGGTCAGCAGCAGCCGGTCGGCCACCGCGACCAGCGCGGCCTTCTGCCGCCGCCGGAACACCAGGCGGTGGAAGGACACCGGCGCGACGAGGGTCAGCGTCGCCAGCGCCGTCGACAGCAGGGTGACGGTGTAGACGGTCAGCCCGACGTCGTCGAGTCGGTCGAAGCGGGCCTGGAAGGGCAGGGTCAGCAGGAAGGCGAACAGCAGCTGCACGCCGGTGAAGGCGACCCGGAGCTCCTGCAGCAGCTCGTTGAGGTTGCGGTCGAGCACCTGGTCGGCGGTCTCGCCGCGCAGCTCGGCGGTGCGCTGCACGCGCGCACCGTGCCGGTGGCCCTGCGGCGCGCGGCCCGCGGCCGCCGGTTTCCCGAGCACCTCCCCGCGGTACCCGGACACGACACGACCCGACACACGGAGGACGGACATGTCCGGAGCGGACACCGACAGCGACACGATCCGCCGCGAGTTCGGCGAGGCGGTGAACATGACCGCCGGTGAGCTGGAGGAGTGGCTGGCCACCGACGAGTCGCAGTCGGTCGGCCAGAAGAAGGACGGGTCCTCGGAGTCCACCGGGCACGAGTCCGGACGCCGGATCGTCGAGCTGCTGCACACGAAGAAGGCCGACCTCACCGACGACGACCTGGCGCACATGCGCAAGGTGCACGGCTACGTGCAGCGGCACCTGGCGCAGGAGCCCGAGCACGAGGACGTCGCGACCTCGAAGTGGCGGTACAGCCTGATGAACTGGGGCCACGACCCGCTGAAGAAGAAGTAGCGGGCACCGGGTGCGGCTCAACGACCCGGCGCAGTACGACCAGCTGGCCGACCAGTGGTGGGACCCCCGCGGCGGGTTCGCGATGCTGCAGTGGATCGCGGCCTCGCGGGCCGGGCACGTGCCCCCGGCGGACCGGCCGGGCGCGCTGCTCGTCGACCTGGCCTGCGGCGGCGGGCTGATGGCGCCGCACGTCGTCCGGCTGGGTTACCGGCACGTCGGCGTGGACATCGGGCAGGCCGGGCTGGCGACGGCACGGGAGCACGGGGTGACCGTCGTCCGGGGGTCGGTGCTCGCCGTCCCGCTCGCCGACGGGTGCGCCGACGTGGTCACCGCCGGCGAGATCCTCGAGCACGTCGAGGACCCCGGGCAGGTGCTCGCCGAGTGCGCCCGGCTGCTGCGGCCCGGGGGCGTGCTGGTGATCGACTCCATCGCCGACACCCCGCTGGCCGGGCTGGTGGCGGTGCGCATCGCCGAGCGGCTGCCGGGCGGCCCGCCCCCGGGCATCCACGACCCCGCGCTCTTCGTCGACCGACGCGCGCTGCTGGCCACCGCCGACCGGGTGGGGCTGGACCTGCGGCTGGTCGGGCTGCGCCCCTCCGTGCGGGACCTGGTGGCCTGGCGGCGCGGCCGGCGCGACGGCGTCCGCATGCGGACGATGCCCTGGACCGGGATCCTCTTCGCCGGGTACGGCAGCAAGCGGGGCACGACCGAGCGGCACGCCGCCGGGACCGCACGTACGGTCGGCGCATGAGCGGAGCGGTGATCACTGGCGCGGGGCACGCGCTCCCGGCCACCTACGAGCAGCGCGACGTCTGGGACGGCTTCTTCGCCGGGCAGTACGCCGGCGTCCGCGCGGCCGAACGCGTGTTCATGGCCGCCGGCGTCGAGCGCCGGCACGCGGTCGCCTACCCGGTCGACGAGGACCTCACCCGGTGGGGCACCGGTGCCCGGATGCAGCGCTACATCACCGAGGCGGTGCCGCTGGGCAAGCAGGCCGTCGCCGGGGCGCTGGACGGCGCGGGGCTGGCGCCCGGCGACGTGGGCCTGTTCGCGGTGGCCACCTGCACCGGCTACGCCACCCCGGGGCTCGACATCCGGCTGGCCAGCGACCTGGGCATGTCGCTGGACACGCAGCGGCTGCTGATCGGGCACATGGGCTGCTACGCCGCGCTGCCCGGGCTCGGTGCGGTCGGCGACTACGTGGCCGCGCGTTCCCGGCCGGCGGTGCTGCTGTGCCTGGAGCTCACCAGCCTGCACGTGCAGCCGGCGCTGCCCGAGCTCGAGCAGGTCGTGACCCACTCGCTGTTCAGCGACGCCTCCGCCGCCGTCGTCATCGAGCCCGGCGCCGGGCGCGGACGCCGGATCGCGGCCACCGTCGCGCGCACCGACCCGGCCACCGCCGACCACATGACCTGGGACGTCACCGACCTCGGGTTCCTGATGGGGCTGTCGCCGCGGGTGCCCGACGTGCTCGGCCGGCACGTCGGTGGCGTGGTCGACGAGCTGCTGGCCACCGCCGGCCTGCGCGCCGAGGACGTCGCCGGCTGGGCCGTGCACCCGGGCGGGCCGCGCATCCTCGACGTCGTCCGCGACACCCTGGGGCTGGCCGAGGAGCAGATGCGCGCCTCGCGCCGGGTGCTCGCCGAGCACGGCAACTGCTCCTCGGCGACCGTGCTGCTCGTGCTGGAGGAGCTCGGCGACGTCGACGGTCCGGTCGTCGCGCTGGCCTTCGGTCCCGGCCTCACGCTCTACGCCACCCTGCTGCTGCCCGCCGGCTGACCGCCTCCCCGCCCGGGGCACCGGGCGGGTCAGGCCAGCTGGGCCTGCTTGGGGGCCAGGCCGCGCAACGCCTCCGCGGCGACCCGATCGCGGTCGGCTCCGCCGGCGGCCACCACCGCCGCACCGACCAGCCCCTCGACCAGCGGTGCGGGGCTGAGCAGCACCCGCGCGCGCACGTCGTCGTCCAGGAGGTCCATGGCCGTCTCCGCCGAGAGCACGGCGCTGCCCAGGTCCATCAGGACGACGACGCCGTCGCCGCCGTCGGCCGCGGTCACCGCAGCGGCGACCGCGACCGCGTCGGTGCCCAGGCCGCCGTCACCGGTCCCGGCCGCCACCTCGATCGCGACGGCGGCTCCCGGGACCATCTGCCGGGCCAGCTCCACCGCAGCCTCCGCCAGCGGCCGGCTGTGCGAGACCACGACCAGTCCCACGCGCGCCATCAGCGTCCGTCCAGCGCGGTCGCGAGCGCCTGCACCAGCAGGGCGGCCGAGGTGGCCCCCGGGTCCTGGTGTCCCACGCTGCGCTCGCCGAGGTAGCTGGCGCGTCCCCGGCGGGCCAGCATCGGGGTGGTGGCGTCCCGTCCCCCGGCGGCGGCGTCGGCCGCCGCGCGGAGCGCCTCGGCCAGCGGCCTGTCCGCCGCCACCTGCTCCTCGAGCGCCGCGGCGGCCGGCAGCAGCGCGTCGACCATGGTCTTGTCGCCCGGCTCGGCCTTCCCCCGCGCGACCACGCCGTCCACCCCGGCCCGGAAGGCCGCGGTGAAGGCGGCCGGCGAGCCGTCGGCCAACGCCCCGGACATCCGCAGGAAGAACGTGCCGTACAGCGGCCCGCTGGTGCCGCCGACCTTGCTGATCATGGCCATCGCCACGCCCTTGAGCAGCGCCGCGGCGTCCGCCGGCGGGGTGGCGTCGAGGCCCTCGAGCGCGGCGGTCGTCCCCCGGTCCATGTTCGTGCCGTGGTCGGCGTCGCCGATCGGGGAGTCCAGCTCCGTGAGCTCGTCGCGGTGGGCGTGCACCACCGCGCCGAACCCGCGGACCCAGCGGTCGGCGGCGGGCAGGTCGAACGCGTCGGCCGTGCTCACGTGCCCCACCGCAGCGCCGGGGTCCGCACCGGGGCGTCCCACAGCCGCAGCAGGTCCTCGTCGACCTTGAGCAGGGTGACGGAGCAGCCGGCCATGTCCAGGCTGGTGATGTAGTTGCCCACCAGCGACCTGGCCACGGTCACGCCGGCCTTCTCCAGGACGGCCGCGATCTCGCCGTACATCAGGTAGAGCTCGATCAGCGGTGTGCCGCCCATGCCGTTGACGAACGCCAGGACGCCGTCCCCGCCGGTGAAGTCCAGGTCGGCGAGCACCGGCTCGACCAGCATCTCGGCGACCTCGCGGGCCGGGGCCAGCGGCACCCGGCGCCGGCCGGGCTCGCCGTGGATGCCGATGCCGACCTCCATCTGGTCCTCGGGCAGGTCGAAGGTCGGCTTCCCCGCGGTCGGCACCGTGCACGAGGTGAGCGCCACCCCCATGCTGCGGCCGCCGGCGTCGACCTTGCGGGCCAGGTCGGCGACCTCGGCGAGCGGACGGCCCTGCTCGGCGGCCGCGCCGGCGATCTTCTCCACCAGCACGGTGAGCCCGACGCCCCGCCGTCCGGCCGTGTACAGGCTGTCCTGGACGGCGACGTCGTCGTCGATGACCACCGACTCGACCTGGGTGCCGGACTCGGCGGCCACCAGCTCGGCGGCCATCTCGAAGTTGATGACGTCCCCGGTGTAGTTCTTCACGATGTGCAGGACGCCGGCCCCGCCGTCGACGCCCTTGGTGGCGGCCACCATCTGGTCGGGGACCGGTGAGGTGAACACCTCGCCGGCGCAGGCGGCGTCGAGCATCCCGGGGCCGACGAGACCGCCGTGCAGCGGCTCGTGCCCGGAGCCACCGCCGGAGACCAGGCCCACCTTGCCCTGTACCGGTGCACCGCCGCGGAACACCACGCGGTTCTCGTGGTCCACCCGCAGCTCGGGGTGGGCGAGCGCCAGGCCGCGCAGCGCCTCCGCCACGACGTCGGACGGCTGGTTGATCAGCTTCTTCATCGTCCTTCCCGTCCGGACGGGCCGACCGACTCGCGGTCGCCCGCGGCCTCCTCGGCGCTGTGGTCGCGCGACCGGGACCCGTCGCCGGCGTCGGCCCGGTCGGTCGGCTCGTCGGGCAACCGGCCCGGCTCCCGGTCGTCGTCGTCCAGCGGGAGGTTGCGCCCGATCAGCAGGTCGTAGAGCGCGGCACCGATCAGCCCGCCGACGAGCGGACCGAGGATCGGCACCCAGAAGTAGAGGTCGCCGTTCTGGTCCCGCCACGCCTCGCCGTAGCCGGTGAGGAACGACACGAGCCGGGGACCGAGGTCGCGGGCGGGGTTGATGGCGTACCCGGCGTTGGTGCCCCAGGCCATCCCGATGGCGACGACGATCAGCCCGATGATCCAGGGGGCGAGGTTGGCCCCGGGGGCGGTGTTGCGGGCATCGGTGACGGCCAGGATCAGGAACAGCAGGATCGCCGTGCCGATGACCTGGTCGCGGAGGGCGCCCAGGGTGCTGACGTCGAGCGCGCCGTTGCCCGGCAGGGTGGAGAACACGCCCTGGGACTTGATGGTGTTCCCGGGGTCGAACAGGGCCAGCGCCTCGCTGTAGTTCCAGCGCACGATGAGCGCCGCCGTGGCCGCGCCGAGGAACTGGGCCAGCGAGTACGGCAGCACCTTGCTCCAGGAGAAGCCCCGGAAGACCGCCAGCGCCAGGGTGACGGCGGGGTTGAGGTGGGCGCCGCTGATCCGGGCGGCGGTGTAGACGCCGAGGACGACCCCCAGGCCCCACGCCCAGGCGATGCTGTCGTGGTCGCCGAGGCCGCCGGCCACCACCTGCGCCACCACCCCGACGCCGAAGAGGATGAGGATCAGCGTCCCGGCGAACTCGGCGGCCAGTTCCCCGGCCAGCGTGCGGGGCCTCAGACGTGCACGGAGTGTCGCGGCCACGGTGTCCTCCTCCAGGAGTGGTGGGACGCGGGTCCGTCCCGGCGAGCGACACGGTAGGAGTGACCCCGATCACAGATCAACGGGTCGGCGCGCGGCGAAGGTCCCGGACGCCGGGGTCCTTCGTCCTGACCTGTTCGGGCGTGGTCACATCGCCCCCGCGGCATGTGATCCGGGGCACAATCAGGCCGAGTCCAGCCCGGCGTCGGGGGCAGGGGCCGGGACCGCGGACTCGTGCGGAAGGTGACGGCACATCCATGGAGGGGCGGGACAGATGACGGGCAACAGAGGCGTTGCGTACATCGAGCCGGGCAAGGTCGAGGTGCAGACCATCGACTACCCGAAACTGGAACTGCGGGACGGCCCGGGCGTGAACCCGGCGAACGTGGGCCGCAAGCTGGAGCACGGCGTGATCCTCAAGGTGGTCACCACCAACATCTGCGGCAGCGACCAGCACATGGTCCGCGGCCGCACCACGGCACCGCCGAACCTCGTGCTCGGGCACGAGATCCTCGGCGAGGTCGTCGAGAAGGGCCGCGACGTCGAGTTCATCGACGTCGGCGACATCTGCTCCGTGCCCTTCAACATCGCCTGCGGGCGCTGTCGCAACTGCAAGGAGGGCAAGACCGGCATCTGCCTCAACGTGAACCCGGCGCGTCCCGGCGCCGCCTACGGCTACGTCGACATGGGCGGCTGGGTCGGCGGGCAGGCCGAGTACGTCACGGTGCCCTACGCGGACTGGAACCTGCTCAGGTTCCCCGACCGCGACCAGGCGATGGAGAAGATCCTGGACCTGACGATGCTGTCCGACATCTTCCCCACCGGCTTCCACGGTGCGGTCACCGCCGGCGTCAAGCCCGGGTCGACGGTCTACATCGCCGGTGCGGGGCCGGTCGGGCTGGCCGCTGCCGCCGGCGCCCAGCTGCTGGGGGCGGCGGTGGTCATCGTGGCCGACCTGGTCGAGGAGCGGCTGGCGCAGGCGCGCAGCTTCGGCTGCGAGACCGTCGACGTGAGCAAGGGCGCTCCGCAGGACCAGGTCGAGCAGATCCTCGGGGTGCCCGAGGTGGACGCCGGCGTCGACGCGGTCGGCTTCGAGGCGCGCGGCCACGGCGCGGACTCCAGCCGGGAGGCCCCGGCGACGGTGCTCAACTCGCTGATGGAGATCACCGCGGCCGGCGGTTCGATCGGCATCCCCGGGCTCTACGTCACCGGCGACCCGGGCGGCATCGACGAGGCGGCCAAGGTGGGCGCCCTGTCGCTGTCGCTGGGCACCGGGTGGGCGAAGTCGATCTCCTTCACCACCGGCCAGTGCCCGGTCATGCGCTACAACCGCGGCCTGATGATGGCGATCCTGCACGACAAGGTGCAGATCGCGAAGGCGGTCAACGCCACCCCCATCTCGCTGGACGAGGCGCCGCAGGGCTACGCGGACTTCGACTCGGGCGCGGCCAAGAAGTACGTCATCGACCCCCACGGCATGGTCTCGAAGGCGGCCTGATGCACCGGGTCGCCCACGTGCCGGCCGGCGCGTGGGCGGCCCGCGTCACCAGAGGTCGCCGCGGCGCCAGTCGCAGACCAGCCGGGCGGAGGTGTCCAGCCCGGGCGGGGTGGCCGGCGTGGGCAGCACGAACACCGCCTCGTCCGGGGTCGGGACGACGCCGTCCGGGGTGAGCGCGGCCAGCGGACCGGCCCACGGCAGCCAGCCCCGTGCCGCGTACAGCGCGGCGCCCTCGTCGCTGGCCGACAGCGCCCCGAGCTCGTGGCCGCCGGTCACCAGCCGCTCCACCTCGGCCATCACCGCGGAGCCCACGCCCCGGCGGCGCAGCGTGGCGGCCGTGGCCACCGCCTCGACGAACCCCGCGCGCACGGTGCGGGCGCCGGCGACCAGCTGTCGCTGGACGACGGCCGCGTGCCCGGCGAGCCGGCCGTCGACCGTGGCGAGCACGTGCACCCCGCCGAGGGCGTGCGACCAGTCCTCGTCACCGAACCGGCCGTCGTAGGCGGCGTCGAGGAACGCGCGCAGCGCCGTCCGTGCGTCGGCGTCCAGGTCGGCCGTCGGTGCGGACCGGACGTGGGGGGAAGAGGTCACCGGGCCACCCTCGCCTACGACGGGACGGCGTGCAGCGCAGCCCGCCGACCCGCGTCGACGCCCCGGACGCAGCGGGGCGGCGCGCCCGCCGCCGGGGTCCCGGCACACCGCTCGCCGACTCCGGGCGGCCCCATTGGGTTGTCTACGACATACTTCTCCCGCCGGTCCGCGGACCCGGTTCACGGCTGCGCTCGGGCACCGGTGACCCGCTACGGTCGGCTGACCGGTGCCACCGAACACGTACGACGCCCTGCTGGAGGCCCTGTGACACCGCTCGACCCCGCCCCCGGGCACCTCGCGTGACCGCCCCCGTCCTGGAGGCGCGCGGCGTGGTCAAGTCCTTCGGCCACGTCGACGTGCTGCGCGAGGTCGACTTCGCCGCCCGCGCGGGCGAGGTCACCGCGCTGATCGGCGACAACGGCGCCGGCAAGAGCACGCTGATCAAGATCCTGTCCGGTGCGCTGCAGCGCGACGGCGGCGAGGTGCTCATCGACGGCGAGCCGGTGCAGATGGCCTCCCCGACCCGGGCCCGCGAGCTCGGCATCGAGACCGTCTACCAGGACCTGGCGCTCGCGCCCGAGCTCGGGCCGGCCGAGAACGCCTTCGCCGGCCGGGAGCTGCTGCGGCCCGGGCTGGCCGGCCGGCTCGGGGTGCTGGACAAGAAGACGATGCGGGCCCGCGCCGAGGAGGCCTTCACCTCCATGGGCACCGACGTCAAGGACCTCGACGCACCGGTCGGCGCGCTCTCCGGTGGCCAGCGGCAGAGCGTGGCCATCTGCCGGGCGGTCATGTGGGCCCGCCGGGTCGTGATCATGGACGAGCCCACCGCCGCGCTCGGCGTGCGCCAGACGGGCAAGGTCATCGAGCTGGTGCGCCGGGTCGCCAGCACCGGCGTCGCCGTCGTCCTGATCACCCACAACATGCCCGAGGTGCTCGAGGCGGCCGACCGTGTGCAGGTGCTGCGCCTGGGCCGGCGGGTCGCCGACCTGGAGGCCCGGACCGCCACCGTCGAGCAGCTCGTCGGTGCCATGACCGGCGCACTGGACGTACGGCCCGACACCCCGGGGGACCACCAGTGACCGCGATCGACCCGGCCAAGGCCCCGGACGCCGAGCGCACCGGCACCACCGCGCGGAGCCGGCGCGGGCGGCGCCTGCTCAACTCCTCGCCGGCCTACATGACCGCCGTCCTGCTGGTGCTCGTGCTGGTGTTCGCCTTCGCCGCGCCCGACTCCTTCCCGACACCGGTGACGCTGCGCAACGTGCTCACCGACATGGCGGTGCTGCTCGTCATGGCCGTCGGGGCCACGTTCGTGCTGGTGGCTGCCGGGTTCGACATCTCGATCGGCTCGGTGCTCGTGTTCTCCGGCGTGTGTGCGGCCAAGGTGATGGAGAGCCAGGGCGGCGACGGCGCCGGCACCGTGGTGCTCGGCGCGGTCACCGCGCTGCTCGCCGGCGCGGCGTGGGGCGCGGTCAACGGGCTGGTCATCTCCAAGCTCAAGGTGCCCGCGCTGATCACCACGCTGGGCTCGATGGGCGCGGCCCTGGGGGCTGCGCTGCTGATCAGCAACGGCACCGACGTGCGCACCGTGCCCAAGGCGATGATCAGCGTCGCCACCGACCGCCCGCTGGGCGTGAGCTGGCTGGTCTGGGTCGCCGCGCTCGTCGCGCTGATCGGCGGCTTCGTGCTGTCGCAGACCCGTTTCGGGCGGCACACCCAGCTCATCGGCAGCAACGAGGAGTCCGCCCGGCGGGCCGGCGTCGACGTCGACCGGCACACCTTCTGGCTCTACACCGCCAACGGCACGCTGGCCGGCCTGGCCGGTCTGCTCTCCCTCACCCGCTTCGCCACCACGACGATCAGCGGCCACACCAGCGACGGTCTCGAGGTCATCACCGGCGTCGTCCTGGGCGGCACCAGCCTCTTCGGCGGGGTCGGCACGGTGATCGGCACGGTGATCGGCATGGCCATCCCGACCGTGCTCAACAACGGCTTCATCCAGCTCAACGTCCAGCCGTTCTGGCAGGAGGTCGCCATCGGCATCGTCCTGGTGGTGGCCGTCTACCTCGACCAGCTCAAGCGCCGTCGGCGCAACCAGGCCTGACCTCTCCGCACGTCCCCTTCGAACACCTGGAGCCCCCGTGCACCGCAGTCCCATGGCCGCCGTCCTCGCCGCGTCCGCGCTCCTCCTCGCCGCCTGTGGTGGTGGTGGCGAGGAGACCGGCGCCGCCGCCGGAGACGGTGGCGACGAGCAGCTCTCCGTCGTCTACGTGCCCGGTCTGACCGGCAACCCCTTCTACAGCACCGTCGGCTGCGGCGGCCGTGACCGCGCGGAGGAGCTCGGCGTCGACTTCAGCGTCCAGGGCTCGCCGACCTTCGACGTGGCCGCGCAGACGTCGGTGGTCAACGCCATCGTCGCCGACGCCCCCGACGCGCTGATGATCTCGGTGACCGACGCGACGGCGATGGCCGTGCCGCTGACCGAGGCCAAGGACGCCGGCGTCGACATCATCACCATCGACGGCGACCTCGAGGACACCTCGATCGGCAGCGCGAACATCCAGTCCGACAACCTCGAGGGCGGGAAGCTGGCCGCCGAGAACCTCGCCGAGCTGATCGGCGGGCAGGGCGAGGTCCTGGCCATCAACCAGACGCCGGGCAACCCGATCGGTGAGCTGCGCGAGCAGGGCTTCGCCGAGGCGCTCAAGGCCTACCCGGGCATCACCTACCTGGGCGTGCAGTACGACGAGAACGCCACCGCCACCGCGGCGTCCATCGCCTCCGGTGCCGCGTCGTCGAACCCGAACCTCAAGGGCATCTACACGATGGCCACCAACAGCACCGAGGGCGCGATCACCGGTGTGCGCGAGGCCGGCCGCACCGGCGACGTGAAGGTCGTCGGCTACGACACCTCCGAGCCGATCATCCAGGCCTTGGAGGACGGCGCGGTCGACGGCATCGTCGTGCAGTACCCGTACCGCGAGGGCGCCCTCGGCGTCGACGCCGCGGTGGCCCTGTCGAAGGGCGAGCAGGTCGAGCGCAACCAGACGGTGCCGTTCGTCTTCGCGACGCCCGAGAACGTCGCCACCGACGAGGTCCAGGAGTACCTCTACAAGGTCGACTGCTGACGTGACGTCGCCGACCCCTGCCCCCTGGTGGCGGACCGCCGCGGTCTACCAGGTCCTGCCGCGCAGCTTCGCGGACGGCAACGGGGACGGGGTCGGCGACCTCGCCGGTCTGCGGGCGCGGCTGCCGTACCTGGCCGCGCTCGGCGTCGACGCGGTCTGGGTGACCCCCTGGTACCCCTCGCCGATGGTCGACAACGGCTACGACGTCGCCGACTACCGGGACGTCGACGCCGCGCTCGGCGGTCTCGCGCAGGCCGAGGCGTTCATCGGCGAGGCGCACGAGCTGGGCCTGCGGGTGCTGGTCGACATCGTGCCCAACCACACCTCGGACGCCCACGTCTGGTTCCGGGCCGCGCTCGCCGGCGACGCGCGGGCCCGCGCCCGCTACCTGTTCCGCCCCGGCCGGGGCGCGGACGGCGCGCTGCCGCCCAACGACTGGGAGAGCTGCTTCGGCGGGCCGTCGTGGACCCGCACGACCGACCCGGACGGGCGCCCGGGGGAGTGGTACCTGCACTCCTTCGCCCCCGAGCAGCCCGACCTGGACTGGCGCAACCCCGAGGTCCGAGCCGAGTTCGTCGACGTCCTGCGGTTCTGGTTCGACCGCGGGGTCGACGGCTTCCGGGTCGACGTCGCGCACGGGCTGGTCAAGGAGGAGGGGCTGCCCGACGGGCTGGGCCGTGACCGGCGCACCGAGGAGCACCCCGGCTGGGACCAGGACGAGGTGCACGAGGTCTACCGCGCGTGGCGTGCGGTGGCCGACGCCTACGACCCGCCGCGGGTCTTCGTGGCCGAGGCGTGGGTCGCCCGCCCGGAGCGGCTGCCGCTGTACCTGCGGCCCGACGAGCTGCACATGGCCTTCGAGTTCGAGCCGCTGCACGTCACCTGGCGGGAGGGCCCGTGGCGCCGCGTCGTCGAGCGCGGGCTGGCCACCGCCGCGCTCACCGGTGCGCCGAGCGCGTGGGCGCTGACCAACCACGACGTGGTGCGGCAGGTGACGCGCTACGCGCGCTCGCAGTGGCCCGAGCGCGGGTCCAACGAGGCCGAGCGGGCCCGCTGGGGCAGTGAGGTGCCCGACCTCGGGCTCGGCCGCACCCGGGCCCGCGCGGCCGCGCTGCTGACGACCGCGCTGCCCGGGCTCGTCTACGTCTACGAGGGCGAGGAGCTCGGCCTGCCGGAGGTCGAGGACATCCCCGCAGGCCGCCGGATCGACCCGATCCACGCCCGCTCCGGTGGCCGCGACCCCGGACGGGACGGCTCCCGCGTGCCGCTGCCCTGGGCCGGTGACTCCCCGCCGTACGGTTTCTCCCCGCCCGGTGCCGCGGAGCCCTTCCTGCCGCAGCCGCCGGACTGGGGACCGCTCACCGTGGCCGCGCAGGAGCAGGACCCGGACTCGACGCTGGCGCTGTACCGCTGCGCCCTCGGTCTGCGCCGCGAGCTGATGACCGGTCCGCTGGTGTGGCACGAGGCCCCCGAGGGGGTGCTCGCCTTCGCCCGGGGGACGACGGTCGTGTGGGTGAACTTCGGCCCGGACGACGTGCCGCTGCCGGCCGGGCGGCGCGTCGTGCTCGCCTCCGGGCCCGCGCCCGACGGCGTGCTGCCGGTCGACACCGCCGCCTGGCTCGTGCCCGACGGGGACGGGCTCCGGTGAGGGTCGTCTGGAACTCGTTCAACGGCCGGTACTCCGACAACCCACGGGCGCTGTACGAGGCGCTGCTGGCCCGCGGCGGCGGCGAGGAGCACGTCTGGCTCGCCGACCCGCGCCAGGCCGCGGCCTTCCCCGCCGACGCGGTGACCGTGCCGATCGGGACGCCGGCCGCCGTGGCGGCGCTGGAGTCCGCCGACGTGCTGGTGGCCAACACGCACATCCAGCTCGACCGGTGGCGCAAGCCGCCGGGCGCGCGGTACCTGCAGACCTGGCACGGCACCCCGCTCAAGCGGATCCACCGCGACGCCACGTCGCTGCCCCCCGACGCCGTGCTGGCCACCCTCGACGAGGACATCGCCCGCTGGGACTGGCTGGTCACCCCCGGCGGCGAGGGCACCCGGCTGCTGCGCTCGGCCTTCCGGTACCCCGGTCCGTTGCTGGAGACCGGCTACCCGCGCAACGACGTCCTGCTCGCCCCCGACCGGGACGCGCGCCGGGCCCGGGTGCGCGAGGTCCTCGGCATCGCCGACGGCGTGACCGCCGTGCTCTACGCCCCCACCTACCGGGACGACGAGGCGCGACCCGGGGTCGACGCCCGGCTCGGGCTGGACGTCGCCGCACTGGCCGGCCGGCTCGGGGACGGCGCCGTCCTGCTGCTGCGGCTGCACCACTACATGGGCCACCAGCAGCGCCCGGCCGGCGACCGGCGGGTGCGGGACGTGTCCGGGCACCCGGACATCGCCGACCTGTACCTGGCCGCCGACGTGCTGGTCACCGACTACTCGTCGTCGATGTTCGACTTCGCGGTGACGGGGAAGCCGATCGTGCTGTTCGCCTACGACCTGGCGCACTACGAGGGCCGGCTGCGCGGCTTCACCTTCGACCTGCGCACCGGGGCGCCCGGGCCGGTCGTGCGGGACCAGGCCGCGCTGACCGAGGCGCTGCTCGACCTGCCGGCGGTGGCCGCGGCGCACGCGGACGACCATGCCCGCTTCGTCGCGCGCTGGTGCGCGCAGGAGGACGGCCACGCGAGCGACCGGGTGCTGGCGGCGGTCTGGCCGGCCTGAGCAGGCGGCCGGGGGAGCGGGTGACGAGAATCGAACTCGCACTGTCAGCTTGGGAAGCTGATGTTCTACCATTGAACTACACCCGCGTCGGGCTCTCGCCCGCGACGAACAGCCTAGCAAGCCGCTGCTCGTCCCCGGGAGGTCCCTCCTCCGCCCGCCCCGCCGGCGGGGCGGGCGGCCCCGCTCAGCTCCGCATCTCGGCGAGGAAGCCGGTCATCTCGGTGCGCAGCTGCTCCGCCATCCGGGACAGGCCGGTCGTGTCGCCGGCTCCCCCCAGCGAGGCCGAGCCGTCCACGGCGGCGGCGATCCCGTCGACCAGGCCGTTCATCTCGTCGACCGTCGTCCCGACGGTGCTCATGCCGGAGGCGACGTCGTCGCAGGCGGTGCGCATGGACTCGACCTGGGTGGTGATCCGGTCGGTGGCCCGGGCGGTCTCGTCGGCGAGGTCCTTGACCTCGGAGGCGACGACGGCGAAGCCCTTGCCCGCCTCGCCGGCCCGGGCGGCCTCGATGGTCGCGTTGAGCGCCAGCAGCCGGGTCTGCGCCGCGACCGAGTCGATCATCGCGACGATGCCCTTGATCTCCGCCGAGGACCGGGTCAGCGACTCGATCGTGCCGCGGGCGGCCTGCACCTCGGTGCGCGCCGCGTTCGCGGCCTCGGTCAGCCCGGCGGCCGACGCCGACAGCTCGGTGGAGGCGGTGGCGACCTGCTCGCTCATCCCCATGACGGCCGTCTCGAACTCGTCGGCCAGCCGCAGCCGCGCGCCCTGCGCCTCGGCGACCCGGTCGGCCGAGGAGTGCATGGCCGCGCGGGCGGCGTTGATGACCTCCGCGCCGCGCCGGTAGGCGCCGCACAGCCCGGTGAGCAACAGCCGCCGGTGGAACCTGCCCTCCGCGGCCGAGGTCAGCGCCGCGCCGGCCTCGCGCACGAACGCGTCGGAGACGTCGAGCACGTGGTTGACGCTGTCGTGCAACGCGACCAGCTCGGGGACGTCGCAGGAACCCGGGACCGGCCGGCTGCGCGCCTCCAGGTCGCCGGCGGCGGCCCGCTCGCACGCAGCCGTCAGCTGCCGCACGAAGGACCGGTAGACCTCCAGCTCCTCGGCCGGGGAGTGCCCCCCGGCACCGCGACGACGCACGCTCACAGCTCCTCACCCCCGATGACCGACCACACGAACTCCTCGTAGCTGGCGGCGCGGGAGGCGACCAGCTCGGCCAGCAGCCGGCTCGAGGCCTCGACCGCGGCACGGCCGTTGGGGTGGCGGCGCTCCTCGGCGACCAGCTGGGCGTACAGCGGCCGCACGGCCGCGACCGCGCGCGGCGACGGGCTGCGCCGGTTGGAGTGGTAGCCGACGACCGTGCCGTCGGGGCCGTAGGACGGCGTCACGTGCGCCAGCACCCAGTAGTTGGCGCCGTCGGCGGCGAGGTTGTCGATGTAGGCGAAGATCTCGTGCCCGGAGGCGAGGGTGTCCCAGAGCAGCTTGAACACGGCCTTGGGCATGTCGGGGTGCCGGATCAGGTTGTGCGGCTGGCCGATCACCTCGTCGAGGTCGTAGCCGCTGACCCGCAGGAAGACGTCGTTGGCGTAGGTGATCACCCCGCGCAGGTCGGTCTTGGACACGATCAGCTCATCGGCGGCGAACCGCCGCTCCACCCCGCTGGGTGCTGCGGCCTGCCGCCGCTGGCGGGTCCCTCCGGGCGCTGCCGTCGTCGTCAGCACGTCGCCCCCTCCTCTCGTCGCGTCCTCACCCCCCCCTCTCTCGGCAGGTCCGGGCCGGGACGGGAGGGGACAAGGTCCCTAGACTCCGCGCCATGCTGCTGTCCGACCGCGACATCCGGGCCGCGCTGGCCGACGGCCGGCTCGGCATCGAGCCCTACGAGCCGGCGATGGTGCAGCCCTCGAGCATCGACGTCCGGCTGGACCGGTACTTCCGGGTGTTCAACAACGCCCGGTACACCCACATCGACCCGGCGCTGCAGCAGGACGACCTGACCACCGCGGTCGAGCCCGAGGGTGACGAGCCCTTCGTGCTCCACCCCGGCGAGTTCGTGCTCGGCTCCACGCTCGAGGTCGTGCACGTCCCCGACGACCTGGCCGCCCGGCTGGAGGGCAAGTCCTCGCTGGGCCGGCTCGGGCTGCTGACCCACTCCACGGCCGGCTTCGTCGACCCCGGGTTCTCCGGCCACATCACCCTCGAGCTGTCCAACGTGGCCAACCTGCCGATCACGCTGTGGCCGGGGATGAAGATCGGCCAGCTGTGCCTGTTCCAGCTCAGCTCGCCCGCCGAGCACCCGTACGGCTCGGCCGTCTACGGCTCCCGCTACCAGGACCAGCGCGGCCCGACGCCGTCCCGCTCGTACCGCAACTTCTCCCGCGCCGAGACCCGCCGGGCCTGACCGCCGGGACGGTCCGGCGTCCTGAGCCGCCGCGCGACGGTGAACAGTCGTGCGAAGCCGGGTGACGGGCGCGACAGCGGGTAGAGCGCTCTCCATGGACCCCCGGGACACCGCCGTTCTGCTGCCCCCGCCGCCTGCAGCCCCCGCCGACCACGGCTACTTCGACTGCGCGGAGGAGTCGGCGCACTACGCCTTCTCGGTGCAGCTGCTGCTCACCCAGTACGCCTCGGTGGTGCCGTGGCAGACCGAGGGCGTGGCCGAGCTGGGCAGCGGCGACGCCCGGGCGATCGCGCACGTGGTGCGCGCGGTGCCGGGTCTGCGCGTGCACGGCACCGACATCAGCCCGACCTCGGTCGAGCGTGCCCGCACGACCATCACCGGCCTGGAGGTGGCCGACCGGTACGACGTCGAGCTCGGCGACTTCTTCACCTGGGCCGACTCCCCGGCCGGCCGCGACGTGTCCACGGTGATCGCCAACCCGCCCTACATCCCCGCGCCCGACGGCGACATCCGGATGCCCGAGCTGTGGGGCGGCTGGTACGGCAACGACCTGGTGCTCCGGCTGCTCAAGGCCGGCTTCGACCACCTCCTGGTCGCCCTGCCCAGCTACTCCGACCCGGCGGCCACGCTGGCCACCGCCGCCGACCTCGGCTACCGGGTCGCGAACTTCCTGGCCATGGGGCTGGAGTTCGGTGCCTACAGCCGCGAGCCCAAGGTCGCCCGGCACATCGCCGCGCTGACCGCCGACGGGCACGGCTGGGCCGGGGACGACTCCTACGTCGTCGCCGTCGCCCTGCTCACCCGGTCCCCGGAGCTCTCCCGTGACCGGTCGACCGAGCTGCTCCGCGCGCTCCAGCTGACCGTCTAGCGCGGCGGGAGGACGACCGGGGCGTCCACGCCGGCGGCCTCGGTCACCGGCTCCGGTGCGGAGCGGCCGGGCAGGCCGGGCACCTCGTCGTCGACGTAGCGCTCGCGGCAGATGCTCCAGCCGGTCACCAGCAGCAGGGCGACGCCGGCGTAGACCAGCACGAACATGCCGGTGTACCCGCCGGTGAGGCCGCGCAGCAGGCCCACCAGCAGCGGCCCGACCCCCGCGAGGGCGTAGCCCCAGCCCTGGGCGACGGTCGACAGCGCGCTCACCGACTCGGGCGTGCGCCCGCGCAGGCCGAACAGCGCCAGGATCATCGCGAAGGTGCCCATGCCCAGCCCGAGCAGGCACACCCACAGCCAGGTCAGCGTCAGCGGCGCGAGCAGCAGCCCGGTCCAGCCGGCCAGGTAGCAGGCGATGAAGCCCAGCAGCATCGGTCGCTGCCAGTGCTGGCGCACCGCCCCGAGCGGCACGACGGCGTTGAGCGGAATCACGATCAGCGCGTTCAGCCCCACCAGGAAGCCGGCCGCGTGCGCCGACATGCCCTCGTCGCGCAGGTACTGCGCCGTCCAGCCGACGATCACGTAGGCCTGCATCGCCTGCAGACCGAAGAACGCGGCCATCAGCCAGGCCAGCCGGCTGGCGGTGAGCGACCGCAGCCGGACGGCGACGTGCGTCCCGCGCGAGGCGCCCGGCCGCACCGGGACCGCGAGCCACGGCAGCGCGGCGACCAGCGCGAACGCCGCCCAGACGCCCAGCGCCCAGCGCCAGCCGTCGACCCCGGCCGCCTCGGCGATCGGCGCGGTGGACACGCTCGCGACCGCGCCGCCGATGGCCAGGGCGGTGCTGTAGGCCCCCACGAGCAGCCCGGTCCGGTCGGGGAACCAGCGCTTGACCAGGCCGGGCAGCAGCACGTTGCCCAGCGCCCCGCCGACCATGGTGGCCACGGTGCCCAGCAGGAACACCCCCACGTTCGGCACCGAGACCCGGGCGAGCAGGCCGACGGTCATCACCAGCAGCGCCGCGGCCAGCACGTGCCCGTCCCGGAAGCGGGCGGCCAGCGGCGGGCCGGCGAAGCCGATCAGCGCGAAGCAGATCAGCGGCATGCTCGTGATGAGCCCGGCCAGCCCCGAGGAGATGCCCAGGCCGCGCTCGATCTCCTCGAGCACCGGGCCGACGCTGTTGACCGCCGTCCGCAGGTTGAAGCCGGTCAGCACGATCGCCGTCCCGACCAGGAGCAGCCCCCGCCGGGACGAGCGGGACGGCGGTGCGGCGGAGCGGGTCACGTCCGGTCATCCTGCTCCCCGGGGAGCAGGACGCCGAGCGCGGGTCCGGGTCAGGACCGGGCGTGCCCCACCGACTGCATGCGCGGCGTGGCCTGCGGCACCCGGTGCCAGACCGCCCGCTGCAGCGCCAGCGTGACCAGGGCGGCGGCCAGGATGCCGGCGACGTTGATCGCCAGCTGCGCGGTGGCCTCCCCGAACTCACGGGCGTCGCCCAGGGCGAGGCCCAGCGCCATGGCGCCGGCGGCGGGCACCGTGGTGACGGAGATGAAGACGCCGACCAGCGCGCCCGAGCGGGCCGAGGTCAGCGAGAGCACCCCGGCCACCCCCGCGAGCACCGCGACGACCAGCGACCAGCGGTCGGGGTGGGTGATGAAGTAGGTGGCCGGGCGGTCCTGCGTGAGCAGCTCGGGGCCGTACCAGCCCAGCGCGCGGCCGAGCAGGGCGACCAGCGCGGTCACCGCGATCGCCACCGCGAAGCCGACGGTCAGCGTGGTCAGTGCCCGGCGGGTCATCGCCCGCCGCCGGTGCACCAGGCCCACGGCGAGCGCGGCCAGCGGGCCGAACTCCGGGCCCAGCACCATCGCCCCGATCACCAGGACCGCCGAGTCGGTGACGATCGCGACCGTGGCCAGCAGGGTCGCGATGGTCAGGAAGGCGAGGAAGGACACCGACAGCGCCGCGTCCGTCGCCGTCGTCCGGACCACCTGCTCCCACACCACGGCGTCCGAGCCGTCGCCGGGCGCCCGCTCCTCGGCGTCCTCCGCGCTGCGCGAGACCGCGGCGTCCACCGTCTCCATCGCGATGCCGCCGTCGGCGTCGACGCCCAGGTCGCGCAGGCCGTCGACCAGCGAGTCGGCGGACTCGCGGGCGACGTCGACGAGGAACAGGTCGCCCGCCGGGCGCAGCGCTGCCCCGGGGAGGACGGCCAGGTGGGCGACGCCGGGGGAGTCGGCGAGCAGGTCGTGGACGGCGGCCGAGCGGTCGGCCGGCACCGTCACCCGCAGGTGGAGGAGCACCAGGCCACTCTGCTGGGTGGCGCGGCCCCGGTGCGAGAGGCGGGGCGGGACCGCTCCCTCCGGAGGGTCAGCGGGTGCCGGTCACCGTGAGCGTCACCGCGGCGGCGGGCGTCGTCGTGCCGTCGGCGGCCAGCCGCAGCAGGGCCAGCTCGTGCGGGCCGTCGCCGGCGGGGGTGGCGAGCAGCAGCGTCGGGCTGAGGCACTGCTGCAGCCGCAGCGCGGGCCCGGCGTCGGTCTGGGTGTAGGTCACGGTGTTGCCGGCGTCGCCGCGCACCGGCGCGCCGTCGAGGGTGACGACGTAGGCGGTGTCGTCGGGGCCGGTGAGCCGGAAGCGCAGCGGCGCGCCGGCGACCACCTGGCTGGTCTCCACGGCGATCCGGGGGTCCGCGCAGTCGGCGGTGATCGGGACGTCGCCCGGCCCGCGGGTGTTGGCGAAGGCGAGCACGGCGAACACCACCACCGCGACGGCCAGCCACGTCCAGTTGCGGCTGCGGCGGATCACCGGGCGGTCGTCGGCCAGCGCCCGCTCGTCGTTGACGTCGCGGGCGTAGTGCATGCGGGTGCTGCGGTCGGCGGCGGCGCGCTCGGCGTCCCCGCGACGGCGGGCCCCGCCGTACGGCGAGGTCATCGGGGCCCCGGTCGGTCGGTCACCTCCCCAGTGTCGCCCCCGTCGTCCCGGCGTCCGGCGCCACCCGCACCTCGGGAACACCGCAGCGGGGTCTGCCGTTAGGCTGGGCAGGAAAGTTGAGCGGACCCGGCGCAGGGCTCTGGTGAGCGCGCGGTGGTCCCTCGGCTCCTCGACCAGCACCACCCACTCGCAACCACAGGAGAGGCCTTCCATGGCACGAGCAGTCGGAATCGACCTCGGCACCACGAACTCGGTCGTCGCGGTCCTCGAGGGCGGCGAGCCCACCGTCATCGCCAACGCCGAGGGTGCGCGCACCACCCCCTCGGTCGTGGCCTTCGCCCGCAACGGCGAGGTCCTCGTCGGTCAGTCGGCCAAGAACCAGGCCGTCACCAACGTCGACCGCACGATCCGCAGCGTCAAGCGCGAGATCGGCACCAGCTGGAAGACCGGCGACATCGACGGCAAGCAGTACACCCCGCAGGAGATCAGCGCCCGGGTGCTGCAGAAGCTCAAGCGCGACGCCGAGACCTACCTGGGCGAGCCGGTCACCGAGGCCGTCATCACCGTCCCGGCCTACTTCGAGGACGCCCAGCGCCAGGCCACCAAGGAGGCCGGTGAGATCGCCGGCCTGAAGGTGCTGCGCATCGTCAACGAGCCCACCGCGGCCGCGCTGGCCTACGGCCTGGACAAGGGCGAGACCGAGCAGACCATCCTGGTCTTCGACCTCGGTGGTGGCACCTTCGACGTGTCCCTGCTCGAGATCGGTGACGGCGTCATCGAGGTCAAGTCCACCGCCGGTGACAACAAGCTCGGTGGCGACGACTGGGACGAGCGGGTCGTCAAGCACCTGGTGCAGACCTTCAACGTCTCCAGCGGCGTCGACCTGTCCAAGGACAAGCTGGCCATGCAGCGCCTCCGCGAGGCCGCCGAGAAGGCCAAGATCGAGCTGTCCGGCGCGCAGTCGACCAACGTGAACCTGCCCTACATCACCGCCGGTGCCGAGGGCCCGATGCACCTGGACGTCACGATCACCCGCGCGGAGTTCCAGCGGCTGACCCAGGACCTCCTGGACCGCACCAAGGCCCCGTTCAACCAGGCGATCCGCGACGCGGGCATCAAGGTCGGCGACATCGACCACGTCGTCCTCGTCGGTGGCTCGACCCGCATGCCGGCCGTGTCCGAGCTGGTCCGCGAGCTCACCGGGGGCAAGGAGCCCAACAAGGGCGTCAACCCCGACGAGGTCGTCGCCGTGGGTGCCGCGCTGCAGGCCGGTGTCCTGCGCGGTGAGGTCAAGGACGTCCTGCTCCTCGACGTCACCCCGCTGTCCCTGGGCATCGAGACCAAGGGCGGGATCATGACCAAGCTCATCGAGCGCAACACCACGATCCCGACCAAGCGCAGCGAGATCTTCACGACGGCCGACGACAACCAGCCCTCCGTGCAGATCCAGGTCTTCCAGGGCGAGCGCGAGATGGCCGCCTACAACAAGAAGCTCGGCATGTTCGAGCTGACCGGTCTGCCGCCGGCGCCCCGCGGCGTCCCGCAGATCGAGGTGGCCTTCGACATCGACGCCAACGGCATCGTGCACGTCCACGCCAAGGACCTGGGCACCGGCAAGGAGCAGTCGATGACCATCACCGGCGGCTCGGCCCTGCCCAAGGACGACATCGCGCGGATGATGGCCGACGCCGAGGCGCACGCCGAGGAGGACAAGAAGCGCCGCGACGACGCCGAGACCCGCAACCTCGCCGAGTCGCTGCAGTACCAGACGGAGAAGTTCCTCGCGGAGAACGGCGACAAGATCCCCGAGGACAAGAAGACCGAGCTGGGCGAGGCCCTCGGTGAGCTGCGCGGCGCCCTCGGTGGCTCCGACATCGCGGCCATCAAGGCCGCGCAGGAGAAGGTCGCCCGGGTCTCGCAGGAGGTCGGCGGTGCGCTCTACGCGCAGGCGCAGGCCGACGGCGCGTCCGGTCCCGCGGGTGAGGCCGGCTTCGGCGGCGCCACCGGCGCGACCGCGGCCGACCCGTCCGCTGCCGGCTCCGACGACGACGTCGTCGACGCCGAGATCGTGGACGACGACTCCGACAAGCGCTGACCTCTGCGGTCCGCCCCTCCTCCCACCGGCCCGGGTCCCCGGGCCGGTGGGAGGCGCGGGAGACCATGAGCCAGCAGGACGCGGCGCCGCCGTCCACCCGGACGCACCGGCGCCGCGACCCGACCAGCGGCCCGGCCCCGGTGCCGGCCGGCACCCGCGCGGCCGGCGCCCCGCCCGACCAGGGAGAACACATGAGCGAGCACGAGCACGAGATCGACATGAGCGGCTTCGACGAGGCGCTGGCCCGGTCCGGTGAGCAGCCGGCCCCGGCCGGGGCCGACGACGCCACGCGTCAGCTGGCCGAGCGCACCGAGGACCTGCAGCGGGTCACCGCCGAGTACGCCAACTACCGGCGGCGGGTCGAGCGCGACCGCACCGTCGTCGTCGACCAGGCAGCCGAGCGCTTCGCCGCGCAGCTGTTCCCGGTCGTCGACGACATCGAGCGCGCCCGCGACCACGGCGACCTGACCGGCGCCTTCAAGGTGGTCGCCGACCGCGTGCTGGGGCTGCTGGACGGGCTCGGCGTGGTCGCCTACGGCGTTCCCGGCGACCCGTTCGACCCCGCGCTGCACGAGGCGGTGCTCAGCGACACCTCCCCGGAGGTGACCGTGCCGACCGCCACCACGGTGCTGCGCCCGGGCTTCCGGCGCGGTGACCGCGTGCTGCGCACCGCGATGGTCGGGGTGACCGAGCCGGAGACCCCGGCCGCGGCCCCCGCCGAGCCGGCCGCTGTCGTCGTCGACGGCGAGACCGACCAGCCCGGCCCGTCCGCCGGCTGAGCACGACCACCCGGCGGACCCGGCCCCCGGTGCCCGGGGACCGGGTCCGCCCGTCAGCACTGCAGAGAGGAGGCGCCCGATGAGCAGCACCCGGGACTTCATCGAGAAGGACTACTACGCGGCCCTGGGCGTCGCCAAGAACGCCGACGCCGCGGCCATCAAGAAGGCCTACCGGCAGCTGGCCCGTGAGCTCCACCCGGACAAGAACCCGGACAACGCCGCGGCCGAGACCCGCTTCAAGGAGGTCTCCGAGGCCTACGACGTCCTCTCCGACCCCAAGCGGCGGTCGGAGTACGACGAGGCGCGGCGGCTGTTCGGCTCCGGCGGGTTCCGGCCGGGGGGCGGCGCGGGCGGCGGCTTCCCCGGTGGGTTCCCCGGCGGCGGCGCGGGCGGCGGCCAGGCGTTCGACCTCGGCGACATCTTCGGCGGCGCCGGTGCCCCCGGAGCCGGCGGCCGCGCCGGTGGCCTCGGGGACCTCTTCGGCGGCCTGTTCACCGGCGGTGCCGGCGCCCCCGGTGGTGCCGGGGGCACCCGCGGCCGCGCCACGGCGACCGGCCCGGCCCGCGGCCAGGACGTCGAGACCGAGGCGACGCTGGCCTTCGACGAGGCCGTCCTGGGCGTGACCGTCCCGCTGCGGATGCAGAGCCCGGGCACCTGCGGGACCTGCCACGGCAACGGCGCCCGCCCGGGCACCAGCCCGCACACCTGCCCGGTGTGCCACGGCGCCGGGGTCACCAGCCGCAGCCAGGGCGCCTTCGCCTTCTCCGAGCCCTGCAAGGAGTGCCGCGGCACCGGCTCGGTGGTCGACGACCCGTGCCCGGAGTGCAAGGGCAGTGGCGTCACCAGCCAGACCCGCACCATCACCGTGCGCATCCCGGCCGGCGTCAAGGACGGGCAGCGCATCCGGCTGGCCGGCAAGGGCGCGCCGGGGCGGCGCGGTGGGCCGGCCGGCGACCTCTTCGTCGTCGTCCACGTCACCGGCTCGGAGCTCTTCGGTCGCAGCGGCGACGACCTCACCCTCACCGTGCCGGTCTCCTTCGCCGAGGCCGCGCTCGGGACGACGCTGACCGTGCCCACCCTGGACGGGTCGGTGTCGCTGAAGGTCCCGGCCGGCACCGCCAGTGGCCGCACCTTCCGAGTGCGCGGGCGCGGCGTGGTCGGCAAGGCCTCCGTCGGCGACCTGCTGGTCACCGTCGAGGTCGCCGTCCCGGCCCGGCTGACCCCCGGCGCCCGCCAGGCGATCGAGGAGCTCGCCGCGGAGCTGCCCGACGACCCGCGGCCGGAGATCACCGAGATGCTGAGGAACGGAGGTGCCCGGTGACCCTGCCCGACGCGGGGCGGTCCTTCGCCGAGGACGCACCCGTCTTCGTCATCTCGGTGGCCGCCGAGCTGGCCGGCATGCACGCCCAGACGCTGCGGCAGTACGACCGGCTCGGCCTGGTGAGCCCGGGCCGCACGCCCGGCGGCGGCCGCCGGTACAGCCCGCGGGACGTCGCGCTGCTGCGTGAGGTCCAGCGGCTGAGCCAGGAGGACGGCGTCAACCTGGCCGGCATCAAGCGGATCATCGAGCTCGAGTCGCGGGTGGAGGCGCTGCAGGCCCGGGTGGCCGAGCTGCTGCACGAGCTGGAGGTCGCCGAGACCGGCCGGATCGCCGCCGAGGCCGCCGTCTCGGCGACCTACCGGCGCGACCTGGTGCCCCGCACGTCCAGCTCCGCGCTGGTGGTGTGGCGGCCGGGGGGCCGCCGGTGACCAGTTCCGGGAACCAACGGTCCGCCCCGAGCGTCGAGAACGACGTGACCGTCGACAGTGCAGCGCCCGGCACCGCTGAGACCACCCCCGGCCCGGACCTCCCGGCCGGTGACAGCCATGCGGCCTTCGTCGCCCTCGAGCGCGAGGTGGCCCTGCTGCTGCGCCGCGGTCGGGCGATCCAGGCCCGGCTCGCCGGGCAGCTGCACCACGAGCTCGACGGCGCCGCCTACGGCCTGCTGGTGCTCCTCGACGACGCCGGCCCGCTGCGGGCCAGCGACGTCGTGGCCCGCCTGGGGCTGGACAAGAGCACGGTCAGCCGGCAGGTGGCCTCGCTGGTCGACCTCGGGCTGGTCGACCGCGCCGCCGACCCCGACGACGGCCGGGCGCAGGTGCTGTCGACGTCGGAGGAGGGGCACGCCCGGCTCAGCGAGCTGCGCGACGCGCGCCGCGCCCGCTGGGAGGCCGACCTCTCCGGCTGGGAGACCACCGACGTCGCCACGCTGGCCCAGCTGCTCGGTCGGCTCAACCGGCTCGGCGAGGCCCGCGAGGCGGAGCTGAAGGACCTCCCCGCTCCCCGCCCCTCGTAGCTCGGGGCGGCCGCTACGGCATCCGCTCGTAGGCGGGCACGGTCAGGAAGTCGGAGTACTCGTCGGCCAGGGCGAGCTGGGTGAACAGCTCCCGCGCCTCGTCCCAGCGACCGGCGGCGAACGCGTCGCCCCGGGCGGCGGCGATGGCGGCCATCTCCTCCTCGACCACCCGCTGCACCAGTGCGGTGGTGACCTGCTGCCCGTCGGCCAGCGTGACGTCGTTGTGCAGCCACTGCCAGACCTGGCTGCGGCTGATCTCGGCGGTGGCGGCGTCCTCCATCAGGCCGTTGATCCCCGCGGCGCCGGCCCCGCGCAGCCACGACTCCACGTACTGGATGCCGACGCTCACGTTGGCCCGTAGCCCTGCCTCGGTGGCCTGGCCCGGCGTCGAGCGCACGTCCAGCAGCTGCGCGGCGGTCACCGCGACGTCCTCGCGGAGCCGGTCGAGCTGGTTCGGGCGGTCACCGAGCACCCGGTCGAACACGGCCATCGCGGTCGCGACCATGCCGGGGTGGGCGACCCAGGAGCCGTCGAAGCCGTCCTCGGCCTCGCGGGTCTTGTCCTCGGTGATCTTGCCGTAGGCGAACTCGTTGCGGGCCGGGTCCTTGCTGGGGATGAAGGCCGACATGCCGCCCATCGCGTGCGCGCCCCGCTTGTGGCAGGTGCGCACCAGCAGCTCGGTGTAGGCCCGCATGAACGGCACCGTCATCGAGATCGAGTTGCGGTCGGGCAGCGTGAAGTCCGCGCCCCGGGTGCGGAAGGTCTTGATGACGCTGAACAGGTAGTCCCAGCGTCCGGCGTTGAGCCCGGCGGAGTGCTCGCGCAGCTCGTAGAGGATCTCCTCCATCTCGAACGCCGCCGGGTAGGTCTCGATCAGGCAGGTGGCCCGGATGGTGCCGCGCGGGATGCCGAGGTGGTCCTGGGCCAGGACGAAGGCGTCGTTCCACAGCCGTGCCTCGAGGTGGCTCTCCATCTTCGGCAGGTAGAAGTACGGCCCCTGCCCCCGGTCGACCTGCTTCTGCCCGCAGGCGGCGAGGTAGAGCGCGAAGTCGACCAGGCTGCCCGAGGTCGGTCCGCCGTCGACGGTGAGGTGCTTCTCCGGCAGGTGCCAGCCGCGCGGGCGCACGATGATCGTGGGCAGCTCGTCATCGGGCCGCAGCTCGTACCGCTTGCCGGCGGGTGAGGTGAAGTCGATGGTGCGGTCGATCGCGTCCATCAGGTTCAGCGGGCCGTTGACGACGTTCTCCCACAGCGGGGAGTTGGCGTCCTCCTGGTCGGCCAGCCAGCACCGGGCGCCGGAGTTGAGCGCGTTGACGGTCATCTTCCGGTCGGTGGGGCCGGTCATCTCCACCCGGCGGTCGACCAGCCCGGGCGCCGGTGGTGCCACCCGCCAGGAGTCGTCCGCGCGGACGGCGGCGGTCTCGGGCAGGAAGTCCAGCGTGCCGCCGGCCGCCAGCGTGGCCACCCGGTCCCGGCGCGCGCGCAGCCGCTCCTGACGGCGTCCCTCCAGCTCGCGGTGCAGCAGGGCGATGAGCTCCAGCGCCCGGGGGGTGAGCACCTCGTCGAACCGCGGCCCCATCGGGCCGGTGACCTCCACGCCGTCGACCGTGCTCATCGCGCTCCCCGGTGCCTGGCGCCGGGCTTCGCCGGCGGCTGTGCTGCGGAAGGTAGCGGGTCTCCCGGCCCGAGGCGACGGTCCGCGCTGAGGCACGACTCACCACGGCCATTGGTTGCACGGAACAACGGACAGGGTCAAGATGGTTGCTGTCTGCATGTACCGGGCGGAGGGCCCGGGACCGACCGAGCGGAGGGCGGCGTCGTGAGCCTGACCCAGGAGACCTCCGAGCAGCTCAGCGCCGGCCTCGCCCGGCTGGTCCGCACGGCCAAGCAGCTGGGCCACCGGGTGGCCGCCGACCTGTACGGCGACCTGCCCTCCTACGGCTGGGCGCTGCTCGCGCCGCTGGAGCAGCACGGGCCCCAGCGGTGCAGCGCGCTGGCCGGAGCCGCGGGCATCGACGTCTCGGTGGCCAGCCGGCAGGTGTCGGCGCTGGAGCGCGCCGGGTACGTCGAGCGCAGCCCCGACCCGGTCGACGGCCGGGCCAGCCTCATCACCCTCAGCGCGGCCGGGGCCGCCGCGCTGGCCCACACCCGCGACGTCCGCAGCCACTGGACGCTCGACGCCCTCGACGACTGGTCCGAGGAGGAGGCCCGCCAGCTCAGCACCCAGCTGGCGCGGCTCGCCGACGGCCTCGACCGGGCCGCCCGCCGGCCCTCGCGGCCGGCCGCCTGAACCACCCGGCGCCCGCCCGGCGGGCCGCCGATCCCGCACCACCGGATCCACTCCCAGGAGAGACGCAGATGAGCACCCCCGCACCCGTCCGGCCCGCGGCCGGCCCCGCCGCACCCGCGGCCGAGGCGCCGGCCCAGCAACAGGGCCGGATGACCCACCAGCAGATCCTCAGCGCCCTGTCGGGGATGTTGCTGGCGATGTTCGTCGCGTTCCTCTCCTCGACCGTCGTGTCGAACGCGCTGCCGACGATCATCACCGACCTGCGCGGCTCACAGAGCCAGTACACCTGGGTGGTCACCGCCACCCTGCTGGCCTCGACGGCCTCCACCCCGATCTGGGGCAAGCTCGCCGACCTGTTCAGCAAGAAGCTGCTCATCCAGATCGCGATCGTCGTCTTCATCGTCGGCTCGATGCTGGCCGGGCTGTCGGGGTCGGTGCCCACGCTGATCGGCTGGCGGGTGCTCCAGGGCCTCGGCCTCGGCGGCCTGCAGGCGCTGGTGCAGATCGCCATGGCGGCGATGATCAGCCCGCGTGAGCGCGGCCGGTACTCCGGCCTCCTCGGCGGCACCATGGCCGTGGCCACCGTGGGCGGCCCGCTCATCGGTGGGGTGCTGGTCGACACCAGCTGGCTCGGCTGGCGGTGGTGCTTCTACGTCGGCGTGCCCTTCGCCGTCGCTGCGCTGGTCCTGCTGCAGCGCACGCTGCACCTGCCGGTGACCAAGCGCGACGTCTCCATCGACTACCTCGGTGCGACCTTCCTGACCGCGGGCGTCTCCGCGCTGCTGATCTGGGTGACCCTGGCCGGCGACAGCTTCGCCTGGGCCTCACTGGAGACCGCGCTGTTCGTCGGTGGCGGCGTGCTGGCCATCGCGGCCTTCATCGTCACCGAGCTGCGCGCCACCGAGCCGATCGTCCCGCTGCGGCTCTTCCGCGACCGGACGACGACGCTGGCGATCGTGGCCAGCGTGGCCATCGGTGTCGCGATGTTCGGCTCGACGGTGTTCCTCGGCCAGTACCTGCAGATCTCCCGCGGTTACTCGCCCACCGCCGCCGGACTGCTGACCATCCCGATGGTCGGCGGGCTGCTCGTCTCCTCGACCGTCTCGGGCCTGCTGATCACCCGCACCGGGAAGTGGAAGCGGTTCCTGGTGGCCGGCTCGCTGCTGGTCGCCGGTGGGTTCGGCCTGCTCGCGACCATCGACCACGCCACGAACATGGTCCTGCTCGGGGTCTTCCTCGCGGTGCTCGGCATCGGCATCGGGATGACCATGCAGAACCTGGTGCTGGCGGTGCAGAACACCGTGGCCGCCACCGACCTGGGTGCGGCCAGCTCCGCGGTGGCGTTCTTCCGCAGCCTCGGCGGCACGATCGGCGTCTCGGTCCTCGGCGCCGTGCTCTCCAGCCGGGTCGGCACCCTCATCCAGGCCGGGCTCGCCGACGTCCCGGGTGGTGCCGGTGCCGCGGCCGGGTCCGGGAACGTGGGGCTGGCCGACCTGTCGGACGCCCCGGCGCCGGTGCAGGCGCTGATCCGGGTCGCCTACGGCGACGCGACCGGCCGGATCTTCCTGATCTCCGCGCTGCTGTCGGTCGTCACGATCCTGGCCATCCTGTTCATCCGCGAGGTCGCCCTGCGGACCGAGTCCGGTGACGAGCGGCTGCAGGGCGCCGGTGACAGCACCGCCGCCGTCGACGCCGAACTGGCCGGCGCCCGGACGTCGCGGGGCTAGTCCGGGGCCACACGACGAAGGCCCGTCTCCCCGGTGGGGAGGCGGGCCTTCGTCGTGTCCGGGACCCCGCCGGGAGGCGGGTGCGCAGGATCAGGCGAGTGCGGCGTCCAGGGTGATGTCGACGCCGGTCAGGGCCTTGCTCACCGGGCAGCCGACCTTGGCGTCCTGGGCGGCCTTGCTGAAGCCGTCGGCGTCCAGGCCGTCGACCTCGCCGCGGACGGTGAGCTTGATGCCGGTCAGCTTGAAGCCGCCCTTGTCCTTGTCCGGCCCCAGGGAGACGTCGGCGGAGACCTCGAGGCTCTCGACGGTGCCACCGGCCTCGCCGATGATCGCGGACAGCTGCATCGCGAAGCAGGCCGAGTGGGCCGCGGCGATGAGCTCCTCGGGGCTGGTGGTGCCCCCGGCCTCGTCAGCGGCGCGCTTGGGGAAGCTGACGTCGTAGGTGCCGACCTTGGAGCTGGACAGCTCGACCTGGCCGGAGCCCTCCTGGAGCGAACCGTTCCATGCGGTGCGTGCGGTGCGGGTGGGCATCGGACCTCCTCGTGACGAGGTGACCCCGGGGCGCGGGGGTGCGTCCCGGTCGGTCACCGTGCTCGTCGGGCACAACCGTTCCGCGGTGGTGGTGTTCCCGCCACCGCGGAAGGGCGTGCTCAGGAGTGGGAGGAGAGCCCTCCGGCGCGGGCGTCGCTGCGGGGCTGGCTGACCCGCTCGGTGACGATGCGCAGCTGGTTGCGGAGCTCGGTGAACTGCTGGTCGTCGAGTTCCAGGGCGTCGATCATCGCCGCGTTGACCGCGAAGGCCGGCTCGTGCAGCGCCCTGCCGGCGTCGGTGAGGCAGACCGACACCGACCGCTCGTCGTCGGTCCGGCGGTGCCGGGTCACCAGGCCCGCGGCGGTGAGCCGCTTGAGGAGGGGGGACAGCGTGCCGGAGTCCAGCGCCAGGCGGCTGCCCAGCTGGCCGACGGTCTGCCCGTCCTCCTCCCACAGCAGCATGAGGACCAGGTACTGGGGATAGGTGATCCCGAGCTGGTCCAGCATGGGCCGGTAACGGGCGGTGACCGCCCGCGAGGCGGCGTACAGGGCGAAACAGAGCTGGTCGTCGAGAGCCACGCTCGGCGACGGTGAATCCGTCATGTACTCCAGAGTAGGGCGCCGTTGGGTCTCGGCACGTCGTGTCGTTGTGAGACGTGACCTGTCGTCCGCCACAGTCTGCCGTGCAAGGGCTCCCGCGGACCCGCGTGGAGCCGGCCTGAGGTTGAGCGGAACAGACTCAAGTCCTGCTCCGTTGGACTCCCTGAACCGTCCCGGACGAGCGAGGAAGGACCACCCGTATGGCGCAGGACAAGCTCACGACCCGTGCGCAGGAGGCCGTCGCTGCCGCGCAGCGACTTGCGGTCGACCGTGGTCAGGCCGCACTGGAGCCCCTGCACCTGCTGATCGCGCTGCTCGAGCAGTCCGACGGCATCGCCGGGCCGCTGCTGCAGGCCACCGGCGCGGACCCGGCGGACGTCCGGGCGAAGGCCGACGCGGCGCTGCGCCGGATGCCGAGCGTCTCCGGCGCCAACGTCGCGCCGCCGTCGCCGTCCCGGGAGTTCCTCCGCGCCGTGAACGCGGCGGGGGAGCAGGCCGGCGCCCTCGGCGACGAGTACGTCTCCACCGAGCACCTGCTGGTCGGGCTCGCGTCCACCGACGGCGACGCCGGCGCGGTGCTGACCAGCGTCGGCGCCGGGCGCGAGGCGCTGGTCGCCGCCTTCCGCTCGGTCCGGGGCAACCGCAAGGTCACCAGCCCCGACCCGGAGAACACGTACCAGGCGTTGGAGAAGTACGCCGTCGACCTCACCGAGCGCGCCCGCGAGGGCCGGATGGACCCGGTGATCGGCCGCGACACCGAGATCCGCCGGGTCGTGCAGGTGCTGTCCCGGCGCACCAAGAACAACCCGGTGCTCATCGGCGAGCCCGGCGTCGGCAAGACCGCGATCGTCGAGGGCCTGGCCCAGCGGATGGTCGCCGGGGACGTCCCGGAGAGCCTCAAGGGCAAGCGCCTGATGGCGCTCGACCTGGGCGCGATGGTCGCCGGGGCCAAGTTCCGCGGTGAGTTCGAGGAGCGCCTCAAGGCCGTCCTGCAGGAGATCACCGACGCCGCCGGTCAGATCGTGACCTTCATCGACGAGCTGCACACCATCGTCGGGGCCGGCGCGAGCGGCGACTCCGCGATGGACGCCGGCAACATGATCAAGCCGATGCTGGCGCGCGGTGAGCTGCGGATGGTCGGGGCCACCACCCTCGACGAGTTCCGTCAGCACATCGAGAAGGACCCGGCGCTGGAGCGCCGCTTCCAGCAGGTCTTCGTCGGCGAGCCCTCGGTCGAGGACACGATCGGCATCCTGCGCGGCCTCAAGGAGCGCTACGAGGTCCACCACGGCGTCCGGATCACCGACGGCGCCATCGTCGCGGCCGCCACGCTCTCCGACCGCTACGTGACCGCCCGGTTCCTGCCCGACAAGGCGATCGACCTGGTCGACGAGGCCGCCAGCCGGCTGCGGATGGAGATCGACAGCCGCCCGGTCGAGGTCGACGAGGTCGAGCGGGTCGTGCGCCGGTTGGAGATCGAGGAGATGGCGCTGGCCAAGGAGGACGACCCTGCCTCCCTGGCCCGGCTGGACACCCTGCGGGAGGAGCTGGCCGACCGCCGCGAGGCCCTCGGCGAGCTGACCGCGCGCTGGCAGCAGGACAAGACCGCCATCGACCGCATCCAGCGCACCAAGGAGGAGTTGGAGGCGGTCCGCACCGACGCCGAGCGAGCCGAGCGCGACGGCGACCTGGCCCGGGTCGCCGAGCTCCGCTACGGCCGGATGCCGGCGATCGAGAAGGAGCTGCGCGCCGCCGAGGCGTCGGTCGCGGCCAGCGACTCGATGCTCAAGGAGGAGGTCGGCGCCGACGACATCGCCGAGGTCGTGCAGGCGTGGACCGGGATCCCGGCCGGGCGGCTGCTGGAGGGCGAGACGCAGAAGCTGCTGCGCATGGAGGACGAGCTGACCAAGCGGGTCGTCGGGCAGCCCGACGCCGTCCGCGCCGTGGCCGACGCCGTCCGCCGGGCCCGCTCCGGGGTGGCCGACCCCGACCGGCCGACCGGCTCGTTCCTGTTCCTCGGCCCCACCGGCGTGGGCAAGACCGAGCTGGCCAAGGCGCTGGCGGAGTTCCTCTTCGACGACGAGCGGGCGATGGTCCGCATCGACATGAGCGAGTACTCCGAGAAGCACTCGGTGGCCCGGCTGGTCGGGGCCCCGCCCGGCTACGTCGGCTACGAGGCCGGTGGCCAGCTCACCGAGGCGGTGCGGCGGCGGCCCTACACGGTCGTGCTGCTCGACGAGGTCGAGAAGGCGCACCCGGACGTGTTCGACGTGCTGCTGCAGGTGCTCGACGACGGCCGGCTCACCGACGGGCAGGGCCGCACGGTCGACTTCCGCAGCACGATCCTGGTGCTGACGTCCAACCTCGGCTCGCAGGTCATCGCCGACCAGTCGATCCCGGAGGAGCAGAAGCGGCGGGCGGTGCAGGACGTCGTCCGCGCGCACTTCAAGCCCGAGTTCCTCAACCGGCTCGACGACGTGGTCACCTTCCGGGCGCTCGGCACCGACGAGCTGGCCGGCATCGTCGACATCCAGGTCGGCGTCCTGGCCCGGCGGCTGGCCTCGCGCCGGCTCACCCTGCAGGTCAGCGACGCGGCCCGCGAGTGGCTGGCGCTCAACGGCCTCGACCCGGTCTACGGCGCCCGCCCGCTGCGCCGGCTGGTGCAGTCCGCGATCGGCGACCAGCTGGCCCGCGCGCTGCTCTCCGGTGAGATCCGGGACGGCGACCGGGTGCTGGTCGACTGGGCGGCCGACGTCACCGCCGGTGACGGCGGGCTCAGCGTGACCCGCGGCTGACCCCCGGACGACGAGGGCCCGCCCACCGCAGCTGCGGTGGGCGGGCCCTCGGTGCGTCCGGGGTCAGCCGACGCTGTCCTCCACGCACTGCTGGTACTGGGCCTGGTCGCCCGTCGAGTTGAACTCGGTGATGCAGTCCTGGGCCGTCGAGACGAAGGCGATCGCGGCGATCAGCAGGATCGTGCCGAGCAGGAAGCCGATGATGCCGGTGACCAGGCCGGCGATGGCCATGCCCTTGTTGTCGGCCCGGCGGGCCTTGACCCGGCGCAGACCGAGGATGCCGAAGACGATCGCCAGCAGGCCGAGGATCGTCCCCGGGAAGGTGAAGAACGCCGCCGGGACGGACAGGATGCCCAGGACCAGCGCGGTGATGCCGAAGCCGTTCGCCTTCGCGGGCGCGCCCTGGCCGTAGCCGCCCGGGGCGTCCTGGTACCCCGGCTGGCCGTAGGGCTGCTGGCCATACCCCTGCTGGCCGTACGGCTGCTGGCCGTACCCCTGCTGGCCGTACGGCTGCTGGCCGTACCCCTGCTGGCCGTAGCCCTGCTGCGGGGCGCCCTGCGCGGGGAACTGCTGCGTGTGGTCCTGCGGGGGCTTGGCGTCCCACGGCTGGCCGGAGCCCGCGGGCTGGCCGTAGCTCGACGAGCCGCCGCCGTGCGGGCCCGACGGCTGGTCGTCGGGGCGGGGGTACTCCGGCTGCTGACCTGAGGGAGTCGTCACGGGCGGGAGCGTAGGGCCTCCACGCACCCCCGGCCCACTGTCACGCACCCGTTCGAGGTCACGGTGCGGTCACCTGCGCGTGCGCTCCGTACCCCGCCGCGCCCGGCCGACGCCGTCGTCCACAGCCTGTGGACGACGACGTCGGAGGGCCTCGGCCCGGTCGTACGGTCCTCCGGTCGCGGCGCACCGGGGGCCGCTGGGAGGGGGCCCGTCGATGGTCGAGGGTCGGGTGCGCGTCCAGGCGGCCCGCTGGGTGCTCGTGCTCGGGCGGGTGACCACGGCGCTGCTCGTGGTCGGCGCGGTGGGCGCGGCGCTCGCCGCGTGGGGGAGCTGGTCGGCTGCGCCGCTGCTGCTCACCGCGCTGTCCGCGGGCCTGGCCGCCGGCTGGCACGCCCTGCTGACGGCCTTCGAGCGGCACGGCCGGGGGGCGTGGACGGCGCTGCTGGCGTGGTCGGCCGCAGATGCCCTCGCCCGCCTCGGTGGGGCGCTGCCGGGCGGGGGCGTGGGCGCGCCGGACCTGCTCGGCGGCCTGCTCGACGTCGTCCTGCTCGGGCTGCTGCTGCACCCCGACAGCCGGGACTGGGTGGCCCGGCCACCGGGTCCGGCGTCTTCCCGCGGCGGCCCGGTGCACTCGCCGGGGACGGCCGGGATGCCCCATGATCACCGGCGTCCGCACGTGCAGGTCACCGAGGAGCTCCCATGACGTCAGGACCGCAGGACCCGCAGCAGGGCGGGCCCGGCGAGCAGCCGCCCCCGGGGCAGCAGCCGCCGCCCGGCCAGTCCCCGTACGGACAGCAGCCCTCGTACGGCCAGCCCTCGTACGGCCAGCAGTCCCCGTACGGCCAGCAGTCCCCGTACGGGCAGCAGGGTCAGTACGGGCAGCAGTCCCCGTACGGGCAGCAGGGTCAGTACGGGCAGCAGCCCGCGTACGGGCAGCAGGGTCAGTACGGGCAGCCGCCCTACGGCCAGCAGGGTTGGGGCTACCCGGCGGCCCCGGGGCAGCAGCAGAGCCAGCTGCCGCCGACGCCCCGCCCGACCACGGTCAAGGCGGGCATCGCGGCCTTCGTGCTCAACGTCCTGGTCGGCCTGGTCTCGTCGCTGCTCACCTTCGCCAACTGGGACGAGGTCATCGACCAGGCCGCGGGCCAGCAGGACGTGGACTCCGAGTCGGTCCGGGAGCTCGCGGAGACCGGCGCCGTCATCGGTGCGGTGATCGGCCTGCTGTTCCTCGCGGGCTACCTCGTGGTCCTGTGGTTCGCCTGGACCGGCCGCAACTGGGCGCGCATCACCATCTGGGTGCTCGCCGGGCTGAGCCTGCTCTTCGGGGTGGTCGGACTGGCCGTCGGAGGCGCCACGGGTGCTCCCGGCAGCGGCTTCCTCAGCGTCCTCGGACTGCTGCTGCAGGCCGCCGGGGTCGTGCTGCTCGCGCTCCGGCCGTCCTCGGACTGGTACCGGGCGGAGGGGCAGCGCCGGGCGCGCTGGTGAGCTCAGGCCGGGCCGCGTGGGCCCTTCGGCGCCCACGCGGCCGTGGTCGGGGCGAGCAGGCTGGTCACGGCCGCGACGCACAGCACCAGGACCAGCAGCGACGTGACGGCCACCCCGGCGACCACGGCGCCGAGCAGGGTCACCAGGCCCAGGCCGGCGCCGACGGCCACCCCGGTGAACCGGGCCCAGCCGCGCCGTCGCGCCAGCCCGGCGGCGGCGGCCACGCCCAGGCCGCCGAACACGACGCCCTGCACCAGGGTCAGCTGCACCGACCGCACGGCGTCCGACCGTGGCGAGCCCGGCTGGGCGTCGGCGTAGACGTCGACGACCGTGTCGAAGGCCAGCGCGGTGAACAGCGCGTTGAGCAGCAGCAGCACCCCGAGCAGCGCCAGCACGCCGACCGCGACCCGGGCCGATGCGGGCATGCCGGGGGTGCCCGGCGCGGAGCCGGCCGGACGGGACGACGACGGGGTGGCGCTCACCGGCCCAGGGTGGCACGCCCGGACGGCGGCGCGGGTGGCTGCCGCGCCGGGGATGCGATGCTGCGACGGCCAGCAGCCGCCCGCCGCGGCGTCGTCCGACCCACGAGCAGGAGAGCACCGTGAAGGCCCCCCGGCTGCCCCGAGCCACCGCCTGGTCCCGCGTCGTCGGAGCGGCCGCCGTGCCGGTCCTGCTGGCCGGGCTGGCCGGGTGCACCGGCTCCGGCGACGACCCGGCCGCCGCGGCCGCGGGCAGGAGCGCCACCGCGTCGGCCGCACCCACCCCACCGGCACGCACCGGGCCGGTGGGGCCCGGCTGCGCGATGTTCCCCGCCGACGGACCCGGCAGCCCCGCCGCGCTGGCGACGACGCCGGTCGCCGGTGCCGTGGGCACCAACCCGCAGCTGAGCACGCTCACCTCCGCCGTGCTCGCCGCGAACCTGGTCGACGCGGTCAACAGCCGGCAGGACATCACCGTGCTGGCGCCCTCGAACGCCGCCTTCGACGCCCTGGGCACCGACGCGCTGCCCGCCCTGCTGGCCGACGTCCCGCGGTTGACCACCGTGCTCACCCACCACGTGATCGCCGGGCGGCTGACCCCCGACCAGCTGCCGGGGCAGCACCGCACGCTCAACGGCGACACCGTGACCGTGGCCGGCCCGGCGGACGCCCCGACCGTCGCCGCCGAGCAGACGTTGACCGGGTCGGCGCCGGCCGCCCTCGTGTGCGGCGACGTGCCCACCGCCAACGCCACGGTCTACGTCATCGACCAGGTCCTCACCCCCGCCGCCTGAGGCCTCCGGGGACCGGGCGGGGCCGGGAACCGCTCAGTAGGGTCGTGCGCATGGACGCCCACGCCCCGGCCCACCCCGACCGCGACCGGCTGCTCGAGCTCATCGTCGAGCTGGCCGTCGTGCACGGGCAGGTCACGCTGTCCTCCGGCCAGGAGGCCGACTGGTACATCGACCTGCGCCGGGTGACGCTGCACCACGAGGCGGCGCCGCTGGTCGGCCGGGTGATGCGCCAGCTCACCGGCGACCTCCGCTACGACGTCGTCGGCGGGCTCACCCTGGGCGCGGACCCGGTGGCCACCGCGATGCTGCACGCGGCCGCCGACGGCCAGGGCTTCCTCGACGCGTGCGTGGTGCGCAAGCAGACCAAGGCCCACGGCATGCAGCGCCGGATCGAGGGGCCGGACGTCGCCGGCCGCGCCGTCCTCGTGGTCGAGGACGTGTCCACCACCGGCAGCAGCCCGCTGACCGCCGTCGAGGCGCTCCAGGAGGCCGGCGCCGAGGTGGTGGCCGTCGCCGTCATCGTCGACCGTGGCGCCCGCGCCGCGGTCGAGGCCGCCGGCCTCGAGTACCGGGCCGCCTTCACCCTCGAGGACCTCGGGCTCTCCTAGGCCGGTCGGGTCCACGCAGCGGGACCCCGGGCGGGCGCGCGTGGACGACCCGACGGGATACTGCCCCGAGCAGAGCGCCACCGCTGGTCCCGACATCAGGAGTGCACCGCATGCCCATCGCGACCCCCGAGGTCTACGCCGACATGATCACCCGGGCGAAGGAGGGCGGGTTCGCCTACCCGGCGATCAACTGCACGTCCTCGGAGACGATCAACGCAGCCCTGCGCGGTTTCGCCGACGCCGGCAGTGACGGGATCATCCAGTTCTCCACCGGCGGCGCCGAGTTCGGCTCGGGCACCCGGGTGAAGGACATGGTCACCGGCGCGGTCGCGCTGGCCGAGTTCGCCCACGTCGTCGCTGAGCGCTACCCGATCCAGGTCGCGCTGCACACCGACCACTGCCCCAAGGACAAGCTGGACACCTACGTCCGTCCGCTGATCGCCATCTCCCAGGACCGCGTCGCCGCCGGGCAGGAGCCGCTGTTCCAGTCGCACATGTGGGACGGCTCGGCGATCGAGCTCACCGAGAACCTGGAGATCGCCCAGGAGCTGCTGGCCGAGGCGGCCAAGGCCAAGATCGTGCTCGAGCTGGAGATCGGCGTCGTCGGGGGCGAGGAGGACGGCGTCGCCCACGAGATCAACGAGAAGCTCTACACCGCCGACGGCGACTTCGTGCGCACCGCCGAGGCCCTCGGGTTCGGCGACAAGGGCGTCTACCTGCTGGCCGCCACGTTCGGCAACGTGCACGGCGTCTACAAGCCGGGCAACGTCAAGCTGCGGCCGGAGGTGCTCAAGCGCGGCCAGGAGGTCGTCGCCGAGCAGTTCGGCACCGCCGAGAAGCCGTTCAACCTGGTCTTCCACGGTGGCTCGGGCTCCGACCTGTCCGACATCCGCGAGGCCATCAGCTACGGCGTCGTGAAGATGAACGTCGACACCGACACCCAGTACGCGCTGACCCGGTCCATCGCCGGTCACATGTTCAGCAACTACGACGGCGTGCTCAAGGTCGACGGCGAGGTCGGTGTCAAGAAGGTCTACGACCCGCGCACCTACATGAAGGCCGCCGAGGGTGCGATGGCCGACCGCGTGGTGCAGGTCTGCGAGGACCTGCTGTCCGCCGGACAGTCCCAGGCGGGCTGACCGGTGACCCACGGTCTCAACCTGCTCGGCGAGCCGCCGGCCACGCTGCTCCCGGTCGACCCCGGGACGGCGGCGCTCGCGGCCGGCACCGACCCGGCCGAGGTGGCCGCGGCCACCCCGACCTCCAGCGCCGCGTGGGCGGCCCTCGCCGAGCAGGCGCTGGACGCCGGCCGCACGATCGAGGCCTACGCCTACGCCCGCACCGGCTACCACCGCGGCCTGGACGCGCTGCGCCGCAACGGCTGGAAGGGCTTCGGTCCGGTCCCGTGGTCGCACGAGCCCAACCGCGGCTTCCTGCGCTGCGTCACGGTGCTGGCCAAGGCGGCGGAGCGCATCGGCGAGGTCGACGAGCAGGAGCGGTGCACCCAGCTGCTGCGCGACTGCGACCCCACCCTGGCCCCCTGAGCCGGAGCTGACCCCGTCGGCCCCGTCGCCCGCACCCCGGGCAGCGGGGCCGACGGGTGTCTGCACAGGTCAGCGGCCCGGGATCTTCGAGATGCCGAGTTGTTGATCACCCGCTAGCGTCAGCCGCCGGTCGACGCCAGTGGGGCGTCGCCCCGAACAAGGGGGTACTTCCATGGCCACGATCCTGTGGATCCTCGCCGTCATCCTCGTGGTGTCCGGCATCTTCGCGATCATCCGCAAGCAGCTGCTGTGGGGCATCGTCCTCATCGTCGTCGGCCTGCTCGTCGGCCCGGGTGGCGTGAGCGTCTTCACCAACTGACCAGCGGCCCCTCCCAGCGTGGTGAGGGGCCGCTCAGTGGTCGCGGCGGGCCGTGCGCAGCGCGTCGGTCAGCCGCGACAGCTCGTCACCGCCGGCGACCAGCCGCGTCAGGTCGTGCACGTCGACGTCCTCCGCGGTCAGGTCGCCGGCCACCCGGCCGCCGCCCAGCAGCACGAACCGGTCGCCGACCAGGTGAGCGTACTGGGGGCTGTGGGTCACGAACACCACGGCCAGCCCGGCCTCGCGTGCGGCCACCACCGACTGCAGCACCAGTGCGCGCTGGGCCACCGTCATCGGCGCGGTGGGCTCGTCGAGCACGAGCACCCGCGCGCCGAAGTGCAGCGCCCGGGCGATCGCCAGGCTCTGCCGCTCACCGGCCTGCAGCGCGCTGGCCGGCTGGTCGGCGTCCAGCCCGACGACGCCGACCCCGGCCATCGCGGCCGTGGTGACCTGCTGCGCCCGGGCGACGTCCAGCCGGCGGAACGGCCACGGCCCGCGGGTGGGCTCCGCGCCGAGGAAGAAGTTGCGCCACACCGACATCAGGGGCGCGATCGCCAGGTCCTGCCAGACGGTGGCGATGCCCGCGGCCCGCGCCTGCCGCGGGGAGCGGAAGCGCGCCGGGCGGCCGTCGAGCAGCAGCTCGCCCTCCGACAGCCGCTGCATGCCGGACAGCACGGCGACCAGCGTCGACTTGCCCGAGCCGTTCTCGCCCAGCAGGCAGGTGACCTGCCCGCCGCGCACGGCGAGGGACACCGACGACAGCGCGGCCACGCTGCCCAAGCGCACCGTCGCCCCGCGCAGCTCCAGCACCGGTGCCGCGCCGTCCTGTCGGGTGGGCCCTGCCGCGGTGCTCACGACAGCGGCACCCGGCCCAGCCGGCGGCGCACGACGCCGTTGAGCAGCAGCGCCACCAGCAGCAGGGACCCGAGGAAGGCCTGGAACCAGCGCGGGTCCCAGCCGGCCAGCGCGATGCCCTCACGGGCGATGCCGTAGAGCAGGGCGCCCAGCGCGGCGCCGACCGTCGAGCCGTAGCCGCCGGTGAGCAGGCAGCCGCCGATGACCGCCACGATGATGAACTCGATCTCCGCGCCCAGCGCCGGGTCGACCTGCACCCCGCCCAGCCGGACCAGCCCCAGCGTGCCGATGAGCCAGCCGGCGGCCGCGGTGCCCAGGAACAGCAGCACGGTGGTGCGCCACACCGGGACACCGAGCTCGCGGGCGGCCCGCCCGGCGCCGCCGGTGGCGAACACCGAGCTGCCGAAGCGGGTGCGCCACAGCAGCCAGCTGGTCAGCGCGGTGGCCAGCACCCACCAGACCAGCGAGACGCGGAACCGGCCCTCGCCCAGCTGCGCGGTGGCGCCGAAGACGGCCACCGCCGACTCCCAGCCCGGGGCCTGCGCGAGCCCGGTGACCCGCGAGGACCCCGCGACCGCCGTCGCGACCGCCAGCGAGCCGCCCTGCAGCACCAGGAAGGTGGCCAGGGTGACCAGGAAGCTGGGCAGCTCGGTGATGACGACGAGCAGCCCGTTGACCGCGCCGACCCCCAGCGCCGCGACCAGTGAGACGGCCAGCGCCGGCCAGATGCCCAGGCCGAGCTCGGTGACCAGCAGCGCGGTGAGCAGGCTGCTCGAGACGGCCACCACGCCGATCGACAGGTCGAACTGGCCGGCGACGAGGAGCAGGGCCACGGCGACGCCGCCGATGCCCAGCGGGGCGGCGACGTCGAGCACGGTGGCCAGCCCGCCGGTGCTCAGCAGCCCGGGCGCCTGCGGGGCGAAGATCAGCAGGACCAGACCGACGCCGAGCAGGGCGCCGACGCTGGGGCGGGCCAGCAGGCGGTCCAGCAGCCGGCGTCCGGCCGACCGGCGCGGTGCCGTGGCGGCGTGGGACAGCCGCTCGGCGATCACCGGGGGGTGCTCCGGGCACGACGGGACGACAGCAGCGCGACCTCCTCGGGCTCGGGCGGTGTCCACCAGTGTCCACGTGCCCGTCGACCCCGCCGCAGGGTCCCGCCGCCGGCGCGCCGGTGGTGGGGGCGGCGGAGCCCCCTCAGGCGCGCAGCCGCCAGCGCACGCGGTCGTCGGCGTACCAGGTCCACTTCGTGACCTCGCGGTCGAACGGGACGCCGTCCCGGGTGACCTGGGCCGGCTCGCACGCCAGCTGCAGCGCCCGGCCCCCGGTGCGCCCCACCCGGCGCAGCGGCAGCGTGGTGACCGCGACGGCGAGCCGGTCGACCGCGGTCCAGTCCGGGCGCACGTCGATCCGGGTGACCAGGCCGTCGGCGACCCGGGTGTCGTCGCAGTACGCCTGCGCGCCGAACCGGCGACCCAGCGCGCGGCGCGGCTCGCCGAGGGCGGCGACGCGGCCGCTGTGCAGCAGCACCCCGCCGTGGTCGTCGCGGACCAGGGGCAGCTCCCGCTCACCACCGCCGCCCACGCCCAGCGACCGGGCCAGCGCGAGCGAGTTCTTCTCGTCCGCCGGCTCCCAGCCCACCGGCACGGCGGGCAGCCGATCGGTCTTCCAGAGCCGGGCGAGCACGGCCGACAGAGCCGGCACCGGGCCCAGCACGTGCACCTCCTCGGCGCCGTCCACCACCGAGGCCACGTGCCGGCGGGACGGCGGCTGGAACGCCGCCAGGCCGCGCAGGTCGAGGTGCGTCGCAGGCATGCGGATACCCTGCCACCTGGCCGACCGGGGTCCCCCGGTGCAGTTCGTGGACGAGGAGAGACCCCCATGCCCGCAGTCGTGCTGATCGGCGCCCAGTGGGGCGACGAGGGCAAGGGCAAGGCCACTGACCTCCTCGGCGGCCGGATCCCCTACGTCGTCCGTTACCAGGGCGGCAACAACGCCGGGCACACCGTGATCACCCCGGACGGCGAGAAGTACGCGCTGCACCTGATCCCCAGCGGCATCCTGACCCCGGGCTGCACGCCGGTCATCGGCAACGGCGTGGTCATCGACCCCGAGGTGCTGATCGGCGAGCTGGCCGGCCTGGAGGAGCGCGGCGTCGACACCTCACGCCTGGTGATCTCCTCCGACGCGCACCTGATCATGCCGCACCACCGGGCCCTGGACCGGGTCACCGAGCGGTTCCTCGGCCAGCGCAAGATCGGCACCACCGGCCGCGGCATCGGCCCGGCCTACGGCGACAAGGTCGCCCGCACCGGCATCCGCGTGCAGGACCTGCTCGACCTGTCGATCCTGCGCCAGAAGCTCGAGGGCACGCTGCAGGAGAAGAACCAGGTCCTGGTCAAGGTCTACAACCGCAAGGCCATCGACGTCGACGAGGTGGTCGAGGAGTACGCCGGCTACGCCGAGGCGCTCAAGCACCGCATCGTCGACACCCGGCTGCTGCTGGGCAAGGCCCTCGACGCGGGGGAGTGGGTCCTCCTGGAGGGCTCCCAGGGCACCCTGCTCGACGTCGACCACGGCACCTATCCGTTCGTGACGTCGTCCAACCCGACCGCCGGCGGCGCGGCCGTGGGCGCCGGCGTCGGCCCCACCCGGATCACCCGCGTGGTCGGCATCCTCAAGGCCTACACGACCCGCGTCGGCTCCGGTCCCTTCCCGACCGAGCTGCACGACCAGTGGGGCGAGTACCTGCGCAAGCAGGGCGGTGAGGTCGGCGTCACCACCGGCCGCGACCGCCGCTGCGGCTGGTTCGACGCCGTCGTCGCCCGCTACGCCAGCCGGGTCAACGGCATCACCGACTTCTTCCTCACCAAGCTCGACGTCCTCTCCGGGCTGGAGACGGTGCCGATCTGCGTGGCCTACGACGTCGACGGCGTCCGGCACGACGAGATGCCGATGACGCAGACCGACTTCCACCACGCGACGCCGGTCTACGAGGAGATGCCCGGCTGGTCCGAGGACATCACCGCGTGCCGCCGCTTCGAGGACCTGCCGGCCAACGCCCAGGCCTACGTGCGCCGGCTGGAGGAGCTCTCCGGAGCCCGGGTGAGCGTCATCGGCGTCGGCCCCGGCCGCGACGAGAACGTCGTCCTGCACGACCTCATCTAGCCCGGACGCGGGTGCGCACCCGCCGGGGTGTCAGCGCGGGCTGACACCCCGGCAGGTGCGCAGTGGGCGGAGGGGGGTCAGACCCGGGGGCGGACCGGGGCCATGGCGGCGGCGGAGAGCTCGGAGCGGGCGCGGAAGGCGGTCTCCGGGGCGTCGGTGATGACGCCGTCGACGCCGAGGGCGAACAGCAGCCGGGCCTCGGTCTGGGCGTCGCCCAGGCCGCGGGGGTCGCTGCCGCGGCGCAGGTGCGCGGGCAGGAACACGTTCTCCGGCCGCAGCGTCCACGGCTCCACCGTCAGCCCGGCGCGGTGCGCCTGGGTGATGAGGTCGGAGACGCCCACCAGCCCGCCGTCGGCGCCGTGCAGCAGGATCCGCCCCTTGTGCGGGGCGATGCCCTGCGCGTAGGTCGAGATCTCGCGCAGGCCCGAGGGGGTGACCAGGGCGTCCTGGACGCCCTCCTCCTCGATCAGCTGGACCAGCTTGGGGCCCGACGGGCCGAGGTCGGCGTGCAGCTCGCGCAGCGCGGCCGAGTCGAAGGCCTGCACCACCACCGAGCCGCCCAGGTGGGCGGCGTCGAGCCGGCGCAGCTCGGCGGCGACCAGCTCGATCATCGGCAGCCCCTGGGCCGCGTACCAGGACGGGCACTTCAGCTCGGCCTGCACGCGCACCTCGCGGCCGGGGGTGGAGCGGCTGCGCACCACGTCCACCACCTCGGCGAGGGTGAGGACGCCGAAGCGGCCGTCGTAGGAGGTGTTCATCGGGCGCATCCCCGGGGTGCGCTCGACGGCGCGCAGGGCGCGCAGCTCGGCGAGGGTGAAGTCCTCGGCGAACCAGCCGGTCATCTCCTCGCCGTCGACCTCCTGGGTGCGCCGGCGGTCGGCGAACTCCGGGTGGGTGGCGACGTCGGTCGACCGCGACAGCTCGTTCTCGTGCCGCGCGACCAGCTGGAGGTCACGGGTGAGCACCAGGTCGGGCTCGATGAGGTCGGCACCCAGGTCGATGGCCAGCTCGTAGCTGGCGCGGGTGTGCTCGGGGCGGTAGCTCGGTGCGCCGCGGTGCCCGATGACGAGCGGCGAGCGCTCCAGGCTGGGCGAGCGAACGGCCTTCAGGCCGGTCTCCTGCATGACTCCAGGGAACGCCAGTTCCCTGTCCGTGTCGTGAACGCGCGCCGACGTCATGGAGTCGGATCGGAGGACAGCCGCCTCACCTGGAGACTCGTCCCACCCGTGTGAGGGATGTCACTGTTACCCGTGGGACGAGGCCCGCCCGTCGCCGTCGGTCGGCCGGGCACCGGCCGGCCTCGGTACGTTCTCCGGCGTGCGCGTCCTCGTGATCGGCTCCGGTGCCCGGGAGCACGCCCTGTGCGTGGCTCTGCAGTCCGACCCCGCGGTCACCGCGCTGGCGTGCGCGCCGGGCAACGCGGGGACGGCGGCGGTCGCCGCGCCGTTCCCGCTCGACGCCACCGACCCGGTCGCCGTCGCGGCGCTGGCCGTCGAGTGGCAGGCCGACCTGGTCGTCGTCGGCCCCGAGGTGCCGCTGGTCGCCGGCGCCGCCGACGCGGTGCGCGAGGCGGGCATCGCCTGCTTCGGCCCGTCGGCGCAGGCCGCGCAGCTCGAGGGCTCGAAGGCCTTCGCCAAGCACGTGATGACCGCCGCCGGGGTGCCCACCGCCCGGTCCTGGGCGGTCGGGGGGTCGGCCGAGCTGCACACCGTGCTGGCCGAGTCCGGCGCCCCCTACGTGGTCAAGGACGACGGCCTGGCCGCCGGCAAGGGCGTGCTGGTCACCACCGACCACGACGCCGCCCTCGCCCACGGCCAGGCGGTGCTGGACGCCGGCCACTCCGTGCTGGTCGAGGAGTTCCTCGACGGGCCCGAGGTGTCGCTGTTCGCGCTCACCGACGGGACGACGGTCGTGCCGCTGCTGCCCGCGCAGGACGCCAAGCGCCGCGACGACGGCGACGGCGGCCCCAACACCGGCGGCATGGGCGCCTACGCGCCGCTGCCGTGGGCGCCGGCCGGCCTGGTCGAGGAGGTGCTGGCCACCGTCCTGCAGCCCACCGTCGACGAGATGCGCCGCCGCGGTGAGCCGTTCAGCGGGCTGCTCTACGCGGGCCTGGCGCTGACCTCGGCCGGGGTCCGGGTGGTCGAGTTCAACGCGCGCTTCGGTGACCCCGAGACCCAGGTCGTCCTGCCGCTGCTGGAGACGCCGTTGGCCGGCCTGCTGCACGCCGCGGCGACGGGCACGCTCGCCGAGCACCCGCCGCTGCGCTGGCGCGACGGCGCGGCCGTGACGGTCGTCGTCGCCGCCGCGGGCTACCCGGAGCGCCCGCGCACCGGCGACCCGGTCACCGGTGCCGACGGTGCCGGCGTGCTGCACGCCGGCACCGCCGTGGGCGCCGACGGGCTGGTCCACTCCGCCGGTGGCCGGGTGCTGTCGGTGACCGCGGTGGGCGAGGACCTGGCCGCGGCCCGCCAGGCCGTCTACGAGCGGCTGGCGTCCGTGCGGCTGGCCGGCGCGCACTGGCGCACCGACATCGCCCTGGCCGCCGTCGAGGGCCGCATCGAGGTGGCCGGTGGCTGAGGCGCCCTCGGCGGCGGACGTCATCTGGGACCGCTTCTGCGACCCCGACGCCCCGACGACGTACCCGGGGGACGCGGCGATGGTCGCCGTCCTGCTCTGTCACGGGATGGCGATGAACGGCGGCCTGTTGCAGGCGTGCGAGGCGCTGGAGCCCGACCAGCGTGCCGCCGCGGTCGCCGGCTTCCGCCTGCTCGGCCTGGACGACGCCGCCGAGGCGGTGGCCGAGGTCGCCCGGCGGGCCGACGCGCTGGCCGGCGACCTGGGCGAGGCCGGCGAGCAGCTGGAGGAGGAGGCCGACCGGCTCTACCGGGCGGCGCTCGCCGAAGGGGACGAGACGATCGACCGGGCCTTCCGCAGCCACCTCGAGCGCAACCCGGAGGCGTACGCACCGATCGGCGGTTGAGCGGGCTCAGCCCGCCGAGACCAGCCGCTTCGCCCGGCGGGTGTCCGGCTGCGGGGGGCGGGGCCCCTCGTTGCGCCGGGACAGGTAGGTGCCCGCGACGTTGGCGCAGGCGATGACCGGCACCGCGATCAGCGCGCCGAAGATGCCGCCGACCAGCAGGCCGCCGGCGATGCCCAGCACCACGGCCAGCGGGTGCACCGAGACCGCGCGGCCCAGCAGCAGCGGCTGCAGCACGTGGCTCTCCAGCTGCATGACCAGCACGATGATGCCCAGCGCGATCAGCGCCCGCACCGGCCCGACCGCCACCAGGGTCACCAGCACCGACACCGTGCCGGCCAGGAACGACCCGATGATCGGGATGAACGCGCCGAGGAACACCAGCGCCGCGAGCGGCACCACCAGCGGCGTCCCGAGGAACAGCAGGCCGATGCCGATGACGACCGCGTCGAAGGCGGCCACCCCGACCGTGGCCCGCACGTAGGAGATGAGCGTGCGCCAGGAGCGGCGGGCGGCCTCGTCGAGGTGGGCCTGGGAGTTGGCCGGGGTCAGGCCGACGACCCACAGCCAGATCTGCCGGCCGTCCATCAGGAAGAAGAACAGCGTGAACAGGGTCAGCAGGGTGCCGGTGAGCACCTCGCCGACGGTGGCGGCGGTGGTCAGCGCGCCGGAGGTGAGCAGGTCCCGGTTCTCGACGACGGCCTGGTTCGCGCTCTCGACGGCGTCGGTGATCTGGCCGTCGGTGATCGGGAAGGTGCGGGTGACGAAGTCCTGCACCTGCGTGAGGCCCTCGTCGACCTGGGAGGCCAGGTCGTCGTAGCCGGCGGCGAACTCCTCCACGACCAGCGTGACGATGCCGGCGACCACCCCGACCCCGACGACCAGCATGGTCAGCGCGGCCAGCGACGCCGGCCAGCCGCGCCGGTACAGGTAGGCCGCGCCGGGCTGCAGCAGCGCGGCCAGCAGCAGCGCCACGATCACCGGGACGACGACCACGGCCACGTAGCCGGCCGCCCGCAGCAGCAGGTACAGCGCGGCCAGCACCGCGATCGACCGCCACGACCAGGCGGCGGCGATCCGCAGCCCGTTGGGGACGTCGCGCTCGGCCGACCGCAGCGCCCCGTCGGGGCCCAGCAGGCTGCCGCTGCTGGGGTCGCGACCGCCGGCCGGCGGTCGCCCGCCCGGCGCGGGCGGCCCGCTCACGCCGTCCGGGGCGTCGCCGGCCGCCGGGTGCGGGCTGCCGACCGGGTGGTCGCCGCCGGAGGCGTCGCCGGCCGGGGGGACGGCGAAGGTGCGGGGAGTGCTCGGCCGGGCCGCCGACCCGGCCTCCTCGACGTGGTCGACGACGGCGCGGCTGCCGTCCTCGAGCACCAGCACGGTGCCCTCGGGCCAGGCGTGCGGGTCGTGCTCGCGCGCCGCCCTGATCCGCTCCCGGGCCCGGCGGGCCGCATGGGTGGCCCGGTGCAACATCGACGTCCTCCGAGGGGATGGGGGCCCGCCCGCAGCGGTGCGAGAGGATGGGGCCGTGGCGCGACGAGCTGAGCGGTCCGAGGCGGTACCCGCATGATCGACAGGTACACCCTGCCCGAGATGGGGCGGGTCTGGAGCGATCAGCACAAGTACGAGCTGTGGTGCCGGGTGGAGACACTCGTCCTCGAGGCGCACGCGGCCGCCGGGCGGGTGCCCGCCGACGTCGTCGAGCCGGTGCGCAACGCCCCGCCGCCCACCCCCGAGCGGGTCGCGGAGATCGAGCAGACGACGCAGCACGACGTCATCGCCTTCCTCACCGCGTGGGCCGACAACACCGAGCCCCGCTCGGCCGCGGCCTACGTCCACCACGGCATGACGTCGTCCGACCTGCTGGACACCGCCCTCGCCGTCCAGCTCACCGACGCCACCGACGTGCTGCTGGCCAAGGCCGACCGGCTGGTCGCCGCGCTGCGCGACCACGGGCTGGCCCACCGGGACACCATCAAGGTCGGCCGCACGCACGGCGTGCACGCCGAGCCCGACGTCTGGGGCCACCGGGTCGCCGACCTCGCCTTCGCCGCCGCGCGCTCCCGCGACCGGCTGCGCCGCGCCCGCGAGGCCGTCGGCGTCGTCGCCATCTCCGGTGCGGTCGGCACGTACTCGCTGATCGACCCCTCGGTCGAGGTCACCGTCGCCGAGGCGCTGCACCTGCGCGCCGCCGACGCCTCCACCCAGGTGGTGCTGCGCGACGGCATCAGCGAGTGGGTCTCGGCGCTGGCGATCATCGCCACCGTCTGCGAGGCGATCGCCCTGGAGGTGCGGCACGGCCAGCGCACCGAGGTGCGCGAGCTCTCGGAGGCCTTCGGCGCGGGCCAGAAGGGCTCCTCCGCCATGCCGCACAAGAAGAACCCGATCCGCTCCGAGCGGATCGCCGGCCTGGCCCGGGTCGTGCGCGCGGCGATCGTGCCGGTCATGGAGGGCATCCCGCTGTGGCACGAGCGCGACATCTCGCACTCCTCCACCGAGCGGGTGTTCCTCCCCGACGCCGCGATCACCACCGACTACCTGCTGGACCTGACGGCGGGGCTGGTCGAGAACCTGGTCGTGGACGCCGAGCGGATGCGGGCGAACCTCGAGTCCACCGGCGGGCTGATCTACACCTCCTCGGTGCTGCTGGAGCTGGTCGAGGGCGGGATGAGCCGCGAGCAGGCCTACGCGCTGGTGCAGTCCGCGGCCATGCGCACGTGGCAGGACGGGACGCCGTTCCGGCAGACCCTGCGCGAGCGGGCGGATGCCGACGGCGTGGCGCTGGACGAGGCCCGGCTGGACGAGATCTGCCGGCCCGAGCGGTACGTGGCCAACCTCGGCCCGCTCTTCGACCGGCTCGCCGCGCTGTCGTGACGGTCCCGTTCGAGCTCGTCGCCCGCGGCAAGGTCCGCGAGGTGTACGCCGTCGACGCCGACCGGCTGCTGCTGGTCGCCAGCGACCGCATCTCCGCTTACGACGTCGTCCTGCCCACGCCCGTCCCGGACAAGGGCCGGGTGCTCACCGCGCTGTCGGTGTGGTGGTTCGAGCAGCTCGCGCCGGTGCTGGCCGCGCACGGCGCTGAGCACCACCTGCTGGCCACCGGCGACGCGCTGCTGGCCGAGGGCGTGCCCGCCGAGCTCGCCGGCCGGTCGATGCTGGTGCGCCGGCTGGAGATGCTGCCGGTCGAGTGCGTGGCCCGCGGCTACCTCTCCGGCTCGGGCACGGTCGAGTACCAGCACACCGGCGCGATCGTCGACGTCGAGCTGCCCGCCGGGCTGGTCGAGGGCTCGAAGCTGCCCGAGCCGGTCTTCACCCCCTCCACCAAGGCCGAGGTGGGCGAGCACGACGAGGCGATCGGCTTCGCGCAGGTCGTCGACGCCGTGGGCACCGAGCGGGCCGAGGCGCTGCGCGCGCTCACGCTGGCGCTGTACCGCCGCGGCGCGGGGATCGCCGAGGAGGCCGGCATCGTGCTGGCCGACACCAAGTTCGAGTTCGGGACGGCGCACGGCACGCTCGTCCTGGGCGACGAGGTGCTCACCCCGGACTCCTCGCGGTTCTGGCCGGCGATCACCTGGTCGCCGGGGGCGCCGCAGCCCTCGTTCGACAAGCAGTACGTCCGCGACTGGCTGACCACCTCCGGCTGGGACCGCGTCTCGACCCCGCCCGAGCTGCCCGAGGCCGTCGTCGCGGCCACCCGCGAGCGCTACGTGACCGCCTACGAGAAGCTCACCGGCCGCAGCTGGAGCTGACCCCCGCTCACCGGCGGTGCGGGGCGCGGTCGAGCAGGCCGAACTCGTCCCACATCGCGTCCGCGGCCGCCACCCGCGCCCGGGTGCGCGCGGGGTCGACGGCGGCCAGTTCGGCGCACAGCGCCTGGACGACGGCGAGCGCCGGGGTGAGCGAGGGGAAGAAGGAGACCCCCTCGGCGGGCACGACCAGCACGTGCTGGGCGGCGGCAGCCAGCGGACCGCTGGCGCTGTCGGTCAGCGCCCAGACGGTCGCGCCTTGCCGGCCGGCGACCCGGGCGGCCTGCACCGCGCTGGCGTAGAGCCGCCAGAAGCTGATGGACAGCACGACGTCGCCCGGCTCCGTGGCGGCCAGCGCGTTGACCATCGCAGCGGTGGACCCGTCGTGCAGGTGCACGTCGTAGCCGGCCAGCGTCGCGTTGTGGGCGAGCGCCTGGCCGACCGCGGTGTAGCTGCCGGAGGCGACGACCAGGGTGCGCCGCGCGCCGGCGATGGCCTGCGCCAGCGACCGCAGCGCGGCCAGGTCGGTGCCGCGCGACAGCACGGCCAGGTCGTCGATGTCACGGCGCAGCGAGGCGGCCCCGGGGGCGTCGGTGAGCGGCCCGTGCTCGGCCGCGACCTGCGGGGCGCTCAGCGAGGACAGGTACCGGGCCCGCAGCTCCTGCTGGAGGGCGGGCCAGCCGGGGAAGCCGAGCGCCTGTGCCGTCCGGGTCACGGTGGCGACGTTGACGCCGGCGGCGGCGGCGATCTCGCCCGCCCCGCCGTAGGAGGCGGTGCGCGGCATCGTCCGCAGCACGTGGACCACGGCGCTCGACTTGGTCGACAGGCCGCCGGCCGGACCGCGGGACTCCAGCCAGGCGGCGAGCGGCTCGGCCGACCGCCCGTCGTCCTCCTGCGGACCGGGAGGCGACGCCGGGGTGGGGCGAGAGGGCACGGCTGCACGTTACGTCGGCGTCAACTCTGCAAGAACCGTTGCAATGATGGTGTTCTGCGTCATACGTTGCAGCGACGCGGTCGCCCGACCGGTCAGAGGAGATGCGATGTCGCAGTTGCTGGAACGCCTGGACCGGCTGCCGCTCAGCCGGCCGCACCACCTGCTGCTGCTGATCGGCGGCCTGGGGTACACCTTCGACGGCATGGACGGCGCGATCGTCGCCTTCCTGCTGCCCTCGGTGCGCGAGGAGTGGGGCCTGAGCTCCGGGCAGGCCGGCATCATCGGCTCCGCCACCCCGCTGGGCTACCTGATCGGCGCCACCGTGGCGGGGCTGCTCGCCGACCGCATCGGCCGGCGCCGGGTGATGATGTGGTCGCTGGCCTTCTACGCCGCCTTCACCCTGGTCGCGGCCGTGTCGCCGAACTTCGAGTTCTTCGTCGTCGCCCGGGTCGTCGCCGGCATCGGCACCGGCGCCGAGAGCGCGATCATCGCCCCCTTCCTGGCCGAGTTCGTGCCGGCCAAGCGGCGCGGCTGGTTCATCGGCGCGCTGGCCGGCTTCTTCTCCTTCGGCTACGTCGGGGCCGCGCTGATCGGCCGGTTCGTCGTCCCCGGGCTGGACGAGGGCTGGCGCTGGGCGCAGGTGATCACCGCCGTGCCCGTGCTGATGCTGCTGTGGTGGCGGCGCTCGCTGCCGGAGTCCCCGCGCTTCCTGCTGCTCAAGGGGCGCACGGCCGAGGCCGAGGTGGTGGTCGTCGACTTCGAGCGCCGGGTCGAGGCGGCCACCGGCCGTGCGCTGCCGCCCCTGCCCGCACCGACCGGCCCACCCGCCCCGGTCGTCGAGCAGGCCAGCCCCACGCTGTTCTCCGCGCTCCGCTTCCTCTGGAGCCCCGCGATGGCCCGCCGGACCGCCGTCGTGTGGACGGTCTGGTTCGTCATCACCTTCGCCTACTACGGCTTCTTCTCCTGGATCCCGACGCTGCTGGTCGACCGCGGCCTGACGGTGTCCAAGAGCTTCACCTTCTCCATCGTCATCTACCTGGCGCAGATCCCGGGCTACTTCTCCGCGGCCTGGTGCAACGAGCGGTTCGACCGCCGGCGCACGATCGCGCTCTACCTGGTGGGGTCGGCGGTCAGCGCCTTCGCGCTGAGCCAGATGGACTCCTCGCTGGGCATCGTCGTCTCCGGTGCGGTGCTGTCGTTCTTCCTCAACGGCGTGTACTCCGGGCTCTACGCCTACACCCCCGAGGTCTTCCCGACCTGGATCCGGGCCACCGGCACCGGGCTGTCCAGCGCCTTCGGCCGGATCGGCAGCATCTCGGCGCCGGCGATCATCGGCTTCACCTCGGCCTCGCTGGGCTTCGGTGGCGTGTTCACGATGATCACCGTCGTGCTGGCGGTCGGCGTGGCCGCGGTGCTGGTGTTCGGCCTGTCCACGTCCGGACGGTCGCTGGAGGAGCTCACCGAGACCGACGACGTCCACCGGGCGCAGGAGACCGCGGCGCACGCCGGCGGGTCCCTCCCGCGCCCCGCCGCAGGAGGAGAGCGATGACCACCCCGTCCGCACCCGACACCCTGATCACCCGGCCCGACGGGCCACCCGCCGCCAACGCGCCCGGTCTCGACCCGGTGCAGGCCGAGGCACGCCGGCTGGTCGGCGCCCGGCTGTTCACCGTGCTCGCCTGGGACGACGACCGCGGCGTCCTGGCGCGGGTGCACACCTCGCACCCCGCCGAGTACCCGGTCGGCGGGGAGAAGACCATGCCCCGGGACGCGCCCTGGCCGCAGCAGGTGCTGGTGCGCCAGCAGCCGTACCTGGGTGTCGACCCCGCGTCGGTGGCGGCGGTCTTCGCCGACTGGCCGACGATCGAGGCGCTCGGCTGCGGGGCCACCCTGAACCTGCCGGTCGTCGCCGACGGGCGCACCATCGGCGCGCTGAGCCTGCTGGACGCCGAGGGCACCTACGACGAGGGCTCGGTCGACCGGGCGGCCCCGGTCGCCGCGCTGGCGGTGGCCCCGCTGCTGGCCTGGCACGCCGCCCGCACCGCCGTCCCCACCCCGGAGGAGAACCGTTGAGCACCCCCACCCCCGCCCTGCTGGTCCGCGGCGCCGACGTCCTGGACGTCGCGGCCGGGGAGTACCTCGAGGGCACCGACGTGCTCGCCGTGGACGGCCGCATCGCCGAGGTCGGCCGCGGGCTGACCGCGCCGGAGGGCGCCCGGGTCCTGGACGCCGCCGGGCGCCGGGTGCTGCCCGGGCTGGTCGACGGGCACGTGCACGTGACCGCGGCGACCGCGGACCTGGCCGCGCTGCCCACCTGGGCGCCCAGCTACGTGGCCGCGCACGTCGGCCGGCTGATGGGCGCCATGCTGGCCCGCGGCTTCACCACCGTCCGCGACACCGGGGGCGCCGACTTCGGCATGGCCCGCGCGCAGGCCGAGGGGCTGATCAGCGGCCCGCGGCTGGTGTTCGGCGGCAAGGCGCTGAGCCAGACCGGCGGGCACGGCGACGTCCGGGGGCCGGGTCAGAGCGCGTCGGAGGAGCCCGGCTGCTGCGTGAGCATGGGCCGGGTGGTCGACGGCGTGGAGGCCCTGCGCATCGCCGCCCGCGACCAGCTGCGCACCGGCGCCCACCACCTGAAGGTGATGGCCGGTGGCGGGGTCTCCTCGCCGACGGACCGGATCGACTCCACCCAGTACTCGCTGGACGAGCTGCGCGCGGTGGTCGAGGAGGCCGAGGCGGCGAACCGGTACGTGGCCGCGCACGCCTACACCGCGCGGTCGGTGAACCGGGCGCTGGAGGTCGGCATCCGGTCGATCGAGCACGGCAACCTGATCGACGACCGCAGCGTCGAGCTCCTCCGCGAGAAGCAGGCCTTCCTCGTCCCCACCCTGGTGACCTACTGGGCGCTCAAGGAGGAGGGGATGGACCACGGCCTGCCCCGCGACAGCTGGGAGAAGGTCGACGCGGTCCTCGGGGCCGGGCTCGGCGCCCTGGAGCGGGCGGCCCGCGGCGGCGTGCGGATCGTCTACGGCTCGGACCTGCTCGGCGGGATGCAGCGGCACCAGTCGCGGGAGTTCGCCATCCGGTCGGAGGTCCAGTCGCCGCTGGAGGTCCTGCGCTCGGCGACGACCGTGGCCGCGGAGCTGGTCGGCATGGTCGGGGAGGTCGGTGTGGTGGCCCCGGGGGCGCACGCCGACCTGGTGGTCGTCGACGCCGACCCGCTCGCCGACGTCCGCGTGCTGGCCGACCCCGAGCGGCACGTCCGCACGGTCGTGCAGGCCGGCCGTGTCGTCGTCGACCGCGACTGACCCGGGCGCGCGCCGGCGGGTGGCCGGCGGCGCGCGTCCTGCTCAGTACAGGGCGGCGAGCCCGCGGGCGCGGGCGTTGCGGAGCGCGGTGAACACGTGCGAGCGGATGAGGTCCGCGGCGGACTCGGGCAGGCCGACGAAGCGCATCGACCACTCGTGCAGGCTGTCCTCCCGCGGCCGCCGGCGGACGATCGCGACCGGGAGGAACAGCTCGTCGGAGTAGAGGTCCAGCCGGAGGGTGAGCCGCTCGTCCTTCTTCGGGAACGGCACCTTCACACCCAGGTCACCGCCGCCGCGGAAGACGCACAGCGCGCCGCCCTCGCTGAGGTCGACGGTGCTGCCGTTGAGCGAGACGTGGCCCCAGGACAGCGACACCGGCAGCCCGATCGGTGCGCGGACGGCGTCCCGGCGCTGCAGTCGGCTGGCGGGGCCGGTGAGCTTGACCTTCCAGGTCCCGTCCGAGGCGATCGAGAGCGACTCCGCCGGCGCCGAGCGCAGCCCGTCGTCGGACTGCCAGGACACGTCCAGCATGTCGCGGGCGATGAAGAACGCGTTCTCGCCGACGGGCGTGCGCGGGGCGCTGATGAACAGGTGGCCGTCGCCGACCCGGCGGACCCGGCTGGTGAGCGCCTCGTCCCGGCCGAGGGGCAGGACGCTGAGCCCCGTCGCCACAGCCGGGTAGTCGACGTTCGCCGTACCGGCGACCATGCCGCCTCCGTCCTGCGCAGTGACCGTCCGGTGACGGCCTGGTTGCAGTCATCATCGACAGCCCCGGGACGAACTCCAGTGGAACGCCCCCGGGCGCCCACCCGTTCGGGGCAGGGGTGGACCGTTCCCCACCACCGCAGGACGGCGGTCGGGGGCGCCCCGCCGTGCCGGTACCCTCGTCGCCGTGCCAGTCGTGGTCGTCGACGTCGTCCTGAAGCCAGAGATCTCCGATCCGCAGGGGCAGGCCGTGCTCGGCGCCCTGGGCCGGCTCGGTCACTCCGGTGTCCGCAGTGTCCGCCAGGGCAAGCACTTCGTGCTGGAGGTGGACGGCACCCCCGACGCCGCGGAGCTCCGCGAGATCGCCGAGACACTGCTGGCCAACCCCGTCATCGAAGACGTCGAGCTGCACCTCCCCACGGACTGAGGAACTCATCGTGCGCATCGGTGTCATCACCTTCCCGGGCTCCCTGGACGACGTCGACGCCGCGCGTGCGGTCCGGCTCGCCGGCGGTGAGCCCGTCTCCCTGTGGCACGGCGACCACGACCTGAAGGACGTCGACGCCGTGGTCCTGCCCGGCGGTTTCTCCTACGGCGACTACCTGCGGGCCGGCGCCATCGCCGCCCGCTCGCCGCTGATGGCCGACGTCGTCGCCGCCGCGGGCACCGGCCTGCCGGTGCTGGGCATCTGCAACGGCTTCCAGGTGCTCTGCGAGGCCGGGCTGCTGCCCGGGGCGCTGACCCGCAACAGCCACCTGCACTTCCGCAACCGCGACCAGGGGCTGCGCGTCGAGCGCGCCAACACCGCCTGGACCTCGTCGTTCGCCGACGGCCAGGAGATCGTCGTCCCGGTGAAGAACGGCGAGGGCCGCTACGTCGCCGCCGACGCCGACCTGGACCGGCTCGAGGGTGAGGGCCGGGTCGTCGTCCGCTACGTCGGGGGCAACCCCAACGGCAGCTCCCGCGACATCGCCGGGGTGACCAGCGCCGACGGCCGGGTGGTCGGGCTGATGCCGCACCCGGAGCACGCGGTGGAGGACCTCACCGGTCCCAGCACCGACGGCCTGGGCTTCTTCACCTCCGTGCTGACCTCGCTGGTGGGTGCCGCGTGACCACGCCCGCGCACCCGGCGGACGGCCCCGCCGACGCCGCCGTCCGGTCCATGCCCGACCTGGACACCGTCGAGCGCGCCGGCCAGACCCCGGACACCGCGCAGCCGTTCGCCGAGCTGGGGCTCAAGGACGACGAGTACGCCTCCATCCGGGAGATCCTCGGCCGCCGGCCCACCACCGCCGAGCTGGCCATGTACTCGGTCATGTGGAGCGAGCACTGCTCCTACAAGTCCTCCAAGGTGCACCTGCGCCGCTTCGGCGACCTGCCCAAGAGCGACGCGCTGCTGGTCGGCATGGGCGAGAACGCCGGCGTGGTCGACGTCGGCGAGGGCTACGCGGTCACCTTCAAGGTCGAGTCGCACAACCACCCCAGCTACGTCGAGCCCTACCAGGGTGCGGCCACCGGGGTCGGCGGCATCGTCCGCGACATCCTCACCATGGGCGCCCGCCCGGTCGCCGTCATGGACTCGCTGCGCTTCGGGGCGGCCGACGCCCCCGACACCGCCCGGGTGCTGCCCGGCGTGGTCGCCGGCGTGGGCGGCTACGGCAACTGCCTGGGCCTGCCCAACATCGGCGGCGAGCTGCTCTTCGACGACACCTACGCCGGCAACCCGCTGGTCAACGCGCTGTGCGTCGGCGTGATGAAGCACGGTGACCTGCAGCTGGCCAAGGCCGAGGGCGCGGGCAACAAGGTCGTGCTGTTCGGCGCCCGCACCGGCGGCGACGGCATCGGCGGCGTCTCGGTCCTGGCGTCGGAGACCTTCGACGCGGAGGGCCCGGCCAAGCGCCCGGCGGTGCAGGTGGGCGACCCGTTCACCGAGAAGCTGCTGATCGAGGCCTGCCTGGAGATCTTCGCCGCGGGCCTGGTCACCGGCATCCAGGACCTCGGTGGTGCCGGCATCTCCTGCGCCACCAGCGAGCTCGCCGCGGCCGGCTCCGGCGGCATGGCCATCGACCTGGACGCCGTCCCGCTGCGCGACTCCACGCTCACGCCCGCCGAGATCCTGATGAGCGAGTCGCAGGAGCGGATGTGCGCGGTCGTCGAGCCGGGCAAGGTCGAGGCGTTCCTCGCCGTCTGCGCCAAGTGGGACGTGCTGGCCACCGTCATCGGTGAGGTCACCGACGGCGACCGGCTGACCATCGACTGGCACGGCGAGCGGATCGTCGACGTCCCGCCGCGCACGGTGGCCCTGGAGGGCCCGCGCTACGAGCGCCCGATGGCCCGCCCGGCCGACCTGGACGCCCTGCAGGCCGACGCCCCGCCGTCGTCCTCGGCCGACCTGCGCGCCGACTGGCTGGCCCTGGTCTCCAGCCCCGACGGCGCCGACAAGTCGTGGGTGACCGAGCAGTACGACCGCTACGTGCGCGGCAACACCGTGCTGGCCCAGCCCGAGGACGCCGGCGTCCTGCGGATCGACGAGTCGAGCAACCTCGGCATCGCCCTGGCCCTCGACGGCAACGCCCGCTTCTCCCGGCTGGACCCCTACACCGGCGCCCAGCTGAACCTGGCAGAGGCCTACCGCAACGTCGCGGTCTCCGGCGCGGTGCCGCTGGCGGTCACCAACTGCCTGAACTTCGGCTCCCCGGAGAACCCCGAGGTCATGTGGCAGTTCGCCGAGGCCGTCCGCGGCCTGGCCGACGGCTGCCGCGAGCTCGGCCTGCCGGTCACCGGCGGCAACGTGAGCCTCTACAACCAGACCGGCGACGTCGCGATCAACCCGACGCCGGTGATCGGCGTGCTCGGCGTGCACGCCGACGTCACCCGCCGCGTGCCGGCCGGCTGGCGGGCTGCCGGTGAGACCGTGCTGCTGCTGGGGGAGACCCGGCCGGAGTTCGGTGGGTCGGCCTGGGCCGCGGTCGTCCACGGCCACCTGGGCGGGCTGCCGCCCCGGCTGGACCTCGCGGCCGAGCGCGCCCTGGCGCAGCTGCTGGCCGGGTTCTCCGCTGACGGCCTGGTCACCTCTGCCCACGACCTCGCCGACGGCGGGCTCGCCCAGGCGCTGACCGAGTCCGCGCTGCGGTACGGCACCGGCGCCACGCTCCACCTGGACGGCGACCCCACGGCCGCGCTGTTCGCCGAGTCCGGCGCCCGCGTCGTCGTCACCACCGCCGACCCCGCCGCGGTGAGCGCCGCGGCCGAGGCGGCCGGTGTCCCGGTCACCGAGCTCGGGACGACGGGCGGCGACGCCCTGGTGGTCGAGGGCCTGCTGGAGCTGCCGCTGGCCGAGCTGCGCACCGCCTGGACGGGCACGCTGCCGGCGCTGTTCGGCAACCCGGAGCTCGTCGTCGGCGCCGTCCCGGCGGGCACCGTCCCGACCAGCTGATGGCCGGCGTGCAGCCCATCTCGGCGGAGGAGCTGCGCGCCGTCCTGGCGCCGGTGGCCGGGTGGCTGGCCGGGGAGGCCGACCAGCCTCCCCGGCCGGTGCTGGGCGCCGCGGTGAAGACCTCGGCGCGCTGGCTGGCCCAGCAGGTGCCCGGGCGGTCGGTGGAGCTGCGGGTGCCGCCGTTCGTGGCGGTGCAGTGCGTCCCCGGGCCGCGGCACACCCGCGGCACCCCGCCCAACGTGGTCGAGACCGACGCCGCCACCTGGCTGCGGCTGGCCACCGGCGCGCTGAGCTGGGCCGAGTCGGTCGCCGAGGGCCGGGTGGTGGCCAGCGGCAACCGCGCCGACCTCTCCGCCCACCTGCCGCTGCAGCCGCTGCGCCGCGGCTGACCGGGCGGTCCCGGTCCCGTCGTCCGGCGTCGTCCGTCCTGCGGCGTCCTGCGGCGTCCTGCGTCGTCCAGCGTCGTCCAGCGTCGTCCTGGCTCACCGTGCGTGCTCCTGGCTCACCTCGTGCGCTGAGCCAGGCGCACGCACGATCAGGTGACCTGATCCGGGGGCACGTCCGGCAACAGCAGGACGCCCCGCCTGCTCGGTGAGCAGACGGGGCGTCCGGGTGGTGCGGTGCGGCTCAGAACAGGTTGCTGGCCGTCTTCACCGTCTGGTACAGCCCGTAGACGAGGGGCACGCCCACGAGGGTCCAGGCGAAGGCGATCAGGCCCACGGGGGTGTGGGTGCTGGCCTGCTGGGGGGAGTTGCCGACCGAGGTGCTCATCGCGTGACGCTCGCTTCCGGGTCAGAGGGGGTGGAGAAGGCGTCGACGGCGGTCTTCGGCTCGTGGAACTTGCTGGACACGGGGCGGATCAGCAGGTTGGCCACGAAGCCGACGGCGAGCACGCCGACCATGATGAACAGGGCGGGGCGGTAGTCGGCGGCCTCGAGCTCGCCGACCTTGCCGCGCGAGTCCAGGATGCCGTTGACGATCAGCGGACCGGCGACGCCGGCGGCGGCCCAGGCGGTCAGCAGGCGGCCGTGGATGGCGCCGACCTGGTAGGTGCCGAAGAGGTCGCGCAGGTAGGCCGGGACGGTGGCGAAGCCACCGCCGTAGAAGCTGATGATCAGCGCGGCGAGGACGACGAACAGCCAGGTGGCCGAGCTGCCCACGGTGGCCAGCAGGACGTAGAGCACCAGGCCCACGCCCAGGTAGACCATGTAGATGCCCTTGCGGCCGACGTAGTCCGACGTCGAGGACCAGACGAACCGGCCACCCATGTTGAACAGCGACAGCAGGCCGACGAAGCCGGCGGCGGCCGTGACGGCGACCGTGGACGTGCCGCCCTCGCGGAAGAAGTCCTGGATCATGCCGCTGGCCTGCTCGAGGATGCCGATGCCGGCGGTGACGTTGCAGAACAGCACGACCCACAGCAGCCAGAACTGCGGCGTCTTGATGGCGTTGGCGGCCGAGACGCTCTCGGTGGTGATCATCGGCTTGGCCTTGATCGACGCCGGGTCGAAGCCCGCGGGCTTCCAGTCGGCGGCGGGCACCCGGACGATGAAGGCACCGAAGAGCATGAAGACCAGGTAGACCAGGCCCAGGGTCAGGAACAGCTTGGCGACCGCGTCACCGCTGGCGACGTTGGCGCCGGCACCGGAGGGGATGTAGGCCGGGTCGTACCAGCTCATCAGCTGACGCGACAGCGGGGACGCGATGAGCGCACCGCCACCGAAGCCCATGATCGCCATGCCGGTGGCCAGGCCCGGACGGTCGGGGAACCACTTGATCAGCGTGGAGACCGGGGAGATGTACCCGATGCCCAGGCCGATGCCGCCGATGACGCCGTAGCCGAGGTAGAGCAGCCACAGCTGGTCGGTCGCGATGCCCAGCGAGCCGATCAGGAAGCCCGCGGACCAGAAGACGGCCGAGACGAACATCGCGGCGCGGGGACCGTTGCGGTCCACCCAGGTGCCGAAGAGCGCGGCCGAGAGGCCGAGCATCACGATCGCGAGCGAGAAGATGTACCCGATGTTCTTCAGGTTCGACTCGAAGTTCGCGACCAGGGCGGCCTTGTAGACGCTGGTCGCGTAGGCCTGGCCGATGCACAGGTGCACGGCGAGCGCAGCCGGCGGGATGAGCCACCGGTTGAAGCCCGGACGCGCGATGATGCGCTCCCGGGCCAGGAAGCTGGGTACTGCCACGGAGACCTCCGAGGTGACGTGACGGCGCGGCCGGTCGGTCGAGCCAGCCGCGCGAGTCACTTCCTGTGAGCTCCGTCGCGACCGGTGGGACCGTACGGCGCGCCAGGCAAGGCGGCGCGCCGACTGCACTCATCGGAGGGAGGCCGAGACCAATTCGTTGCACGCCGCCGGGAACTCGGACCCTGGACTGCAGCAGGCGGCCGTCCTGCCGATGTACCTAGGCTGGAGGCATGCCGTACGAGGTCAAGGGCGTCGTCGCCCTCAGCAAGGGCGCTCCCGTCACCATCGAGACGATCATCGTCCCCGACCCCGGCCCGGGTGAGGCCGTCGTCGACGTGCAGGCCTGCGGGGTCTGCCACACCGACCTGCACTACCGCGAGGGCGGGATCAACGACGAGTTCCCCTTCCTGCTCGGGCACGAGGCCGCCGGCGTCGTCTCCGCGATCGGTGAGGGCGTCACCGACGTCGCGGTCGGCGACTTCGTCGTCCTCAACTGGCGGGCGGTCTGCGGCGAGTGCCGGGCCTGCCGCAAGGGCCAGCCGCAGTACTGCTTCGACACCCACAACGCCGCGCAGAAGATGACGCTGGCCGACGGCACCGAGCTGAGCCCCGCGCTGGGCATCGGGGCCTTCGCCGAGAAGACGCTGGTGCACTCCGGTCAGTGCACGAAGGTCGACCCGCAGGCGCCGGCGACGGCGGCCGGGCTGCTCGGCTGCGGCGTCATGGCCGGGGTGGGGGCGGCGATCAACACCGGTGCCGTGCAGCGCGGTGAGAGCGTCGCCGTCTTCGGCTGCGGCGGGGTCGGTGACGCCGCGATCGCCGGGGCCGCGCTGGCCGGCGCGACGACGATCATCGCCGTCGACATCGACGACCGGAAGCTGCAGTGGGCCAAGGACCTCGGCGCCACCCACACGGTCAACAGCCTGGAGACCGACCCGGTCGAGGCGATCAAGGCGCTCACCGGCGGGTTCGGTGCCGACGTCACCATCGACGCCGTCGGCCACCCGGCGGTGTACGAGCAGGCCTTCTACTCCCGTGACCTGGCCGGCCGCGTCGTCCTGGTCGGCGTGCCCCGGCCGGACATGGAGATCACCCTGCCGCTGCTGGAGGTCTTCGGCCGCGGTGGGTCGCTGAAGTCCTCCTGGTACGGCGACTGCCTGCCCAGCCGCGACTTCCCGATGCTGGTCGACCTCTACCTGAAGGGCCGCTTCCCGCTCGAGGCGTTCGTCTCCGAGACGATCGGGCTGGACCAGGTGGAGGCCGCGTTCGACAAGATGCACAAGGGCGAGGTCCTGCGCTCGGTCGTGGTGTTCTGATGACCGCGCGCATCGAGAAGGCGGTCGTCAGCGGGGTCTTCAGCCTCGACGGCCAGGACTTCGACGTCGACAACAACGTCTGGCTGGTCGGCGACGACGACGAGGTGGTGGTCATCGACGCCCCGCACCGGGCGGCCCCCATCGTCGAGGCGATCGGCGGACGCCGGGTCCGGGCGATCCTGCTCACCCACGGGCACAACGACCACATCACCGCCGCGGTCGACCTGCGCGAGGCCGTCGACGCCCCGGTGCTGCTGCACCCGGCCGACACGATGCTGTGGCAGATGGTGCACCCGGTGGCGGTGCCCGACGGCGAGCTCGCCGACCTCGCGCGCGTGCGGGTGGCCGGCACGACGCTGACCGCGCTGCACACGCCGGGCCACTCGCCGGGCAGTACCAGCCTGCACGCCGCCGACCTGGGCGCCGTCTTCACCGGCGACACCCTGTTCTCCGGCGGCCCGGGCGCCACCGGCCGCTCGTTCAGCGACCACCCGACGATCCTGGCCTCGATCCGGTCCCGGCTGCTCACGCTGCACGGCGACACCGTCGTCCACACCGGGCACGGTGAGGACACGACCATCACCGCGGAGACCGGTCACATCTCCTGACCCCACCCCTGGGGGCCGAAGTCGCGTTCTCGGCCCCCAGGGCGGCCGGGGTCGCGACTCCGGCCGCCCTCCTCCGGGTGAGAACTGCCACCCGGGGGAGGGCGCGCGAGCCGGTACGCTCTCCAGGTGCCTCGCGGTGATGGACGGCTGACGCACGACCTCGATCCCCAGGACCCCGGCCCCCAGGACGCCTGCGGCGTCTTCGGCGTCTGGGCGCCCGGCGAAGAGGTCGCGAAGCTCACCTACTTCGGCCTGTACGCGCTCCAGCACCGCGGTCAGGAGGCGGCCGGCATCGCGGTGTCCGACGGCTCCTCGGTCGTGGTCTACAAGGACCTCGGCCTGGTCAGCCAGGTGTTCGACGAGCCGACCCTGGGCAGCCTGCGGGGCCACATCGCCGTCGGGCACACCCGGTACTCCACGACCGGCGCCTCCACGTGGGAGAACGCCCAGCCGACGTTCCGCACCACGGGTGCCGGGACCGGCCTGGCGCTCTGTCACAACGGCAACCTCGTCAACACCGCCGAGCTGGCCAGCGCCGCGGCCGACGAGGGCGTGGCCGGGGCGTTCGTCGCCACGAACGACTCCGACCTGATCACCTCCCTGATCGCGGCCAAGCCCGACGTCTCGGTCGAGGCGGCGGCCATGGACGTGCTGCCCCGGCTGCGCGGCGCGTTCAGCCTCACCTTCATGGACGAGCACACGCTCTACGCCGCGCGCGACCCGCAGGGCGTGCGCCCGCTGGTCCTCGGCCGGCTGGAGCGGGGCTGGGTCGTGGCCAGCGAGACCGCGGCGCTGGACATCTGCGGCGCCTCCTACGTGCGCGAGGTCGAGCCCGGCGAGCTGATCGCCATCGACGAGGACGGGCTGCGCAGCCAGCACTTCGCGCACAGCCAGCCCAAGGGCTGCGTCTTCGAGTACGTCTACCTGGCCCGCCCCGACACCACGATCTCCGGCCGCGGGGTGCACGCCGCCCGCGTGGAGATCGGCCGCCGGCTGGCGGCCGAGCACCCCGCCGACGCCGACCTGGTCATCCCGGTGCCGGAGTCGGGCACCCCGGCCGCCGTCGGCTACGCCGAGGCCTCGGGCATCCCCTACGGGCTCGGCCTGGTCAAGAACTCCTACGTCGGGCGCACCTTCATCCAGCCCAGCCAGACCATCCGGCAGCTGGGCATCCGGCTCAAGCTCAACCCGCTGCGCGACGTCATCCGCGGCAAGCGGCTGGTCGTCGTCGACGACTCGATCGTGCGCGGCAACACCCAGCGCGCGCTGGTGCGCATGCTGCGCGAGGCCGGCGCCGTCGAGGTGCACGTGCGCATCTCCTCCCCGCCGGTGAAGTGGCCGTGCTTCTACGGCATCGACTTCGCCAGCCGGGCGGAGCTGGTCGCCAACGGACTGGACGTCGACGGCGTGCGCGCCTCGATCAACGCCGACTCGCTGGCCTACGTCTCCGAGCAGGGCCTCATCGCCGCCACCGAGCAGCCGGCCAACCGGCTGTGCACCGCGTGCTTCACCGGCGAGTACCCGATCCCGCTGGCCGAGCCCACGGTGCTGGGCAAGCACGTGCTCGAGGGCATCGGCCGCAAGGCGATGACCGACGAGGCCGCCGCGGTCACCGGCTGGACCGGGCGCCAGGCCGGCAGCCCCACCGTCCCCGGTGGCGCCGACGACGCCCTCAGCCGTCCCTGACCCGCAGGAGCCCCGCCCCGTGAGCACGCAGCCCGACCCGTCCGCCCTCACCTACGCCGCCTCCGGCGTCGACATCGACGCCGGCGAGCGCGCGGTGACGCTGATGCGCTCCGCGGTCGAGCGCACCAACCGCCCCGAGGTCGTCGGCGGGCTCGGCGGCTTCGCCGGCCTCTTCCGGCTCGACGTCGCCAGGTACCGCAGCCCGCTGCTGGCCTCCTCGACCGACGGCGTCGGCACGAAGATCGCGCTGGCCCGGGCGCTGGACCGGCACGACACGGTGGGCATCGACCTGGTCGCGATGGTCGTCGACGACCTGGTCGCGTGCGGGGCCGAGCCGCTGTTCCTGCAGGACTACGTCGCCTGCGGGCGGGTGGTGCCCGAGCGGATCGCCGCGATCGTCACCGGCATCGCCACCGGCTGCCGCCTCGCCGGCGCGGCCCTGGTGGGCGGCGAGACCGCCGAGCACGGCGACCTGATGGGCGCCGACGACTACGACCTCGCGGCCACCGCCGTGGGCGTCGTCGAGGAGGACTCCGTGCTGGGCCCCGAGCGGGTGCGCGACGGCGACGTCGTCATCGCCATGGCGTCCTCGGGCTTCCACTCCAACGGCTACTCGCTGGTGCGCCGGGTCGTCGACCGCGCCCGCCTCGACCTCACCGGCACGCCGGCCGGCCTGGACCGCCCGCTGGGCGACGTCCTGCTCGAGCCCACCCGGATCTACGCCCTCGACTGCCTGGCCCTGATCGCAGAGCTCGGCGTGGAGGCGGTGCACGCCTTCGCCCACATCACCGGCGGCGGGCTGGCCGGCAACACGGTGCGGGTGGTCCCTGACGGCCTCGAGGCGGTCCTGGACCGCAGCACCTGGGCGCTGCCGGCCGCCGTGTCGCTGATGGAGTCCGCCGGCGTACCGCGCGCGGAGTCCGAGCGGGCGTTCAACTGCGGGGTCGGCATGGTCGCCGCGGTGGCGCCGGACCAGGCCGACCGGGCGCTGGCGCTGCTCACCGCCCGCGGGGTGCCCGCCTGGGCGGCCGGCACCCTCGCGGCCTCCGGCGGCCCTGCCGCGGCCCGGCTGGTGGGCAGCTACCGCTCGTAGCGGCGTCACGATTCGTAGCGGCACCACGAGGAGCCCCGGCACCCAGGTGCCGGGGCTCCTCGCGCGTCCAGCGGGTGGAGCCGCCGGACGCGCGAGAACACCGCTGCACCCGGAAGAGGCAGCGGTGTCGCGGTGGTACGTGTGCCGACCGTCAGGTCAACGACTGGTGGCAGCCCAGTCGTCGTCCTCGTCGTCCCCCAGCCAGCTGTCGGCCTGGGGCTCGTCCTCGTCGTCGTCGTCCTTCGGCGCACGGGTCGGGAACGACGACGGCTGTCCAGCGAGCTCGCGCTGGAGTGCCGTCAGATCGGTGTTGGGTGAGCTGTACTTGAGCTCACGGGCCACGCGTGTCTGCTTGGCCTTCGCTCGGCCGCGCCCCATGGCTCGACCCCCTCGTGACGGAGTGCGGGTCGTCGTCCAGCACTGGGCTGGACGGCCCGTGTGGCGACCCCGACTGAGTGACTGTGTCCTGGAGGAAGCTTACGACACGGATCGGTCACGGGCACGGGTCCCTCCCGCGAGCCCCCTCGTCCGGAGGTGATTGGTGACCGGCGTCTCACGATCGACGGCCCGCCGGCCCCTTCGCAGGGCGGTGGGCGAGGGGGTCCTCCGTCAGCGGGGCAGCCGGATGGTGGCCAGCCGCCCCACCGAGCGCATGCGCTCCTCGGCCAGCCGGTCGGCAGCCACGGCCGGGGAGACGTCCTCGGCCGCGGCGGTGGTGAACACCCGCAGCGCGACGTCGAAGACCGTCGCGGTCCGCGCCTCGGCCCGGGCGAAGGAGAACCCGTGCCGCTCGTCCTCGACCTGGACGACGCCGCCGGCGTTCACCAGGTAGTCGGGGGCGTAGAGGACCCCGCGGGCGCGCAGCAGCTCGGCCGACCCGGCGTGCGGCAGCTGGTTGTTCGCGCCGCCGCACACGATCTGGGCGGGCAGGACGGCGACGGTCTCGTCGTCCAGGGCGCCGCCGAGCGCGCAGGGCGCGTAGACGTCGTGCGGGGTGCGCACCAGGGCCGCGGTGTCGGCGACGGCGGTGACGCCGGCGTGGCGGGCCAGCACGCGGTCGACGGCGGCCCGGTCGACGTCGGTGACCACCGCCGACGCGCCGTCGGCCACGACCAGGTCGACCAGGTGCGAGCCGACCTTGCCGACGCCGGCGACCGCGACGGTGCGGCCGGCCAGCGACGGGCTGCCCCAGCGGTGCTGCGCGGCGGCCCGCATCCCCTGGAAGACGCCGAACGCGGTGAGCACCGAGGAGTCGCCGCACCCGCCGAACGCCTCGGACCGGCCGTGCGCGAACCGGGTCTCCCGGGCGACCACGTCCAGGTCGGCGTTGTAGGTGCCGACGTCGCAGGCGGTGAGGTACCGCCCGCCCAGGCTCTCGACGAAGCGGCCGTAGGCGCGCAGCAGCGCCTCGGTCTTGTCGGTGCGGGGGTCGCCGATGATGACGCCCTTGCCGCCGCCGAGGTCGAGCCCGGCCAGGCTGTTCTTGTAGGCCATCGCCTTCGACAGCGCCAGCGCGTCGGTCACCGCGGCCTGCTCGGAGGCGTAGGGGAAGAAGCGGGTGCCGCCCAGTGCCGGGCCGAGCGCGGTGGAGTAGATCGCGATCACCGCGCGCAGTCCCGACTCCGGGTCGGAGCAGAAGACGACCTGTTCGTGCCCTGAGCCCATCACGTCCACCGGGCCAGCCTAGGTGCCGCCCGGGAGGGCCCCCGCGCCCGCGCAGGACCCCCGTCGGGGTGACCGGCGGACGACGCGCAGGTCGAGTCGGGGAGTCCGTGCCACGATCGCCCGGCGCGCCGGGCATGATCAGGGGCTGACGACAGGCGCCGGCGGACCCCGGTGCCGCACACTCCCCCCGTCGGCTCCCGAGTCGAGGGTGGCCGGGGGAGGGGACCAGCGGGGCAGCGTTGCGCCGCCACACAGGAGGACAGGCACACGATGGCTCGACGCAAGCGGCTGCTCGCACTCACCCTGGCAGCACCTCTCCTGCTCCTGGGCTGCTCCACCGAGAACTCCGGCGGGGAGGCCGAGACCACGGCGGCCGCTCCCAGCGGGGGCGGTGGCACGGCCGACGGCGACCTGCAGTTCGCCGTCGTCACCCACGGCTCGGCCGGCGACGCCTTCTGGGACGTCGTGCAGAAGGGCGCGGTGGCCGCCGGCGACGACCTCGGCGTCGGCGTCGACTACCAGAGCGACGGCGACCCGCAGCGGCAGTCCCAGCTGATCGAGGCCGCGGTCAACCAGGACGTCGACGGCATCGTGGTCTCGATGGCCAACCCCGACGCGCTGCAGGACTCCCTGGCGGCGGCACGCACCGCCGGCATCCCCGTGGTCACCATCAACTCCGGCGCCGACCGGTCGGTCGAGTTCGGCGCCATCGGGCACGTCGGGCAGGACGAGACGATCGCCGGGCAGGGCGCCGGGCAGCGGCTGGCCAGCGAGGGGCGCCGGAACGTGCTCTGCGTCGTGCACGAGGCCGGCAACATCGGCCTCGAGCAGCGCTGCGCCGGCGCCTCGCAGGGCCTGGGCACCGACGTCCGGCTGCTGCAGGTCGACATCAACGACCTGCAGGGCGCGCAGGCGACGATCACCTCGCAGCTGCAGGCCGACCCGTCGGTCGACGCCGTCCTGACGCTGAACTCCGCCGTCGCCCCGGTCGCCGCGGCGGCCGCCTCCGACGCCGGGTCCAGCGCCGAGATCGCCACCTTCGACCTCAACGGCGACGTCATCGCCGCCATCCAGGACGGGACCGTCTCCTTCGCCGTCGACCAGCAGCAGTACGAGCAGGGCTACCTGCCGATCGTGATGCTCAAGCTGTACGCGACCAACCTCAACACCGTCGGCGGCGGTCGGGCGGTGCTCACCGGGCCGGGGATCGTGGACGCCGACAACGTCGAGGCGATCGCCTCGCTGGCCTCGGCGGGCACCCGCTGAGCGCGACCCGCGAGGCGCCGGTCGACCGGCCGGGGCGCGCCGACGAGCGCGTCGCGGCCGTCGGGCTGTGGCGCCGGCTGCTGGTCAAGCCCGAGCTCGGGTCGCTGATCGGTGCCGTCGTCATCCTGGCGTTCTTCTCCGCGCAGAGCTCGGTCTTCCGGTCGCTGAGCGGGATCGCGAACTGGCTGGACGTCGCCTCGACGCTGGGCATTATGGCGGTCGCGGTCGCGCTGCTGATGATCGGCGGGCACTTCGACCTGTCCGCCGGCGTCATGACCGGCACCACCGCGCTGACCGTCGGGGTCGTCGCCGTCGAGCTGCAGCAGAACATCTGGGTGGCCATCGGCGCCGCGCTGGTGCTGGCGCTGGCCATCGGCTTCCTCAACGGCTGGCTGGTGACCCGCACCGGGCTGCCCAGCTTCATCATCACGCTGGCGACCTTCCTGATGCTCCAGGGCCTGAACCTGGGGCTCACCAAGCTGTTCACCGGCACCGTGCAGGTGCGCGGGATCGCCGACGCGCCGGGCTACCACTCGGCCGAGCTGGTGCTCGCCTCCACGTTCGAGGTCTTCGGCCAGCCGTTCCGGATCGCCGTCGTGTGGTGGCTGCTGGCCACCGCGGTGGCCACCTGGGTGCTGCTGCGCACCCGGTTCGGCAACTGGGTCTTCGCCACCGGCGGTGACGACGTCGCCAGCCGCAACGTGGGGGTGCCGGCCGCCCGCACCACGATCGCGCTGTTCATGACCACGGCGTTCGCGGCCTGGCTGGTCGGCTCGATCACCGCCGTCCGGCTGACCTCGGTGCAGGCCAACACCGGCACCGGCCAGGAGCTGATCTACATCGTCGCGGCGGTCATCGGCGGCTGCCTGCTCACCGGCGGGTTCGGCTCGGCGATCGGGGCGGCGCTGGGCGCGCTGGTGTTCGGCATGACCCAGCAGGGGATCGTCTACCTGCGCTGGGACGCCGACTGGTTCTACTTCTTCCTGGGCGCGATGCTGCTGCTGGCCGTGCTGAGCAACCGCGCGGTGCGCCGCTACGCCGAGGCGGCCCGGCGATGAGCACCGCATCGGGTGCGGCGGGCGCTCCGCTGCTGGAGCTGCGCGGCATCGGCAAGGACTTCGGCTCGGTCATCGCGCTGGACGGGATCTCCACCAGCGTGCGGGCCGGGGAGGTCACCTGCGTGCTGGGCGACAACGGCGCGGGCAAGTCCACGCTGATCAAGGTGCTGTCCGGGGTGCACCGGCCCAGCCGCGGCGAGCTGCTGCTCGACGGTGCCCCGGTGCGCTTCGGGGCCCCGCGCGAGGCGCTGGACGCCGGGATCGCCACGGTCTACCAGGACCTGGCGATGATCCCGCTGATGGCCATCTGGCGGAACTTCTTCCTCGGTTCGGAGCCGACCACCGGCTGGGGCCCCTTCCGCCGCTTCGACAGCGCGACGGCCAAGGACGTCACCCGGCGCGAGCTGGCCGCCATGGGCATCGACGTCCGGGACGTCGACCAGCCGGTGGGCACGCTGTCGGGTGGTGAGCGTCAGTCGGTGGCGATCGCGCGCGCGGTGCACTTCGGCGCGCGGGTGCTGATCCTCGACGAGCCGACGTCCGCGCTGGGCGTGAAGCAGGCCGGCGTGGTGCTGCGCTACATCGCCCAGGCGCGCGACCGGGGGCTGGGCGTCGTCTTCATCACCCACAACCCGCACCACGCGCATCCGGTGGGCGACCGCTTCCTGCTGCTCAACCGCGGGCGCAGCCTGGGCGACTTCGCGAAGGGCGAGGTCAGCCGCGAGGAGCTGACGACGATGATGGCCGGTGGCGACGAGCTCACCGAGCTGGCCGAGGAGCTGGGGCGCGAACCGCGATCTTGACTGCGCAGAGTCATGTGACAACTGCGCCGCGTGTTGCCTTGGGGACGACTGAGGTCGGTGCGACCCTCGGGGGAGTCCCCTCGCACCGCCCTCTTCCCCAGGAGCGACCATGCCGCGGCCTGCGCTGCGCCCGTCCCCGGCACCCCGGTGCCCGGCCCCCGGCCGGCTGCCCCGGGCGTCCCGGTGGCGGACCCGGACGGTCTCCGGTGGGCTGGCCGCCGCCCTCGCCCTGACCACGGTGCTCACCGCCGGCACCGCGTGGGCCGAGCCGGTCAACCCCTCCGACGAGCAGCTGGACGGCGCGCAGGCCGCCCAGGCCGCGGCGGTCGCCGAGGTCGACCGGATCACCGCGCTGGTGGCCGACGCGCAGGCCCGGCTGGAGCAGGTCCAGGTGCAGGCCGAGGCCGCCGGCACCGCCTACCTGGCGGCGGAGGAGGCCCGGCAGCTGGCCGAGGCGGCCGCCCAGCAGACCGCCCGCGACCTGGAGGCCGCCGCCGAGGCCGTGGCCGCGGCCCAGGCGCGGATCGCCGACTTCTCCCGCGACACCTACATGAACGGCTCCGAGCTCACCAGCGAGATGGCGCTGCTCGACGTCGACGGGCCGGCCGAGCTGATCGAGAAGGCGGCGATGCTCGACTACGTCGGCGACCACCAGGTCGACGTCCTCGGGCTGATGGAGGACGCCCGCGTGCAGCAGGCCGCCGCGGACGCCGCCGCCCGCGACGCCCGGGACGACAAGGCCGCCGCCGAGGCCGCCGCGGAGGCCGCCAAGGTCGCCGCGGACCAGCAGCTGGCCGCCCAGCAGACCGCGCTGGCCGAGGCCGACCAGCAGAAGCAGCAGCTGGACCAGCAGCTGCAGGACGCGCAGGTGAGGCTGCTGGAGCTGCAGGGCGCGCGCAACGCCTACCAGGCGTGGCAGGCGCAGAAGGCCGCCGAGGAGGCGGCCCGCCGGGAGGAGGAGGCACGGGCCCGCGCGCAGGCCGAGGAGGACGACCGGCGGGCGCGGGCGGCCGCGGCGGCGGACGTGGACACCTCGGAGGGCGACGCGGCCCAGGACGACGGCGGCTCGGGCTACGTCCGTCCGGCGCTCGGCCGCACCAGCAGCTGCTACGGCGCCCGCTGGGGGGTCACGCACTACGGCGTGGACATCGCCGCCCCCATCGGCACGCCGATCTACGCCGCGGCGACCGGGGTCGTCGAGCGGGCCGGCCCGGCCACCGGCTTCGGGCTGGCGGTCTACATCCGCGGCGACGACGGCGCGGTGACCGTCTACGGCCACGTCAACCGGTACTTCGTCGCCGACGGCGAGCGGGTGCGGGCCGGTGAGCGGATCGCCGAGGTGGGCAACCGCGGGCAGTCGACCGGGCCGCACCTGCACTTCGAGGTGCACCCGAGCGGCCTCATGTACGGCGGTCAGGTCGACCCCGTGCCGTGGCTGCGGGCCCGCGGGATCACCATCCGCGGCTGCTGAGCGGACCCCGGGCGCCCCGACCGGCGGGACGCCCGGGCACCTGGGTCAGACCCCGCAGTTCTCGCTGGTCCAGGCGTCGAGCCGGGTCTGCGCGTCGGCGCTCTCGGCCTGCAGCCGGGTCGCCTCCTCCTGCACGGCCGCCTGGCCCTCCGGCGTGTCCAGGTCGACACCGGCCACGGCGTCGCGGAGGCCGGCGAACAGCTGCTTGGCGGCGTCCCAGTCGGCGCTGATCTCGGCGGGGGCCTGGACGGCCTCGAGGTCGGTGACGGCCTGGTCGAGGGCGGGGCCGACGGAGGCCGCGTCCGGGGACTGCAGGCTCTGGCTCACCTGGTTCAGCGCCTGCCCGGCCTGGTCGCAGAAGGCCTGCGCCGCCGGGTCGTCGGAGCCGCCGGAGGACGACGCGCTGGAGCCGGGGGCCGCGGAGCTGGACGACGCGGCCGCGCTTGAGGACGGGGCGGAGGCGGCCGCGGCGTCGGTGGCCTCCTCCTCCGATCCGCCGCAGGCGGTCAGCAGGACGAGGGCGGCCGTGGCGGTGAGGCCGGCCTTGAGCAGGGTCGCGGGTGCGCGCATGGGGTCGACGCTACGTGGCCGGTCGGACGGCGGCCGCGGTCGCGGCGGGGCTACCGTGCCGTCCGTGAGCGCGCCGGTGGACCCGCGGAGCACCTGGGACCTGCCCGCCCCGGGGGCGATGGCGCCGGTCGCCGACCCGGAACCGCTGGTCACCCGGGTGCTGGCGCCCAACGCCTCGCCGATGACGCTCGACGGCACCAACACCCACCTGGTCGGGGAGCCGGGGTCCGGGCAGGCCGTGGTGGTCGACCCCGGTCCGGACGACCCTGCGCACCTGGCAGCGGTCGAGGCGGCGCTGGCCGTGCGGGGCGCCCGGGTGGTGGCGCTGCTGGTCACCCACCACCACGGCGACCACGCCGCGGCGGCCCACCCGTGGTCGCGGCACTTCGACGCGCCGGTGGCCGCGGCCTCGCCCGCCGTCGCCGGGCCCGGCGGGCGGCTGCTGGCGGCCGGCGAGCGCCTGCGCCTGGCCGGGACGACGCTGGACGTCGTCCCCACGCCCGGGCACACCGCCGACCACCTGGCCTTCCGGCTGGCCTCCGGAGCGGTGCTGGTGGGCGACTCGGTGCTGGGCCGCGGGACGTCGGTGGTCAGCCACCCCGAGGGCGACCTGGTCGCGTACCTGGACTCGCTGCGCCGGGTGCACGACCTGGGGCCCTCGGCGCTGTACTGCGGGCACGGCCCGGAGCTGACCGTCGACCCCTCGGCCGTGCTGCGCTACCTGGCCGACCACCGGGCGCACCGGGAGCGGCAGCTGCTCGCGCTGCTGGCCGCCGGGCCGCGCACGGTGCCGGAGCTCGTCGCGGCCGTGTACCCCGACGTGGCGCCCGCCGTGCTGCCGGCGGCGGCGCAGTCGACCCGGGCCGCGCTGGTCAAGCTGGCCGCGGAGGGGCGCGTGCGGGTCGACGGCGACCGGGCCGGGCCGGCCTGAGGCGGGCTCAGCTGCCGGCGGAGGTGCGGGCGGCGTCGGCGACGGCGAGCGAGCGGTCGAGGTAGACGGCGTTGCCCGACAGCAGCGTGTGCAGCTGCCGGAACGCCCGGTCCAGCACCGCGGCCGGGTCGGTGTCCTCGGCGGCGGCGCCGGGGGCCTGGGCGGCCATCTCGGCCAGGCCGGCCGCGGCCTCGAACAGCGTCGGCCACAGGTGGGCCCACTGCCAGAACTCGTAGGTGTCCGGCCGCACCCGGGCCAGCGGCGGGCGGCCCAGCAGCCCGATGCCGTCGACGCCCGGCGCATCGGGCTGGGCGCCCAGGCCCAGCAGGAGCGACTGCACGCGGTGGGTGCGGGCGAACTGCTCGGCCGCGGGCGTGCCCGGGGCGACCTCGGCGACCAGGCCGCGGGCCACCAGCCCGTCCAGTCGCTCGTCCAGGTCGGCGATGCCGGCCTCCAGGGCGGCCGCACGGACCGCCGACCGGGTCCACGGGGTGCCGTGCACCCGGTCGGGGAGCCCGTGCGCGAGCGCCCACACGTCGGCGGTGGCCCGGTCCTGCAGCAGCGGGCTGTCCCAGCCCAACCGCACGACCCAGTAGCTGGGCGGTGCGCCGCGGTGCTGGTGGAAGGGCCCCATGGGGTGGCCCAGCGGGAGCACCAGCGGCTCCTCGTGCGGCGCGGCCATCAGTCGACCGCCCAGGTGTCCAGGCAGACCGCGTTCGGGGTCAGCAGCCGGTGCAGGTCGCCCAGCAGCGCCGTCAGCAGCCCCTCGGGGTCGGTGGACGCGGCGTCGGACAGGCCCACCCGCACCGCGGTGGCCGCCGCGCCCTCGCAGGCGCGCCACAGGCTGCTCTCCATGTGCGCCCACTCGAACAGGTCGTAGGCGGCCGCCGTCAGCACCGCCAGCGGCCGGCCTGGCAGGCCGACCGAGTAGGCGTCCGGCGCCTCGGCGCTGTTGCCCAGCCCGATCACGAGCGGTACCAGCCGCACCCGCTCGGCGAGCGCGCGGGCCGAGGGGGTGCCGGGCGCGGCGAGCGCGACCAGGCCGTCGGCCTCCAGCCGGGCCAGCCGCTCGGGGAAGCCGGTCAGCCCGACGGCGGCGGCCTGCTGGGCCAGCGCCTGCGGGGTCCAGGGCCGGGGCACGTGGTCGGCCGGGCCGTGCGCCATCGCCCACACGCCGAACTCGGCGGCGGTCAGGCTGTGCAGGCCGGCCCCGACGCGGACGTCGAACTGGTCGACGACGGCGCGCACGCCGATGAGCTGCCCGATCGGGTAGACCTGCAGCGCAGGCGCGTCGCTGGTCATCGCGGGGAGCGTAGCGGGGGCGCCCGCGGGGCTCAGCGGACGACGCGGCTCTGGGTGGTGGTGGTCGACAGCGGCGACCACGTGTCCGGGTGGGGCTGCCCGGCGTCGGCCACCCACGGCGCCGTCCGGACGGCAGTGCCCTGCACGCGGGTCGCCGGCCGGGCGGACAGGTGCACGATCAGGGTGAGCAGCACGAGCAGCCCTCCGAGCACGCCGGCGATGACCAGAAGCGTCGAGAGCATGGACGGGAAACTACTGGTGGGGACCGGTCCGCGTCCGCGACGACGCCGGGCAGAAGTCACCGAACCTGGACCCCGCGCTCCGGGGACATGCGCCACTTGACGGCGGTCGACAGGGCGACCCCGCCGGCCGGTCAGGTGGGCTCCGGATCGACCAGGTCGGCCAGCACCCGGGCCAGCAGGTCGCCCGGGACGGCGTCCGGGTCGGGCAGCGACTCGACGGCCAGCCCGTGGGTGAGCGCGACCAGCACCACGGTCAGTGACGCCGCGTCCCACCCGGTGCGCACCGGGTGCTCGGCGAGGAACCGCTCCACCACGCCGGAGATGCGGCCGCGCAGCTCGCGGCGGGAGGCGACGAAGGCGGTGCGGACGGCGGGGTCGCGCACCGCGCGCTGCCAGAACTCCAGGAACAGCAGCTGCCAGGTGGTCTCCTGCGCCGACAGCTCGGCGCCGACCGCCGCGAGCGCGCCGGGCAGGTCGGTGGTGCGCGCGAGCGCGGCCTCGACCGCGTCCACCCGGCGGGCGCCCTGGTCGGCCATCAGGGCGAGGAAGAGCTCGTCCTTGCTGGTGAAGTTGGAGTAGACCGCGCCCTTGGTGAAGCCCGCGGCGGCGGCGACCTGGTCGAGGCTGGCCGCGGCGAGGCCCCGCTCGGCGAAGACGGCGGCGGCCGCGCGCAGCACCCGGGCGCGCACCTCGTCCTTGCCCGGCCGGGGTGTGCGCGAGGTCGCAGCATCTCGGCGCGCGTCGTCCACGGTCGGGAGGATACTCGTCGGTATCGGATACCGATCAGTATCGAGGAGTCGTCGATGGGCACCACGCACGGGCAGCACGAGGCGCCCCGCCGGGAGCTGCTGCCGGGGGTGACCCGCCGGGCGGTGGTGCTGGTGGTCGGCGTCCTGCTGCTGCAGCTGGGCTTCGTGCTCAGCTACGTCGGCGCCTTCCACGCGCCCACGCCGCGGGGCGTCCCGCTGGCCGTGGTGGCCCCGGCCGGGGCGCCCGCCGGCACCGCGGAGCAGGTGGCCGGCCGGCTGGGCGCCCTCGACGGCGACCCCCTCGACACCCGGGTGGCCGCCACCGAGGCCGCCGCCCGCGGGCTGCTGACCGACCGGGAGGTCGACGGCGTGCTGCTGGTCGGTCCGGGCACCGAGGACACCCTGCTGGTGGCCGGCGCCGAGGGCGGCGCGGTGAGCAGCGCGCTCACCGAGGTCCTCACCCGGGTCGAGGCCGCCCAGCAGCGCACCGTGACCACCGACGACGTCGTCCCGGCCGGGGAGTCCGACGCCCGCGGCCTGTCGGCGTTCTACCTCGCCGTCGGCTGGGTGGTCGGCGGCTACCTGGTCGCCTCGATCATCGGCGTCAGCGCCGGCTCGCGGCCGCCGACCCGGGCCCGCGGGGCGGTGCGGCTGGCCAGCCTGGCCGTCTACGCCGTCGTCTCCGGGGTCGGCGGTGCGCTGATCACCGGGCCGGTGCTGGGCGTGTTCGACGGCCACCTGCTGGCGCTGGCGGCCCTCGGCGCCCTGCTGGTCCTCGCCGTCGGCGCCTTCACCACGGCGCTGCAGGTCTGGACCGGGCTGGTGGGCATCGGCCTGGCGATCCTGCTCTTCGTGGTGCTGGGCAACCCCAGCGCCGGCGGTGCCTACCCCGCCCCGCTGCTGCCGCCCTTCTGGGCCGCCATCGGCCCCTGGCTGCCGCCGGGCGCGGGCACCGACGCCGTCCGCGGGATCGTCCACTTCGGTGGCGCGGGGGTGGGTCAGGCCTGCCTGGTGCTGGCCGGCTACGCCGTGGTGGGGGTGCTCGCGACCCTGGCCGGCGCCGGGCGGGGGGCGGCCGCCGCGGAGCCGGTCCCGGTCGCCGGCTGACCGCCGCACCACCCGGACGGGTGGTCGTCGTGCGGCCGCCGGTTCGGTCCCGGATGCCCGGGTAAGGGAGGCCGGTGGGGCACAACCGGTTGTCCCCGTCCGTCGAGAGCACCGCCCCTGCCGTCGCAGTGCTCGACCGCAGGAGGCGTACCACCGCGTGAGTGCCGTGCCCGATGAGCGCAGGCAGCGACCCGTCCGGGTCGCGACCGTCCCGTTCGCGACGCCGTACCTGGACGCGGTGCTGCCCGCCGGTGTCGTGCGGGTCGGCCCCGACGCCTCACCGAGCCCCTGGCTGGACCCCGACCACCTGCTGGCCCACGCCGCCGAGGTCGACGTCCTGCACCTGCACGGCGGGTACGACCACCTGACCGTGCCGGAGATGGAGGCCTGGACGGCGGCCGTCCGGCGCAGCGACGTCCCGCTCGTGGTGACCGTGCACGACCTCGTCCCGCGCGAGGCCGCCGACGGCACGCTGATGCCCGCCCGCCACCGCAACCACCTGCGCCTGCTGCTGGCCACCGCCGAGGTGGTGCTCACCCTGACCCCGGGGGCGGCCGACGAGATCGCCGACCGGTTCGGCCGGACGGCGATCGTCGTGGCCCACCCCTCGCTGGCCGGGCCCACACCCGGCATCGGCCGGGAGACCCGCCTGGTCGGCCTGCACCTGGGCCGGCTCGACCCGCAGGTGCGCCACCCGCTGGCGCTGGTGCGCGCGGCGCTGTCCGGCGCGGTGTCCGGCGGCGGCCGGCTGCGCGTCGACGTCCACCCCGACGTCGACCTGGCCGCCCGGCTGCCCGAGCTGCTGGCGCTGGCCGACGGCGGCGAGCTGGAGCTGGCCCGCAGCTGGGAGCCCCGGCCCGAGGGGTGGGTGCGCCACCTGCAGGAGCTGCACGTGTCGGTGCTGCCGTGGTGGGGCGGGTCGCACTCGGGCTGGGTCGAGCTGTGCCGCGACGCCGGCACCCGCGCGGTGGTCCCCTCCGGCGGCTGGCGCGGCCAGCAGTGGTCCGACGTCGTCGTGTACGGCACCGACCCGCACGAGGGGCTGGACGCCGCCTCGCTCACCTCCGCGGTGGTCGCGGCGCTGACCCGCCCGGCGCCGGCGCGGGTCGACCGCACCTGGCGGGCCGAGCAGCGGGAGGCGGTGCGGCGGGTGCACGCCCAGGTCTACGAGCAGGTGGCGGCCGACCACGTGCCGGCCTGAGCTCAGCCGCCGAGCCCGGTGGCGTGGGGGAGCCGGACGGTGAACACCGTGCGGCCCGGCGCGCTGTCGAGCTCCACCCTGCCGCCGTGCGCGCTGACCACGGCGTCGACGATCGCCAGGCCGAGCCCCGTGCTGCCCGCCGTCCGGGACCGGGAGGCGTCGCCGCGGGCGAAGCGCTCGAACACGTGCGCCTGCAGCGCCGGCGGCACGCCCGGTCCGTCGTCGCGGACCCCGAGCACCGCCCAGCCGTCCTCGGCGCGCAGCCGCACGGTCGCCGTCGTCCCCTCGGGGGTGTGGCTGCGCACGTTGGCCAGCAGGTTGGTCAGCACCTGGTGCAGCCGGGCCGCGTCGCCGGGGACGACGACCGGGACGTCGGGCAGGTCGACCTGCCAGCGGTGCCCGGGGCCGGCGACGTGGGCGTCGCTGACCGCGTCGACCACCAGCGCGGTCAGGTCGACGTCCTCGCGGCCGAGGTCCCGCCCGGCGTCCAGGCGGGCCAGCAGCAGCAGCTCCTCGACCAGCTCCTGCATCCGCAGCGCCTCGGACTCCACCCGGGTCATCGCCCGGCCGACGTCGGGGGAGACCTCGCCACCGGTGCGGCGCACCAGCTCGGCGTAGCCACGGATCGAGGCCAGCGGGGTGCGCAGCTCGTGGCTGGCGTCGGCGACGAACTGCCGCACCCGGGTCTCGGACTCCTGGCGGGCGGCCAGCGAGCCCTCCACGTGGTCCAGCATCCGGTTGAGCGCGGTGCCCACCTGGCCGACCTCGGTGCGCGGGTCGGTGTCCTCGGGCGGCACGCGCTCGGCCAGCTCGACCTCACCGCTGGCCAGCGGCAGCTCCGACACCCGGGTGGCGGTGGCCACGACCCGGTCCAGGGGCTGCAGGGTGCGGCGGATGACCACCACTGCGGCGCCGGCTGCCGCGAGCAGGGCCAGCAGCCCGGCCAGCGCCTCGACCAGGACCAGGTTCCGGACGGCGTCGGTGGTCCCGCGCAGCGGCAACCCGGTCACCAGCACGTCACCGTCGGGCGAGGACTCGGCGACCACCCGGTAGCTGCCGAGGTCGCCGCCCAGGTCGACGGTGACCGGCCCGTCGCCGGCGGGCAGCCCGGCCAGCAGGGCCCGCTGGGCGTCGTCGAGCTCGAACTCCTGGCCGCGGGGGCCCAGCACGCCGGCCGAGGTGGTGACCCCGCCGGTGACCGTCGCGCCCAGGGTGCCCTCGCCCTGCCCGCGGGCGCCCAGGAACGCCGGGCCCGGGCCGTCCTCGCCGTCCGGGCGGGGGAACGGGGAGCCGGGGCCGGGGCCGGCCGAGTAGTCGCGGGAGCGGTCGGTGGCCGCCTCCAGGCGGGTGTCGACCTGGCTGGTGAGCTGGTGCCGCAGCGCGGTGACGGACACGACGCCGACCAGCGCGAGCACCGCCACGAGCGGGACGACGAACGCGACCAGCAACCGGGCCCGCAGCGAGCGGCGCGAGCGCGTGGGACCGCGCCTCACCGCGGGTGGGTCGGCGTCATGCGGCGGGCTTGATCACGTACCCGGCGCCGCGCAGCGTGTGGATCATCGGCGAGCGACCGGCGTCGATCTTGCGCCGCAGGTACGAGATGTACAGCTCGACGATGTTGCCCTGGCCGCCGAAGTCGTACTGCCACACCCGGTCGAGGATCTGCGCCTTCGACAGCACCCGCTTGGGGTTGCGCATCAGGTAGCGCAGCAGCTCGAACTCGGTGGCGGTCAGCCGGATGTCGTCGCCGCCCCGGGTGACCTCGTGGCTCTCCTCGTCCAGGGTCAGGTCGCCCACGACGAGCAGGCCGTCGTCGGCCACGACCCGGCTGGTGCGCCGCAGCAGCCCGCGCAGCCGTGCGGCGACCTCCTCGAGGCTGAACGGCTTGGTGACGTAGTCGTCGCCGCCGGCGGTGAGCCCGGCGATCCGGTCCTCGAGGGCGTCCTTGGCGGTCAGGAAGACCACCGGCACGAGCGGGGAGTCCGCGCGCAGCCGGCGCAGCACCTCCAGGCCGTCCATGTCCGGGAGCATGACGTCCAGGACGACGGCGTCGGGTCGGAAGTCGCGGGCGGTGCGCACCGCCTCGGCCCCGTCGGCCGCCGTGCGCACGTCCCACCCCTCGTAGCGCAGCGCCATCGACAGCAGCTCGCAGATGGAGGGCTCGTCGTCGACGACCAGCACCCGCAGGGCGCTGCCGTCGGGCCGGGTCAACTGGGTCCGGGAGCCGGATGCCGGCGGGGTGGTCGTGGTCATGCCCCGACCCTGCCTGCCGATCCTGCGAACTCCCTGGGTGCTGCACAGGAAGTACCTGGGTCGTCGGGCCGTGATTGGGCGTTCGGCGCGTCCCCGGCGTGTCGTGGACTCCGAAACTATCGGTCCGCAGCCGTGGCTCGGCTGTGACCTGGGCCGCAGTGCTGGCGTGTGTGGCGCTGGTCTCATCTGCGGTTGACGGGCTCACAGGCCCGTCTTAGGTTCCCCTCGTCCTCGGCCGGTTCCGGTAGTTACCGGAGCACGACGTCGTACCCGGCCGGACGAGGGCGTCGCATCCACCGTGCAAAGGAGCATGTACGTGAGCGTTCGTCGTTCGCTGGTCATCGGGACGGTCGGCCTGGCCACGGTCCTGGCCGCACAGACCACCGCCCTGGCCCTCCCCTCGGCCGACTCCGCGGGGGCCCAGGCCGCCGCGGCCGCGCGCCCGCCGGGTGCCATCGTCGAGGGCTCGCTGCGTGCCCTCGCCTCCACCACCGGCCTGCGGATCGGGACGGCCGTCAACACCGACCTGCTCGGCGAGGACGCCGCCTACACCGAGATCGTGAACCGCGAGTTCAACACCATCACGCCCGAGAACGTCATGAAGTGGGAGGTCGTCGAGCCCCAGCAGGGCGTCTTCGACTTCACCGGTGCCGACGAGATTGTGAAGAGCGCCCAGGCCAACGGCCAGCTCGTGCGCGGCCACACGCTGGTGTGGCACAGCCAGCTGCCGGCCTGGATGGCGACGAACGGCGGGACGACGACGACGCTGACCGACCAGCAGGTCAAGGACGCCGTCAAGAAGCACGTCCAGGCCGAGGCCGGCCGCTACAAGGGCCGCATCTGGGCCTGGGACGTGGTGAACGAGGCCTTCAACGAGGACGGCACGCCGCGGCAGTCGATCTTCTACAAGGCGTGGGGCAACAGCACCGACTACATCGCCGACGCCTTCCGCTGGGCCGACCAGGCCGACCCCTCGGCGAAGCTGTTCTACAACGACTACAACATCGAGTACACCGGGCCCAAGAGCCAGGCCGTCTACGACCTGGTGAAGAAGCTCAAGGCGCAGAAGGTGCCGATCGACGGCGTGGGCTTCCAGACCCACCTGAGCACCCAGTACGGCTTCCCGGACCTGCAGGCGACCATGCAGCGGTTCGCCGACCTGGGCCTGGACGTCGCCGAGACCGAGGTCGACGTCCGTACCGCCGTCAAGCCCGGCGCCACCGAGGGCACGTTCACCAGCGAGCCGCTGTCGGCCCTGCACGCCTACACGCAGCAGGCCTACTGGGACCAGACGATGAAGGCCTGCCTGTTCGTGCAGCGCTGCGTCTCCTACACCGTCTGGGGCGTCGCCGACAGCAACTCCTGGATCCCGGGCGTCTTCCCGGGTGAGGGCGCTGCCCTGCTCTTCGACGACGACTACCAGGCCAAGCCGGAGTACACGGTCATCTCCCAGGACCTCGCGCTGGCTGCCGGCAAGGCCCGCCACCGCACGGGTGAGGGCTCCGGCGGGCGCTGACCGCCCGTGGGGTCCACGGGGCGTCGCGCACACCGCGCGGCGCCCCGTGGAGCGTCCAGGCCCTGCACCGGGCCCGGGAACGGGAACGGCCCGCCACGCTGATCGCGTGGCGGGCCGTTCCTGTGCTCCTCGGGTGGGCAGGGGCGGGGTCGAACCGCCGACCTCTCACTTTTCAGGCGAGCGCTCGTACCGACTGAGCTACCTGCCCCTCCCGGTGAACCGGCCTGAGCCGGACGCCGGATGGCGACCCTGACGGGACTCGAACCCGCGACCTCCGCCGTGACAGGGCGGCGCGCTAACCAACTGCGCTACAGGGCCAGACTGTGGAGCTGTGTACTGCGTGCCCCCAACGGGGTTCGAACCCGTGCTACCGCCTTGAAAGGGCGGCGTCCTGGACCGCTAGACGATGGGGGCTCGTGGTCGCTGGAGGCAGGGAGAACCATACATGAGTCCTGAGCGGTCTCCTGCACCCCCTCCCCGGGCGCGCCGTCGCCGAGGTGCCGGCGCCCCGCGCGGCGGACCCGAGGGCAGCCCCCGCGCATGTCAGCATCGGGCCGTGACCTCCTCCCGTTCCTCCCGACCGCTGCGTGCCGCCGGCGCCGTCCTGGCCGCCGCCCTGCTGGCCGGCTGCGGCGGCACGACCGACACCGTCGACGCGGGGACCACGGCGGCGGCACCGACGAGCGCTGCCGGTGGGTCGAGCGCGTCCACCTCCTCGAGCGCGTCCGCCGGGCCGACGCCGTCCGGGACGCCCACGGGCACCCCGGCCGCCACGGGTGCACCCGCCGACACGTCCGCCGACGTCGCCGAGGCCGTGGACCCCGCGGGGCTCACCGTCACCGCCGTCCGGGCGGCCCGGCAGGAGGGGTACGACCGGGTGGTGTTCGAGCTGGCCGGCTCCGGCACCCCGGGCTGGCAGGTGGAGTACGTCGACAGCGCGTCCGCGCAGGGCAGCGGCGACCCCGTCGACGTCCCGGGGGAGGCGGTGCTGCAGGTGGTCCTGCAGGGCGTGAGCTACCCCTACGAGACCGGCGCGACGGAGGTGCCCCGCGGGCCGGTCGGGGCCGCGGACAGCGAGCACGTCGCCGGCGTCGTCTACGACGGCACGTTCGAGGGGACGGCGGTCGCCTGGATCGGCACCGACGGGCGGGCGCCGTTCCGCGTGTACTCGCTGACCGGGCCGTCCCGGGTGGTCGTCGAGGTGGTCGACGAGGGCTGAGCGCCTCAGCCCAGGGCGGCGGTGATCTCCAGCGAGTCGTCGGTGACCGTGGTGCAGGTGATCGACAGCGGGCCCGCCGACAGGCTCTCGCCCTGCGCGCACGAGTAGCTCGCGTTGCCCACGGAGATGGTGGCCCGGCCGTCCTTCGTCCCGGCGAAGGCCAGGTCGGTGCCGAAGAAGCTGGCCTCGGCGCCGGAGCCGCTGAGGGTCGCGGTGCACTGCTGCCCCGAGCAGGAGACGTTCTGCGAGCTGCAGGCGGTCAGCGGGAGGAGGGCGAGCAGGCCGGCGGCGGCGCCCACGACGGTCCGGGTGGCGCGCCGGTGCGTGTTCGACATGCGGGCAGCGTAGGGCCGGACGGCGCGCCGGCGGGGGAGGCTGCGGAGGTCAGGGACGCGAGGTGCTGCCGGTGAAGACCCAGCTGCGCAGCGCGATGAACCGCACCAGGCCGATCGCACCGGTGACGGCGGCGATGAGGCAGAGCTGAGCGACCGTGCCGACGTCGCCGATGAGGGCGTGCACCCCGGCCAGCGTCAGGGACGTGGCCACCAGGCCGATGGCGGCGAGCCCGCCGCCCTCCCACTGCGCGGTGAGCCAGGTGACCTGCTGCCCGGCGTGGAACGTCAGCCGCCGGTGCATCTCGTTCGCCAGCAGCGTGGAGCCGACGGCCCCGACGAGGTTGGCGGTCTGGTCGCCGAGCCCGCCCAGGGCGATGAACACGAGGGCGTAGACCGCGCTGGAGAGGCCCCCGACGACGACGAAGCGGGCGAACTGCGCGCGGGCGTCGTCGGCCTGCAGGCGGGCCGGCAGGCCGACGAGCGTGTGGCGGCCCTGCTCGAGCAGCCGGGCGACGTCGGACCGTCCCTCGTGCGCGGCAGCGGTGAGGCCGGCGCGGCGGATCAGGGACGGGCAGGTCACGGGTTCTCCTCGGCGGACGGGCACGGCGACGACTGCTGATGGCACAGCCGTCCGCTGTCAGCAAACTACTGCGGCAGCTCTGCATTCCCCCTGCTCGTCGTGCACACACGGTGATGTCGCTCACGGAGCGTGGTCACAGCCAGCTCGCAGGTGACCGACAGGGCCCTGCCGGGTCGGTGCGCCACGGTGACCGCATGACCAGCAGCCCCCGGCGTCCCTGGCTCTACGACCCCGCGGTGGGAGATGTCCTGGTCCGCGCCCATCGGTCGGCGGTGGGCGGACCGGCCGACGACGTCGTCTCCGACGTGCTGTGGTCCGACGTCCTCGGGCTGCTCCGCTGGGCCGAGGCGGCCTTAGGCTGCCCACCGGCGCTGGCCGAGGGGGCCGCGTGGCGGACCGCCGCGCGGGCCGCCGCCCTGCTGCGCCGGCTGCCCGTGCTGTGCGCCGAGGGCGGGCTGCCGTGGCCGGGCGTCCAGGCCGACCCCGACGACACCGTGCTGCCGGGCAGGGAGCGGCTCGCGGCGGCCGCGGACCGGCTCGCCGGGCTGCTGTGCGCCCGTCCGCCGGCCGTGGGCCCGCTGGAGCTGGTGACCCGGGTGGCCGCCGACGTCGACGAGATCGGCGCCGCCGCCATCGCGCTGCTGGCCGAGGGCACCGACTGGACGGCGACGTCCTGACCGGTCCGGTTCTCCTCCCGCACCACGGGTAAGGGACCGCCCATGAGCCTGTTCGGTGTGCTGGACCGCCTCTCCGAGGTCGGGTCGTTCGACAAGCAACTGGAGTCCGCCCGTGCGGTGGTGGACAAGGTGCTGAAGCCGCAGGCCTTCAAGGACCTGCTGCACGGCACGTGGCTGGGCCACCCGCTGCACCCCATCCTGGCCATGGTGCCGGTGGGCACCTGGCTGTCCGCCGGGCTGCTCGACCTCGCGCCGGCGACCCGGCCGGCCGCCACCGCCATGATCGGCGCGGGCGTGGCCGGCAGCCTGCCTGCGGCGCTGGCCGGTGCGGCCGACTGGTCCGAGCAGGACGACGCCGTCCGCCGCCTGGGCGCGCTGCACGCGGTGAGCAACGTCGCCGCGCTGGGGCTGTACGTCGGCTCGCTGGTGGCGCGCGGCAAGGGCAACGGCACGGCCGGGCGGGTGCTGTCCTACAGCGGCCTGCTGATCGCCAGCGGCTCGGCGGCGGTCGGAGGCCACATGTCCTACGCGCAGTCGTCGGGGGCCAACCACGCCGTGGTCGAGGCGCGCCAGCTCACCACCGACTGGATCGACCTGGGTCCGCTCGACGACCTGCCCGAGGGCCGCCCGGTGCAGCGCACCGGAGAGGGCCAGGGGACGCCGATCGCGCTGGCCGTGGTGCGCCGCGGCCTGACCGTCGACGCGTTCATCGACGCGTGCGCCCACGTCGGCGGGCCGCTGTCCGGCGGGACGGTGGAGGAGGTGCGCGGGTCGGACTGCCTGGTCTGCCCGTGGCACGGCTCGGCCTTCTCCCTCGACAACGGCGAGCCGCGGCGCGGCCCGACGGCGTCGGCGCAGGAGAAGCTCGAGGTCAAGTACGAGGCCGGACGGGCATTCGGCCGGCTGCCGAACCGGCACACCCAGAAGTGAGCTGACCGCCCCTACGCTGCCCCCGTGCGGGGCGGCGGAGGGGCGGTGGTGGCGCTCCTGCTGCTGGCCGGGTGCGACGGCCCGGACGGCGAGCCCGCGCCGTCGGTCGCCGCACTGCCCGAGGTGCCGGGGATGGCCGCCGAGTCGCTCCGGCATCGCAGCGACGTGGCGATCGGCGACAGCTTCCAGGTGCGCCTGACCAACACCGGGACGACGCCGTTCACCGTCACGTCGGTGCAGCTGGACTCGCCCGGGTTCGCGGGGCTGCCGGCCCGTGAGCGGGTGCAGGAGTTCGACACCGGGCGCCGGTACGACCTGACCGCCCGGTTCGGGGCCGTCGACTGCGCCGTGTCACCCGATCCGGTCGCCGCGCTGCTGACCGTCGTCCGGGACGGGGCGCCGGCCGAGCGGGTGCGGGTGCCGCTGGCCGGTCCGGTGCTCGGCGACGTGCACGCCGAGCTGTGCCGGGTCGAGGCGGTCACCGACGCGGCCGGCGTCTCGGTGGTGGGGCTGACCGCAACCGGGGACGCGGTGACCGGCGAGGTGGTGCTCACCCGCGGCGCAGGCACCGAGGGCGACGTCGTGGTGTCCGCGCTGCAGCGCAGCGTGGTGCTGGAGCCCGTCCTGTCCGATGGGCTGCCCGCGAGGATGTCCGGCGGCGAGCTGCGGATGTCCGTCACCTTCCGGCCGGCGACCTGCGACCCGCACGCACTGGCGGAGACCAAGCAGCCGTTCGTCTTCCCGCTGCTGGTCGCGGTGGGGGAGGGCGCGCCCGTGCCGGTGCCCCTGCCGCTGGACGACGGGCAGCGGGCGCTGCTGCAGGACCTGCTCAGCCGGGTGTGCCAGGGCTGACCGGTTGCCCTCCCCGCCCGGCGGGCAGGGAGGGGTGGTGTTCCTCTTCTTCTCCAACCGGCTCGGCTGCCTGGGCTCGCTGCTGCTCAGCCTGGTGCTCACCGCGGTCGTCGTCCTGCTGATCACCCTGCTGTGACTCTGGGACACTGAGCAGGCCGGGCCTCTAGCTCAACTGGCAGAGCAGCGGACTTTTAATCCGCGGGTTGTGGGTTCGATCCCCACGGGGCCCACCACGCTGGCCTGCACGTTTCCCGCTCTTGGGGTGGTCGGCTGGAGGTCGCGCCCACAAGACGCCCACACGATCCGCCGCGGCCTCCTGCGCCGCGGCGTCCATCCGGGCAGCCAGATCGCTGAGGTCGTCGTCGAACAGGCCGGCGTAGACGTCGAGCGTCATGGCCGCCGAGGCGTGTCCGAGCATGCGTTGGACGCTCTTGATGGTCGCGCCACTGGCGACAGCAAGTGAGGCGGCCGTATGCCGAAGGTCATGTGGGGTGACGTCGGCCAGCCCGGCCTCGCGGACGGCCGGGTCGAAGACCACGCGACGCCAGTTTCGAAGCCGGAGTGCGGTGCCGGCGGACGTCGTCAGCAGCAGGGCGTCGCCCGGCTTGTCCGCGCATCGCAGCGACAGCGGACCGACCAGCGCAGCGGGCAGAGGCACGCTGCGGTGTTGGTGTGTCTTCGGGGTCCCGAACTCCAATCGGCCGGCCACCTCGGTCACCGATTCGGCGATGGTGAGCCGACGGCGGAGGAAGTCGACGCAGCGGCACCGCAGCGCGGCCAGTTCGCCGAAGCGCAGCCCGGTGTAGGCGAGCAGCCGGATGACGTCACCATCGGCACCGGCCGCTTCGGCCAGTCGCTCCACCTCCTCGCGGCTCAGGAACCGCGGCTCGTCACGGGTGACGCGGGGGAGCGGCACCCGGTCGGCCGGGTTCCGCGGGATGCGCCCGTCCCGGACGGCGAGCCCCAGCAGAAGTGCGAAGACGCGATGCGCCTGGCGCACGGTGGCCGGCGCCGAACCGTTCGCGCGGAGCGCGGCGACCCAGCGGGCGACCTCGGCGTGGGTGACGTCGGCCAGCCGGTGGCTGCCCCAGGCCGGCAGGACGTGGGTGCGGAGCAGGCCCAGGTACCGGTACCGGGTGCTCGGCTTGATCTGAGTCTGCGCCGCGAGCCACTGGTCCGCCCACGCCGAGACCGTGACCCGGCCGCGCTCCGGTGCGGTCCAGGTCTGGGTGACCATCGCTGAGGTCGCCTCGTCCAGCCAGCGTCGGGCGTCGAGCTTCCGGACGAAGCGCTTCTCGTGCTGGCGGCCGCCGAGGTCTCGGTACCGCGCGCGGTAGCGGGAGGACCCGTCGCTCAGCGTGATCCGGGTGATGGAGCCGTCCACGGCAGGGGACCTCCTGTCCGGGTCGCATCGGGGTGCCGGGCGAAGCGTGTCCGGCTGAGCCTGCCCGATGGAGCGGACACGTGGCGGCGCTGCGCGGTCAACTGTGGATGCGGGTGGCCTTCTCCCCGCCGACCTTCGACTGCCACCACTGGTCGACCTCGTGCTCGTCGTAGAGCACTCGTCGGCCGACGCGGACGCCGTCCGGACCGATCCCGATGTGCCGCCAGTAGCGGACGGTCGCCGGGCTGGTGCGGAACCGGGCCGCCACCTCCTCGGTGGTCAGCAGTCGAATGGTCATGACGGTCTCCCGGTGATCGACGGTGGCTGCGGATGTCGGCAGCCGGTCCACAGAGCAGGCGTCGACCAGCCCCAATCGCTGTCAGTCGGCGCCGACAGCTACGTCACCCCCGCTTGTCACCCCTGCAACCGGAGCGCGGCGTCACCTGCGGTAGGGGCGACGGCGGAGCGCGGCGATGACCTCGTCGACCGCGCGGGCGACCGTCAACAATTCCCGGTCGTAGACGAGCCCGCGGTCGATCTGCCCGGCGAGGTCTCGCAGCACGCTTGCCCACTCGTCGTGCCGCGGCGCTCTCGGCTCCACCGGGGGAGCAGGGGTGACGACGACCCGCTCGACCACTACCACCGCGGACCGGCCTGACCTGGCTGCCCGGGTCTGCTCCCAGGCGCGGTGCCGGCAGGTCGCCGAGCACCACCTGGGGATGGGGCCACGGGATCGCGGGGTAATCGGGCCGTGGCACCAGGCGCAGGAGGTCGCTGCCGCACGCCTCGCACTACCGGCCGTAGCGGGCTGTGCCGGTAGTTCGTCCGCCGCCGGATCCTGACGCTCCTCCGCACACTCCAGGCCCGCGCGCCGCCGGCGCACTCGCTCCCGGGGCCGAGCCCGGTTCTCAGGGGCTCCCTTGTTGCTCATGCCCTCAGCGTCTGGAGGAACGTGCAGGAACACGTCACCACGAGTTCTCGGGCCGTTGGTGCAAGAGGTGTGTCGGATGGCGAGCTCGTTCTGTCTGGGGCGCTGGCAGGTGGGTTGACGTGTGCCCGTGTGGCTGAGGCGGGCTCCGGTGGCTGCGCCGCATGATGCTGTTGTCGGGTAGGTGCTCCGCGCCTTCGTCCGGAGTCCAGTAGTTGAAGGACGAAGCAGCCGGAGATCAAGGACGAGCCAGGGCCGCCGCGGAGGTCGCGCGCACTTGTCCCACCGTTGGCGCGTCGGGACACCCGTCAGCGAGCTCCCGGCGGGCCTGTCGGCCCGGCGCGCTCGCCGGCCACGGGACACAGTGCACCGTCGGACCCAGCCGCAGTCTCAGCTAGCGCGTCACGGCCCAGGCCCAGCTCACCCGGATGAGCACCGACCACAGAATCTGTGCAGAAATCTGCACAGCGCGCAGTACAGTCGTCGGTATGCCGGTTCTGGACTCGCATTCGCACGTCATCTCGGTGACCGACGCGGCCAAGTCCGGGCTGCCCAAGCTGCTGCGCGACGCCGAGAACGGTGAGGACGTCATCGTCGAGCGCCACGGCAAAGCCGTGGCTGCCGTGGTCAGCATGCGCCACCTCAGTGAGATTAAGCGCCTGGAGACCGACCTGCGCGAGACCGCGCTCCTGTTGTCCCGGGCGGCCACCGACACCGGTGCGCGCACCGACCTCGATGAGGTGCTCACGCGCTTCGGCTTCGACCGCGCCGAGCTCGAGGCCGAACTGGACGCTGACCTCGCGGCCGGACGCGGGTGACCGCTCGGTCCCGACAGCCCGCCCGAGACCGCGCCGGCACAGCCAGCGGGAAGAGCATCCCCGGGGCGGCCCGCGCGTCGGGTCGGCACCCGGCCGCCGAGCGCACCGTCGTCCGCTTCACCGACGCCGCGCTGGGCGACCTGGAGCTGATGGCCCGCAAGGGCGACCCGCAGGTCGTGCGCTGGGCGGTGAAGAAATGTCTGTTGCTCGAGCGGGACCCCGAGGCCGGTGAACCGCTGCGGGGGGCGCTGATCGGCTACCGCAAGCTCGCCGTCGGCGACCGTGACTGGCGCATCGTCTGGCGGGTCACCCACGACGACGCCGGCCGCCCGGTCGTCGACGTCGCCGAGGTGTGGGCGCTGGGCGCTCGCAGCGACAGCGAGGTCCATGCCGAGATGACCTCCCGGGTGGCCGCCCTGTCGGCCACGCCGGCAACCGTGCCACTGGCCCAGGCCATCGAACGCCTCGGCAAGGCCGCCGCCGGCATCCATCCCGCTAGCGCCGAACCCGCCACCGGTGTCGAGCCCGACGGCCCGGGGGCACAGGCAGTGTTGGACCTGCCCCGCTGGCTCGCCCAGTCCTTGATCAAGGTCGTGGGGCTGCCGCCTGAGCAGGTGGCGCAGCTGTCCGAAGCTGAAGCCCACCGCAGGTGGAACGAGTTCATCAGCGCTCCACATTGACCCTCGGGCGAGCCGATCCAGGCTGATGGAGGCGGGGGCGCCTCGCGCTGACCGTGGTTGGCTGGATCGCTGGCCGTGCCGTGGGCCTACGCACGCGGCCGGGTCATCCCCGCGGGTTGTCCGAGGATTCGGTCATGGCCTGGCCCCCTGGCCGCTCGGCACACTGCCGGGGCGCCCGACCGCCGCGGCCGCGGTCGCGCCCACTTCCAGAGTTCACCGGTACCGCGCGCACCGGCACCATCCCCGATCGGAACCTGCGGCCGCGCTCACGTCTGCGGTCCCCTGTCTCTGGAGGTTGAGGCGGGGATCCGACGGGATCCGCTAATAACGTTCTCTATCTAATGGTCGCTCAGCTGTAGGCGTCGGCTCGGTGTGAGATGCGGACGACCCGGACCTGGACCTGCTCGTCGTGAATGGAGTAGATGACCCGGTACTGGCCGCGCCGGGCGGAGTAGTAGCCCTCGAGGTCGAAGCGCAGTGGCTTCCCGACGTGGTGCGGGTTCTGGGCTAAGGCGCCGAACAGGAAGTCGACGACTGCTGCGGCCACGGCCTCGGGCAGGTCGCGCTCGATGGCGCGCTTGGCCTGAGGGGACAGGAGGACGGTGTAGGGCTCGGAAATCACGCTCGGCGCGCGGCCAGTGCGGCTCGGATCTCCGCTTCGTCGTGCACCTCGCCGGCAGCAAAGTTGCGCTCGGCTTGGCGGATGTCAGTCATCGCCTGCGGGTCTGACTGGATCGCGAGGGTCTCCATGAGGGACTCGTAGTCCTCGGCGGCGAGGAGGACTGCGACCGGAGCCCCGTTCTTGGTGATGGTGACGCGCTCATGGGTGCCCGCGACGTTGGAGACGACCTCACTGAACGACGCCTTGACCGACGCCAGGCTCTGCGTAACCATGACCACAATTCTAGTCACGTCTGACTTCTTCGGCAACGACTTGTCCTGGAGTGGTCAGGCGATGTGCCACTCCTCGGCGGGCTCGTCGGTGTCCTCACCGTCGGAGATCCGGCGGGCCATCACTTCCAGCTGACGGACCGGGATGCAGGCACTGATCTCAGCAGTGGCTTCGATGAGTGCCCGGAGGATGTCCGGGCGGGGCGCGCCGCGGAGCGTGTCGGCGATCTCGTCGATCCGCTGGTTGTAGCGGTCCAGACGTTGCCGGTAGTCAGCCAGGGCCTCAGGTGTCGCCATGCGCGGCATTTTTCCCGACTCCACCGACAGAACGTCGGTCAGCCGTGTACGGAGGTTTCTGGATGGTGTGGCTCGTCGGGGATGGGGTCAGGTAGCCGTTGGGGGCCGGCTTCTGCGGGGCGGGGTCGGTCTTGGCGGTGGAGGCGGACGGCGACGAGGGCGACGTCGTCGTCGGGTCGGCCGGAGACCAGGCGGTCGATGAGCTGGTCGCACAGTTGCTGCAGGGGCAGGTGGCCTAGGTCGCGGAGCAGCTGTTTGAGCTGGTCGATGCCGGTGTCGAGGTCGGCGTCGCGGCGTTCGACGAGCCCGTCGGTGTAGAGCAGCACGGTGGCGCCGCGGTCGAGGCTGATGACCGCGTCGGAGCGGGGGGTGTCCGGGTTGACGCCGAGCATGAGCTCGGCGCGCGGGGATGCGAGTTCGCTGATGGTCCCATCCGGTTGCAGGACTAGCGGTGGGAGATGCCCGGCGTTGGACCAGCGCACACGGGTGACCCCGCGCCGCCGTTCGTCGAGGTCTTGTTCGAACCGGGCGACCGCGGCGGTGGCGAGGGTGTGCATGTCGAGCAGGTCCATGGAGGCATCCAGCCGGGTGAGCACCTGCGCTGGTGTGGGGTCGCCGGTGGTGGCGACTCCGCGCAGCAGTCCGCGCAGCTGGCCCATGGTGGCGGCGGCGCTGATGTCGTGGCCGGCGACGTCGCCGATGACCAGCACGGTGTCACCGGTGGTCTGCAGGAAGGCGTCGTACCAGTCACCGCCGACCGCGGCGGCTTCGGCGGCAGGTAGGTAGCGGACGGCGACCTCGGCGTGGTCGGGTTGGGGTGGTGCGGTGAGCAGGCTGTGCTGCAGTTCCTCAGCCAACAGGCGCTGCTGGCGATATAAGCGGGCGTTGTCCAGGGCCTGGCCGGCCCGGGCGGCGACCTCGCCGGCGGTGGTGAGGTCGGCTGGGGAGAAGGAGCCTCGGGCGGCGCCGTTGAACAGGGTCAGCAGGCCCACGGTGCGCTCGCGGGCCCGCAGCGGCAGGACCACGAAGGACTCCGGTGCCAGCTGCTCGAGCAGCTCACGGACCGAGCCGGGCTGTAGGAAGTCACGGAGGTGGGCGGTGGCGTCACCTTCCACGAGGGTCTGCTTACCGGACTGCAGGGCCCGCAGCAGGAACGAGTCATCGCGTATGGCGGGGATCCGGTCGCGGGCGTAGGCCTGCACGACGGGCAGCATCGCCTGCTCGGCGTGCCACCACCCGACGTCACGGATGGTGCGCCGCCCACCTGCGGTGTCCTCGTCATCGACGAGGGTCACCACGCACCAGTCGGCCAGCGTGGGCACCACCAGGCGGGCCAGGCGCGCGACCGCTGTCTCGGCCTGCATGGTGCCGGTGAGCTGATCGGTGACCGCGGCCAGCAGCGCCAACCGCGCGGCGGCCTGCGCGGCCCGCGCGGCTTCGGCGGTGGCTCGTTCGATCTCCTGGCGGCGGGTGGTGATGTCGGTGAAGTAGACGGCCAGCCCATCGGGGTTGGGCCAGGCCAGCAGCTCGTACCAGCCGTCCAAGGGGGGCGGGTAGTAGGCCTCGAAGGTCACGTGCTCGCCGGTGTCCATGGCCTGGCGGTAGTAGGTCTCGAAGGGGCTGCCGATCGTGTCGGGGAAGACCTCCCAGATGTTCTTGCCCACCAGGTCCCCGCTGATCGGCTGCAGCAGGCGCTGGGCGTGGGCGTTGACATAGGTGAAGGCCCAGTCTGGGTCCAGGGAGTAGAACGCCGCGGGCATGGCCTCCAACACCCGGGCCACACTCTGGTCGGCCTCGTGCTGACTGGTGACGTCGGAGGCGGCACCCAGCAGCCGGACCGCGGTCCCTGCGGGGTCGCACAGGGTGCGGCCGCGGGCGGAGATCCACCGCAGCTCCCCGTTGGGTAGGCACACCCGGTAGATGGCCTGGAAGTCACCGCAGGTGGCGATCGCGGTGCTGAGCGCATGGGTGACACGGTCCAGGTCGCCGGGGTGCAGGCGGACGTTGAACCCCTCGATGGTGCGGTTGAAGGTGGCCGGGTCGTAGTCGAACATCTCGACCAGCCGGTCGTCCCAGTCCAGCTCCCCGGTGACCAGGTTCCAGTCGAAGGTGCCGATCCCGGCGGCGTCCATGGCCAGCTCGGCGCGCAGCCGATCGGCCTCCGCGACCTCCAGAGACAGCGGGTCGACCGGCTCGTCCACTACGACCTTCCTGCCTGCCTGCTCCCAGGGATGCGCTCACCGTCGCACGCGGGGCGCTCAGTGTCCTGAAAGAGCTTCATCGTGGGCAACAGTCTGTCGGGGAGATCATAAGTTGTCAGGAACCCTGACGGTGAGAGGCCAGGTCGTTAGCCTAGGTCAATGGATGAGGGAATCGCGAGCCCTGACCCACCGCTGGCGCGTCTGCTGCTGCTGGCCAGCCGCTGGTTCGACGCCCGCTCCCGTGACCTGCTGGAGCAGGAGGGCTGGCCGCGGCTGAGTCCAGCCCAGCCGCTGCTGTTCGCCGTCTTGGACGAGGGCGGAACGCCACCGGCGGAGCTGGCCCGCCGGTTGGGCAACAGTCGGCAGGCCACCGGGCAACTCATCGACGGCCTGCACCGCCTGGGACTGGTGGAGCTGGTGGACAACCCGCGCCGGCGCGGCGGGCGACTGGTCCGCTACAGCGCACGCGGGCAGGAGCTGCGCGCTGCGGCCTACCGCATCCTCACTGAGCTGGAGGCCAGCCTGGGGGCGCGGCGGGCTCGCACCCTGCGCCGGCTGCTGGCCGAGTTCACCTCACCGATGCCCTGATCAGGCGTGATGAGCCGACCGGTATCGGATCGTCCCAGGGCGGCAGCAACATGCTGCGCGGTGAGGCCAGTCAGGTCGGTCAGGTCGGTCAGGCCGGACAGCGCAGGACGGCCCACACGTGTTTGCGGCCGTGTCGGGGGAACCAGCCGTGAGCGGCGGCCAGGCGCGCGACCATGTGCAGGCCCAACCCGCCCGAGCCAGGGTCCCGGTCGACACTCGGCGTGGGAGGCGCCTCGGCCGCGGCATCACTGACGTCGATCAGGCAACCGTCGACGGTGAGGGTGACGGTGACCTGGACCGGGCCGCGGCCGTGCCGCACCCCGTTGGACACCAGTTCCTCGAACGTGAGCATCAGCTCATCGATGCACTCGGCCGCTGCCGTGCCCGCGGGCAGGGACAGGAGGGCTGTGCGGAGTTCGCGCCGGGATGAGCACACCTCGGCCGTGCTGGTGACCTCCCAGCGCAGCGGCTGACCGGCAGGTGGGGCCACCTGGGGTGTCTGCGCTTCAGGCCACGGCTGACTCATCGGGGCTGACTCATGGAAGGGGTTCCTCGCGTTCGTGCCGGGTTGGGCCAGGTGCGCAACGGCAGTCCGGCGCGAGCACGCGCCGGAGCCTGGGAGGAGAAGGGTGAGGCCGCTGGGGCTGGGTCACCCGCTCACGTGCCCGGCCATCTGTGCGGAGGTATGCCCACTGTGGGCCGGATCGACCCCTCCGGTGCCCTTGAGGTCCCATGGGGAAGCCGTGAGACCGGAGGCGGCCCTTGCCGTGACCTGGTCCGGAGGCAAGGACTGCTGGTTCACGACCGAACTCTGAGCCCGGCTGCGCGCTGAAGGAGGCAGCAATCATGCCGGCGGGTCGGGCAGGTGCCCGGTGTAGATCACGTCCTCGGCGATGTCTGCGACCTTGCGATTGTGCTGCTGACTGACCTGTACCAGGTAGTCGAACGCTTCCCGGTCGGTGAGGGTGTGCTGGACCATCAAGATGCCGGTCGCGATACCGATCCGCCGGTTGGAGATCAGGGCCCGCTGCAGACTGCGGGTGTGCTCATGAGCTGACTCCAGCTGCGCGCGGCTGTCGGCCAGTGCCTGCCGCCATGCCGCTTCGAAATCCTCCGTCATCGCCGACTCACGCGATGAGCGTTGCACAACCGAACATGCGCATCGGCCCAGACCACGCCGTGCAGCTTCCTCATTGCCGCGCGGGTGCGGAAGGGGGCGCACGGGGTAGAGCGCCATCAGAGGTGAAGGCCACTCGTCCCTCTGGCTGCTGCCGGGCGGGTTGCGAGGGCCGCCGCGGGGGTCGATCGGTGCGGCCTCTCAGGCCAGGTCATCAAGTCGGATGTGCCCGTGGACCAGGTCCAGCGCTATCTCATCGACCAGTCGTCCTGTGGCGTAGGCGCGGGCCCGCAGCACGTCCAGGGCATCGGCGGGGGGTGCCCCTAGGCGCTGGCTGATCATGCCCACGGCCTGCCAGGTCAACGTGCGCACCCGCGCGGTGGGAGTGTCCAGCCAGTGCTGTAGGTCTGGCTGGTAGCGCATCGCCCAGGTGGCCGAGGAGGTCAGGTGACCGGAGACCAGGTCGGTGACGGTGTGGGCCTCGAAGCTGTCGAACGCCAGCGGCCCGGCGGGTTCACGGAGGTAGACCACCATCGCACCCACACCGGCCAGCCCCTGGCTCATGGGGTAGGCCACGACGCTGCGATAGGGCGTCAAAGTGCGCAGCAGATCGTGAAGGACCGGCCAGCGCCGCTGAAGGTAGGACTCCACGGCGAAGAGCGGGAACCGGGTGTCCACCGCCACCAGGCAAGGCCCGACGCCGACGGTGAACTGCAGTTGCTCGGCGGTGGTGGGCATGTTGCCGCTGCTTCCCAGCGGTACGGGCTCCTCGCCGGCCAGGGACAGCCCGACCCCGTCGACGGCGAGAACTGCAGCTGCAGCGCGACTGAGCTGATCGGGTAGGGCCCTGCTTTCATCGTCAGCTGCCTGTGTGGTCGCAAATGTGGCGGCGAAGCGGGTTGCGGTGTCCATGGCCATCTCTCGTCTCGGCTGATCCACCGAGGTGAGGAATCAGGAGTGCTTGGACGCGGGTGTGCACGTCTGCGCCCGCGGCCAGGCGGGCAGGCTTGAACGCGCCCGGACGCTGCTCGACGGGGGCGCCCCACCCAGTTCAAGTGGCGCTGCCCCGGCGGGTGACTAGAGCATCCGGTCCTTGGGCGACGTCGGCCATCTGAAAGGCAGCCCTATTGCGCACGCTGACGTCGAAGCCGGACGCGCGCTGGCCGGCACAGGCAGTCGCATGAGACGTCAGCGGAGGGTGGCTCTGGACTTCGCTGCACTCGGGCACGTCCACGTGCCTCGCAAGCCCCGTCACTGTTCTCTCGCCGTCTTCGCCCGTGTCGTGGCTGTTCGACTGGAGCCCGAACGGGGGATTGCGTGGCAGCGGAGCTCATCCCAATTGCTGCCCAGGTCGATGTGGCGGGTATGACAGTCACCAGCCCGCCGTCGGCCCGCGCGTGGCCTGCGCAGTACTGGGCGGCTGAGCTGGAGCGGTTGCTGGAGCGCCCGGACACGCTCACGCTGGTCTTCCAGCCGATCATCGACGTCGCCCGTGGGCAGGTCGCCGGCTATGAGGCCCTCGCGCGGTTCACCGCCGCCGACGGTTCACCCAGTCCGCACACCCCTGACGTGTGGTTCGCCGCCGCCGACCGGGCGGGCATCGGCGCCCGGGTGGAAGCGCTGGTCCTGCAGCGCTGCCTGTCGCTGCGCCCGGGGCTGCCGCCGAACTGCTTCCTGACCGTCAACGTCAGCCCCCACCTGCTCACCGAACCCGAACTGGCCGACCTGCTGCTGGGCGCGGGGAACCTGGCGCCGCTGGTCCTGGAGCTCACCGAGCACCACGACGTCGTCGACGTCCGGTCGTTGCTGGACCTGCGGGACCGGCTGCGGGACCGGGGTGCGCTCGTGGCCCTGGATGACGCCGGGTCGGGCTACTCCGGGCTGCAGCAGCTGACGATGGTGCGCCCGCAGATCATCAAGCTGGACCGGGCGCTGGTCACCGACGCCGACACTGACGACGTCAAACTGGCTCTCGCCCAGCTGCTGGGGGAGTTCGGCAGCCGCATCGACGCCTGGCTGCTCGCCGAGGGCGTGGAGACCTGGGGGGAGATGGACGCCTTCGTACGGCTGGGCGTTCCACTGGCCCAGGGGTACCTGCTGGGCCGGCTCGGTCCGCCGTGGGTGACGCTGCACCCAGAGACCGCTGCTCGGCTGCAGCGGTCGGTGCAAGCCGCCCAATTGGTGGAGAACGTCGCCAGCCTCATCGAGGCGACCGAGCTCGTCTCCATCGGCGGGCAGCCCACGACTCGCGGCACCGCGGTCCGGGTGGACGCCTACGGGCACCCCATCGGCCTGCTGGTCGCCCTACGGCGAGACGGTGACCCCGCCGGGCATCGCGCCGCGCCGGTGAGCCTGCGGGTGCCGGCCTCGGCCACGGTCGCCGAGGTGGCACAACGTGTGGTGACCCGGCCTGAGGGGTGCCGTTTCGACCCGGTCGTCATCGTCGATGACATCGGCGCGGTGACCGGCGTCGTCCGCGTCGAGTCGCTGCTGACCCGGCTGGCCAACGCACGCCTGCACGTGATGGACCGCTGACCCCCACCGACTGCCCGCCGCTGATCCCTGCGACGGGTCCCTGGAAGAACCCACCACGGAGGTAACCCATGAAGGTCTTCGCCTGTGGCGACGTCGTCCCCGGCTGTGGCCGCACGTTCAGCGCGGTCGATGAGGACGGCATCCTCACTCAGGTCGCCGACCACGCCGCCCGCGACCACGGCCTGACCGACGTCCCGCCAGCCCTGGTCGAGCAGGTCCGCTCCCACATCCACGCCTGAGCTGGTCCCAGGCCCTTCCACCGGCGTGATCCTCACGACCGGTGAAGGGCCTGGGGCAGTGCCGCGGCCGGCACGGTCGAAGCGGTAGAGCGGGGAGGATGCCGGTGACCGACCGCTGACTACCTCACCAACGCCTCTCCCACACACACCGGACTCGGCACCTGATTGCTCAGTGCCTGGCCCGCGGACGCCCCCGGTCAGGGCGATGGGCGATGGGCGGTGGGGGATGGCAGCTGGCTCGTCGGCGAGCCGAGAAGGGACGTCCTCGACCGGTGGTCCTCGCGCCGTGGCAGGGTCGCGGTGCATGAGCGACTTGCGCATGACCGTGGAGCTGGAGATCACGATCGAGGACTCCGCGCTGCTGCGGGAAGTTGCCGCGCGGACCTTGTCGGAGGTCGACCATGAGCAGACGTCATTCGGGCGCATGACCCTGCGGGACGTCGCCTACGGCAGCGTGCGGGTTGAGGATGTGCAGCAGTCGGACGAGGCGGCGTTCGGTGTAGTTCTCGCCGCGGACCTGATGCTGTCCCGGCGTTTGTTCCCGGGAAGTCACCTTCGATCCGCCAAGGTCGATTGGGCCGGCTGAGGCGCCCACGGCGCGCAAGGGGGACTGGTCATCTCGGAAGTGTGTGGTCGCCTGACCGACCGCTGAGGCGATCTCATGCTTGTCGCACAGGCCGGCCAGCGTCCCCTCCGCCACAGGCCTGGGACTTGCCGCCGGCGCCATGCCCACTGATGGCCTCATAGCTTGACCGTCGCGCGACACCCTTTGGCTTCACGGCCGCACATGCCAGGCCCGTGGAGGGTCTGAGTCGTGTCATAACGGGCAGGGGGGACAGCTTCTGGAAGTCCTGCCTAGTCACCGTGTGACTGGCGGCGGCGGTCACCAAGTGCCAACGGATCCGGTGGACTTGATGGCCTCCCACGCCATGCGGGCGTCGGGGATGCCATTGCGCGGGTCGCCGGCGATCCACGCCTGGTCGCGGCCGGCGTGCTTGGCGCAGTAGGTCGCCCGGTCGGCGTCGGCGATGGCCTGGTCGGTGGTCTGGTCGACGCGCAGGAGGGCCCGGCCAGCGGAGAAGGTGATACCGAGCTCCTCCCGGGCGACCGCCTCGCGCAGCCGCCGGACCAGCTGCTCTCCACACCGGGCCTCCCCACAGCGCAGCAGCACGAGCATCTCCTCACCACCGGAGCGGGCGGCCCGGTCGCGAGTGCGCAGCTGCTGCAGCAGCAGGGCGCCGAAGGTGGCCAGCACGTGGTCGCCCACGCCGTGGCCCAGCTCGTCGTTGACCCGCTTGAAGTGGTCGAGGTCGATCACGATCAGGACGTCGCCGGCTCAGCCTCGGTGAGAAAGCGTGCCTGACCGCGGCGGTTGGCCAGCCCGGTGAGGGGGTCGATGAGGTTGTCGGTGCGCAGCTGGGCGATCAGGGCGACCTGCCGGGTCTGCAGCCGGTGCAGCAGCTCGGCGAGTACCAGCCACGCCAACGCCACGAACAGCGTGCGGACCACGCGGGCGGAGGTGACGGTGCCGAGCGTGCCGAAGTAAGCGACCAGCGCCGGCGGCAGGAGGACCAGGCCGCCGTAACGGGGCAGGAACAGTCCGGCGTAGGCGAAGCAGAGCACAAAGAAGCCGACGAGCACGCCGGCCAGCTCGGGAACCGCCCGAGTGACGACCACCAGTGCGGCCATGGACACGACGGGGAAGGCCAACAGCGCCCAGCCCGACCAGCGTTGCCACGGAAGAGCAAAGCGGCTCATCGCATTCGAGGGTGTAGTTCGTTCCTGAATCCGCCGGTTTCGAGTAGGGATCGGGCGATGTAGTTGGTGAGGTTGCGGAAGCCGAGGGCGGAGCCGCGGGGGTGTTCGAGTCGTCCGTTGAGTGCTTCGGTGGGGCCGTTGCTGGTGCCGGGGCGATCGAAGTAGGCGAGCACGTCAGCGGCTCGCTGGGTGAGGGTCCGGCCAAGGCGGCGGAGCTCGACGAGTGCGGCTGGCACGCCGGAGCGCAGCGATGCGATCAGTGCGGTCATGGTGGCCTTGCCGCGGGCCCGGTCGGGGTCGCGGTAGGCGTTGATCATCTTCTGGTAGACGCTCCAGGCGGCTTGGACCTGGACGTGCGCGTCGCCGGCGAACAGGGCCGTGAGTCGAGCGTGCTGGCGGTCGGTGAGCAGGTCGGCACCGGTGTGCAGGGTCCGGCGGGCGCGGTAGAGCGGATCGGCGGCGCAGCCGCGGTGCCCGTGCAGGTCCTGCTGCACCCGACGGCGGCAGCGGTCCAGGGCGTCGCCGGTGAGGCGGACGACGTGGAAGGGGTCCATCACCGTCACCGCGGCGGGGAGTTCCTCGGTGGCGGCGGTCTTGAACCCGGTGAACCCGTCCATCGCGACCACCTCGATCGCGTCGCGCCAGGCCTTGGGGCGGGCGGCCAGCCAGGTCTTGAAGACCTGCTTGGAGCGGCCTTCGACCATGTCCAGCAGCCGGGCGGGGCCGGTGCCGGCCCGGACGGCGGTGAGGTCGATGACCACGATGACGTACTTGTCGCCGCGGCGGGTGTGTCGCCACACGTGCTCATCCACGCCGATGACGGTGACCCCGTCGAAGCGCCCGGGATCGTCGATCAGGACCTGCTTGCCCTCGGTGAGGACGGCGTCGTTGGCGGTGCCCCAGGCCACGCCGAGGCCTTCGGCGACCCGGGCGACGGTGAGGTGCTGGACCACGATCCCGGCCAACGCCCACCGCAGGCCGGCGCGGGACAACTTCGCCCGCGGTGCTGCGGCCCGGGTGGTGTCTTGGCGCCACACGTGCCCGCAGCCGGTGCAGCGGTAGCGGCGGACGGTGACCATCAGCGTGGTGGGGCCGCCAGCCCAGCGGTTCGTGGGCCAGCCGACGGGTCACGGTGTCGCGGGCGGCGCCTTCGCAGCCGCAGCGCCGGCACCACGGGTCGGGCGCCACGACCCGGCAGGCCAGCACCGCACGATAAAGGTTCCAGCAGCTGCCCGGTGACCTCCAGACCGAGCTCATCGAGCCGGGTGAACGTCGTCAGGTCAAGGGCAGCGAAGGTAGCGTCAAGCACGTCGAGGTCTTCCGGACGGGCAGTGTGAGAACTTCCATCCTCGGGAGGCCTCGACCTCTATCCGCAGCCGGCCCCGCCGCCCGGCTCTACACCCTCATCTGCGATGAGCCCTATTACTCCGCCCCCGATAGCTTCGTGTACCTGGTGACCAGGGAGCAGGAGGCCAAGCACTACCGTGACGACGGTCGCTGGGTCCGCATGGAGACCTTCTACACCGAGTACGGCTTGCCTCCGCAGCAGCGTCGGTTACCCATGGTGTTCAAGAACAGAGATGCCGCTGCTGGGGTGTACCACGCTTGGCAGGAGCGGCAAGGGTGATCGTGGCGCCCCACCGAGCTGCGGAGCCGCCCGACCTTTGACCAGGCGCGGCAGGACCGGGTGAGGAGGTGCCGCCTCCATCATGACGAGTCGCGTCTGGCGGGCGACTCATCACCGTGTTGGGGAGCAGGTTGGCCGATCGATGGTGTCGGCGGGCAGGTGTCGAGGGCCGGCGGTGGCGGGGCGGGGGCGGTCTTCGGGATGGAAGCGCACGGCGAGGACGGTGGTGTCGTCGTTGCGGGCGCTCAGCTCGCTCATCAGCTGGTCGAGGAGATCGTCCAGGGGAAGGTGTCCCAGGGTGGTCAACCGGTCGCTGAGCTGTGTGATGCCCTCGTCGATGTCTCGGGTCGGGTCCTCGATCAGTCCATCGGTGTAGAGGAGCAGGGTGGCGTCGGGTTCGATGGTGACGGTCTGGTCGTGCCGGGCACTGTTGTGGTCGACGCCGAGGAGCAGGTCCCCGCTGCTGGGCAGCAGTTCTGTGCGACCGTCTGCGTGCAGTAGCAGGGGTGGGGGGTGTCCTGCGTTGCTCCACCGCAGCACTCGGTCACCGGTGCCGGCGGCGTCGGCTGGCTGTTCGATGCGGACCAGCACGATGGTGGCCAGTTGGTTGATGAGCAGGCCGGTCATGGCCCGGTCGAGTCGCTGCAGCGTTCGGGCCGGTGCGGTCTGGTTCTCGAATGCCAGCCCCCGCAGGAGGGATCGGAGCTGACCCATGACAGCGGCGGCACCGACGTCGTGTCCGGTCACGTCGCCCATGACGAGGATGGTGGCCCCGTCTTGGGTCAGGAAGGCGTCGTACCAGTCGCCGCCGACCAGCCCGTGGGAGTTGCTGGCCGCGTAGCGGGCGGTGAGCTGGAGGTGGTCTGGTTCGGGCAGGTCGGTGAGCAGGGCCCGCTGCAGGGTTTCCGCGGTGGACCGCTGGGCTTCGATCAGCTGCACTCGGGTCATGGCCTGGCCGGTGAGACGGGCCAGCTGTTGCAGCAGTCGGCGCTGCTGGGTGTCGAAGACCTGGGGAGTGTCCCAGATGCAGGTGAGGGTGCCGATCAGCCGGCCACGTGCGCGCAGGGGCAGGTACGCGGAGGCGTGGGAGGGGTCAAAGCCGTCGCCAGGGGGCGCGATGGCCGCAGGACCCTCGGCGGCTCGAGCGTCGGTGAGGTATAGCGGCTGCTGGGTCCGTAACGCAACGCACTGTGGGTGGTCCTCTGCCAGCGCCAGCCACGTCCACGTGTCGTCCTCGAACCCTGGGCCGCTGCTGGCCGGGACCAGTCGTATGCGCTGGCGTCGCTGGTCGAGCAACCCGACCTGGCAGCTCCGGGTGCCCAGCGCCTGCGCAGTTAGCTCGGTTATCGCAGCGGCGACCTGGGTAGCGCTGGTCGCCTCCACCAGCGCTTCAGCCAGGGTGAGCAGAGTCCAGGCCCCACTCTCGGGCGCACGCCCGGGCAGCGAGGTCACCGGAGCAACCTACGTCACCCACCGCGGTACTGCCGTTTGCTCACTGGGCTGCCGCTGGGACAGGCGCCGCTAAGCCCCCGGCCCGACCTTGCGTGCCTGCTCCGCACCCGTTCAGGCAGCAGGCGCCGTTGCGAGGTGCGGGCGGCTGGGCTGAGGACGCGCAGCTCACGGTGGACCCCGCCAACCGGCGGGGTCTGCTGGTGGGACCGGGTCGTCCTGCAGGCGGCCGGTCATCGTGCGGCGTGCGGTGGCCTGGACTGCGGTGAGGGCGGGGGAGATGACCCACCCCTGGATCTCATCGCAGCCGGCGGCGCGCAGCTTGGCCAGCTGCTCGGGGTGCTCGACGCCCTCGGCGATGACACGCAGCCCGAACGCGTGCGCGGCCTGGATCATCAAGCCCACCAGGGTGGACTCGGCGCTCTGGGTGGAGGAGGTGAAGCTGCGGTCGATCTTGATGACGTCGGCAGGGACGGATCGTAGCTGTCCGATGGAGGTGTAGCCGGTGCCGAAGTCATCGATCGCGATCTGTACACCGAGCTCACGTAGCTGCCTCAAGTGCTCCAGGGCGGCTGGGCTGTCCACCAGTACCGTCTCGGTGACCTCCACGATCAGGCAGGCGGCTGGGAGCCCGGCCTCGGTGAGCACGGTGTGTACGTCATCGACGATCCGGGACTCGGTGAGATGGCGACCGGAGATGTTGATCGCCATCGTCAGGTGCTGGTCTGCGGTGCCCTCCCGTCGCCACCGGGCCAGCTGGCCGGTGGCCTCCTGCAACACCCAGCGGTCCACCTCGTTGATCAGCCGGCTGCCCTCGGCGACGGGGATGAAGACATCAGGTGGGATCCATCCCTGTCCTGGCCGGTTCCACCGCAGTAGCGCCTCATAGCCGGTCAGCCGCCCGTCGCGGGTGTCCACGACCGGCTGGTAGTGCACCGCCAGGCCACCGGTGGCCAAGGCGGCGCGCAGCGCCCTCTCCAGGTCGCTGTGGGCACGTAGCTGGGTGCGCAGCTCCTCGTCGAAGATCTCGACTCGGCCACGGCCGTTGGCCTTGGCCCGGTAGGCGGCGGCGTCGGCCTCCCCGAGGAGCTGGTCGGGGTCAGTTCGGCCATCGCGTGAGACACCGATGCCGACGCTCGCCCCGATCCTGACCGGGGTGTCGGCGCCGTCGAAGGGTTCGCTGACCGCTGCGATGACGCGCCCGGCCAAGACGGTGAGCGTGGCCTCGTCGTGCAGGTGCTCGGCGACGACGATGAACTCATCACCACCCAACCGGCACACCACGTCCCCGGCGCGGACCACCGTCTCCAGGCGCCGGGCGACCGTGTGCAGCACACGGTCCCCGACGGCGTGGCCGAAGGAGTCGTTGACGGTCTTGAAGCCGTCCAGGTCGATGAACAGCACACCGGTCATCGAGCCCGTCCGCTGGCCCCGGTGCAGGGCGGAGGTGATCAGCGTCGTGGCCCGGGCTCGGTTGGCCAGTCCCGTGAGAGGGTCGTGTGCCGCCTGCTGCGCGAGGGCATCTTTGAGCTCCTCCCGTTGCCGGACGGCGCGGACCAGCTGGGTCATCGATCCGTGCAGCACCTCACCCAGGGGCCCGGGCAGTGGGTCCTCCAGCACCGGGTCGTGCAGGTCGCCGTGGGCCACGGCGGTGGCCTGTGCCTGCAGTCGCCGCAGGCCGCTCACTGCCGCATCCAGGGCGGTGGAGACCGTCTGGACCTCCCGGGGTCCTTGTGGGCGTACCTGCACCAACTGCCCGCGGCTGATCTGCTCGGCCTGACCGGCCAGGTCCTGCAGGCAGCGGGAGACCTGCCTGGCCCGGAACATGGTGATGGTCAGGGTGGCCAGGACCAAGGCCAGCACCCCGGCCAGGGTGCTGTTGCGTTGTCCAACGGCGGTCGCCCGGTCCCGGGCAACCGCCGCCTGGGCTTGGGTGACGACCGTGGACACCAGGTCAGCGAAGACCTCATCACGGGCCTGACTCCGACTCGACAGGTCGATCAGCTGGGCCACCGGCAAGCTCAGCGCCGCCGCCTGCTGCCCTCCCGAGGGACCCGACGGCTCCACCTCTCCCGACGGCTCCTGCGCGCCGGACGGTTGCGCGCCGGCGGGGCGGGGTGCCGTCAGCCCGGTGGACGGCACCGCCCCACCCAGGTCGGGGAGTCCGCTGCGCTGCTCGGCCGCGGCCTGGGCTGCGAAGACACTGTCGATGGCGGTGACGTCCTCGACGTCTTGCACCGCGGTCCATGCCTGGATGGCCGCGGGCTGGGAGAGCTCCCGCATCGCGCGGCTGGCCAGACGGTAGTCCTCCCAGCTGATCAGCCACTGCCAGCGGGAGGTGTCGGCGCCGGGTATGGGCAGCTGGCCGCCGAGGAACAGAGGCATCTGCTGGGAGGCGGCCTGGGCCAGGCCGGCCGCGAGTTGGACGTCGTGCACGGCGCGCTGGGCGGTGGGTGACAGTTGCCGGGAGCCGGCCGCTGCGACCGCCTGCTGTTGGGCGGCACTGAGGTCGGCGATGACGCTGAGGTAGCCGTCGAACATGGCCTGGACGTCGTTGCCACCGCTGTCGGCGGCCTCGCGGAGGGCACGGATCCGCTCGGTGGCGTCGTGACCGACTTCTGCCTGGCCGCTGACCGTCTGCAGGTGCGCCAGCGCGGTATCGGTCGATGACCTGGACTCCGTGGCTGCAGCTTGGACCTGCACTCCGATCTGGGCTTGCAGGGCGGGGCTGATGCCCAGGGTGTCGGACAAGGTGGTGTTGGCCAGGGCAACGGAGGACAGTGCGGGCAAGACCTCGCGCTGTACAGCGCCGCGAGCCTCATCCAAGGCGGCCACCGCCGCAACGGCGACCTCTACCTGCAGCGCGCTGTCGACTTCCAGCACCCGTGCTCGCACACCGACCGCACCCAGCAGCGAGGCCCCGATCAAGGGGATGATGACCAGCGTGGCCAGGTGCAGCCACAGTGGTGTCCCTCCACGGCCTCGCGGTGACGTCCTCCTCACCGGGGGAGGATCGGCGGCGGGGAGGGGAACTGGATGGATCCAGCAGCATCTCCTTCCATGGAGGGTGTGCCGGCAGGCGCGTCCATCGCTGGCACCGCGTGCCCGTCGCGGCACGCGCCCGGCTCGCCGACGGGTTTCAGCGCCCCCGGCTGTCGGCGGGCCCGCCGCGCCGGCGGATCCTCGACTGTGGACCTTGGACTGCGCGGTGAGTGCGTGGCTTTGAGCCCGCATGGCCCCGGCGCTGGTGGGGCGGTGAGCTACCAGCGGGTCGTGTCAGCTGCATGCTGACCCGGGTGACCACTGATCCAGCAGCACAGGACCGGAACCTCTGCGGCGGCGGTCAGGGTGGCCTCGCAACACCGGGCTCGCAGGAGCTGTGCAGGTCTCAAGGCCGCAGACCACAGCAGCCAGTGGTCGAGTTCCTCACCTTCAGCCGCGTAGGCCGCGATGGTGCAGTGCTTGCCCGGGTGCTCGGCGTCGAAGTCGCACCCCCACACTTCATCGCCGGGCCAGTCGGCCTGCAGCTGATCCAGCTCGATGACGAGCTCAGGGGTCAGTAGGGCAACGCTGCCGCAGGTGGTCATCTCGGGTCCCCGGTCGACGGTGTGGGGTCCGGGATGTTGCCACACCCACGAAGCACCCACCGGCGCAGACGACTGCACAGTTCGGCGTCGATGGACCAACGTGGTCGATGGACGCACCTGGCCGCTTGTGTGCGGAGTGTGGCGGAGAGGAGTTAGAGGTGACCGTGGGCAGGCGAGTCGCTACCATCCGTTCCCCTCCGGGAGCACCCGGGGGGATGCGACCAGCGAGGAGGACGGGATGATCAAGGGTTTCAAGGACTTCCTGCTACGGGGCAACGTGGTGGACCTGGCCGTCGCAGTGGTCATCGGTGCCGCGTTCACCGCGGTGGTGACAGCCTTCACCGAGTCGTTCCTGCTGCCCCTGATCGGCTTGATCGGCGGAGGGGGCAGCGAAGGGGGAACTTTCTCCGTCAGTGGGCAGGTGTTCACCTACGGCCGGTTCATCAACCAGGTCATCACCTTCGCGCTCACCGCCGCGGTGGTCTACTTCGCGGTCGTGCTGCCCATGAAGGCGATCATGGACCGGCGCAGACGAGGAGAGGAGACCGGCCCGGTCGCCCCGACCCAGGTGGAGCTGCTGGTGCAGATCCGTGACCTGCTCCAGGCCCACGACGCCGCAGCGCCCACCGCGGCCGATCCTCAGGAGCGCAGCGCCAAGCACCTGGCCGGTCCGGGATCGACTTCCCTGCCCGGACAGCTGTGACCCTGGCCGGTCTCACCAGGCGGTCACGGAGCGGCCAGCAGACGGCCGGTCGGCGACGGCTCCCTGGGGACAAGCGACGGGCAGGGTCGGCTCTCGTTGACCCGGGCCCGTCCCCCGATCAGGGGACGGGCGCTGAGGGGCTGACGCCTGCGAGAATGGGGCCCTGCGGCCTTGGGGCTTGCCGCCGGTTAGGCCAGGGACGGGTCAGCGGGGAGATCATATTCTCGGGCGAGTGGTGACCAGCCCGCGTCGGCGGTCGGTCAGCGTGCCTCCGGGGGGCCAGGGTGGGTCGTCGTCGGTGGCACGGTGGTCTCCAGACCACCGGGGTGGTCGTGCACGCGGCGCGGCATCCAGGCCACCACGACGACCCACTGCACCTGATCGCCGTCGCCTTCCGGGTGGCGTTCCAGGCGGTAGCCGGTCTTCTTCGCCGTCGCCAGACCCAGCGACTGCTCCCGCCCGATCTTCTCCGCCGTCTGGTCATCGGGTGCCTGGAAGGTCTGCCCGGTGTGCCCGTGATCGGAGACGATGCGGTAGTCCGGCAACGGTTGACCTTAAGGGTCACCGGTCGCCGGGGCCTGTCGAGGCCGGGTGATGCCGGCGGTCGCGTGGTCGCTGTGCGGTTGGGTCGCTGTGCTGGTGGGTGCCGGTGCTGAGGTCACGCAGGTCCCGGGCCGTTGTGCCGCGGGCACGGCCCGTCATCGGGTCGCCGTCGACGGTCACCCGGGTGGGGCCGATGACGGACGGCGGTGCAGGCGGCGGTGGGGTGAGTGGAGCGGGTCCGGGAGCCCAGGCGTGTCCCTCGGGTGGGCCAGGCTCCGTGCGGGCTGCTGGTGAGTGCGCCCAGCAGCCACCGTGGACTGTGGCGGGACGGTCCGGGGAGGGTCACGTCAAGCCGATCACCATCAGGGCGACGTCGTCGGGCTGGCCGGTGGCCAGGGGCAGCAGTGCCCGGCAGATGCCCTCGGGGGTGGCGTTGCGTGGCTGGGCCGCCACCGCGGCGCTGAGCCGGTCCAAGCCCTCATCGAGGTCGTGACCGGAGCGTTCGATGAGCCCGTCGGTGTAGGCGACCAGGATCGTTCCGCGGGGCACGGTCACCGTGGTGGTGGTGCGGGTCACCGGCTCCCCGACACCCAGCAGCCGGCCGTGGGCCTCGGTGAGCAGCCGCACCTCCCCGGTGGGGGCGCGCAGCAGCAGCGGGGGATGGCCGGCGGAGGCGACGTCCAGCCGCCAGTGCCCGCTGCCGTGGGGGTAGGCGGCATCGGGTGGGTGGGCGTGGGCGTGGGCGACGGTGGCCAGCCCCGAGATGCCCAGGGCGGTCATCTGTTCATCGACTCGGGCCAGCACGTCGGCGGGGTCGGTGCGGGTGCGGTCGTGGGCGGTGGTGCGCAGCAGGGTGCGCAGCTGGCCCATGGTGGCCGCGGCGTCGATGTCGTGCCCGGACACGTCGCCGATGCTGATCCCGATGCTGCCATCGGGCAGGGGCAGCAGGTCATAGAAGTCCCCACCGACCGCGGTGGCGCTGGACGCGGACTCGTAGTGGGCGGCCACCTGCAGTCCTGCGATGCTGGGCAGCTGGGCCAGCATGACCCGCTGCAGGGTCTCGGCCACCGAGCGCTGGGTCTGGTACAGGCGCGCGTTGTCCAGTGCCAGGCCGGCGCGGGCGGCCAGGTCGGTGAGCAGGTCCCGCCGGGCGGGGGGGAAGGCGTCGGGTTGCGCGCTGGTGAGCACCAGGACACCCAGGGTCGCGTCGCTGCCCATCAGCGGCAGGGCGATCAGGGAGGTGACGTCGAGCTGGTCGGCGAAGTGGTGCACCTGGGTGTCGGGGTAGGTGGTGAGGGCGCTGGCCGCGGTGACGTCGGGCAGGTAGACCCCGGTGGTGCGGGCCACGGCGTCCGCGGCCGGGGACCGGGGAGTGAGGTGGCGGCCCAGCACGCGTTCCACCAGCTCGTCGAGGACCTGGTTGTGGCCGGCGGTGTGCCGCAGGGAGGCGGAGGTGAGGACATGTTCGTCATTGAGCCGGCCGGCGAAGGCGCAGTTGGCCAGCTCGGGCACGCACAGTTCGGTGAGCCGGCCCAGCAGCGCGTCGACGTCCAGGGTGCCGGTCAGGCGGGTGGAGGCCGCGGCCATCAGCCCCAGCCGCTGCTCGGCGGACTGGGCGATCTCCCGGGCGCGGCGTTCGGCGGCGAAGGCTGCCTGTCGTTCCCGTTCCATGCTCACCCGCGCGGTGACGTCGGTTTGCACCCCCACGAAGCTGACCAGCACACCCCGGCCGTCGAAGACCGGGGTGAGGGACAGCTGGTTCCAAAACGCCGACCCGTCAGCGCGGTAGTTCAACAGCGTGACCTGCACCGGCTGCTGCTCCTCGATGGCCTCCCGGATGCGGGCGACCGCGGCCGGGTCGGTCTGGGGGCCTTGCAGGAAGCGGCAGTTGCGGCCCACTGACTCCCGCAGGGAGTACCCGGTGACCCGGGTGAAAGCCGGGTTCACCCACACCAGCGGGTTGTCCGGTTGGGTGGGGTCGGAGATGACAAAGCAGATGTCGGTGGCCACGATCGCCTGCTCCCGGAGCCGGCGCAGCGCCCCGTCGGCGGCGTTCTCGGGCAGCAGCTGCCCCTCGGTGACCGGCAGGAACACCACCAGCGACAGGTCCTGATGGGCATCGGCGAGGTCACCCATGACGGCCCCGGCGGCTGCACCAGTGGGCTGGTCGGGGTCGGTCGGCTGGTCGGGGTCGGTGGGCTGGTCGGGGTCGGTGGTGATGGTGCTGCCGTCGGCGCGCAGCGGGAAGCCGGTGACCCACAGCAGCTGGTCATCGCTGTGGCTGGCGGCCTCGGCGCGGTCGCTGTCATCGCTGCGGCGGGGTTGCAGGCGCACCGGCTCCCCGGACACCGGGTGCCCACCGGCGACCCGCGACAAGGGCGCCTCGGTGCCGGCCAGGGGCTCACCCGCGAGATTGGTCAGCCCTGCGGCCGCGCCCCAGGCGTCCACGGCCACCGGCAGTCCGACCTCACCGGCCAGGGCGATCGCGGCCCGGTTGGCGTAGGTGACCAGGCCGTCGGCGCGGTTGATCAGCAGCACCGCGGTCGGGGTGTCACCCAGCACGGTGGGCAGCGCGGAGTCCAGACCACCAGCAGCGGTCAACGAGTGGGCCGCGGCCAGCACCTCACGCTGACCTCGGGCAGCCACCTGGTCAGGTGCCGGCCCCAACTGCGGATGTGGGAGGTTGAAGGGGGAGGAACGCTCAGGCTCCTGATCCCGCATGCTCGCACGATAGATCACCCACTACTGACTGACCCACCACATCGGTGCGCCCAGAGATCGACAGGTGCTCGCCGACATCGGTGCGTAACGTCCGCGGGGTGAACCGCTACCTGCTGACCGTCACCGGCGGACGTGCAGGACGTGCTGTCAACCTGCTGGAGTTCGAGGCCGCCGACGACGACACGGCGATCACCGCAGGTCGGCGGCTGGCCCGCGAGCACGGTGGGAACCTGGACCAGCGGACTGAGGGAGATCGGTGGCGGAACTTCACGCTGTGCTCACAGCGGGACGGTCGCTGGCATGAGCTGGTCAGCTGGGTGCCCAGCTCCTGACGCGGCGCCGAGGGAGTCAGCGGCCTCCTCCCGCCGCAGCTCATCGCCGCGCACCCGCCGATGTGCCGCAGCGGGGCGGGCGGCTGAGCGGCTGATGTCCTCCCAGCGTGAGGCGGGTGCCGCCGGGACTGTCCCGGTCGTTCCTGCCCTCGCCGGCCGTCTCGCCACGATCCACCCGCAGATGTTGACAGCACTGGCCAGCCCGGGACGTATCTGAGAGCCATGGATGTGCTTCTTCGAACAGGTCGACGCTTCGCCTCAAGACTGATTGCGCGCAGCCGAAGATCGGGTCGACTCCTCGGGCCCGCACGCGACCGGTGACCCGATGGTGCTGACATGGGGTCAGCCGGCACAACTCGTCACGGGGAGAAGAATCATGCGGCGGTCTAGGGATAGAGGGGCTGGGCACGTGGACGCCGAGCTTGCCGAGGCACGATCCGACGTCACAGCCGTCACCCAGGTGGTCACCGTCCTGGACCGGGCCACGACCGAGGAGGAGGTGGCCCGCGCCGCCCTGGACACCGTCCGGGAGCGTTTCGGCTGGGCCTACGGCTCCTACTGGAAGATCGACCCGACCGATCACACATTGCGGTTCGCCGTGGAGTCCGGGGACGCCGGGGCGGAGTTCCGCCAGGTGACGCTGCATGCCTCCTTCGCCGAGGGTGTAGGCCTGTCGGGGCGGGCGTGGAAATCCCGCGACCTGTTCTTCGTCGCCGACCTCGGTGAGATGACCGACTGCGTGCGCGCACCCGCCGCGCAGCGGGTGGGGGTGAAGTCCGGGGTATGCTTCCCGATCCTGACCGGCGGGGAGGTGGTCGGGACGATGGACTTCTTCGCCACCGAGACGCTGTCCCCGAGCACGGAGCGGTTGGAGGCGCTGCGCGCGGTCGGCAAGCTGGTGTCCCAGGCCTTCACCCGGGTGCGCGCCGCCGCCGACCAGCGTCGGGCCGCCGGCGATGTGGCTGCGATCAACACGCTGCTGCGCGAGCTCACCCAGGCCACGTCGGTGCGCGCGGCAATCAGCACCGCGATGGAGACGATCCGCCGCGAGTTCGACTGGCACTACGCCTCCTACTGGTCCCTGGACCAGGGCCTCAACGCCCTCACCCTCGACATCGAGTCCGGTGACCTCGGGCCGGCGTTCGCCGAGGTCAGCCGTAGGGCGTCCTTCGCCGAAGGCGTCGGTGTGGCCGGGCGCACGTGGAAGGCTCGGGACCTGGTGTTCGTGGAGGACCTGGGGCAAGTCACCGACTGCGTGCGCCGCCCCGCCGCCGTGGAGGCCGGGGTGAAGTCCGGGGTCTGCCTACCGATCATGGTCGATGGCCGCGTGGTCGGGACGATGGACTTCCTGGCCCGGCGGACGCTGATCATGGCCGACAGCCGACGGGATGCGCTGCGTAACACCGGTTTCCTCATCTCCCAGACGATGAACCGGCTGCGGGCATCGGAGAGGGTCACCGCCGCGGCACGGGAGATGGTGTCCTCCATCGATGAGGTGCAGCGCAACGTCGCCGAGGCCACCACCGTGGCCGGTGAGGGCCAGCGGGTGGCCGGGCAGGCCGCGGACTTCGTCGCGCACCTGGGGACCTCCAGTGCGGAGATCGACAAGGTGGTGCGGGTCATCACCGGGATCGCGGAGCAGACCAACCTGCTCGCGCTGAACGCCACCATCGAGGCCGCCCGGGCCGGGGAGGCCGGCAAGGGCTTCGCGGTCGTCGCCGGGGAGGTGAAGGAGCTGGCCCGGGAGACCGCACTGGCCACCGACGAGGTCAGCAACCGGGTCACCGCGATCCAAGGCGACGTGCAGAAGGTCGTCGGTGCCCTGGACTCGATCCGGGAGGTCGTCGACCGGGTGAATGAGACCCAGCAGCTCATCGCCGGGGTGCTCACCGAGCAGTCCGCGGTCACCCGCAGCATCGTCGAGATGTCCTGACGTCTCCAGCGGTGCGCGTCACACCGATTCGATCACCCCAGCCGGCCGCTGTCGGCTCACCCTGGCTCCTGGTTGATGAGGTGCCGCCCTGCTCCAGCCAGGCAGGCAGGTGTCAATGCACCCCGTTGGGATGAGCCTGCCTGACGTTGAGCTTGAGTGCCTGACGTCGCCGACCGATGCGACGGTCGTGACAGGAGACACCCATCCAGCGGTCGACTGGGCCGGCGAGCTGGACCGCTTGCTGCAGCGCCCGGACACGATGCGGTTGGTGTTCCAGCCAATCGTGGACGTCGCCCGCGGTGAGGTCGCCGGTTATGAGGCCCTTGCCCGGTTCAGCGCCGCTGATGGCTCCCCGAGCCCGCACCCCCCGGATGTGTGGTTCGCCGCCGCCGACCGGGCGGGGATCGGTGCACGGGTGGAGGCGCTGGTGCTGCGGCGGTGCCTGGTCCTGCGCGCTGGTCTGCCACCGAACTGCTTCCTGACCGTCAACGTCAGCCCACACCTGCTCACCGAACCCGAGCTGGCCGACCTGCTGCTGGATGCCGGTGACCTGGCGCCGCTGGTGCTGGAGCTGACCGAGCACCACGACGTGGTCGACGTGCGCCCGCTGCTGGACCTGCGGGATAGGCTGCGGGACCGCGGTGCCCTGGTGGCCCTGGATGACGCGGGGTCGGGGTACTCCGGTCTGCAGCAGCTGACCGTGGTCAGGCCGCAGATCATCAAGCTGGACCGGGCGTTGGTCGCCGACGCCGACACCGATGACGTGAAGCTGGCCATGGCGGCGTTGCTGGGGGAGTTCGGCAGCCGCATCGATGCCTGGCTACTGGCCGAGGGGGTGGAGACCTGGGCGGAGATGGATGCCTTCACCCGGCTCGGTGTCCCGCTGGCCCAGGGCTACCTGCTGGGTCGCCCCGCCCGACCGTGGGCGAGGCTGGACCAGCAGACCGGGGAGCGGTTGCGGCGGTCGGTGCTGGCTGCGCAGCTGGTGGAGAACGTCGCCAGCCTCCTGGAACCGGCCGAGCTGGTGTGTGAGGGGCAGCAGCCCACCACGGCCAGGACGGCGGTGCGGGTGGGCGTCTACGGGCAGCCGGTGGAGCTGCTGGTGGTTCTGCGCCGTGACGGGGACCCCGCCGGTCACCGCGCCGCGCCGGTGAGTCTGCGCGTGCCCGCGTCGGCCACCGTCGCCGAAGTCGCCCAGCGGGTGGTCACCCGCCCGGAGGCCTGCCGTTTCGACCCGATCGTCGTCACCGACGACGCCGGCGTGGCGGTCGGCGTGATCCGGGTCGAGTCCCTGCTCACCAGACTGGCCACCACCAGCCAGCAGGTGGTCCCACGCTGAGTCCAGGAACCGCCGGCGCGCGACCGCCCGCCGGCGACACCGAATGACAGCAACAATGACGAAACGGAGTCACCGATGAAGCACTTCTCCTGTGGGGACATCGTCCCCGGCTGCGGCATCACCTTCACCGCCGCCGACGAGGACGGCATCCTCACCCAGGTCACCGCCCACGCCACCGCCGACCACGGTCTCACCGAGGTGCCCCCGGCACTCATCGAGCAGGTGCGGGCGCGCATCACCCTCAGCTGAGCGTCGAGCACGGAACCCAACGCGCGGAGCCACCCACCTCCCTGCCCGGTGGTGGGTGCGCTGCGGTGGGTGTGGAGCAACCCTGCGACAGGGTGGGTGTACAGCCAGGCCACAGCCGGCTGTTTGACGTGCTGACCTCACCTGCGACGAGGAGGAGGACCTGGCGCCGATCCGTCCATGAGGCAGAGGCGGCGCCGATTTGGAACGCCGGCCCGCCTCTGCTCGACCAGCCGACGCCCAGGCCGCGTCTTGACCCAATGGGTAGTTACCCCGCCAGGCGTCTAGTGACACCTCTTGTGCCCGCCGGCGGTGAATGCGGCCATGGCGGCGATCGAGTGCAGCCGGTGGCCTGTGGCCACCGGCTGAGCAGGTCAATCCTTGAGCACCAGCAGTCGGTCCAGTCCGCTGATCACCAGCACTGCATGTGTCATCGGGCTGGCGCCGCGCAGGACGACGGGCAGGTCGGTGGCGCGGGTGACTTGGCTGATCAAGCGAAGCCCGCTGCTGCCCAGGAAGGTGACCGCGCTGGTGTCGATGGTCTGGATGCCTAGGAGCGTCGGGTCGTGCTCGGCTTGCCACCGGGTGGTGAGGTCGTAGTCGATCTCGCCAGTCATGGTGAGCACGTCACCGGCGACGGTGAGCGCACCCCCAACGTGGTCACCGGTGAGGTAGTCGGGGCGGGGCGGTGGCGGGCGCATGCGCTCAGTCCCTCAACTTCGGCGGGCACCTGAGGTGCCCTCGTTCCAATTCCGGCTCGCTGGCTACCCAGGGTGTGGTGATGTGATGCGGCAGTCACCGTCACGGGGATCTTCAGCGGTGGATCCGCGGCGTGGCGACGGTGGCCGCGGCAGCCGATGAGACGAGCATGGCGATCCGGGAGATCTCCCAGAGCGTCAACGAGGCCGCCCGGGTCGCCGCGCGGGCGGTCGCGGACGCCAAGGTCACCAACTCGACCACCGCCACGCTGGGGGTGTCCTTCGGGAGATCGGTGACGTGGTCAAGGCAATCACGTCGATCCCGAACAGACCAGCCTGCTGCCGCTCTACGCCACCATCGAGGCCGCCCGCGCCGGTGAGGCCGCCAAGGGGTCGCTGTGGTGGCCGGCGAGGTGAAGGACCTGGCTCAGGAGACCGCCCGGGCCACCGAGGAGATCGCGCGTCGGGTGGAGTCGATCCAGGGCGACACCACCGGCGGGGTGGAGGCGATCGGCCGGATCTCGGAGATCACCAGCTCGATAAACGACTACCAGCTGACCATCGCCAGCGCGATGGAGGAGCAAACCGCGATTACCAACGAGATGCCGCGGTCGGTGGCCGGGGCCGCTGGCGGGTCCACCGAGATCGCCACCAACATCACCGGGGTGTCGACCGCGGCGTCCTCGACCGCTCAGGCGCTGTCACGGACCCGGGTCGCGGTCGAGGAGCTGGCATGCATGGCCGCCGAGCTCATCCACCCGCAGTGGGGTGGCCCGCTTCGCTCACTGAGCGGTGGCTTGCTCCTCGAGCGCGCTCATCAGCTCGACCGTCGAGGATGGACGAGCCCGGCGGCCACGGGGGTAGCCGCCGGGCTCGAGTCGAAGGCTAGCGCGAGGGCCTCGAACGGCGGGTCATCCTCGACACGTTCGATGTTCCACGCCTGCGTCCACCGGCCGACCGCGAACGCCAAGCCCGGGCGCGATCTGCCGGTGGTACTCGACGCAGCCCAGCCACCCGTCGCCGCGGTCCTCGGACTGCTGCCAGCCGCGCAGCAGCGCCGGTGAGTGCCACTCCCCGTTCCACCGGACCCGCACCGGTACCGGGGGGTCCAGCCGTCGGTCGGCGTCCTCAAGGGTCAGGGCGAGGTCGTCTGAGGAGGTGACGAGAAGGTCCTCGGGTACTGGCAGACGCCGGGGTGGTGGACCGGCAGGGCGCGCTGACACCACCCCACTATCCGACTGCCACTGCCGCGCGCCAGCAGCACCACCACGGATCCAGACGGCCAACCACCCCCGCCCCCTCCCGGCAAAAAGAAGTCAGCGGGCGCATGAGGCCGTGGAGGTCAAGGTGGAGCGCCCGGAGCGCAGCGAGGACGTACGACCTTGACCGGAGCGGACGCGCCCGCAGGCTCGGATTGCCGGGAGGGGAGCGGAGCTCCTTGGAGCGCTGGCGTAGCCGGCTCAACCGTCTGGTAGGACGCCTGGTCGACCGGAGCTTCACCGGGTGCGGAGTCGACTCCCATGACGCTGCGGTCCGGACGCCGGCGGTTCGCGACGTTTGATGGGACGGGTGGCGGGCGGCGCGGAGCGTCGCCCGCCCGGTTTCGGATACAGAAACAGCACGGATCGATCAACTCCTTGACCGTGCTCGCTATGTTCCCGTCCGTTGCGCGCGAACTGAGGCTTGTCCCGAGGCGCTGAGCGACATCGGCGCCCACATGGCGCCCACAAGACGCCCACAGAAGGGTCGTTAACGCTCGTTCGCAACCATGCCCTTCCAACGGTGAACCCGCTGGTCAATGCCCTTATTGGTCAATGAAGGCCCAGGTCAGGACAGTGTGTCGTCCGAGCTTTTAATCCGCGGGTTGTGGGTTCGATCCCCACGGGGCCCACTCGACCCGGCGGTTCCGCGGAACCGCCGGGGCGCGCACCTGTCTCCGAGCAGCGGGCGGTTCCGCGGAACCGCGTCCGGGTCAGAGCGGGCGGGGGCGGTACGACTCGACCAGGCGGTCCATCAGGGCGTCCATCCGGGCATCGACGGTCTTGTGCTCGGGGTGGGCGTCGTGCCAGTCGACGATCTCGCGGGCGCCGCGCTCGAACGGCACGGTCGCCAGGAAGTCCGGTACCAGGCGGCGGACCTTGCTGTTGTCGAAGACCATCGAGTGCGCCTTGTCGCCCAGCAGCCCCGCGCCCCAGTCGGCGTCCGCCGCCGCGATGGCGTCGGAGGGCACGTGCGCCAGCCGGGGCTCGACCCCGGCCGCCTGCGCCACCGCCGTGTAGATCCGGTTCCAGGGCAGCGCCTCGTCGGAGGTGATGTGGAAGGCCTCGCCGATCGCCTCCGACCGGCCGAGCAGCCCGACGAAGCCGCGGGCGAAGTCGGTGTTGTGCGTGATCGTCCACAGCGAGGTCCCGTCGCCCGGGACGACGACCTCCGCGCCGCGCCGCATCCGGTCGACCACCGTCCAGCCCCCGTCGAAGGGCACCGACGCCGCGTCGTAGGTGTGCGACGGGCGCACGATCGTCGCCGGGAAACCGGTGTCCCGGTACGCGGCCACGAGCAGGTCCTCGCAGGCGATCTTGTCCTGCGAGTACGTCCAGAACGGGTTGCGCAGCGGCGTGGACTCGGTGACCGGCAGCCGCCCGGGCGGGGTCTGGTAGGCCGAGGCGGAACTGATGAACACGTACTGCCCGGTGCGGCCGGCGAACAGGTCGACGTCGGTCTGCACGTGCTCGGGGGTGAACGCCACCCAGTCCACGACGACGTCGAAGTCCTGGTCACCCAGGGCGCTGCGCACGCTGCCGGGGTCCCGGACGTCGGCCTCGTGGACGACGACGCCCTCGGGCACCGGCCGCAGCGAGGACCGGTTCCGCTTCAGGAAGTGCAGCTCGATGCCCCGCTCCACCGCCAGCCGGGCGCAGGCCGAGCTGATGATCCCGGTCCCACCGATGAAGAGCACCCTGAGCGCGGTCACCCCCAGACCATGCTGTGCCCGGCGTTCCCCGGCAAGGCGGGGCAGCGGACGACGTCGCGGGGCTCCCCGACTGTCCGACCCGTCCGGTACACATCCAGCCAGGGCGACGGAGGAGCACACGATGACCACGGCAGACGGGCTGCGCAGCGCCGACCGGCACGACCTGATCCGGGTGCAGGGCGCGCGCTCCAACAACCTCAAGGACGTCAGCGTCGAGCTGCCCAAGCGGCGGCTGACGGTGTTCACCGGGGTGTCCGGCTCGGGCAAGAGCTCGCTGGTGTTCGGCACGATCGCCGCGGAGTCCCAGCGGCTGATCAACGAGACCTACAGCGCCTTCCTGCAGGGCTTCATGCCCTCCCTGGCCCGCCCCGACGTCGACCTGCTCGAGGGGCTGACCACGGCGATCATCGTCGACCAGGAGCGCATGGGCGCCAACCCGCGCTCCACCGTCGGGACGGCGACCGACGTCAACGCCATGCTGCGGATCGTCTTCAGCCGGCTCGGCCGGCCGCACATCGGCTCCCCGCAGGCCTTCTCCTTCAACGTCGCCTCGATCAGCGGCGCCGGTGCGGTGTCGATCGAGCGCGGCGGGCAGACGGTCAAGGAGCGGCGCGAGTTCAGCATCACCGGCGGCATGTGCCCGCGCTGCGAGGGCCGCGGCCAGGTCAACGACATCGACCTCACCGCGCTCTACGACGACAGCAAGTCGCTGCGCGAGGGCCCGTTCTCCATCCCCGGCTACAGCATGGACGGCTGGTACGGCCGCATCTTCATGGGCAGCGGCTTCTTCGACCCGGACAAGCCGATCCGCGAGTACGGCGAGCAGGAGCTGCACGACCTGCTGCACCGCGAGCCGGTCAAGATCAAGGTCGAGGGCATCAACCTCACCTACGAGGGGCTGATCCCCAAGCTGCAGAAGTCGATGCTCTCCAAGGACGTCGACGCGATGCAGCCGCACATCCGCGCCTTCGTCGAGCGCGCCGTCACCTTCACCACCTGCCCCGACTGCCAGGGCACGCGGCTCACCGAGGCCGCCCGGTCCTCGAAGATCGCCGGGCTCAGCATCGCCGACGTCTGCGCCATGCAGATCAGCGACCTCGCCGGGTGGGTGCGCGACCTCGACGAGCCGTCGATGGCGCCGCTGCTGGGGGCGCTGCGCGCAACGCTGGACTCCTTCGTCGACATCGGCCTGGGCTACCTGAGCCTCGACCGGCCGTCGGGGACGCTGTCGGGCGGGGAGGCCCAGCGGGTGAAGATGATCCGCCACCTCGGGTCCTCGCTCACCGACGTCACCTACGTCTTCGACGAGCCCACGATCGGGCTGCACCCGCACGACATCCAGCGGATGAACGCCCTGCTCCTGCAGCTGCGCGACAAGGGCAACACCGTGCTGGTCGTCGAGCACAAGCCGGAGGCGATCGCCATCGCCGACCACGTCGTCGACCTCGGCCCCGGCGCCGGCACCGCGGGCGGCACCATCTGCTTCGAGGGCACTGTCGAGGGCCTGCGGGCCAGCGGCACCCTCACCGGCCGCCACCTCGACGACCGCGCCGCGCTCAAGGACACGGTGCGCACGCCCACCGGTGCGCTGGAGATCCGCGGGGCGAACGCGCACAACCTCGTCGACGTCGACGTCGACGTCCCGCTGGGCGTGCTGGTCGTGGTCACCGGGGTGGCGGGTTCCGGCAAGAGCTCCCTGGTGCACGGCTCGATCCCGGCCGGCGCCGGGGTGGTGTCGATCGGCCAGGGCGCCATCAAGGGCTCCCGGCGCAGCAACCCGGCCACCTACACCGGGCTGCTCGACCCGATCCGCAAGGCGTTCGCCAAGGCCAACGGCGTGAAGCCCGCCCTGTTCAGCGCCAACTCCGAGGGCGCGTGCCCCAACTGCAACGGCGCCGGCGTGGTGTTCACCGACCTGGCGATGATGGCCGGGGTCGCCACCGTGTGCGAGGTCTGCGAGGGTCGGCGCTTCATGGCCGAGGTGCTCGAGTACACCCTCGGCGGCCGGGACATCAGCCAGGTGCTGGCCATGCCGGTCACCGAGGCGCGGGAGTTCTTCGCCGCCGGCGAGGCCCGCACGCCGGCCGCGCACGCCGTCCTGGCCCGGCTCGCCGACGTCGGGCTCGGCTACCTGAGCCTCGGTCAGCCGCTCACCACGCTGTCCGGCGGCGAGCGCCAGCGGCTCAAGCTCGCCACGCACATGGGGGAGAAGGGCGGCGTCTACGTCCTGGACGAGCCCACGACCGGCCTGCACCTGGCCGACGTCGAGCAGCTGCTGGGCCTGCTCGACCGGCTCGTCGACTCCGGCACCTCGGTGATCGTGGTCGAGCACCACCAGGCGGTCATGGCGCACGCCGACTGGATCATCGACCTCGGCCCCGGCGCCGGCCACGACGGCGGCCGGGTCGTCTTCGAGGGCACGCCCGCCGACCTGGTCGCCGCCCGCTCCACCCTCACCGGCGAGCACCTGGCGGCCTACGTCGGCGCCTGAGCCGGGCGGGGCGCGACGCCCCGGGGCGTGGTCGGGCGGCCGTCGTCCCGGTGGGCCCGCCGCGACATGCCGCGGCGCAGGCGCGTCACCGTGATCACCGACCCCCGCAAGTGCGGAATCCCAGGTCAAGCACGGTGTCAAGTCGACAAGGCGGCTGAGGTGAGGCGGGTCGTCGACCGCGTGGGTGCCTCCGACAACGATTCGGTGACGGGCCCCGGCGGGAGGTGTCGGACGGCGCCTCCGCGCGGCCCGCCGGGGCCTACCTTTCGCCCTACGTCCGCGGCACTTCCCCAGCCGCGACGGAGCGCATCGAGGAGTCCCGCGTGAGCACGCCCGTTGACCTGTTGCCCCGACCGTCGTCCGGCCGGACCCCCTCCGCCGAGCAGGAGGTGGGACTGGACGCACTGCTCGAGTTCTTCGCCGACGAGGCGCCGGTGTCGGCCCGCCGCACCCTCCGCCGCTCCGGTGCGCAGCTGCGTGGGTGGGCGCGGTCCTCGTCCCGGCGCGCCGCCGCCTGGGGCGCCGTCGCCCCGCCGGCCGCCGGCGGCTCGACCGCTGTGCTGCCGGTCGCGGTCGAGCCGGCCGCCGTCGTCGTCCCCCGTTCCACCTCGGTCGCGACGGAGGCCGGGCAGTGATCGTCTGGCCGGTGGTCGCGGTGGTGGGCTTCGTCGTGCTGGCCGCGCTGGTCGTGGCCCTCGCCCAGAGCTCGACGGAGCGGTACGAGTTCGAGCGCAACCAGGTGCAGCGCAACCAGGCGCAGCGTCCCCGGGCCGAGGCGCCGGTGCTGGCCACGGCCGGCGCGGTCGTCGGCGCGGCCGAGGCGGCGCTCCCGGCGGCCAACGAGGTGGCCCCGGTCGCGGCGGTGGTCCCGGAGCCGCGGACCGAGCAGGAGGCGCGGTCGGCCGGGCTGGCCGCGCACCCCGCGGGCAAGCGGGTCGGGGAGCACGGGCCGGCGGCGTGGTGGCTGGTCGCCGAGTCCGAGGAGCGCCCGGGCGAGCAGGTCGTGGCCGGCCCCTTCCCGGACCGCATCGAGGCCGAGTGGGCCGGGCTGACCGGGGCGGGTCAGCCGGTGCACGGGGTGCGCCGCGCCGACGGCCGGGTCGTGCGCCGGCAGCTGCCGGAGGAGCGGGCGTGGCTGTCCGACCTCAGCGACCAGCTGGACCGGCTGCCCGCCGAGTGGGACCACGACTTCGCCGACGACGACGAGCTGGTGACCCTGGTCGTGGAGGTGGCCTCGGCGCTGGTGGAGTCCGGGCTGCAGCTGCACGACTGCGTGGGGGAGGAGACCGCCGGCGGCGTCTGCCTGAGCCCGGAGCCGGGCCGCCCGGGCATCGTCGTCAGCTGGCACCAGCACCACCGGGCCAGCTCCGAGGACGTGCGCTCGGCCGCGGCGCACGGCGCGGTGCAGGCCGCGATGAACCTGGCGCTGGCCGAGTGCCTGCTGCAGCTGGGCTTCGAGGTGGAGCCGTTCGGCGACTCCGGCTGCTCCCTGGTGGTGGTCGGGGCCCGCTGACCCACCGGCCGGGCTCCGGCCCGTCGTACCTGCTCGTGCACCACCCGCCGCACGGATGTGGCGGTCCAGCTGCCCAGGGAGGGACGGCGTGGGACTGAGCGTCGTCACCAACACCACGGCGATGACCGCGTACCGGCACCTGGGGACGGCCGACCAGGCGGCGCGCAGCGCGCTGGAACGGCTGTCCTCCGGTCTGCGGATCAACCGCGCGGCGGACGACGCCGCGGGGCTGGCCGTCTCGGAGGGGCTGCGCGCGCAGATCGGCGGCATGCGGCAGGCGGTCCGCAACACCCAGGACGGCATCAGCGTCGTCCGGACGGCGGAGGGGGTGCTCGCCGAGAGCACCTCGGTGCTGCAGCGGATGCGCGACCTCGCCGTCCAGGCGGCCAACCGGGGTGGGCTGGGCGACGCGGCGCGGTCGGCGGTGCAGGCGGAGATCGCCCAGCTCAAGGAGGAGCTGACCCGCATCGCCGACGCCACGACGTTCCACGGCACCCGGCTGCTCGACGGGACCCTCGACGCCACCTTCCTGGTGGGTGCCGACGCCGGCGACACGATCGACGTGCGGATCGGCGGCGCGATGGGGGCGCTCGGCCTCGGGGTGGCCCGGCTCGACGTCACCCGGGACCCCTCGGCCGTGCGCACCGTCGAGCCGCGCGGCCGGGGCCAGGCCCTGGGCGGCGGGGTGGCTTTCCTGGGGGCCACCGTCTCGCCGACGGGGATCGGCCAGCTCCGCGGCGTGGTCACGGTGGGCGGCGTCAGCATCGACCTCGGTGCGGTGCCCTACGTCCCCGGCCCGGGCGTCGTCGACAACGCCACGGCGCTGGCCCAGCTCAACGCGTACGCGGTGAGCCAGGGCGCCACCTGGTCCACCGGCTCCGGGGACGCCCCGTTCATCGACGACGGGGACGACCTGCTCTTCCGGTCGGCGACGCCCGCCGACACCGACACGGCTGCCGACCTCGGCCCGCTCACGCCGGCCTTCACCCCGCCCGTCCCCGCCCTCGGGCTCTCCGTCGACGTCGCCGCGCCGGTGGCCGCGCCTCCACCGGCGCCCGGCGCGCTCGTCTTCACCCGGACGTCGCTGGACGACCTGCCGACGCTGCGCGGCTCCATCACCGTCGGCGGCCGCACCCTCGACCTGGACCGGGTTGTCTACAGCGGCGCCGGCGGGGCGCAGGCGCTGGCCGAGCTGAACGCGGCGGCCAAGGCGGCCGGCATCACGACCGAGGACGACGCGTTCGCCCTGGCCACCGTCGCCGACGGGTCCGCCGACGACGGGCCGGCGCTGGTGTTCACCGGCCCGGTGCCCGCGGGCTCCACACCGGCCGACCTCGCGGCGGCCACGCCCGGGTACACCCCGGGCCTCGACGTGATCACGGTGATCGACCGGGCGATCAGCGCGGTGTCGACGCAGCGCGCCGAGCTGGGCGCCGTCCACAACCGGTTCGAGCACACCGTCGCCCGCCTGGGGGTGTCCCTGGAGAACGCCACCGCCGCGGAGTCACGGATCCGCGACACCGACATGGCCGCGGAGACGGCCCGGTCCACCCGCGCCCAGGTGCTCACCCAGGCCGGCACCGCCATGCTCGCCCAGGCCAACCAGTCGGCGCAGTCGTTGCTGACCCTGCTCCGGGCGTGAGCAGCTCAGTGCGCGTCGGCCCAGGAGCGGACGACCGCGACGTCGAGCGGGAAGTCGACCGGAAAGGTGCCGAACAGCAGCCGTCCGGCGCCGGCCGCGGCGGTGCGCACCGCCGCGGAGACCTCGTCGGCCAGGTCGGCCGGGGTGTGCACGACCACCTCGTCGTGCACGAAGAACACCAGGTGCGGGCGGGTGGTGAGGGCGCCGTCGCCCAGCCGCCACAGCCGGTTGCGGAGGTCGGCCAGCCAGCACAGCGCCCACTCGGCCCCGGTGCCCTGGACGACGAAGTTGCGGGTGAAGCGACCCCACGACCGGCGTTCGCGTCCGCGGTCCTCCGCGCTCGTGCCGCCGTCGGGTTCCTCGGCGGCGGGCACCGTCCACGCGCCCGTGGGCAGCGGCGAGCCGCGGCCGAGCAGGGTGTGCACCACCTCGCCGCGCTCCCCGGCGCGGGCGGCCTCCTCGACCAGCCCGATCGCCCGCGGGTAGCGGCGGGTCAGCCCGGGCATCATCCGGCCGCTCTCGCCGCGGGTGGCGCCGTACATCGCCCCGAGCATCCCGATCTTGGCGTCGGCGCGGGTGGCGACCGCCCCGCTGTCGACCATGCCCTGGTAGAGGTCGGCGGCCCGCGCGGCCTCGGCCATCATGGTGTCGCCGCTCATCCCGGCCAGCACCCGGGGCTCGAGCTGGGCGACGTCGGCGACCACGAACCGCCAGCCCTCGTCGGCCCGGGCCGCCGGGCGCACCGGGGCGGGCACCGACAGCGCGCCGCCGCCGGAGGACGCCCACCGGCCGGTGACCACGCCGCCGGGCAGCCAGGTGGGGCGGAACCGGCCGTCGGCCACCCAGGCGTCCAGCCACGCCCAGCCGTTGGCAGCCAGCAGCCGGGAGAGCTTCTTGTACTCGAGCAGCGGCCCGACCACCGGGTGGTCGAGCTGCTCGAGCGTCCACGAGCGGGTGTCGGCCACCGGCAGCCCGGCGGTCTGCAGCGCCCGGAGCAGGTCGGGCGGGGAGTCGGGGTTGAGGTCGGGGGCGCCCAGCGCCGCCCGGATGGCGGGCACCAGTCGCTCCAGCCCGGCCGGCCGCGCGCCGCGCACCGGCCGCGGGCCCATCAGCGCGGTGAGCAGCCGGTCGTGCACGTCGGCCCGCCACGGCATGCCGGCGTGCGTCATCTCCGCGGCGACCAGCGCCCCGCCGGACTCGGCCGCCAGCAGCAGGCCCAGCCGCGCCCGCTGCGGCGAGGCGGCCACCGTCGTCTGCTGCCGGTCGTGCTCGGCGGTCGGGTCCAGCCGGTCGGCCGGGTCGTCGAGCGGGAAGAGGGCCGGCTCGGCCGCCGAGACCGGCTCCAGGGAGTCCCAGCCGGCGGTGTCCGGGCCGGTCAGCAACGCCGGGTCGGCGAAGGGGGAGCGCCGCAGGACCGCGTGCGCCAGCCGCAGGTCGGTGCACCGCTCGACCCGCACGCCGGCGGCCAGCAGCTGGGGGTACCAGCGCGTCGTGTCGTCCCAGACCCAGCGCGGTCGCTCGGGCTCGCGGGCGGCCACGTAGCGCGCCAGCTGCCCGGCCGGCACCTCGGCCAGCCGCAGCGTCGTCCCGTCCGCGGCCAGGTCGCGGGCCACCACGACGTCGGCTCCGCGCCGGGCCAGCAGCACCCGCTGCACCGGGGCGTCCGCGCGCCCGGGCAGCTCGACGGTCACCCACGCAGTCTCGCCCACGGGTCCGACACCGCCGCTGTACCACGTGCAGCAGGTCGTGCTCAAGAGACCCGAACGGGTTGCCGATGACCACCGAGACCGGAGCTGACCAGCACCGGGACACCACCGTCGCCCGGAGAGGACCAGTCGTGCCCGCAGAGCCAGCGGTCGTCGAGGGCGCGCCCGTCGTCCCGTCGGTCGGCTCGCACACCGACCGTCCCGAGGCGCGGAAGGGCGCGCTCGTCGTCTACGCGGTGCTCGCCGTCAGCGCCCTCGCCCTCTTCGGCGTCGACCGCACCCTCGGCGTGGTCGCCGGCGTCATCAACGTCGTCTTCGGCATCTACTTCTGCCGCCACCTGGCCTTCGCCGTCTCCGCGGCGCGCTGGGCCGAGGCCGACCTGCTCGCCGCGGACGTCGACCTGGAGGGCTACACGCCCTCGGTCGCGGTCTTCGTGGGCTGCAAGAACGAGGAGCTCGTCGTCGACGGGATGATCCGGGCGCTGCTGGCCCTGGACTACCCGGCCGACCGGCTCCAGCTCGTCGTCGTCGACGACGGGTCCGACGACGACACCGGGCCGCGGCTGGACGCATGGGCCGTGCGCGAGCCCCGGCTGCGGGTCATCCACCGGGCCGCGGGCTCCGGCGGTGGCAAGTCCGGCGCGCTGAACGAGGCGCTGCGCACCGTCGAGGCCGAGGTCGTGCTGGTCTTCGACGCCGACCACGAGCCCGACCCCAACGCCCTGCGCCGCCTGGTGCGCCACTTCCGCGACCCGCAGGTGGGCGCCGTGATGGGCCGCTGCGTCATCCGCAACGGCCACGACTCCTCGCTGGCCTCGGTCGTGTTCGTCGACTACCTCTCCGGCTACCTGGTCAACGAGTACGGCCGGCAGGCGATGTTCGAGCTGCCCGCCTACGGCGGCGCCAACTGCGCGGTGCGCATGTCGACGCTGCGGGCCCTGGGCGGGTGGAACCCGAACACGGTCACCGAGGACACCGACCTGACCCTGCGGGTGCTGCTCTCGGGGCAGCGGGTGCGCTACGACGTCTCGGCCGTCGACTACGAGGAGGCCGTGGTCACCGCGCGCCGCTTCTGGAAGCAGCGCTACCGCTGGGCCCGCGGCCACCAGAAGTGCATGCGCGACTACTGGCGCCCGATCCTGCGCACCGAGCACCTGACGCTGGTCGAGAAGGCCGAGTCGATGATGTTCCTGCTGACCTACCACGTCCCGGTGCTGTCGGGCATCGGCCTGGCCCTGACCGTGCTGCGCGCCTTCGGCATCGGCGACCTCCCGCTGATCGGGCTGCTGCCGCTGTCGATGCTGCTGTTCGTCGGCCCGCTCGCCGAGCTGAGCGTGGGCCTGCTGGTCAGCCGGGTGGAGCGGCGGGCGGCCTGGCAGCTGATCGGCTTCCTGCCCTCGTTCGCGCTCTCCATCTGGATCACCACCCGCGCGTACGTCGACGGCATGCTCGGCCGCCCCTACACCTGGGTGAAGACCACCCGCTCCGGTGCGACCTCCACCCTCGCCCCGGGCGCGGTCCCCCCGCCGCTCGTGGTCGCGGCCCCGGCCGCCGTCCCGCTGACTGGCCCGGCCGACCGGCCGCGCTCCTTCGCCGCCGCCGCCGCCGCGGCCGACACCCGGGAGGTGACCTCCCGTGGCTGAGGCCGTCCTCGTGCCGCCGGTCCCGCGCCGGCCGCGGGCCAGCACCCGCCGCCAGCTCGCCGTCGTCGCCGACCTGCTCCTCGCCCTGCTGATCTGCCTGGCCGGCTTCGGCTACGGCGCGTACTGGATGCAGGTCCAGGAGGCCACCTGGGTCGTGTGGGTGCTGCACCTGTTCGGCGTGGACTCCGTCTCCGGGGTGCTCCCCACCCGGATCCTGATCTTCCGCGAGGACGGCGAGCTGCTCAACGCCGTCGTCACCGCCTCCTGCTCGTCGATCCTGTCGGTCGTCGGCCTGACCGCGCTCACCGCCTCGGTGCTGCGCAGCCGCCGCTGGCACGCGGTGGCCGGCCTGGCCGTCGCGACGGTCGCCGTGCTGATCGCCAACCACGTGCGGCTGCTGCTGTCGACGGTGATCGGGCTGCAGTGGGGAGACGGTTCGCTGGTGCTCTTCCACGACTGGGTGGGCACGCTGTGGAACCTCGCCGCCACCCTGGGCGGGTTCCTGCTCATGGTCTGCGTGACGCTGCCCTCCAGCGTGCGCGCCGAGCAGGACGTCGCCGGCCGGCACACCGCCCGCCGTCCCAGCAGCTGGGCCCGTCCCGGACTGGGCTACCGGCTGCCCGAGCTCGACCAGAAGGCGCCCGTGCAGGGCCGCAACCTGGCCGGGCTGGTGCACCGCTTCGTGCTGCCCCGCCGGGTGTCGCGCTGGCTGGGCGCCCGCCGGGAGGCCGCCCGGATCGACTACCGGATCGGCCACCTGCCGGTGGACGCCCGCCGGGAGCGCGTGGCCGCCCTGGCCGCCGACGGCCTGGGCGCCCACACCGCCTCGCTGCTGGCCGTGGCCACCTACGAGCAGGACGTCACCGTGCTCGACGCCCTCGCCGACGCCGTCGCCGCCCGCCAGTGGGAGCCGGTGACCAACGAGCGGGTCTCGTCGCTGCGGCTGTGGGCGCGCGGCTGGAAGCTCAGCCGCGCGGTCCAGCCCGCCGCCCCCGCCCCGGCCCTCCCCGTGCCCGCGCCGGTCGCCGTCGCACCGGTGTCCCGCCCCGCGCCGCGCCCCGGTCCCACCCCGCGCAGCTTCGCCACCCCGACCCCGCCCACACCCGACGCCGAGGACCCCCGATGACCCGCTCCCTGCACCCCTGGCCGGTCCCGCCGCCGCGCGTGGCCGTGGTGGACGTGCGCAGCCTGCCCCGCCCCGGCGTGCCGGTGCTGCCCGTCCCGCGGGCGGCGGAGCCCACCACCCCGGAGCGCACCACCCCGGAGCCCACCACCCCGGAGCCCACCACCCTGGAGCGCACCTCCGAGCCGGTCATCCCGGCCGCCGCGCCGGCCGCCGGGGGCGCGTCCGGGTCCGCCGTCCTGGTCACCGGCTCGGGCGGTCCGGCCGGGGTCGCGGTCGTGCGCCGGCTGGTCGCCCTCGGGCACCGGGTGGTCGCCGTCGACATCGACCCGATCGCCGCCGGCAGCGCGCTGGCCGCCGTCGGGGGCGTCGTCCCGCGCGCCGACGAGCCGGGCTTCGTCGACGCCCTGCTCGCGTTCGCCGCCGAGCACGGCGCCGACGCGCTGGTCAGCACCGTCGCCGAGGAGCTGCCCGCGCTGACCGCCGCCGCCGGCCGGTTCGCCGCCGCCGGTCTCGCGACCTGGCTGCCCGAGGTGGCCGCCGTCGACCTGTGCTGCGACAAGGCCGCGTTCGCCGTCCGGCTGGTCGAGGCCGGGGTGCCGACCCCGGCGACCGCCGCGACCGTCGCGGGCGCCGCCGACGTCCCCGGGCCGTGGATCGTCAAGCCCCGGGCCGGGCGGGGGAGCCGCGGCGTGCAGCTGCTGGACTCCGCCGCCGAGGTCACCGCCGCGATGACCGCCGACCCCGGCCTGATCGTGCAGACCCGGCTCGCCGGCCGGGAGTTCACCGCCGACGCGCTCGTCGCCCGGGACGGCGAGCTGCTGACCGTCGTGCCGCGCTGGCGGGACGCCACCAAGGCCGGCATCTCGGTGCAGGGCACCACCTTCGAGTCCGAGGCCGTCACCACCGTGGTCGCCGACGCGCTCGAGGCGGTCGGGCTGACCGGTCCGGCCAACGTCCAGGGCTTCGTCGCCGACGACGGCACCGTCACCGTCGTGGAGATCAACCCCCGCTTCAGCGGCGGGCTCCCGCTCACCCTCGCCGCCGGCGCCGACGTCGTCGGCGCCTACCTGGCCGGCGTCCGCGAGCCGGCCGCCCAGCTGCCGTACCTGTACTTCAGCCCCGGGGTGCGGATGAGCCGGTACTTCGCCGAGACCTACACGTCCCTCGACGGCGCGCCGGTCAGCGACCCGTGCGCGGCCCCCGCGGTGACCCGGTGAGCCGCAGCCGGCACGTGCTGGTGCCCTTCGGCACCCGCCCGGAGGTCGTCAAGCTCGCCCCGGTGGTGTCCGCGCTGGTCGCCGCCGGGCACCGGGTGGACGTCGTCGACACCGGGCAGCACGCGGACGCGGCGATGGCCTCGCAGCTGCAGGAGGCCCTCGGCCTCACCCCGACCCACCGCTTCACGCTGCCCACCGAGCCGGCGTCGGCCCGCACCGGCGCGCTGCACGCCGACGCCGCCACCGCGCTGGCCCGCTTCCGCCCCGACGTCGTCCTGGCGCTGGGCGACACGAACACCGTCCCGGCCTACGCGCTGGCCGCCCGCGGGGCCGGCGTGCCGTTCGCGCACGTGGAGGCGGGGCTGCGCAGCTACAACATGCGCAGCATCGAGGAGGTCAACCGGCGGGTCGCCGCGGCGACCGCCCAGCTGCACCTGGCGCCCACCGTCCGGGCCGCCGGCTCGCTGCACCGGGAGGGCGTGCCCGCCGAGCGGGTGTTCGTCGTCGGCAACCCGGTCATCGACACCCTCGTCACCCGCGGCGTGACGCCCGTCCCGGTCGCCGAGCGCACCGGCGTGCTGGTCACCGCCCACCGCCCGACCAACGTCGACGACCCGGTGCGGCTCGCCCGGCTGGTGGCCGTCGTCCACGGCCTGGCCGAGCGGGTCGGTCCGGTGACCTTCCCGGTGCACCCGCGCACCGCCGCGCGCCTGGCCGCCGCCGGGCTCACCGGCGCCCTCGAGCACCCGGGCATCCGGCTCACCGGACCGGTCGACCACGACACCCTGCTCGCCGCGCTGCGCTCGGCGAAGCTCGCCGTCACCGACTCCGGCGGCATCCAGGAGGAGGCCGCGCACCTCGGCGTCCCGGTGGTGGTGCTGCGCTCCTCCACCCCCCGCTGGGAGGGCGTGGAGGCCGGGACGACGACGCTGGCCGGGCTGACCGACGACGGCGCCGCCGAGGCCGTGCTGGACGCCGCGGCCGCGCACACCTCCGCCGCCGGCCAGGCCCGGGCCGCCGCGCTGCCCTGCCCCTACGGCGACGGCACGACCGGCGCCCGGATCGCGGCGATCCTGGCCGACGAGCGCACCGACGCCCTGCTCGAGCTCCCCGAGCCCGACTTCACCGACGGCCGGCTCCCGTGGTGACCGGCTGGTCCGGGCCGCCGCCGCTGGCCGTCGTCGTCGACCTCGACGACACGCTCTACCCGCAGTCCTCGTACCTGGCCGGGGCGGCCGCGGCCGTCGGCGCGGCCGCGGCCACCGCCGGCCTGGACGGCGCCGCCGTGCACGCCGCGCTCGCCGCCGAGCTGGCCGCGGGCTCCGACACCGGCGGCACCATCGACCGCGCGCTGCTGGCGACCGGGGTCGACGCGGCGGCGCTGCCCGCGCTGCTGCCGCCGCTGGTCGCCGCGTTCACCGGCCACGTGCCGGACCGGCTGCCCACCTACCCGGGTGTGCAGGCCGCGCTGACCGCGCTCGCCGCGGCCGCGCCGCTGGCCTGCCTGACCGACGGCGCCCCGGCGATCCAGCGGGCCAAGCTGGCCGGCACCGGGCTGGAGCGGCTGCTGCCCCTGGTCGTCCTCAGCGACGAGCTGGGCGGACGGGCCACCCGCAAGCCCTCGCCGGCCGGACTGCTGACCATCGCCGCGCGGCTCGGGGTCCCGGCCGACCGGTTGCTCATGATCGGCGACCGGCCGGGCAAGGACGTCGCCGTCGCGGCCGCCGTCGGCGCCTGGGCGATCCGCGTCCGGCAGGGCGAGTACGCCGGCGCCCCCGACGTCCCGGCTGCGTGGGCGGTCACCGACACCTTCCCCGAGGCCGTGGAGCGCGCACTCTCCGTGATCGCCCACCCGACCGTGGCCGGGTCCCTCACCCGGAGGCAGGACATCCCCTCCCGGGGCTCCAGCCGAGGCGCTGACTTGTCGATGACAGGAGCACCAGGCGGACCGTTCGCCACAGAGTCGAGGGCAGGCAGATGACGAAGACACCAGTGACCGGGCAGCGCACCCGGCGCCCGCTGCGCGCAGCGGCGCTCGCCGTGCTGACCGCTCTGCTCGCGGTGGTCGCCCCACTGCTGACCCCGGCCTCCGCCTCGGCCACCGGCTACTACGGGTACGACGGCGGCTACAACGGCGGGTACAGCGGCGGCGGGTACTCCGGCCCGGTCGTGGTCTTCCCGGTGCTCAACTGCATCCAGTCCGGCTCCAACGGTGCCTTCACCGCGGTGCTCGGCTACCGGAACACCAGCACGAGCACCTACAGCATCACCGGTGACTACAACGTGTTCTCCCCGTCGTCCTACAACGGCCGGCAGCCCACCACGTTCAAGCCCGGCACCTACAACGGCGTCTTCTCGCTGCCGGTCAGCTCCGGCACCGTCTACTGGACGCTCGGCAGCACCAAGCTGACCATCAGCCGGACCGCCGCGGCCGCCTGCCCCAAGGACACCCAGATGCCCGCCGACGGCAACGGGACCGGTGTGGTGGGGGCCCTGGCCGTCGCCGCCGGCCTCGGCGCGCTGGTCGTGCACCGTGCGCGCCGCCGGGCGGGCGCCACCCCCGTGAAGGAGACCGTCGATGCGTAGCGTGCTGGCCGTCGGGGCCCACCCCGACGACATCGAGCTGGGCTGCGGCGCCACGCTGCTGGCCCACCACGCCGCCGGCGACCGCGTCACCATGCTGGTGCTCACCGGCGGGGAGAACGGCCCCGGCGACGAGCTCGGCCAGACCAGCCGGCGCCGCCAGGAGCAGCAGCAGGCCGCCCGCACCCTCGGCGCCGAGCTGCGGTGGGGCGGGCTGCGCGACTGCACGGTCGTCCCCGACTCCGCGACCATCGGCATCATCGAGTCCGCGCTGCGGGCCACCGGCGCCGACCTGGTCTACGTCCACGCCCCCGACGACAGCCACCAGGACCACCGCGCGGTGTCCGCGGCGACGCTGTCCGCGGCGCGCCGGCTGTCCCGGGTCATGCACTACCAGAGCCCCTCGACGCTGACCTTCACCCCGACGGTCTTCGTCGACGTCACCGCCCACCTGTCCGGCAAGCTCGCCGCCCTCGGCGCGCACGCCTCGCAGGTGGAGATGTCGGCGATGGTCGAGCCGGACGCCGTCGTGGCCTCGGCCCGGCACTGGGGCGCGCAGGCCCGGATCGGCTACGCCGAGGCGTTCGCGCCGACGCGGATGGTCCTGGACCTGGTGCCCACCCCGCGCCCGGCGGTCCTCGACGCGGTGGGCGCCGACCTGGTGGCCACCCACCGGCTCAGCAGCCTCATCGCCGCCCCGGTCGCCGCGGGCTGACCCCTCAGGAGCCGTACTGGCAGACCCGGCACAGGCCGACGTCGTCCGGCACGTCCTCCACGGCGATCACCTGGACCTGCTGGCCGCACAGCGCCGGCACGTCCTCGTGCGACTCCAGGGCCACCCGGCCCACCGCCTCGGGCACCGCGTGCAGCGGCCCGGCCAGCCTCTCGCCGGCCGGGCCGCTGTCGTCTGCACTCCGCCGGGAGCGTCCGACCAGGTTCGCCATGCCCCCACCATGCACTGCCCGTCGGTGGACCCGCCCGTCGGCCCAGGTGGTGCATGCAACCCGGTGGCCGTGGGCAGGGAGGAGCGGCGTCCGAGCCATGGACGCCGGTACGTATACGTACGCAGGAGCAGCGGATGACCAGGTCCATCGCCCACCAGACCGTGACCGAGCTCGGCGGACCGGGCAGCGTGTTCGTCCGCCAGCGCGCCGACCACGAGCAGCTCGACCGGCTGCTGCAGGAGCTCGACGGCACCACCGGCACCGAGCAGGAGCGTGTCCTCCGCCGGATCGACCGGCTGGTGTTCAGCCATGCGTTCGCCGAGGAGACCGTGCTCTGGCCGGTCATCCGGCGGGTCCTGCCCGACGGCGAGGCGCTCACCCTGCAGGTGGAGGAGGAGCACCAGGAGGTCAACGAGCTCGTCAGCGAGCTGGAGACGCTCGGGCACGACGACCCGCGCCGCGCCGCGACGCTCGCCCGGCTGGTCGAGGTCCTGCGGGAGGACGTGCGGGACGAGGAGGACGTCATGTTCCCGCGGCTGCAGCAGGCGCTGGACGGCCCTGCCCTGCGCCGGCTCGGCCGGCAGTGGGAGATCGCCCGCCGGGTGTCTCCGACCCGGCCGCACCCGACCGTGTCCCGCCGTCCCCCGGGCAACGCGGTCTCCGGGCTCCCGCTGTCGGTCCTCGACCGCAGCCGCGACCTGGTCGACGCCGGTGTCCAGCACGCCCCCGACCGGCTCGCGCCCGTCGGCCGGGCGGTCAGCCGCGGGCTGGCCGCAGTGGCCGGCTGGGTGGAGCGGGTGCCGCTGTCCCGCCGGGGTGACCGGCCACCGACCAGCCGCTGACCCCACGACGACGACGACGAAGGCCCCTGCGCTCCTCACGGAGTGCGGGGGCCTTCGTCGTGCGGGGCGACCCTCAGGTCAGGTCGTCTCCTTGCGCTTCGGCGCCTCGCGGGCGTCGAGCTGGATCTCCTTCTCCGCGCGCGGGACGCCGGCCTTCAGCTCCTTGGTCCGCTCGATCTCGGCGTCGAGCTCGATGCCGAAGAGCAGTGCCAGGTTGATCAGCCAGAACCAGATCAGGAAGATCACCACGCCGGCCAGAGCGCCGTAGGTCTTGTTGTAGCTGCCGAAGTTGGCGACGTAGAACGCGAACGCCGCCGAGGCGACGACCGCGACCAAGATCGCGACACCGGCACCGGGGCTGACCCACTTGAAGCCACGCAGCTTGGCGTTCGGGGTGGCGTAGTACAGCACCGCGATCATCAGCGCGAGCAGCACCAGGATGACCGGCCACTTGGCCCAGCTCCAGATGTTGAGCACGGTCTCGCCGAGACCGATGCTCTGCCCGATGGCGTCGACGACCGGGCCGCTGAGCACCAGCATCGCCAGGATCAGCGCGGCGAACAGGATGCCGATCAGGGTGACCAGCAGCTGGAGCGGCTTGAGCTTCCAGATCTTCCGGCCCTCACGGGTCTCGTACACGATGTTGGCGGCCCGGGTGAAGGCGCCGACGTAGCCCGAGGCCGACCAGATGGCGGCCGCGATGCCGATGATGAGGCCGAGGCTGGCCGCGCTCGAGCTGCCCGCGATCTGCTGGATCACCGGGGTCAGGGTGTCGGCCGCCTGGGCCGGCACCACCTGGGTGATCGCGTCGGTGAGCTGCTGCGGGTTGGTCAGCAGCCCCACGATCGACAGCAGGGCGGTCAGCGCCGGGAACAGCGCCAGGACGCCGTAGTAGGTCAGCGTGGCCGCCCAGTCGGTGAGACCGTCCTCGCTGAACTCCTTCAGCGTGCGCTTGAACGTGCCGCCGGTGGTGGCCTTCGTGTCGGTGCCGGTGGGCGCGTAGTCGGCCCGCTCGTGCGTGATGTTGTCGTCGCCGGGCGCGGTGTCGCGCCCCGCGTCCCTGCTGTCCTGCGCGGTGCCGCCGCGTGCTCCCTCTCGGGGGGCTCGTGCACTGGCTCCGGCCATGGGGGCCTCCGGGTGGGTGTGACACTGGCTGGTCGATGCTGGGTGCCCCGTCCGGGGCCACGCCACGCGCACCGGCGCCGGATTCCGGCAACGGCCGGTCCGGACCGGTGCCCGGTGCCGGCCGAACCCGCCGGTGGCACCGGGCCGGCACCGGGAAGTGCGATGACCGTCACACGCTGTCCACCAAGAAGTCGCTCTGCGCAGGGTTCGCGGCGGTTCGGGCCGGGAAGTGTGCGTCAGGCAGGGGGAGCGGACTCCTGCGGGACGTCGCCGGGAGACCGGCGTGCAACGAAGAGGTGGAGCAGACCAGATGGTGATGTGGCCGGCAGTCAGCGTGCTCGGGTTCCTGGTGCTGACGGCACTCGTCGTCCTGATGGGCATGCAGTCCACCAAGCGCTGGGAGGCGGAGAAGCAGGCCGCCTCCGCCGTGCGGCACACGGCCCCCGAGTCCGCCGCGCGCGCCACCGCGGCGGCCACGGCCGTCCTCTAGCACCCCCGCGCCGCAACCCGGCGCCACCGACATCGCGACGGCGGTCCTCCCCGAGGGCCGCCGTCGTCGCACGTCCGGGCCCGTCCGCCGTCCGACCTCCTGCCGATGGTCATGGCCGGAAGGCACGCGGACCGCCGCGTGTCGGGTGGCACGACGCCCGTGATCGGCCCGCGGTCGCTCCCCCGGACGCGACCGGCCCCTGCCGCCCGCGGGGGCGGGCGGCAGGGGCCGGTCGGGTGGACGGGGAGGTCAGTCGCGGGGGCGCAGCTCCTCGGGCAGGTGGTCGGCCGGGACGCTGGCCAGCCCGGTGGGCTGGTCGGCGGTGGTGGCCTCGTGCTTCCCGCCCTCGGGGGCGTCGACGTCGCCGTCGGCGGCCTCGTGCCGGCCCGCGTGGCGGGCTGCGGTGGCCCCACCTCCGGCCGCCGGCCCGGTGGCGGCCCGGGTGACGGCCGGTCCGGTGGCCGCGCGGGGCGCAGCCGACGGGATGTCGCTCTCCCCGGTGCGGTCGGCGTCGTCGACCGGCGGCTCGACCGAGGTCGGGGCCGCGGCGCCGGCCGCGTTGGCGGCGGCCAGCGCGGGGCCGTCGGCGGGCTGCTCGCCGTCCGCGCCGCCCTGGGCGGCCTGGATGCCGGACTGGGTGCGCAGCGGCAGCTGGGGCAGGAACAGCAGCACGAAGAACCCGAGCGCGACGACGACCGCCGCGAGCAGGAAGACGACGTCCAGCGAGTGCGAGAAACCGGTCTTGAAGGGCAGGGCGATCTCGGCCGGCAGCTCCTGGATGAACGAGGTGTTCGACAGGTCGGTGCCGCCGGCGCCGGCCTGCTGCAGCTGCGGGGCGATCGCGGGGTCCGCCGCCGCGGCGTCCTGCACGGCGCCGCCGATGTCGCCGGGCAGGCGGGTGAAGAGCACCGACAGGAAGACCGCCGTCCCGAGGGTGCCGCCCATCTGGCGGAAGAAGGTGACCGAGGAGGTCGCCACCCCGATCTCGCGCGGGCTGACCGCGTTCTGCACGGCGAGGATGACCGGCTGGAAGTTGAAACCCAGGCCCAGACCGAGCAGCAGCATGAAGGGCACGAGCGCCCAGATCGAGGTGTCCGCGCCGACGATGCGTGACAGCGAGACCAGCGCGGTGACGATGAAGACGACGCCGACCAGCGGGAAGAGCTTGTACTTGCCGGTGCGCGCGATCGTCTGACCGGCGATGACCGAGCCGGACATGATGCCCAGGACCAGCGGGATCATCTGCAGGCCGGCCTCGGTGGGGCTGGAGCCGTGCACGATCTGCAGGTACTGCGGGAGCAGCAGGATGCCGCCGAACATGCCGGCGCCGAGCACGATGCTGCTGACGCTGCTGACCGAGAAGGTGCGGTTGGCGAACATCCGCAGCGGCAGCAGGGCGTCGTCCCGGTAGGCCCGCTCGGCGAGCACGAAGAGGACGAAGCCGACCGCGCCGATGGCGTAGCAGACCAGCGCCCGGGTGGAGCCCCAGCCCCAGGTGCGGCCCTGCTCGGCGACGATGAGCAGCGGCACCAGGAAGGTGATCAGCGCCAGCGCACCGGGCCAGTCGATGCGGTGCTCACGCTTGGTGTGCGGCAGGTGGAGCACCTTGGAGACGACGACCAGCGCCAGGATGCCCAGCGGCACGTTGACGTAGAAGATCCAGCGCCAGCCGGTGATGCCCAGGATCGACGACTGCCCGGACAGGAAGCCGCCGATGACCGGACCGAGCACGCTCGAGGTGCCGAAGACGGCCATGAAGTAGCCCTGGTACTTCGAGCGCTCCCGCGGCGGGACGATGTCGGCGATGATCGCCAGCGCCAGCGACATCAGGCCACCGGCGCCGATCCCCTGCACCGCGCGGTAGGCCGCCAGCTGGTACATCGTGTCGGCCAGCCCGCAGAGCGCGGACCCGATCACGAAGACGGCGATGGCGAACAGGTAGAACGGCCGCCGGCCGTAGATGTCGCTGAGCTTGCCGTACAGCGGCGTCGCGATCGTCGAGGTGATCAGGAACGCCGTGGTCGCCCAGGCCTGCAGGTCGTAGCCGTTCAGGTCGTCGGCGATCGTGCGGATGGCCGTGGAGACCACGGTCTGGTCCAGCGCGGCCAGGAACATGCCCAGCAGCAGCCCGACCAGGATGGTCATGATCTGCCGGTGGGTGAACGCCCCGGAGGCGTCGGGCGCGGCGGCCGAGGCGCGGGCGTCGCGGCGCTGTGCCCCCGTCCCGCGATCGGAGGTCTGGGTCATCGGTCCTTCTCGGGGGTGGTGGTGGCGCCGCCGGGTGCGGTGCCCAGGGTGGGGAGGTGGTCGCTCAGCTGCCGCACCAGGCGGTGCAGCTGGCGGGTGAAGGTGTGCAGCTCGCCGGCGTCCCAGTCGGCGGTCACCTGCGCGAACAGCGCGGCGCGCTCCTGGCGCATCTGGTCGAGCACGGCCTCGCCGGCCGGGGTGACGACCAGCCGGCTGGCCCGGCCGTCGGAGGCGTCGGCGACCCGGCGGACCAGTCCGCGCTCGACCAGCAGGGTCACGTGCCGGCTGACGGTCGAGGGGTCGGCGTGCACCAGCTCGGCGAGCGCTCCCTGGCGGAGCGGGCCCAGCCGGGTCAGCGGGAAGAGCAGCACGTGCGCCGCGCGCTCGCGCGCCTCGGGCCCGGCGCCGCCGGTGCTCTGGTTCTTGAGCAGGTGCATCACCCGGACCAGGTGGACCAGCTCCTCCGGGAGGGACAGCGGGTCGGACGGGGAGGCGTTCTCGGACACGGCCGTCTCGGACACGGGGGCACTCCGGGGGTCGGCGGGGGCGCCGCACTGCGCCGGGAGGAACACGTGCACGGTACAAGCCGTTGCGCTGTGCATGCAATCGTTGCGGCGCCGGACCCGCTGTGAGGCGCGCGACCGCACCCGCCGGGGTGAGACCCTGGAGCCACTGCCCATGGAAGGAACTGCGAGCACACCGTGACCACCCCGCACGACGACCTCCGGTCCCGGCTGTCCGCACTCACCCTCGCCGACGAGCACCGTCTCGGCCGTCGGCTCGACGGCACCCGCCGCACGAAGGACCCCGCCGCGCGTGCCCGGCAGCTCGAGCAGATCGCCACCGAGGTCGGCGCCGCCGAGCAGCGCATCGCCCGCCGCCGGGACGCCGTCCCGGCGGTCAGCTACCCCGAGGACCTGCCGGTCAGTCAGCGCCGCGACGACATCGCCGCGGCGCTGCGCAGCTCGCAGGTCGTCGTCATCGCCGGCGAGACCGGCTCGGGCAAGACCACGCAGCTGCCCAAGGTGCTGCTCGAGCTCGGTCGCGGCGTGCGCGGGCGGATCGGGCACACCCAGCCGCGCCGGATCGCCGCGCGCACCGTCGCCGAGCGGATCGCCGAGGAGCTGGGCAGCCCGCTGGGCGACGTCGTCGGCTTCAAGGTCCGGTTCACCGACGAGGTGGGCGACCGCACGCTGGTCAAGCTCATGACCGACGGCGTCCTGCTCGCCGAGGTGCAGCGCGACCGGATGCTGCGCCAGTACGACACGATCATCATCGACGAGGCCCACGAGCGGAGCCTCAACATCGACTTCCTGCTGGGCTACCTCGCCCGGCTGCTGCCCCGACGCCCCGACCTGAAGCTGGTCATCACCTCGGCCACCATCGACGTCGACCGGATCGCCAAGCACTTCTCCGTGGACGGCGCCGCCGTCCCTGTCGTCGAGGTCAGCGGGCGCACCTACCCGGTCGAGGTCCGCTACCGCCCGGTCATCGACCCCGACGACCCCGAGGCCGACCCCGACCGCGACCAGGTCACCGCGATCGTCGACGCCTGCGCCGAGCTGGTGGCCGAGGGGCCGGGCGACGTCCTGGTCTTCCTGGCCGGTGAGCGGGAGATCCGTGACACCGCCGACGCGCTGGGTGAGCGCGGGTTCCCGCACACCGAGGTGCTGCCGCTCTACTCCCGACTGTCGGCCGCCGACCAGCACAAGGTCTTCCAGCCGCACACCGGACGGCGGATCGTGCTGGCCACCAACGTCGCCGAGACGTCGCTGACGGTGCCGGGCATCAAGTACGTCGTCGACCCGGGCACCGCGCGCATCTCCCGGTACAGCCATCGCACCAAGGTCCAGCGGCTGCCGATCGAGGCGATCAGCCAGGCCTCGGCCCGGCAGCGCTCGGGCCGCTGCGGGCGCACCAGTGAGGGCATCGCCATCCGGCTGTACACCGAGGCCGACTTCGAGAGCCGCCCCGAGTACACCGACCCCGAGATCCTGCGCACCAACCTGGCCTCGGTGCTGCTGCAGATGGCCTCGCTCGAGCTGGGCGACGTCGCCGAGTTCCCCTTCATCGACCCGCCCGACCGGCGCGCGATCGCCGACGGCGTCGCCCTGCTGGAGGAGCTCGACGCCCTCGACGCCCAGGGCGGGCTCACCCCGACCGGCCGCTCGCTGGCGACGCTGCCGCTGGACCCGCGGCTGGCCCGGATGGTCGTGGAGGCCGACCGGCGCGGGGTGCTGGAGGAGGTGCTGGTCATCGCCGCCGGGCTCACCGTGCAGGACGTCCGCGAGCGCCCGGCCGAGCACCAGCAGGCCGCCGACGAGCTGCACAAGCGCTTCGCCGACGAGAACTCCGACTTCCTCGGGCTGCTCAACCTCTGGCGCTACCTGGAGGAGCGCGCCGAGGAGCTGTCGGGCAACCAGTTCCGCCGCACCGTGAAGAAGGAGTTCCTCCACTACCTGCGCATCCGCGAGTGGCAGGACCTGCACGGCCAGCTCCGCGGCACCGCCCGCCGGCTGGGCATGACCCTCGGCGAGCTGGCCCCCGCGCCCGACGAGCGCGGCGTGACCGCGTCCCTGCTGGCCGGCCTGCTGTCCCAGGTCGGCATGCAGGCCGAACCCGCGAAGGGCCAAAGTCGCGACAACGGCCCTTCTCGGGGGGACAAGCGGGGGAGCCGCGAGTACCTGGGCACCCGCAACACCCGGTTCGTGCTCGCCCCCGGGACGCCGCTGGCGAAGAAGCCGCCGCGCTGGGTGGTCGCCGCGGAGCTGGTCGAGACCAGCCGGCTGTTCGCCCGCACCGTCGCCCGGATCGACCCCGAGACGGTCGAGAAGCTGGCCGACCACCTGGTCAAGCGGCAGTACAGCGAGCCGCGCTGGGACGCCAGGCGCGGCTCGGTCGTGGCCACCGAGCGGGTCACCCTCTACGGCCTGCCGCTGGTGGTGGGCCGCCGGGTGCAGTACGGCTCGATCGACCCGGTGGTCTCCCGTGAGCTGTTCATCCGGCACGCCCTGGTCCACGGCGAGTGGACGACGCACCACCGGTTCGCCGCCGACAACGCCCGCGCCATCGAGCGGGTCGCCGAGCTGGAGGAGCGGGCCCGCCGCCGCGACATCCGGGTCGACGACGAGACGATCTTCGAGCTCTACGACGCGCGCATCCCGGCCGACGTCGTCTCCACCCGGCACTTCGACCGCTGGTGGAAGGAGGCCCGGCGCGCCACACCGGACCTGCTGACCTTCACCCCGGAGATGCTCACCAACGCCGCGGCGGCCGGGCAGGTCCAGCTCGAGGACTTCCCGGACGAGGTGCAGCTGACGCAGGGCCTGACCCTGCCGCTGTCCTACGCCTTCGCCCCCGGCGCGGCCGAGGACGGCGTCACCGTCGACGTGCCGCTGGGCGTGCTGGACACCGTGGCCCAGCGGACCGCGGGGGAGTCGCTGGCGTTCACCGTGCCCGGGCAGCGCGCCGAGCTGGTCACCGAGCTGCTGCGCTCGCTGCCCAAGCAGCTGCGCCGCGGGCTGGTGCCGATCCCCGACCGGGTGCGCGAGGTGCTGCCGAAGATCGACCCGACCGAGGCGCTGCTGCCGGCGCTGGAGCGCGAGCTGCGCCGGGCCACGTCGGTGGTCATCCCGCCCGACGCCTGGCGGCCGGCCGAGGTGCCCGCGCACCTGCGCGCCACCTACCGGGTGCTGGACGACGCCCAGCGCCCGCTGGCGCAGGGCAAGGACCTCGCCGCGCTGCGGGCCGAGGTCGCCCCGCAGGCCCGGGCCAGCCTGGCCCGCGCGGCCTCGACCTACGAGCGCAGCCGGCAGACCACCTGGACGTTCGGCGACCTGCCGGCCACCGTCGAGGTCGAGCGCGGCGGGCACGTGGTCACCGCGTTCCCCGCGCTCGTCGACGAGGGCGAGACGGTCGGTGTCCGGGTCGTGCCCACGCAGGCGGAGGCGAGCCGGCTGGGCTGGCGCGGCACCCGCCGGCTGGTGCTGCTGGTGGTCGGCTCCCCGGTCAAGCAGGTGGTCAAGGGCCTGGGCCCGCGCAGCCGGCTGGCGCTGCAGTTCAACCCCGACGGGGAGATCCCCGACCTGGTGGCCGACTGCGTCGACGCCGCCGCCGACGAGCTGATCGCCGCCGCCGGGGGCCCGCCGCGCACCGAGGCCGCGTTCGCCGCGCTGGTCGCGTCGGTCCGCGAGCAGCTGCCGTCGGTCACCACCGACGCCGTCCGCAAGGTGGAGGCGGTGCTCACCCAGGCCCGGGAGACCGCCATCGCCATCGGTGCCGCACCGGGACGGCGGGTGCCGGACGCCGCGATCGCCGACCTCCGGGAGCAGATGGGCGGGCTGCTGCACCGCGGCTTCGTCGCCTCGGCCGGGCGTCGGCGGTTGCCGGACCTGGTGCGCTACCTCAAGGCCATGGAGCTGCGGCTGGAGAAGCTGCCGGCCAACGCCGCCCGCGACGCCCTCTGGACGGCCACCGTCGAGGCGGTGACGAAGGAGTACGAGCAGCTGCGCGCCGCCGTGCCCCCGACCGGGGCGCCCGACGACCCGGTGGCCCGGGTGCGGTGGATGGTCGAGGAGCTGCGGGTCGGGTTGTTCGCGCAGACCGTCGGCACACCCCGCCCGATCTCCGAGCAGCGCATCTACAAGGCGATCGACGCCGTCTCGGCCTGAGCCGGGGGTGCGTCACCCCGGGAGCAGGCCGGCACGCGGCCGGCCTGCTCCCGGGGCGCCTGCTCAGGCGTAGAAGCGCACGTCCGCGACGCTCCACCAGTTGCCGGCCGAGCCGGTCTGCTGCACCCGCACGAACCGCGCGCCGGTGGCCGGGACGCCGATCGTGGTCAGCTGGCCGGTGCCCACGCCCGCGGCGACCTGCCGCCAGGTGCTGCCGTCGTCGCTGACCTGCAGCGCCCAGCCACGGGCGAAGTCCCCGGTGCTCGCGCCGGCGTCCAGCACGACCTGCTCGAACGGCCGGGCGCCGGCACCCCGGTCGATCTGCAGGAACTGCCCGGGCGTCTGGCCCGCGCCGCTGGACCAGCGGGTCGAGGCGTCGTCGTCGACTGCGGTGGTCGCGTCGCCGCTGGAGGACGTGGCGGTCACGCCGTCCGCCGGGAGCAGCGTGCGGTCGTCGGCGAGCAGCCCGGTGGCCGGCCAGGTGAAGGTGGCCAGCGCCCCGCCGGGCAGCGTGTACTCCAGCGTCCGGCCGCCGACGGCGACGGCGAAAGCGCGCGGGGCGTCGTTCTCGTTGTGCACCACGAGCGCCGTCGAGCCGTCCCGGTTGCGGAAGGCGACGTCGGTGATCTCCCCGTTCCAGCCGGTCGTGCCGAAGGAGGTGCTGGCGATCCGCACCGCCCCCGGCTTCACGAACTTCGACAGGTGACCGATCGTGTAGTACTCGGCGTTGGTGGTGACGGTGCCGTGGTCGTTGACGGTGACCAGGCCGGTGCAGGTGTCGCAGCCGCCGTTGTGCGGGCCGCCGCGCGGGTCCAGCGCGGCGTTCCAGGTGATCGCCGACCTGGCCCAGTTGCGCATCACGCCGACGGTGATCGTGCGGGCGTGCCAGGTCAGCGTGCCGCGGAAGTACTGCTCGGGGGTGTCGGTGGCGCCGTGCGAGCCGGAGCACTCGGTGAACCAGACGCCCTTGTCCGGGTGGGCCTGGTGCAGCGCGGTCTGCGCGCTCGGGTCACCGGAGTAGCAGTGGAACGCGGTGCCGGCGAGCCACTGCGCGGCCGGGTGGTCGAGCAGCCGGTACGGGTAGTCGGTCTCCGGGTCCGACCCGACCGGGGTGGTCGCGACGTCGTCCGGGTGGGTCGACCAGTTGTGGTCGTAGCCGAGGATCTTCGTGTCCAGGCCGGCGGCCTTGAGCGCGGGCCCGACGGCCGCGACGAGCTCCGCCTCCTGCTCGACCGGCAGGTCCATGCCCGGGTACTGCAGGGGCTTGCGGTTCTGGGGCTCGTTCTGCAGCGTCAGGTAGTCCACGTGCACGCCGTTGGCGGCGTAGGCCTTCACGAACTCCACGAAGTACTGGGCGTAGGCCGCGTAGATCCGCGGGTCGTCCTTGAGCCGGCCGCCGATGAGGGAGTCGTTGGTCTTCATCCACGCCGGCGCGCTCCACGGCGTGGCGACGATGGTCATGTGCGGGTTGAGCCCGATGGCCCGGCGCAGCAGCGGCAGGATCCGTGCCTTGTCGCGCTCGATGGAGAAGTGCCGCAGCTCGAAGTCGGTCTGCCCCGCCGGGACGTCGTCGTAGGTGTGGTGGTCGCCGCCGGTGAAGTCCGAGGAGCCCATGGGCTGGCGCAGCGCGCTGATGCCGATGCCCTGGACGGGCTGGAAGAGGTCCAGCATCGCGCGGTTCCGGGCGGCCGGGGTCAGCGAGTAGAGGACCTCGGCGGTCGACTCGGTGATGGACGCGCCGAAGCCGTCGACGGTCTGGTACGTCCGGCTCGGGTCGACGGTGATCGTGGGCGCGCTGCTCGGGGTCGTGCCGAAGCCGACGTACCCGCGGTCGTGCAGGAGCTCGGCGCGGTCGGGGGTGGTGACCCAGACGTGGGCCGCGGGCGGCGGTACCGGCGGCGCGGCGGTGGCGACCGAGGCGAGGGAGGTGCCGGTGGTCAGGGCCAGCCCGACGGCGCCGAGGACGACGGCGGAGCGGTGGAGACGACGGTGTCTCATGGGGTCCCTTCAGGGTGGGAGGTGACCTGCCGCACAGTAACCACCCAGGAACGCACAGGTTCACCCAGGACCGCACGTGAGTCGACATGTCGACGTGCGTGCGCTCCGGCACACGACGGTGGTCCCGCAGGGGCCGCCCCGTCCCGATCGGCGTGCCGGGCCGGGCCCGGAGGGCGTCCGGGCCCGGCAGAATCGCGCCGTGGAGCGTTCGGACTTCGGCGCAGCAGTGCGCCATCTGCGGGAGAGCACGGACCCCGTCGTCGTCGGGCTGCCGGCGGGCCGGCGCCGGGTGCCCGGGCTGCGCCGGGAGGAGCTCGGTGAGCTGGCCGGGATGTCCGCGGACTACGTGCGCCGCCTCGAGCAGGGGCGCAGCCACCCCTCGGCCGGCGTGGTGCGGGCGATCGCCCGGGCCCTGCGCGCCGGGCGGGCGGACTACGAGCGGCTGTCCGCGCTGGCCGGGTACGCCGCCGCGGACGGGCAGGTGCCGACCGACCTCGGCCCGGGGGCGACGCGGCTGCTGGAGCGGTTCTCCGACACCCCGATGATCGTCACCGACGCGGCGATGAACCTCGTCGCGGTCAACAGCGCCTTCCTGGCGCTGGAGCACTGGGACCTCCCCGGCGAGCGCTGGGACTGGAACGTGGCGTGGCGCATCTTCTGCAGTCCGTTCGAGGCCTTCCAGCAGTCCCCGGCCGACGCGGCCATGCAGGAGACGATCCAGGTGGCCCAGCTGAGGGCCGCGCTGCTGCGCTACCCCGCCGATGCGTCGCTCGCGGCCCTGGTGGACGAGCTGCGCAGCCGCAGCCGGCGGTTCGACACGCTGTGGCGGGCGCCGCGACCGGTGGCGGCCTACGAGAGCGCCGCGACCTTCACCCAGTCCGACGGGGACTCGGTCACCCTCGTCGGGAACCTGATCGCGCTCCCCGGCGACGACCTCGCGGCCGTCATGCTGACCGCGGCGCCGGGCTCGCGCGACGCAGCCCGGCTGGTCGAGGTGGTCGGTGCAGCCGAGAGCCGTGCGGTCGTGAGGGTGGGCCAGTCCGGCCCAGGATGATCTCGCCGGGACCTGCGACGTTGGTCGGGCAACGCCCCCGACGGCACCCGGAGAAGGCAGGTCCAGCGATGAAGGCAGTGCGGTTCCACGAGGTCGGCGGTCCGGAGGTCCTGCGGTACGAGGACGTCGACCTGCCGGCTCCCGGCGCGGGTGAGGTGCGCGTGCGGGTGGCGGCCTCGGCGTTCAACGCCGCCGACAACGGCATGCGCGGTGGGTTCCTCCCCATCCCGGTCCAGCTGCCGCACGTGCCCGGCTACGACGTCTCCGGCACGGTCGACGCGCTCGGGGACGGCGTGGGCCGGGTCGTCGGCGAGGGTGGGCTGCAGGTGGGGGACGCGGTGATCGGGTTCCTGCCGATGGAGCGGGACGGCGGCGCGGCGGAGTACGTCATCGCCCCGGCCGACGCGCTGGTGCTGGCACCCACGAAGGTCCCGCTCCCCGACGCGGCCGGTCTGCCGTCGGTGGCGCTGACGGCCTGGCAGGCGCTGTTCGACCTCGGTGAGCTGACCGCCGGGCAGCGGGTCCTGGTCAACGGCGCGGGGGGAGTGGTCGGCAAGTACGCCGTCGCGCTGGCCAAGCGGGCCGGCGTGCACGTCGTGGCGACCGCGAGCCCGCGCAGCAGCGACGCGGTCCGCGCGGCCGGGGCCGACGAGGTCATCGACCACACCACCACGGACGTGCTCGGCGCGGTCGACGGGCAGGTCGACGTCCTGCTCAACCTGGCGCCCATCGAGCCGGACCAGTTCGCCGCGCTCGTCGCCGTGGTCCGCGACGGCGGCAGGGTCGTCAGCACCACCGCCTTCATGGCCACCCCCGGCGACGAGGCCCGCGGCGTCAGTGCGGCGACCGTGTTCGTGCTGCCGAACCGGGACCGCCTGGCCGAGCTGGCGTCGCTGGTGGACAGCGGCGACCTGCGGCTCGAGGTCACCCGTCGCATCCCGCTGACCGAGCTGCCCGCGCTGCACGCGGAGGCCGCCGCCGGTCGCGTCACCGGGAAGGTCGTCGTCGAGCCATGAGCATCCCGTACCTCGCACGACCCGAGCAGCACCAGCAGCTGGAGTGGCTGCACGGCGACACCTTGTCCATCCTGCTCGACGGTGCAGCCACCGACGGCCGGCTCATGGTCGGGCGCTTCGACGTGAGCAGGGGTGAGGCGCCGCCCTGGCACGTGCACAGCAGGGAGGACGAGGTGTTCCTGCTGATCAGCGGCACCGCGCTGGTGTGGGCCGGTGACGAGGAGAGCGAGCTGACCGCGGGCGGCATCGTCTGGCTGCCCAGGAACGTGCCGCACTCGTACCGCATCACCTCGGAGAAGGCCGACCTGCTGATGATCAACACCCCGGCCGGCATCGAGGGGATGTTCCGGGAGACCGGACGCGACCGGTCCACCCCGCGACCCGACGGCTTCAGCGTCACACCGCGACCGGAGGTGGCCACCGCGTACGGCAGCACCGTGCTGGGCCCGCCCCGCTGATCGTCACGTCCCGGGGCTGCACGGGGTGCCGGCGACCACGCCGGCACCCCGGGCGTCAGCGGGGGGTGAGCATCCCCGCGCCGACGGTGGCGTTGGTGGCCTCGTCGATGAGGATGAACCGGCCGGTCACCCGGTTGCGGTGGTAGTCGTCGACGAACAGCGGCTGGGTGGTGCGCAGGGTGACCCGGCCGATGTCGTTGAGCCCCAGGCCGGTGGCCTCGGTGTCCCGGTGCAGCGTGTTGACGTCGAGCCGGTACTGCAGGTCCTTGACCACGGCGCGCACCGAGCGGGTGGTGTGCTTGACCGCCAGGCGCATCCGGGGCACCAGCGGCGCGTCGGCCATCCAGCAGACCATCGCGTCGAGGTCCTGGGTGACCGCCGGGGCGTTGTGCGGCCGGCAGATCATGTCGCCGCGGGAGACGTCGAGGTCGTCGGTCAGCCGCACGGTCACCGACATGGGCGGGAAGGCGGCGTCCAGGGGGCCGTCGGGCCCGTCGATGCCGGCGATCGTGGTGGTCAGGCCGCTGGGCAGCACCTGCACCTCGTCGCCGGGGCGCAGCACGCCGGCGCCGACCCGGCCGGCGTAGCCGCGGTAGTCGCGGAACTCGTCGGTCTGCGGGCGGATGACGTACTGCACCGGGAACCGGGTGTCGACGAGGTTGCGGTCGCTGGCCACGTGCACGTGCTCGAGGTGGTGCAGCAGCGAGGCACCCTCGTACCAGGGGGTGTTGGCCGAGCGGGTGACGACGTTGTCGCCGAGCAGCGCCGAGATCGGGACGACGGTCAGGTCGGGCACCTCGAGCTTGGTGGCGAAGGCGGCGAACTCGTCGCGGATGCCCTCGAACACCTCCTCCGACCAGTCGACCAGGTCCATCTTGTTGACCGCGACCACCAGGTGCGGCACCCGCAGCAGCGAGGCGAGGAAGGCGTGCCGACGGCTCTGCTCGACCATGCCCTTGCGGGCGTCGACCAGCACGATCGCCAGGTCCGCGGTGGAGGCCCCGGTGACCATGTTCCGGGTGTACTGCACGTGCCCGGGGGTGTCGGCGAGGATGAAGGTGCGCCGCGGGGTGCTGAAGTAGCGGTAGGCGACGTCGATGGTGATGCCCTGCTCGCGCTCGGCGCGCAGCCCGTCGGTGAGCAGCGACAGGTCGACGTGGTCGCCGCGGCTGGCCCGCTCGATGGCCGCGTACTGGTCCTCGAAGACGGCCTTGCTGTCGTAGAGCAGCCGGCCGATCAGGGTGCTCTTGCCGTCGTCGACGGAGCCGGCGGTGGCGATGCGCAGGATGTCCTTGCGGGCGGTGGCGAGCTCGGCGGCGGCCTGGGCGAGCGCGGTCATCAGAAGTACCCCTCCTTCTTGCGGTCCTCCATGGCGGCGTCGCTGACCTTGTCGTCGCCGCGGGTGGCCCCGCGCTCGGTCAGCCGGGTCACCGCGATCTCGGCGATCACCTCGGCGACGGTGCTCGCGACCGACGGGACGGCGGCGGTCAGGTTCGCGTCCCCCACGGTGCGGTAGCGGACGCTCTGCCGCTGCACCTGCTCGCCGTCCTTGGGCGTGATGAACTCGTTGACCGCGTAGAGCATCCCGGCCCGGTCGACGACGTCGCGCTCGGCCGCCAGGTACAGCGGCGGGATCGCGATCTCCTCCTGGGCGATGTAGCCCCAGATGTCCAGCTCGGTCCAGTTCGACAGCGGGAACACCCGGATCGACTCACCGAGGTGGGTGCGGCCGTTGTAGAGGTCCCACAGCTCCGGGCGTTGGTTCTTCGGGTCCCACTGGCCGAACTCGTCGCGGAAGCTGAACACCCGCTCCTTGGCCCGGGCCTTGTCCTCGTCGCGCCGGGCGCCGCCGAACAGGGCGGTGAAGCCGTGCCGCTCGACGGCGTCCAGCAGCACCGGCGTCTGGATCCGGTTGCGCGAGCCGTTGGGCTCCTGGCGCACCGTCCCGGCGGCGATCGCGTCGGGCACCGAGGCGACGATGAGCTCCACGCCCAGCTCGGCGACCCGCCGGTCGCGGAACGCCAGCACCTCGGGGAAGTTCAGCCCGGTGTCGACGTGCATCACCGGGAACGGGATCCGCGCCGGGGCGAACGCCTTGCGGGCCAGCTCCAGCATCACGATGGAGTCCTTGCCGCCGGAGAAGAGCAGCACCGGCCGCTCGGACTCGGCGGCCACCTCGCGCAGCACGTGGATGGACTCGGCCTCCAGCGTCTGCAGCTGGGTGAGCCGGTGGTCTGCGGTCGTCACGCTGTCGGGCTCCCGGGGACGGCGGCACGCACCGCCGGGCGGCGGTACACGTCAGCGGGGCAACCGCATCGACGTGATGCGGATTCCCCGGCACCAGTGTCCGGCATGGCCTGCGCGGCGCTGCCGGGTGGGACCGTTCAGTCCTCCAGCGGACCCTGGCCGGCCGGTCCCGACCGCGGCAGGCGGACGGTGAACGTCGCGCCCTCGCCCGGTGCGGTGGTCAGCTCGACCCGGCCGCCGTGCGCGGCGACCAGCGAGGCGACGATCGACAGGCCCAGCCCGCTGCCCCCGGCCGCCCGGGTGCGTGAGGTGTCGGCCCGGTAGAACCGCTCGAACACCCGCTCGGCGTCGGCGGGCGCCATCCCGGGGCCCGCGTCGGAGACGGCCACGCAGACGGTGTCCGGGTCGCCGGCGGGCTCGGACAGCCGCACGGTCACCGGCGTCCCGGCCGGGGTGTGGGTGAGCGCGTTGGTGACCAGGTTGCCGATGACCTGCCGCAGCCGGGCCTCGTCGCCCAGCACCACGGGCACCTCCGTCAGTGACGGGTCGAGCACCACGTCCACGGGACGGTCGGGCTGGACGGCGCGGGCGTCGTGCGCCGCGTCGCCGGCCAGCTCGGCGAGGTCGACCGGGACGACGTCCAGCGGCCGCTGCTGGTCGAGGCGGGCCAGCTGCAGCAGGTCCTCGACCAGCAGGCCCATCCGGGTCGCCTCGGACTCGATCCGCTGCATTAACCGCTGGACCTCGGCCGGGTCGCGCACCGCGCCCTGCCGGTGCAGCTCGGCGAACCCGCGGATGGAGGTCAGCGGGGTGCGCAGCTCGTGGCTGGCGTCGGCGACGAAGCGGCGCATCCGGGCCTCGGAGGCCACCGCCTGCTCCTCGGAGGCCTGTTGCGCCCGGAACGAGCGCTCGATCCGGGCGAGCATGCCGTTGAGGGCGTTGGACAGCCGGCCGACCTCGGTGCGCTCGTCACCGACCGGCACCCGGCGGGACAGGTCGCCGGCGGCGATCGCCTGCGCCGTGCGCTCGACGTCCTGCAGCGGGCGGAGGCTGTTGCGCACCAGCAGGTACCCGGCGGTGGCCATGGCGGCGAGCACCATCAGCCCGACCACCAGCTCGGTGCGCACCAGCCGGTTGATGGCGTTGCGGTCGTCGGAGAGGTCCTGCCCGACGACGATGGCGAACTGGCCGGTGACCTGGACGACGCCGACCCGCCAGGTGGTGCTGCCGTCGAGGGAGCGGGCGGTGAACAGCGCCCGGGTCTGGGCGTCGATGGCGCCGACGTCGACGCCGCCCAGGTCGGGCAGCACCCGGTCGCCGATCGGGCCCTGCACCACGGTCAGCACACCGTCGTCCACGGTGAGGTCGAGGCAGGCCGCGTAGGTGGTGCTGGGGAAGCGGGGTGCCTGGGTGAGGCAGTTGCGGGTCACGCTGCTCGGCTGCTGCTGCAGCCCGTCCAGGGTCTTGTTCAGCTGCTGGTCCTGCTGCTCCAGCAGGTAGTCGCGCAGCAGGGACGTCGACGCGAGCGCGGTCGCACAGAGCGCAACGGTGACCAGGACGACCAGCAGCGCCACCAGGGTCACCCGCAGCGGGACCCGGGGCCCGGGCATCGGCACGGGTGCCTCGGGGACCGGTGTGGGCGCCAGGGGTGGGGCCGCCGCCGAGGAGACCGGGACGTCCGTCGTCGTCACGTGCCGCGGGGCAGGCGCAGGGAGTAGCCCACGCCGCGCAGGGTGTGCAGCAGTCGCGGCTCGGTGGTGTCGACCTTGCGGCGCAGGTAGGAGATGTAGGACTCCACGACGTTGGCCTCGCCGTTGAAGTCGTAGTTCCACACGTGGTCGAGGATCTGCGCCTTCGACAGCACGCGCCCGGCGTTGGTCATCAGGTAGCGCAGCAGCTTGAACTCGGTGGGGGAGAGGCTGACCAGCTTCCCGGCCTTGAGGACCTCGTGCGACTCCTCGTCCAGCTCGATGTCGGCGAAGGTGAGCTTCGGCGACTCGGCCGCCTTCTGCACGCCCTGGCTACGCCGCAGCACCGCCCGGATGCGGGCGAGCACCTCGTCGAGGCTGAACGGCTTGGTCACGTAGTCGTCGCCGCCCAGCGTCAGGCCGGTGACCTTGTCCTCGCCGGCGTCGCGCGCGGTCAGGAAGAGCACCGGCGTGGAGCTGCCGTTCTGCCGCAGCCGGCGGACGACGCCGAAGCCGTCGAGCCCGGGCATCATCACGTCGAGCACCAGCAGGTCGGGGCGGAACTGTTCGGCGACGGCGAGGGCCTGCTGGCCGTCGGCGGCGGTGGCCACCTCGAAGCCGTTGTAGCGGAGGCTGGCCGACAGCAGCTCACGGATGTTGGGCTCGTCATCGACCACCAGCAGCCTGGCCTCCGGCCTCGAGCCGGACGCCGTGGAGCCGGTGCTGCTGCCGGACACGGGGCCTCCCGTTGCACTCTGCGCCGCCGTCGTGGTCATGGTGACAGGTTGCGGCGGCGGACTGCGCGAGGCCTGGACGTTCCCTGTGAGGACGCTGGGGGCGCCCGGTCGGCCGGCGGGGGACTCGGTCGGCGGGGGACTCAGCCGGCGGGGGACTCAGCCGGCGGGGGACTCAGCCGGCGGGGGACTCAGCCGGCGGGGGACTCAGCCGGCGGGGGACTCAGCCGGCGGGGGACTCAGCCGGCGGGGGACATCGCCCGGCCGCGGCGCCAGTAGCCGATTGCGTGGTGCTGGTGGCGCCGCAGCCCCCACCGGCCGCGCAGGTCGGCCCGGACGGCGCGCACCGTCGCGGACTCGGCGCCGACCCAGGCGAAGAGGTCGTCGCCGGCGGGCCGCTCCAGCGCGGCGACCGCGTCGACGAGCAGGGTGCTCTCGCCGGGGCCGGTGCCGGCCCGGTGCAGCCAGCGCACCTCGACCCCCGGCGGCGCGTCCAGCTCCTGCTCCTCGGCCGGGCCGGCCACCTCCAGCAGCGCGACCCCGCGGGTGTCCGGCGCGGCGGCGGCGAGGATGCGGCTGATCCCGGGCAGCGCGGTCTCGTCGCCGGCCAGCAGCAGCCAGCCGGCCGGCTCGGCGCCCAGCGGGGCGGCGCTGGCCACGCCGAGCACCGCGCCGGGCGCGGCGGCCGCGGCCCAGGTCGCGGCCGGCCCGTCGCCGTGCAGCACGAAGTCGACGTCCAGCTCACCGGCCCCGGGGTCCTGGCGGCGGGCGGTGTAGCTGCGCAGCGCGACCCCGTGGCTGCCCTGCGGCCAGACGATGCGGCCGTCGCGGGCCACCTGCGGCCAGCGCGGTGCCGGGTCGCCGACCCAGGGGACCAGCAGCGACAGCGTCGGGCCGGCGGCGGCCACGACGGTGGCGGAGGCGGTGAGGGTGACCCGGCGGACCGCGGGCGTCACGTCGCGCACGGCGCTGACGGTGAGGACGTCGACCGGACGGGCGGCCACGTCGACGGCCGGGTCGACGGTCGGGGCGGCGGCGGTCTCGGTCGGTTCCACGAGCCCCAGGTTAACGGGGGCCGACCCGGCCAGCCCCGGGGGAATGGGGCCGACCGGGCCGGCGATCGGGGACGGGTGCTCACCGTGCGTGATCAGCTGACTGCGCTGACCGGGGAAGACGCTCGGGCCACCCGTCGAGTGAGCACGCTACGTGACGACTGCGGGTGCAGCCCACCCCGTCCGGTGGAGTCCCCCCGAACGGGTGAGGCCCCCGGTGGCGCACAGCCCGATGTGTGCGCCCGTCCCGCCCCGGGCAGGCAGGGCGGACCCACCGAGCGGACGACGAGCGGACGACAGGAGCCGGCGATGGCGCAGGAGTTCGACAAGGGCGACCACGTGAGCTGGAAGAGCCACGGCGGCGAGGCCGAGGGCACGGTCACGAAGAAGATCACGAAGGACACCGAGGCGGCCGGGCGCACCGTGCGGGCCAGCGAGGACGACCCGCAGTACGAGGTGAAGAGCGAGAAGAGCGGCGGCACCGCCGTCCACAAGCCCAGCGCCCTGCACGAGGACTGACCGAGGAGACCCGATGAGCGAGAACGACGACACCTTCGCGGGCACGGCCGCCCGCAGCACCACGCACAGCGCGCGCGAGGACGACCAGCTCAAGCACGAGATCGAGGGCATGATCCGTGCCGGCCGGTCCACCCACGCCGAGGAGTGGAAGGACCCCGAGCCCGCAGCCGAGGGCGAGCCCGACGTCGACAGCTCGCCGGCGGACACCCTGCTGGGCGGCGTGCCCAACGGCATGACGCCGGACGCGGTCGTCGCCCGGGCCGAGCTGGCCCGCTGGCTGGACCGCGCGGACTTCCCCGCCACCGGCCCGGACCTGGTAGAGGCCGCCCGCGACCACCGGGCGCCCGACGCGGTCGCCGACGAGCTGGCCAAGCTGCCCGACGGTCAGACCTACGAGCGCATCGGCGACGTCGTCCGCGCGCTCGGGTACCCGACCGAGACCTGAGCCCCCGGCGGGCCTCCGACCGGCGCCGTCCCCGCGGGGGACGGCGCCGGTCGTGCGCTCAGTGCGTGCCCGCCTCCGCCTCCTCCTCGGCGATCTCCTCCGCGCCGCGGCGGCGCAGCAGCCGGGAGCCGGGGAAGCCCTTCACCACCTGGCGCATGTCCTGCACGGTGTCCAGCAGCGCGTGCACGTCGGGCACCACGTCGCCGAGGGTCACCAGCACCGGGACGACGTCCTCGTCCAGGTGCACCACCAGGTCGGGCAGCCGGTCGACCAGGGCGATCAGCGCGGCGACCTCGTCGGGGTCGAGCTGCTCGGCGAACCGGGTGAGCGCCGGGGCCAGGCGGGTCAGCGGGTCGGCGTAGTGGTCGACCAGCGGGACCAGTGAACCGACCAGCGGGGTCACCGTGTCCAGCAGGGAAGCGGTGGTCTCCAGCAGGTCCTCGGCCCGGCCCAGCAGGCCACCGGCCGCCGTGGCGGTCCCGCCGACCACGCCCAGCACCTGCTCGGCGGCGTCGGTGGTGCCGCCGATCCGGGCCACCACCTGCTCGGCCGCGTCGGTGGTGCCGCCGATCCGGGTCACCGCCTCGTCGGCGGCCGCCTGCGTCACGCCGAGATGCTCGATGGCCCGGTCGGCCGCGGCCTGCGTCTCCCCGATGCGCAGCACCGTCTGGTCGGCCGCGCGCTGGGTGATCCCGATGTGCTCGATCGCCTCCTCGGCGCGCGCCCGGGTGGCCGCCACGCCGGTGATCGCGTCGTCCGCGGCCGCCTGGGTCCGCTCGATCCGGGTCATCGCCTCGTCGGCGTGCGCGCGGGTCGCGTCCACCGCGGCGATCGCCCGCTCGGCGGAGTCGGCGAGCAGCTCCGCCCGGTCGATCAGGGCGGTGCCGCGCTGGAGCAGCCGCTCGAGCTCGCCCATCGCGCCGGCGATCCTGGGCAGCAGGGTGAGCGCCTCGGCGACGCCGTCACGCAGGCCCCCGGCGGCGCTGAGCACGTCGGTCGGGCCGGGGAAGGGCAGCTTCACCGGGCCGACGCTACGGTCCGGCCCGCGTCCCTGCCGGTCGAGCCCGGGCAGGAGATGCCCCCGCCGTCCGCGCGTCCGGCCGTCGGGCCGTCGCCGCGCCCGTATCGTGGGAAGGTCCCACGGCGGGCGGCGCGAGCTCGGCCGGGGCGCGGAACGGGCGGCCCGGCCACGGCGCCGCAGGACACGACGATGGGATGTCGACACCGGTGGCGGACGAGCCCAGGCCGAGCGGGACCGACGGTGGCGGACCCGTCGGCGACCGGTCCGCCACGGGCTCCCGCGCGGCCGGCGACGGTCCGGCCGCCCCGCTGACCGTGGCCGAGCTCGTCGCCCGGTCCGGTGGCGCGCGGGTGGGGCGCCGCGCCGAGCGGCGCGAGGCGGAGGCCACCGGCCGGCAGCAGGCGGTCGACGAGCAGGGGCTGCCGCGACGGGGCGCGCCCGAGCTGCCCGACGACGCCCGGCGTGCCGAGCGACCCGGCGGCGACCCCGCGCCCCGCGTCGGTGCGCGCCGTGCACCCGGCCGCCCGGCCGCTGCCCCGTCGCCGCCGGTCCTGCCGACCGGCTGGCAGCCCGCCGCCCCCGCCCCCGACGCCGGGCCGCCGGCGGCGCCCGCGACCGGGCTCCTGCCCGGGACGCCCGACGTGGCGACCCCCGCCCGCCCGGCGCCCGCGTCACCGGCTGCGCCCGTGGCCGGGCCGGCGGGACGGTCGGCGGCCCCACCGCTGCCGGCGACCGCGCGGAACGCACCCCCACCCGCGGCCCCACCGGTGCGTCCGTCGGCCGGGCCGGCGCCGCAGCAGGCGCGCGCGTCCGGCGCCACGGCCTGGCCCGTGCCGGTGGCCCCGCCGGCGCCCGCGTCCCCGGCACCGCGGCCGGCCCCTGGCCCGAGCCCGGCCGCGCCGGCGGCCCCGGCGCGTGGTGCCTCGCCGTCCGTGCCGGTGCCCCCGATCCCCGGACTGAGCGGCGCGCCCGGGACCCCGCTCCGGCCCGCGGTCCCGCCGCCGGGCGGGCCGCAGCACTCGGTGCCGGTCCCCGGTGTCCGCCGGAGCCTGCCGATCCCGCCGATCCCCGGCCGTGACCTGCCCACCGCGACCGGCTCGACCGTCGCCCGGCGACCGGCGCGGGTGCGCACGCCACCGAGCCCGGCCCGGCGCCGGTTCAACCGGGCGGTGTTCGCGCTGCTCGCCCTGCTGGGCGTGGTGGTCGCCGCCTACGGCGGGCTGTACGTCTACGGCGACCAGGCGATCGGCCGGGTCGACGCGCTGGTCCCCGACGGGCCCGAGGTGCTGGCCCCGCAGCTGCAGGCCGGCGCGGAGACCTCGCTGGTGGTCACCAGCGGCCTGCCCGGGCGCAGTGGCCTGGCATCGGTGGCCGCCCTGGTCGCGCACGTCGCCGACGACGGTCGGGCGGTGGTGGTGGCGCTGCCCCCGACCGCGCTCACCGACACCCCTGCCTGCCGCGCCGCCGACGGCTCGTTGCGGGAACCGGCCACCGAGCCGTTCGCCGCGGCGCTGCTGCAGGGCGGGCCGTCCTGCCTGGTGCGCTCGGTCCAGCAGCTGACCGGGCTGCGGGTCGACCACTACGTCGGGGTGGACGCCGCCCGGCTGCCGGGCCTGGTCGAGGTCCTCGGCGAGGTCCAGATGTGCCCGACCGTCGGGGAGCAGCAGCTGGCCGGGGACGCGGTGGCCGACCACCTGCGGCCCGGCGGCGCGGGCTCCGACGTGACCGGGGCGATCGTGGGCGCCCGCGGCCAGCAGGTGCTCGCCTCGACGCTGTCCGCCGGCCTGACCGGGGGCGCACTCGCCGACCCGCTGACGCTCGCCCGGTTCCTGTCCCGCACCGGTGACACGCTCACCGTCGACGAGGACACCAGCCTGCAGGACGTGCGCTCGCTGGGCCTGGCCCTCGGCCCGGACGGGCAGTCGGCCGTCGAGGTCACCGCGCTCCCGGTCGCCCAGGTCGGCCGGGTGGCGACCGGCAGCGACCAGGCCGCCGTCGTCGTCGACGCGCTCGCCACCCGCGAGCTGTTCGACGAGGTCATCAACAGCGGCCGGCTGCCGGCGCCGCAGGAGCCCGCCGCGGGGGAGGCCGCGCCCGCCGACGCCGCTCAGGCGGCCGCCCCGGCCGTCGCCGACCCGGTGCCGGCGGGCACCACGGTCACCATCCCGCCGGAGGGGGTGACCGTCGACGTGCTGGACGCCACCGGCGCCGGCCGCACCGCGGAGGTCGCCGACGCCCTGGCCGCCGCTGGGTTCCGGGTCGGCGTCCGCGGGGTCGAGCCCGGGGCCGTGGACCGCACGGTGGTCCGCTACGGCCCCGCGGCCCTGGAGCCGGCCCGCACCGTGGCCGCCGCGGTGCCCGGCGCCGTCCTGCTGGAGACCCCCGCGGTGGGCGCCGCCGTGCAGCTCGTCGTCGGCCCCGACTACACCGGCCTGGCGCCGGCCGACCTCGGCACGCCCGTCCCGGCGTCCGCGGCCCCGCCCGCCGAGGCCGGCGACGGGGCCTGTACCAGCTGACCCACCCCGTGCTGGTCCGCCCCGTGCCGACCCGGGCCCGGTGGCCTGCCGCACGGACGACCACGGCCCCGCCCCCGCGGGAGCGGGGACGGGGCCGTGGTCTGCAGCGGGAGAGCCGGGTGGCTCAGCGCGGGATCACCCGAAGCGGCCGGAGATGTAGTCCTCCGTGGCCTTCTCCTCGGGGTTGCTGAAGATCTTCTCGGTCGGGTTGAACTCGATGAGCCGGCCGGGCTGGCCCACGCCGTTGAGGTTGAAGAACCCGGTGGAGGTGCTCACGCGCGCGGCCTGCTGCATGTTGTGCGTGACGATGACGATGGTGAACCGCTCCTTGAGCTCGGTCATCAGGTCCTCGATGGCCAGCGTGGAGATCGGGTCCAGGGCCGAGCACGGCTCGTCCATCAGCAGCACCTCGGGCTCGACCGCGATCGCGCGGGCGATGCACAGACGCTGCTGCTGGCCACCGGACAGGCCGGCACCGGGGCGGTCGAGGCGGTCCTTGACCTCGGTCCAGAGGTTGGCACCCTTGAGCGAGCGCTCGACCAGGTCGTCCATGTCGCTCTTCTTGAGCTTGGTGCTGTTCAGGCGGACACCGGCCACCACGTTGTCGTAGATCGACATCGTCGGGAACGGGTTGGGCCGCTGGAAGACCATGCCGATCTGCCGCCGGACGTCGACCGGGTCGACGCCGGCGCCGTAGAGGTCCTGGCCGTCGATGACGACCTTGCCCTCGACCCGCGCGCCGGGGATGACCTCGTGCATGCGGTTGAGCGACCGCAGGAAGGTCGACTTGCCGCAGCCCGAGGGGCCGATCAGTGCGGTGATGCTGCGCGGCTCGATCGAGATGTTGACGCTCTCCACGGCCTTGAAGTTGCCGTAGTAGATGTCCAGGTCACTGACGTCGATGCGCTTGGCCACGGGTGGGTCCTCCGGATGGGTCGGTCAGCGACCGGTCTTGGGGGCGAAGAAGCGGGTGATCAGGCGAGCGATGACGTTCAGCGCCATGACCAGGATGATGAGGACGAGCGCCGAGGTCCAGGCCCGGTCGATGAACGCCTGCGTCGCGGTGCCCGGCTGGGTGAGCTGGTAGTAGGCGAAGACCGGCAGCGTCGCCATGCGCCCGTCGAACGGGTTGAGGTTCGTGCCGGTGATCAGGCCGACGGTGATCAGCAGCGGCGCGGTCTCGCCGATGACGCGGGCGACCGCGAGCGTGATGCCCGTGCCGAGGCCGGCGATGGCGGTCGGGATGACCACCTTCACGATCGTGCGCCACTTCGGGACGCCCAGGGCGTAGGCGGCCTCGCGCAGCTCGTTCGGGACGAGCTTGAGGACCTCCTCGCAGGAGCGCACGACCACCGGGATCATCAGCACCGACAGCGCGACGGCGCCCATGACCCCCATGCGGACCTCGACGCCGAACAGCAGCGTGAAGAGGGCGTAGGAGAAGAGGCCGGCCACGATCGAGGGGATGCCGGTCATCACGTCGACGAAGAAGGTGATGGCCTTCTTCAGCCGGCCGGTGCCGTACTCGACCAGGTAGATGGCGGCGAACAGGCCGATCGGCACGGAGATCACCGTGGCCAGGGCCGTGATGATCACGGTGCCGAGGATGGCGTGGTAGGCGCCACCACCCTCACCGACGACCCGGTACATCGAGTTGGAGAAGAACGCGCCGTCGAGCCGGGGGAGACCGTTGTCCAGCACGGTGTAGACCAGCGAGACCAGCGGCACCATGGCGATGGCGAAGGCGGTGGTCACCAGGCTGGTGACCAGCCGGTCGGTGGCCTTGCGGCGGCCCTCGACCGCGCGGGACACCAGGTAGACGGCCAGGCTGCCCAGGACGACGCCGTAGATGACGGTCAGCGCGACGCTGAAGCCGGTGAGCGCGGACAGGAGGGCCCCGAGGGCGACCCCGGCCAGGAAGATGCCGACCGGGGCGAAGCGCGGCAGCTTGCGCTGCTCGCGCACCGGGCCCGCGTTGCCGAGGCTGGTGGCGCCGACGGGGGCGAGGGGGGTCTCGGTGCTCATCAGTTGGCTCCGGAGAAGTCGGCGCGCCGGTTGACGATCCAGCGGGCGAGCATGTTGACGGCGAGCGTGATGAGGAACAGCGCCAGGCCGCTGGCGATCAGCGTGTTCACGCCGATGCCGGTGGCCTCGGGGAACCGCAGGGCGATGTTCGAGGCGATCGTCGAGGGGTTCGAGTTGCTGATCAGGTTCACGGTCGCGCCGGCGCCGCCGGACAGGATGATCGCGACCGCCATCGTCTCGCCGAGGGCGCGGCCCAGGCCGAGCATCGCGCCGGCGATCACCCCGGACTTGCCGTAGGGCAGCACCGCCATCTTGATCATCTCCCAGCGGGTGGCGCCCAGGGCCAGCGCGGCCTCGCGGTGCAGCGCCGGGGCCTGGCTGAACACCTCCCGCGAGATGGCCGAGATGATCGGCAGGATCATCACGCCGAGGACGATGCCGACGGTGAGCATCGTACGGCCGCTGGCAGAGGCGGGGCCGGCGAAGAAGGGCAGGAAGCCGAGGGTGTCGGCCAGCCAGGTGTGGAAGGGCACCAGCTGGGGCGCCAGCACCGCCAGGCCCCAGAAGCCGTAGACGACGCTGGGGATCGCGGCGAGCAGGTCGATGACGTAGCCCAGCGTCGCGGCGATCCGCCGGGGCGCGTAGTAGGTGATGAAGAGCGCGATGCCCACGGCCAGGGGCGTGGCGACCAGCAGGGCGATCACCGCGCCGAGCAGGGTGCCGAGCACGAGCGGGCCGATGTAGGGGGCGAGGCCGTTGCCGTCGGGGATCTCCGCGGCGGGGGCGGTGAGGGCCGGGACGGCCTCGCTGATCAAGAAGGCGGCGACGCCGGCCAGGACCAGCAGGATGAAGACGCCGGATCCCCGGGCCGCGCCGGAGAAGATGCGGTCACCCGGTCGGCGGACGGCTCGCTGCTGCGACGGTGGTTCGATCGGGGCCTTCGTGGCGGTCACCGGTGCTCCGTGTGGTTCGTGGGGTGCCGTGGAGGTTCTCAGTGTCGTGCAGGGTGCCCGGGGCCGGGCGGTGCGATGGCCCGGGACGTCGGTCGACGTCCCGGGCCAGCGCGGTGTGCCGGTGTCAGCCGGCGGCGGTGATGGCGTCGATCGCCGTCTGGGCCTGCGTGCGCAGGGTCTCGGAGATCGGGGCGCTGCCGGCGTTCTCCGACGACGCGGACTGACCCTCCTCGCTGATCACGTACTGCATGAAGCCCTTGACGTTGGCGGCCTTGGCGGCGTCGTCGTACTGGACGCAACCGACGTGGTAGCTGACCAGGACGACCGGGTACTCGCCGGTGCCCTCGGTGGCGCGGTTGAGCTCGATGGCGAAGTCGTACTCGCCACGGCCCTCGACCACCGGGGAGTTCTCGACGACGGCGGCGGCGGCCTCCGCCGACGGGGCGACGAACTCGCCACCGACGGCGACGCTGACGATGCCCAGGTCCGAGGCCCGGCTGGCGTCGGCGTAGGTGATCGCGCCGGCGGTGCTGGTGACGACGTCGATGACGCCGGAGGTGCCGTTGGCGTTCTCGCCGCCCTCGAGCGGCCAGACGCCGTCCGGCTCGGCGGTCCACGCGTCGGGGGCGACCTCGTGCAGGTACTCGGTGAAGTTCTCCGTGGTGCCCGAGTCGTCGGCGCGGTGCACGGGGACGATCGCGGTGGACGGCAGGGTGACGCCGGCGTTGTCGGCGGCGATGGCCGGGTCGTTCCAGGTGGTGATCTTGCCGCTGAAGATGTCGGCGACGGTGGCCGGCTTCAGGTTCAGCGAGTCGACGCCCTCGAGGTTGAACGCGACGGCGATCGGCGAGATGTAGTTCGGCAGCTCGAAGACGTCGGCGGTGGCGCAGCGGTCGGCGGCCTGGGCCAGCTCCTCGTCCTTCAGCGCGGCGTCGGAGCCGGCGAAGTCGGCGGCACCGCTGAGGAAGGCCTTGCGGCCGTTGCCCGAGCCGCTCGGGTCGTAGCTGAACTGCACGTCGGGGTACTCACCCTCGAAGCCGGCCTGCCACGCCTCCATGGCGGACTGCTGCGCGCTGGAACCGGCGCCGGCGAGGGCGCCGCTGAGCTCGGGGGCGGCGCTCGACGCACTGCCGCCGGAGGTGGCGGCGCCAGCGTCGCCACCGGTCTCGTTCGAGGCGCCACAGGCGGCCAGGGCGAGGGTGGCAGCGAGGGCGGAGGAGACCGCCGCGGCGCGCGTCGTGGTGCTGAGCTTCAACTCAGTGCCTTTCAACTGAAGGGTGCCCGGACGTCGAAGCCGGGCAGTCTGCGTGACGTGGCAAGACGCTAAGCAGGCCAGGTGGACGGATCCGGCAGCCTCGGTGAACGAGGCGTGAACGCCCGTTGAGACGTCGGCCACGACTCGGCGGACGCTGTCCGTCCAACGGGTGAACGCCCGCGTGGCGAGACGATGGGGAACCGGAACTGCACCCTCAGCGAGAGGTCGGCCGCCGCCACGAGACGTCGACCGTGTACCGCGTGAAACCGCTGCGCTCGTACAGCGCGACCGCTGCGGTGTTGTCCTCCTCGACGTACAGCAGCACGTGGGAGAGCCCTCGGCCGCGCAGGTGCGCCAGCCCGAGGTCGGTCAGTGCCCGGCCCAGCCCGAGGCCCTGCGCGTCGGGGTCGATGCCGAGCACGTAGACCTCCCCGACGGGGGCGTCCCCCGCCTCGCCGGCGGGGTGGACCTTGGTCCAGTGCGAGCCCAGCAGGCGCGGGCCCGCCGGCTCCTCGCGCCAGGCGAGGAAGAAGCCGGCCGGGTCGAACCAGGACTCGGCCTCGCGCAGCGCGAGGTCGGCAGCGGTCCAGCGGCCCTGCTCGGGGTGGTGGGCGAAGGCGCGGGCGTTGACGTGCAGCCAGGCGTCCTCGTCGGCGCCCGGCCGGAACGTCGACACCGTGACGCCGGCGGGCAGGCGGGGCTGCGGGTCGGGGTCGACGCCGTCGAGCGGGCGGCGCATCTGCAGGAGGACCCGGGCGCGCTCGTACCCGCGCCCGCGGGCCAGCTCGGCGGAGCCGGGCAGCTCGCCGTGCGCCCAGACCCGCAGCGGCCGGTCGCCGGCGAGCTGCTCGAGCCGGCCCAGCAGCGCGGTGCCGACACCGCGGCGGCGGGCGGACGGTGCGACGACCAGCTCGGCCTCGGCCTCGGGGTCGCCGTCCGGCCGCTCCAGGCGCGCGTAGCCGACCAGGGTCCCCGCGGCGTCCCGGGCGGTGACGTCGGCGCCGCCGGCCGGACCGCCGTGGGCCAGCCGCAGCTGCGACTCCTCCGAGACCGGCCGCACGCCGTCGGCGGCCAGGGCGGCGGCCAGCAGGGCCTCCACCGCGGCCACCACCGGCGCGGACAGCCGGTCGGTGACCTCGACGGAGAGGACGGGCGGGTCGGTGCTCAGGGGACCGGTGCTCAGGAGACGGTGTCGGCCGCGGCGACGCCGGCTGCGGCCGTGGCGTCGGCGACCTGCTGGTCGAGCTTGTAGCCGACGTTGCGGACCGTGCCGATCAGCGCCTCGTGCTCGGTGCCCAGCTTCGCCCGCAGCCGGCGGACGTGGACGTCGACGGTGCGGGTGCCGCCGAAGTAGTCGTAGCCCCAGATCTCCTGCAGCAGCTGGGCGCGGGAGAAGACCCGGCCGGGGTGCTGGGCGAGGTACTTGAGGAGCTCGAACTCCTTGTAGGTGAGGTCGAGCGGGCGGCCGCGCAGCTTGGCCGAGTAGCTGTGCTCGTCGATGACCAGCTCGCCGGCCTTGGTCACGCCGCCCTCGGCGCCGTCGGCCGGGGTGGAGGCGGCCAGCCGGCGGGCGGTGGCCCACTTCAGCCGGGCGTCGACCTCGGCGGGGCCGGCGGTGTCGAGCACCACGTCGTCGACGCCCCAGTCGGCCGACAGCGCGACCAGGCCGCCCTCGGACAGGACGGCGACGAGGGACGCGGCCACGCCCGTGGAGGCGAGCAGCGAGCAGAGGGTGCGGGCGGAGACGAGGTCGTGCCGGGCGTCGACGAGGACGACGTCACCGGCGTCACCGTCGAGCAGGCTGGACAGCTCGGGAGCCACGACGCGCACCTGGTGGGCCAGCAGCCCGAGCGCGGGGAGGACCTCCGTGGTGGCCTGCCGGGCCGAGGTCATGAGCACGAGTCGCATGTCTCTCCTCACTGGGGTGGAGTCCCAGGCCGTCGACCGCGCTGTCGAGGTGAGAGGGCAGGATAGCGGACGGACGACGCCGCCAGGACCCGTCGCCGCCGGGCGGGTCCGCACGGCTCCGGCGCCGGTCTCTGGGACGATCGGGGGGTGACGGCGGCAGGGGTGGACGTGGAGCCGTCCCCGCGCGTGCACCACCTGCCCGCGGCCGGGGCGGTGGTCGTGGCGACCGCGCTCGTCGCCGGTCTGCCGGTGGCCCTGGGCGACGCCGGCCGGTTCGCCGCCGTGCTCGTGCTCCAGCTCGCGCTGGTGGCCGCCTGGGTGGTGGCCACCGGCATCCGCGGGTCCACCGGCTCGCTCGCCCTGGGCGGGCTGGCCGCGGTCGGCGCCGACCTGGCCATGGTGCTGCCCGAGCGCCCGGAGCTCGACCGGCTGCTCGCCGTCCTGGGGCTGGGCTTCCTGCTGGCCGTCGTCCACCAGATGACCCGCCCGTCCCCACGCCGCTACCTGGTCGCGTCGCTGGCCGGCGTCCTGCTCCTGCTGTGCTGCGTCAGCTCCCTCGCGGTGCTGCTGGCCGTCGCCCGGGTCGACGACGGCGAGCGGGCCGTGCAGACCGCGGTGCTCGCGGTCGGGGCGGCGGTGCTGGCCGGCCACCTCGTCGACCTCGTGCTGCCCCGTCCGCAGATCGCCGACGGCGTGCCGCGCGGTCTGGTCGGCCTGGTCGTCGCGGTGCTCACCGCGGTGGTGGTGGCGCTGCTGCGCCGCGACGGCGGCGCGCTGGTCGACTCGCTGTCGGCGGCGGTCTACGGCGCCTCGCTCGGCGGGGTCGCCGCGTTGACGGCGGTGGCGGCCTCCTACGTGGTGGCCGAGCGCGGCGCGGCCAGCTGGTCGCTGCCGGTGTTGCAGTCGGTGCTGCCGCTGGCCGCCGTGGCGCCGGTCGCCTACGCGCTCGCCCTCTCGGGCACCGGGTGAGCCGCCGGGCCGGGTGCCTGGGCGCCCTGGTGTTCCTGCTCCTGCTCGTCGTCGGCCTCCTGGTCGTCGTCGACCGGGTCGGCGTGGGCATCGCCGAGGACCGGGTCGCCGAGCAGGTGGCGCAGCGCGGGGGGCTGGCCGGGCCGCCGGAGGTCGAGATCGCCGGGTTCCCGTTCCTCACCCAGGCCCTGGGCGGTGAGTACGACGACGTCCGGCTGCAGCTGACCGCCGAGCAGCTCGGCCAGCCGGCCGGGACGGCCGCCGACGTGTCGCTGCGCGGCGTGCACGTCCCGCTGTCCGACGTCGTGTCGGGCTCGGTCCAGCAGGTCCCGGTCGACCGCGTCGACGGCACGGCCACCCTCTCGTACGCGCTGCTGGCCCAGCAGCTGGGCGGCGACACGACGCTGAGCCAGGAGGGCGACGGCATCCGGGTCACCCGGCGGGTGGAGGTCCTCGGGCTCGAGGTCCCGCTCACCGCGACCGGCACGGTGCGCCTGGAGGACGGCGACGTGGTCGTCGACGTGGGCGAGGCCTCGGCCGGCTCGCTCGACGTCCCCGGCGCGGTGCTGGAGGAGGCCGCGCAGCTGCTCGACCTGCGGTACCCGGTGCCGGCGCTGCCCTTCGGCCTGCAGCTGACCAGCGTGGTCCCGGCGGCCGACGGCGTCGACGTCCGGGTCGAGGCCACCGACACGGTCCTCACCGGCTGAGCCGTCCGGCGCCGTCCGGAATGAGGGCGCACTGGGTCCCGTTGCAGCCCAGGTGACGCCGGGACCCGACGAGACGCTGGCCGTCCTGCGCAACCTGGGCGTGCGGCCGGAGGACGCCGACCTGACGGCGGTGCAGTTCTCCACCGCCTTCTGCGGCCCGTGCCGGGCCACGCGGGCGCGCCTGCAGCAGCTGGAGCGCACCCGCCCGGGGCTGGCGTACGTCCACGTGGACGCCGAGAGCCACCTCGACGCCGTCCGGGCGCTGGAGGTCACGGCGACGCCGACGGTGATCTGGCTGGACCGCGCCGGCGCGGTCGTCGCGCGGGGCACCGGCGCGCCGCGACCGGCGGAGCTGGCCGCCCTGGCCGACACCCACACCGGCGCACGACGGTGATCCGCTACCCTGCCGCCGTGGGCACCCTGCTGACCTCGCGCCGCACAGTCGACCTGTGCCGTGTCGGCAGCAGCCTCTGTCCGGCTCGCTGAGCCCCTCCCGCGCCTCGATCCCCCCGGGTCTGAGCTGCCCCCTCGTCGGCCCACGCGCCGCAGCGGGCACCGGCCGGGCGCACTGCACGGAACCCCACCCACCGTCCCACCTGATGGAGGAACCACACCCATGAGCCGTACCGACGTGCTCGTCACCGCAGACTGGGCCCAGGAGCACCTGGGTCAGCCCGGCATCGTCTTCGTCGAGGTCGACGAGGACACCAGCGCCTACGACAAGGGCCACATCGAGGGCGCGGTCAAGCTGGACTGGAAGACCGACCTCCAGGACGCCGAGTCCCGCGACTTCGTCGACCGTGAGGGCTTCAGCGCCCTGCTGTCGGCCAAGGGCATCGCCAACGACGACACCGTCGTGCTCTACGGCGGCAACAACAACTGGTTCGCCGCCTACGCGTACTGGTACTTCAAGGTCTACGGCCACCGCGACGTCAAGCTGATCGACGGCGGCCGCAAGAAGTGGGAGCTCGACAGCCGCCCGCTGTCCGCCGACGCCGTCGAGCGCCCGGCGACCCAGTACGCCGCCGGTGAGCCCGACGCCTCCATCCGCGCCTTCCGCGACGAGGTCGTCGACGCCATCGGCGCCAAGAACCTGGTCGACGTCCGCTCGCCCGACGAGTTCGCCGGCAAGCTGACCGCCCCCGCGCACCTCCCGCAGGAGGGTGCCCAGCGCGCCGGGCACATCCCGACCGCGGTGAACGTGCCGTGGAGCAAGGCGGCCAACGAGGACGGCACCTTCAAGAGCGACGAGGAGCTCGCGAAGCTGTACGCCGACGCCGGCCTCGACACCGCCAAGGACACCATCGCCTACTGCCGCATCGGTGAGCGCTCGAGCCACACCTGGTTCGTGCTGCGCGAGCTGCTCGGCCACCAGAACGTCAAGAACTACGACGGCTCCTGGACCGAGTACGGCTCCCTGGTCGGCGTCCCGATCGCGAAGGGCGCCTGACCGTGTGCGGGGCCCCCGAGCAGGGTGGCGGTCTCGCCGGCGTGGACCTGACGACCCAGACGGTCATCCAGGGGCAGGTCTGGCACGACGGGTCGCCGGTCGCCGGCGCCTACGTCCGGCTGCTCGACGCGACCGACGAGTTCACCGCCGAGGTGGTGACCAGCCCGGAGGGGCACTTCCGGTTCTTCGCCGCCCCCGGCGAGTGGACGCTCCGGTCGCTGTCGCCGGTCGGCCGGGCCGAGCGCAGCATCGCCGCCGACGTCGGCCTGAACGAGACGACGCTGGCCATCGTGTGAGGACCCTCTTGCCCCCCGCCCTTCGCAGGCTCAGGGCGGGACCCTGCAAGAGGGCCAGGCCGGACAGGGCCCGCCTCCCCTCGGGGAGGCGGGCCCTGTCGCGTCAGCGGGCCGGGACGCCGTAGCGGTTCGTGGCGATCGTCCCGTGCGGGTCGAGGGCGGACTTGAGCCGGGCCAGCAGCGCCCGGGCCCCCGGGTCGGGGTCGAGCCGGTCGACCCAGGCGGCGTGGTCGACGTCGAGCCGGTAGGGGCGGAAGCCGGCCTCGGCGAACAGCTCGTGGGCGAGGTCGAGGGCGGCGTGCACCCGGTCCCGGTCGGCCGCGGTGAAGCGCACCGACATGACGAAGTCCGCGTAGTCGGTGCTCAGCACGTGCACGACCGAGCCGAACCGCACCCCGGTCTCGGCGGCGATCCGCTCCTTGAGCCCGTGCGCGCTGGCCACGTCGGCGCCGGTCATCGGCACCAGCGGGAGGAAGAACAGCCAGCCGTGCCCGCTCGCGTCGAGCCCGGCGGGGGTGGTGCCGAAGGTCTTCTCGAACACCGCGTCGTTGCGGCTCGGGTCGCCGGCGAAGTCGTGCGCGACGTCGACGTCCACGAGGTCGCGGTCCTCGTCGGAGGCGGACACGGCGACGAACGCGCCGCTGGCGTGCGCCTCGTCGACCAGGAGCTGCACCAGGGTGTCGATCGTCCGCTCGGTGCCGTCCACGCAGAGGTGGGCGACGAACTGCCCGGCCGACCCGTCGCCGCCGTAGCGGGTGGTGGCGGCGGCGTCGTAGACCTTGGGCACGGCGTCGACCAGCCCGGCGACCAGCCAGTCGCGGATGGCGTCCATCGCCGGCACCAGCCCGGCGTCGGTGAAGCGCAGCCGCACCACCCGCTGGGCCTGCGGCCGGGGGAGCAGCCGGACGGCGGCGGCGGTGACGATGCCCAGGTCGGACTGGACGAACAGGTCGGCCAGCCCCGGGCCGAGACCGTGCGGGTAGACCGGCGTGTGCCGCTCGGCGTCGGGCCACCAGCCGACCCGCACGAGCTCGCCGTCGGGGAGCAGCACCTCCAGGCCCAGGACGTCGTCGGTGCGCTGGGCCCGGAAGCCGACGCCGCGCTCGAGGGCGTTGCCGATGACGCTGGTGGTGGAGGCGGAGTTGGTCACGTTGAGCATCCGGGAGGTGCCGGCCAGGCAGGCGGCGAGCTGCCCCTGGGTGACCCCGGGCTCGATGACCGCCCAGCCGCGGTCGACGTCCAGGGCGCGGACCTCGGCCAGGTCGCCCAGGTCGAGGGTCACCACGTCGTCGTGCGCCGGCTCGCGGGAGCCCAGGCCCCAGTTGTGGCCGGTGCTGATCGCCTGCAGCCCGCAGGCGCCGGGGAACCGGTCGAAGACCTGGACGACCCGGCGGGCCTCGGCGACCGTGCGGGGACGCAGCACGCCGAGGACGTCGCGGGTGCGGGACATGCTGACGTTGGCGCCGCGGACCAGCGGGACAGCGGTGCCGGTCCCGTCGACGTGGTGGCGCGCCCGCGCCGGGCCGACGACGGCGGTGGCGGCCCGCAGCGCCTCGGCGGTCGCGGTGCCGACCGTGCTGGTGCTGGTCGGGGTGGTCACCGGGGTCTCGGTGGCGGTCATCGGCGGGTGCGCTCCTCGGGTGGCGGGACCGCACGGGGGAGGGTCCGGCGCACGCTGCGCGCCCGCCCCCGGCGAGGTCCGGGACAGCTTGATCGAGGGAGGGCTCGCTGTCAGTGACCGACGCGGGGACACTGCCCGGACGGCGGTCGCCCACCCGGGTGAGGCGGTGGCGCCCCGTCGTCGCGCTCAGCCCGGTGGCCGCAGCCCGAGCAGGCCGGCGAGGTCGGCCATGGCGTCGTCGGGGGACAGCCCCCGGAGCCGAGGTGGTGCGGGCGACCGCTCAGGCCGGGACGGCGACCGGGAAGGGCACGTCGTCCGCCGGCACCGGCCGGCTGAACAGGTAGCCCTGCGCCTGGTCGCAGCCCAGTGCGCGCAGCGCCTGGTGCTCGGCCGGGGACTCCACGCCCTCGGCCACCGCGATCAGCCCCATGGCGTGGGCGAGGTGCACGCAGCTGGCCACGATCGCCCGGTCCCCGTCGTCGGTGGTCATGCCGGCCACGAAGGAGCGGTCGATCTTCAGCTCGTCGACCGGGAACTGCTTGAGGTAGGTGAAGCTGGAGTACCCGGTGCCGAAGTCGTCGACGGCGAGCAGCACGCCCAGCGACCGGAGCGCCTGCAGGGTGCCCAGCGCCGACTCGGGGTCGCTCATCAGCGCCGTCTCGGTGATCTCCAGGACCAGTCGGGAGGCCGGCAGCCCGGCCCGGGCCAGGACGCCGGCCACCCGGGTGACCAGGTCGCCGTCGGCCAGCTGGCGGGCGGAGACGTTGACCGCCACCTGCAGCCCGGGGGCCACGCCCGCGGCGTCCCACCGGACGGCCTGGGCGACGGCCTCGGTGAGCACCCACGCGCCCAGCTCGCGGATGACCCCGGACTCCTCGGCGGCGTCGATGAAGTCCATCGGCTGCAGCAGCCCGCGGGTGGGGTGCTGCCAGCGGACCAGCGCCTCGACACCGCTGATCGCGCCGGTGGGCAGGTGCATGCGGGGTTGGTAGTGCAGGCGCAGCTCGCCGTCACGGATGGCGCCGCGCAGGTGCTCCAGCAGCACCAGCCGGTCGGCCGCGGGGTCGGGGCTGCCGGGGACGTGCGCCTCCCAGCGCCCCCGTCCCTGGCTCTTGGCCCGGTACATCGCCGTGTCGGCCCGGCGGAGCACCAGGTCGGCGGCGGTCGCGACGTCGGCGGGGGCGACGGGCACCTCGGCCGCGCAGCTGCCGAGGCTGGCGGCGATCACGACCTCCACGCCCTGCAGGACGACCGGCTCGGCGAGCACGTCGAGCAGCCGCGCGGCGACGGTCCTCGTGCCGGCGGGGGAGACGTCGTCCAGGACGACGAACTCGTCGCCGGCCAGGCGGGCGACGTCGGCGCCGGCGCGGGAGGCGTCCTCCAGGCGGCGGGCGACCACCCGCAGCAGCTCGTCGCCGCTGCTGTGGCCCAGCCCGTCGTTGACGGCCTTGAACCCGTCGAGGTCGATGAAGAACACGGTGGGCACGGCCGTCCCGGGCCCGGTGGCGTCGGCGCCGCAGCGGCCGAGCCGGCCGTGCAGGGCGTGCAGCAGCCCGGGCCGGTTGAGCAGACCGGTCAGCGAGTCGTGGTGGACCAGCTCGGTCAGCGCGGCCTCCGCCGCGGCGATCCGGGCCTGGGACTCCTCGGCCCGCCGGCGGGCGGTGAGCAGCTCCTCCTCGTACCGGCGGCGCTGCTGGGCGTCCACCAGCACGATGCGGGTCTCCGGCGCCGGCAGCCCCTCGGTCACCCGCGTCGCGCTCAGCAGCGCGGGGTGGCGCTCGCCGTCGACCCCGATCACCTGTACGGACGCCTCGGCGATCCGGCCGGTGACCATCAGCTGCGGCAGCGCGTGCGTGGTGTGCAGGACCCGGTCGCCGATCGGCAGCAGCGCGGTGAACGGCCGGCCGAGCAGGTCGGCGGCCGCGTGGCCGGTCCATGCGCAGAACGTGGCGTTCGCGGCGGTGATGAGCCCGTCGTCGTCCAGCAGCAGGTGGCTGCCGGGGGCGTGCTCCCACAGGTCCGCGTAGTCCGGTGTCACGGCGTGAGCAGGTGGGCGCGGATGGCCGCTGCGGTCTCCTCGGGTGCGCTGATGTGCGGGCAGTGGCCCAGCGCCTGCAGCTGCACCAGGGTCGAGCCGGCCAGCTGGTCGTGCAGGTACCCGGCGACCGGGGCCGGCACCATCGCGTCGGCCCGGCACTGCATGACCACGGTCGGCACCGTCACCTGCGGCAGCAGCGGCCGGTAGTCGGTGGTGAACATGGTGCCCAGCAGCTGGCGGGCGACGTCGGGGTTGACCCGGCAGAAGCTCGCGGTCAGCCGCTCGCCGTGCTCCGGGGCCTCGGGCGTGCCCATGATGACCGGGGCCATCGCCTCGGCCCAGGTGAAGTAGTTGCTGTCCAGCGCGCCGGCGACCTCGGTCATGTCGGCGTCGGAGAAGCCGCCGTCGTAGCCGGTGACCGGGTCCTGCAGGAAGTAGGGGTTGGCGGCCACCAGGACCAGCTGCCGGAAGCGCTGCGGCTCCTCGATCGCGGCCAGCACGGCCATCATCGTGCTCACGCTGTGCGCCACGAGGGTGACGTCGCGCAGGTCCAGCTCGGCACAGATGGCCAGGATGTCGTCGGCGTGGCCGTCGAGCGTGGCGTACCGCTGCGGGTCGTAGGCGGAGAAGTCGGACTGCCCGTAGCCCATCAGGTCGTAGCGGACGACGTGGTGGTCGTCGCCGAAGTACGGCACGACGCCGTCCCACATGCCCTGGTCGCAGCCGAAGCCGTGGGCGAAGAGGACCGCGGGTGCGTCCGCGGGGCCGGTCCAGGTCACGTTGAGCCGCGCCGTCACCGGTCCGGTCGCGGGCTGTGCGGGTCGCAGCGCGGCGTCGATCGACACCAGGTCACCTCGTCGGGTCTGCGGATCCACGTGGCTGGAGATCCGTCGTGCCCCACGGATGTCGGCGGCCGGGCGGCGGCACTTGAGCCGGGCACCCCGCGCGGGTGAGCCGACCTCCCCCCGGTGCGTCGCGGGGGGCCGGATTACGGTGGCGGCATGGGTCTGGTCTCCGCCTGGGTGCTCGTCACCCTCACCGGGCTGACTGCGCTGGGCTTCGCCGCCTCCGCGTGGCGGCTCACCCGCACCGAGTCGGAGCGGGGGGACGCCCGATGAGCGCGCCCGTCCCGCCCGGCCTGCCCGACGGCCCGGCCGCCGGGCCGACCGAGCTGCCGGTGCCCGACACCGTCGACGTCCGCACCGGCCCCGAGGTCGCCCACGAGCTGCTCTCGGTGCTGCCGCTGCTGGGCGAGTGGCACGGCGAGGGCCAGGCCGCCGGCACCGGCGGCGACCACCGCTTCGGCCAGTGGATCCGCTTCGCCCACGACGGGCGCGACTTCCTGTCCTACGAGTCGCGCACCTGGCGGCTCACCGACGACGGCCGGGTGGCCGGCCCCGACACCCGCGAGTCGGGCTTCTGGCGGCCCCGCGGCGACGACGAGGTCGAGCTGCTGGTGAGCTCCCCGGCCGGCCTGGTCGAGATCTACGTCGGCACCGCCCGGACGACGACCAGCTGGGAGCTGACCAGCGACGTGCTGGCCCGCACCCCCGACCACCCCGACGTCAGCCGGGCCACCCGCCTCTACGGCATCGTCGACGGCGCGCTGATGTACGCCGTCGACCGCGCGGCGACCGACCAGCCGCTGCGCCCCACCATGTCCGCCCGACTGGAACGGATCCGATGACCACCGCAGCTGCTCCCACCACCCCGCGGCAGGTCGCCGACGCCTACGTCGAGGCCGTCTGCGACCTCGACCCGATCGTCGCCACCGGGCTGGGCAACCGCCCCGGCGACGACCGCCTCCCCGACACCACCCCGGCCGGGCAGGAGGCCGAGGCCGAGCTGATGCGCTCGACGCTGGCCGAGCTGGACCGGGTGCTCGCCGCGGACCCGTCGCTGGAGCAGGACCCGATCGAGCGGCGCTGCGCCCGGCTGCTGCGCGAGCGGCTCACCGCCGCCCTCGCCCTGCACGAGGCCGGTGAGGGCCTGCGCGCGGTGTCCAACCTGTTCTCGCCGGTGCAGTCGATCCGCTCGGTGTTCTCGATGATGCCGACCGCGACGCCGGCGGACTGGGCGGTCGTGGCCCGCCGGCTGGTGCGGGTGCCCGCGGCCTACCGCGGCTACCAGGAGTCGCTCACCGCCGGGGCCGAGCGCGGGCTGTTCGCCGCCCCGCGGCAGGTGCACACCGTGATCGGCCAGCTCGACGCCTGGCTCGAGGGCCCCTACTTCGCCGGCTTCGTCGCCGACGGGCCCGACGAGCTGCGCGCGGACCTGGACGCCGCCGCGGCGGCCGCCGACGCAGCGGTCGCCGCCGTCCGCGACTTCCTGCGCGACACCTACGCCCCGCAGTGCGAGGGCACGCCCGACGCCGTCGGCCGGGAGCGCTACGCGCGCTTCGCCCGCTCGTGGAACGGCTCGGACCTGGGATCGGGCAGCGGGCTGGAGGACGCCTACGCCTGGGGCTGGGCCGAGCACCAGCGGATCCTGGTGCAGCAGCGCGAGCTGGCCGAGCAGGTGCTCCCGGGGTCGACCCCGATGGAGGCCATGCGCTGGCTGGGGGAGAACGGCGAGGCCGTCGACGGCGTCGACGCGATCCGCGAGCGGCTGCAGGCGATGATGGACGAGGCGATCGAGGCCCTCGACGGCGTCCACTTCGACATCGCCGGGCCGCTGCGCCGGGTCGAGTCGATGATCGCCCCGCCCGGCAGCGCGGCCGCGCCGTACTACACCCGCCCGTCGCTGGACTTCTCCCGGCCCGGCCGCACCTGGCTGCCCACGCTGGGCAAGGAGCGCTTCCCGCTGTGGGACCTGGTGTCGACCTGGTACCACGAGGGCGTCCCGGGCCACCACCTGCAGCTCGCGCAGTGGGTGCACGTCGCCGGTGACCTGTCGAACTACCAGACCACCCTGGGCGGGGTGAGCGCGAACCTCGAGGGCTGGGCGCTCTACGCCGAGCGGCTGATGGACGAGCTGGGCTTCCTGTCCGACCCCGGCGCGCGGCTGGGCTACCTGGACGCCCAGCAGATGCGCGCCGTCCGGGTGGTCGTCGACATCGGCATGCACCTGGAGCTGCCGGTCCCCGACGACGCCGAGGGCGCGGTCGCCGAGCACCGCGGGCAGCCCTGGACGCCGGAGCTGGCCCGGGCCTTCTTCGGCGAGAACTGCGGCCGGGACGCCGACTTCCTCGACAGCGAGCTGGTGCGCTACCTCGGCATGCCCGGGCAGGCGATCAGCTACAAGCTGGGGGAGCGGGCGTGGCTGGAGGGCCGGGCCGCCGCCCGGGCCGCGCGGGGTGCGGACTTCGACCTCAAGGCGTGGCACATGGCCGCGCTGTCGCAGGGCAGCCTCGGCCTCGACGACCTGGCCGCCGAGCTCGCCCAGCTGTAGCAGTCCGGCCCCCTCGCAGGCGCCCGCCGCGCGCTCGCGCGTGGTGGGGGGCGAGGGGGTCCTTCCTCAGTCGGGGGCGTCGCTGGGGGCAGGGTTGACCTGGTCGGCGTCCCAGGTGGTGCGCTGCTTCTTGTCGGCGGGGGCGGTCTCCAGCCCCTCGGCGGCCAGGACGTCGGCGATGCAGCCGGCGCTGCCACCGACGTAGGTGGTGACCAGGTCGATGTCGGTGACCACGCACCAGGCGCGGTCGGCCGGCCACCACACGTTGGCGCTCTGCTCGAACGGCTCGGCGGCCATGTTCTCCGCGGCCAGCCCGATCGGGCCGTTGATCAGCCAGTACTCGCGGCCGGGCAGCGCCAGGGTCGGGTGGTCGGTGATGACCGCGCCGCCCTGGGCGACGGCGAACCAGCAGACGTCGGGGGTCGTCGTCCAGCGGGTGAGGACGGCGACGAGCCGCTCGGCGACCGGGGCCGGCAGGTGGCCGCGGGCGGGTGCGCCGTGCCAGAGCGGGGCCTGGTCGTCGTTCTCGAAGTACTCCATCGCCCCAGTGACCGAGCCCCACTGCATGAGCGGGTGGGCGGTGGTGCCGTTGGCCGCTGCGACCGAGGCCCAGGGGACCTCGACGTCGTCGTCGCCGACGTAGCGCACGGCAGGGTGGAACACCCGGGCGAAGGCCTCGAACGAGGCGGGCACCAGAGCGGCGACGGTGCCCGGCGTGGCGGCCTGCGCGGACTCGGCGAGCCAGATGCCGGCGGAGGTGTCCAGGGCGACGGACCGGCCGGTGAACTGCACGTCGGACCTCCCCGGACAAACGGACAACCCCCAGGCTGCTCCGTGGCGCTGGACCCCACCGTAGTGGGGGAGCTGCGCACGGGCCGACTGGACAACGTCGGCAGCCTGGGGGTCGGGTGACTGTCCGGTTCTCGCTCGCCGCCATCGACGGACGGGCGGGATTGCCGCTGCTCAGTGCACGTGGGTCTTCCACGGGTCCTGAGCGGGCGGCCCATCTGGACGGCGGCTAGCGGACAGCCACCTCACGCGTCCTGTAAGTCATCAACTTCGGGACCACCTCCTCTCTCGTGTACCTCGACGGTACGACGCGATCGGGGGCCCCGCAACGACCTTTTTCAGCCCTCGGCGGACGGCCGCTGGTAGACGTCCGGGATGCCGTCGGCGTCCTCGTCGCGGGCCTCCTGCTCGGCGATCAGCCGGTAGCGGCGGTCGCGCAGCCGGAGGACCACGGCAGCCAGCAGCGCGGCCAGCAGCGTGCCGGTGAGGACACCGACCTTGACGTGCTCGTCGCGCAGGGAGCCCGCCCCGAAGGCCAGCTCGCCGATGAGCAGCGAGACCGTGAAGCCCATCCCGCCCAGCATCGCCAGGCCGATCACGTCGGGCCAGCCCAGCTCGGGGTCCAGCTCGGCCCGGGTGAACCGGGAGACCAGCCAGGTGGCCCCGGCGATGCCCACGGTCTTGCCGGCGACCAGGCCGACGACGATGCCGATGGCCACGCTGTCGGACAGCGCGGACCCCAGCCCGGAGAGCCCGCCCACGGTGACCCCGGCGGAGAAGAACGCGAACACCGGGACGGCGAGCCCCTGCGAGATCGGCCGCACCCGGTGCTCGAGGTGCTCGGCCAGCCCGGGCCCCGCGTCCGGGCCGCCGGCGGCCTCGCTGCGCACGACGGGCACGGTGAAGGCCAGCAGCACGCCGGCCACGGTCGCGTGCACACCGGACTCGTGCATGAGCACCCAGGCGACCAGGGCCAGCGGGAGCAACAGGTACCAGGAGCGGATCCGCCTCTGCACCAGCACGCCGAACAGCGCGATCGGCACCAGGGACAGCAGCAGCGGCACCACCTGCAGGGTGGACGTGTAGAAGACGGCGATGATCGTGATGGCCAACAGGTCGTCGACGATCGCCAGGGTGAGCAGGAACGTGCGCAGCCCGGTGGGCAGGTGCGTGCTGATGACCGCGAGCACCGCCAGGGCGAAGGCGATGTCGGTCGCGGTGGGGATCGCCCAGCCGGTCAGCGCGCCGTCGCCGGTGCGCAGGTTGACCAGCACGTAGAACAGCGCCGGCACGGCCATGCCGCCCACCGCCGCGGCCACCGGCAGCGCGGCCTTGCGCGGGTCGCGGAGGTCGCCGGCGACGAACTCGCGCTTGAGCTCGAGCCCGGCGACGAAGAAGAAGACCGCCAGCAGGCCGTCGGCGGCCCAGGTGCCCAGCGACAGGTCCAGGTGCAGGCCGAACAGGTCCGAGGGGCCCACCACGAGGTCGCGCAGCGACGCGTAGGAGTCCGACCAGGGGGTGTTGGCCCAGACCAGCGCGATCAGCGCACCGATCATGAGCAGGACGCCGCCGACCGTCTCCTTGCGCAGGACGTCGGCGATGCGGGTGGCTTCGCGGTACGAGCCGCGGGCGAACAGGGTGCTGGGCACGGGGGCGGCTCCGGGGTGCGGGGTCGGCTGAGGAGTTGCCGACCAGACTTCCCGGCGCACCGGTTGCGACCCTACCGGGCCAGGAGCTCCCGCACCCGCTGGGACAGCCCGGCGTCGCCGCGCTCGACGCCGTCCAGCCGGGTCACCGGGGCGGCACCGCGGATGCCCGACAGCAGCCACACGGCGTCGGCGGCGTGCAGGTCGGCGACGGTGCCCGGGGTGACCGCGGTCGGCCAGCCGTCGGCCTCCGCGCGGGCGAACAGCCGGGCCTGGGTGGTGCCGGCGAGGATGCCGGTCTCGACCGGTGGGGTGTGCAGCCCGCCGCCGGCGGCCCACACGACCGTCGAGGTCGGGCCCTCGAGCACCCGGTCCTCCAGCGAGGTGAACACGACGTCGTCGGCGCCGACGGAGTGCGCGTGCCGGCCGGCGGCCATGTTCACCGCGTAGGACAGCGTCTTCGCCCCGCCCAGCAGCCACGGCGCACCCGCCCGGAAGTCGGCGGGGAGGCCGAGCGACAGCGTGACGACGCCGACGCCCTCGGTGCGCTGCCGGATCGTCTCGGCCGGGACGGCGGCCAGGAGCGCGAGCAGTGTGGGCGGGGTGCCGTCGCCCAGCCCGCGGGTGAGGAACACGCGGCACGCGCCCTCGACGTCGGCCGGCCAGCTGGCGACCGCCGCGGCCACCACGGCCCGCACCGCGTCGTCCCCGGGATGGGCGAGGCCCAGCAGGCCCGCCGAGCGCCGCAACCGGGTCAGGTGGTCGTCCAGGTGCGGCGTGGCGCCCCCGGCGACCAGCGCGGACTCGAAGACGCCGTCGCCGCGGCCCAGACCCAGGTCGAACGCGGTGACCACCGGCTCGTCCGGGGCGACCTCGGTCGCCGCACCGTTCCGCCAGACCGCCACCCGAGGACTCGTCACCCGGTCCACCCTGCCATCCGCGATCTAGGCTCGGCAGCGTGTCCGGACCGGAGAGCGCCCCACCGCTGGCCGCAGAGCTGCGCTCCCGGGGCCTGCGGCTGACCAGTCAGCGGCAGCGGGTGCTCGCCGCGGTGTCCGCGCTGGAGCACGGCACCCCGGAGGAGATCGGCGCGCGGCTGCGCGCCGACGCCGGCCCCGACGGCGCCGCGCCCGACACCTCCACCGTCTACCGCGCGCTGGAGCTGCTCGAGAAGCTCGGGCTGGTCTGGCACACCCACCTGGGCAAGGGGGCGCCGATCTACCACGCCGGGCAGCAGCACCGGCACGTGCACGTGGTCTGCCAGACCTGCGGCGAGATCAGCTCGGTCGACCCGGGGGTGCTCGACGGGGCGGCGGAACGTCTGAGGGCCGAGCTGGGTTTCAGCCTGGACGTGGGCCACGTGGCGCTGTCCGGCACCTGCCGAGCCTGCACGGAGGAGAAGGAGAAGCCATGAGCTCCCCATTGCTGCAGCACCCCGGCGCCGTCGCCCTGGACCAGGAGGCGGCCACCGTCGCCGCCCACTACGGCGAGCCGCTGCCCGAGCAGCGCCGGCTGGCCGAGGGGGCCGGGCTGGTCGACCGCAGCGACCGCGACGTGCTCGTCGTCCCGGGCGCCGACCGGCTGAGCTGGCTGCACAGCCTCACCAGTCAGCACCTGGAGCGCCTCGGCGACGCCACCGGCTCCGAGGCGCTGGTGCTCTCCCCGCAGGGCCACGTCGAGCACCACGTCGTCCTCACCGAGCTCGACGGCACCACCTGGGGCGACGTCGAGCCGGGCACGGGTGCCGCGCTGGTGACCTTCCTGCAGCGGATGCGCTTCATGCTGCGGGTCGACCCGGCGCTGGCCACCGACGCGTGGGCGCTGCTGTCGCTGGTCGGGCCGCGCGGCGACGAGGTGCTCACCGCTGCGGGCTGGCCGGTGCCGGCCGCGCCGTACGCGGTCGCACCGCTGGAGGGCGGTGGCTGGGTGCGCCGGATGCCCGCGATCGGCGACGGGACGGCGGCGGTGGTCGACCTGCTCGTGCCGCGCGCCGAGCTCGCCGCCCGGGCCGACCAGCTGCTGGCCGCCGGCGCCGTGCTCGCCGGGGTCGACGCCTACGAGGCGCTGCGGGTCGAGGCCCGCCGTCCCCGGGCCGGGGTCGACTCCGACCACCGCACGATCCCCAACGAGCTCGAGTGGCTGCAGACCGCCGTCCACCTCGAGAAGGGGTGCTACCGGGGCCAGGAGACCGTCGCCCGGGTGCACAACCTGGGGCGCCCGCCCCGCCGGCTGGTGCTGCTGCACCTGGACGGCATGAGCGAGACGCTGCCCCGCCCCGGGACGCCGGTCACCGCCGGCACCCGTGAGGTCGGTCGGCTCGGCACCGCCGTGCGCCACCACGAGCTGGGCGTGATCGCCCTCGCCCTGGTCAAGCAGTCGCTGGCCCCCGACGCGGCGCTCAAGGTCGGTGAGGCGACCGCCGCGGTCGACCCCGACGACACCCCCGCCGAGCTCGACGACACCCGGGCGGCGGCCCGCGACCGCGTCCGGGCGGTCCGGTCTGCGACGATCGGCCGGTGACCCGGGGCACGCACTTCGCCCCGGCGCTCCTCGTCCCCACTCCCGCGGAGGTCGCGCGATGACTGCTCTCACCCCTGCCGCTGCCGGCGGCGCCGGCGTCGACGAGCTGCTGGACCCGTCGTTCCTCGACGGGGTCCAGGACGTGCCGATGGCCGAGGTACGGGCGCTGCGGCACCGCGCCGAGCAGGAGGAGGTCAACCTCTCCTACACGCGGCGGCTGCTGCAGGGGCGGCTGGACATCGTGCGCCGCGAGCTCCAGCGCCGCGCCGAGCACGACGGCCGCTCGCTGGTCGACCTGCTGCCGGAGATCCTGTCCGAGAAGGGCCGCGGCCCCGCCCACGGCCTGGGCCGGCACCAGACCGTGCAGCCCACCTCGCCCGAGCAGTTCGAGACCTGGGTGAACAGCCTGGCCCCGGGCGCCGACCTCACCGACGTCCCGTCGATGCCCGACGACCTGCTCGAGCAGACCGCCCGGTCGCTGGCCGCCGGCGAGCGCACGCTGTCCGAGCGCCGGCGCGGCGTGCAGTCGGTGATGGACGCCGTGGCCGGTGAGCTGGCCCGCCGGTACCGCGAGGGCCTGGCCGACGTGGCGCAGCTGCTCGCCGACGAGTCCCGGCACGGCTGACGAAGGACCCCGTCGCCCCCCCCCCACCGCTCGCAGGCTCGCGGCGGGACCCTGCGACGGGGCCGAGCGGGGGTCGGCCCGGCAGGCCGGGGAGCTCCCGGCAGGATGGGCGCATGAGCGCATGGCCGGTGGACCCGGTGCTGGTCGAGGTGTGGCGCGGCGGGCTCGGGTCCGACGTGCTGGAGTCGGTGCACCGGGGGGCGCTCGTCGTCCTCGGGGCCGACGGCGCGCCGCTGCTGTCGGTCGGTGACGTGACCCGCCCGGTGCTGCCGCGGTCGTCGAACAAGCCGGTCCAGGCGACGGTCTACCTCGACGCCGGCTGGCAGCCCCGCGACGACCGGGAGCTGGCGCTGGCCGCGGCGTCGCACAGCGGCGAGGACGGCCACCGCGAGCTGGCCGCGCAGGTGCTCGCCGGCGCCGGGCTCGGCCCCGACCACCTCGGCTGCCCGCCCGCGCTGCCCGGCCACGAGGGCACGCGGGCGCACTGGCTGGTCGAGGGCCGCGCGCCCGACCGGCTGGCCATGAACTGCTCGGGCAAGCACTCGGCGATGCTCGCGGCCTGCGTGGCGGCCGGCTGGCCGACCGAGGGTTACCTCGACCCGGCGCACCCGCTGCAGCAGGCGATCGAGGCGCGGCTGGGCGAGGCCGGGGGCGACCCGGTGTCCGCTGTGGTCGTCGACGGCTGCGGCGCACCCCAGCACGCCATCTCGCTGACCGGCCTGGCCCGCGGCGTCCTGTCGCTGGTGCGCGCCGAGCCCGGCACGGCCGGCCGCCGGGTCGCCGACGCGGTGCGCGCCCACCCGTGGCTGGTCGCCGGCACCGGCCGCGACGACACCGAGCTGATGCAGGCCGTCGACGGGCTGCTGGTCAAGGGCGGGGCGGACGGCGTGCACGTGGCCGCGCTGCCCGGCGCCGGAGCCGTCGCGCTCAAGTTCGACGACGGCGGCGACCGCGGCCGGCTGCCCGCGCTGTGCGCCGGGCTGGTGCACCTGGGCGTGCCCGCAGAGACGCTCGCCCCCTGGTCGTCGACCGCGGTCTCCGGCGGCGAGGGCGTCGTCGGCCGCATCCGCCCGTCCGACGTCCTGGCCTGAGCCGCGTCCGGACGGCGCCCACCCGGGTCGACCCGGGCCAACGGACGTGGATCCGTGCCGTGGCGCGGCTCCACGTCGGCTGGAGCGGGTCGACCCGCTGTGCGGTAGCGACCAGGCTGCTAGCAGCGCGCTTGCAGGAGCTAGCAGCGCGGGCTACGGTGACCCCGTGCAGCGACCCACGGAGTTTGTCCGCGAGCAGGTGACCGCGGTCCGCGAGAGCGTGGTGACCGCGGCCGCCGAGGCGCAGACCGTGCCCGCGGCCGTGAGCTCGCAGGTCGGGGAGTTCATCCGCTCCCAGCGCAGCGCGGCCCAGGTGTCGCTGCGCGAGCTGGCCCGGGTGGCCGGGGTGAGCAACCCCTACCTGTCCCAGGTCGAGCGCGGGCTGCGCAAGCCGTCGGCCGAGATCCTGGCCCAGATCGCCCGGGGCCTGAAGATCTCTGCCGAGACGCTCTACGAGCAGGCCGGCATCCTCGACCGCCGCTCGGGCACCGCCGGCACGGTCGCCGCCATCCGCGGCGACGAGGCGCTGTCGGAGCGGCACAAGGCCGTGCTCCTGGAGCTGTACGAGACCTACGCCCGCGAACACGCCGCCCAGCTCGCCCGCGAGCAGGAGGCGGCGGCCACCCCCACCCCCACGGAGGAGACGGCATGAGCCGCACCGACACCCTGAAGTCCTACGGCGAGACCCTCGTCGAGACCGGCCGCACCGGCCTGCTGGCCGCGATCGGCGCCGGTGACGTCGCCGTCGACCGCGCCCGCACCGTCGTCGTCGGGCTGCGCGCCCGCGCGGAGGCGCTGCCCGGCGAGGCGCAGGTCCAGGCCGACCTGGGCGCCAAGGAGGCCCGCACCCGGGTCGAGGCCGCCCGCGAGCAGGCCCGCCGCGCCGCCGTCCAGGCCCGCACCACGGTGACCGAGCTGCGCCCGGAGACGGTGCTGGGCACCGTCACCGGCCTGGTCGAGGCCGCCCGCACCCAGGCGCTGGGCGCCGTCGGCGAGCTGGCCGGCCGCGGCGAGCAGCTGGTCGGCGAGCTGCGCCGCCAGCCGGCCTTCCGCAAGGTGGTCGCCCGCACCGAGCGCGCCGTGGACGCCGTCGAGGACGGCCTCGAGGACGTCCTCGAGGAGACCGGCGAGACCGTCGCCGAGGCCTCCGACACCGTCACCTCGGTCGCGCAGCGGACGGCGGCCCGCACCGGCGCCGCCCTTGACGCGGCCACCGCCGAGGTCCAGGACGCCGCGGAGACGACGAAGGCCGCCGTGGCCGACGCCGCCGCCGACGCACCGGCCACCGTGGAGCCGGCGGCCGCGGAGCCCGTCGCCGCGAAGCCGGCGCGCAAGCGCGCGGCCAAGGCGACGCTGCCCGACCCGCTCGCCGTCCCGGCCAAGAGCGACCGCACCTCGAAGTGAGGCCTCGCCCCGGTCCCCGCACCGCGGGGGCCGGGGCGTCGTCGTCCCACCCGGACGGGTCACCCCGGCCGGAGGCGGGCGCGTTCCCCGGCGGCCGGTGGCGCGACCCGCCTATCCTCGGCTCATGGGCAGCTTCGACGGCTTCGTCTACACCCTGGTGACCTTCGGGACCCTGGCCCTGGCGGGCTGGGCGCTGGTCGACGCCGTCATCCGTCCGGCGGCGTCCTTCGTGGCCGCGGGCAAGCTCAGCAAGCCCGCGTGGCTGGCCATCACCGGCATCGCCACGCTGCTGCTGTGGGTCATGGGCCCGCTGAGCTTCCTGGGCCTCCCGGCCGTCGTCGCCGCGGTGGTCTACCTCGTCGACGTGCGCCCCGCCGTGCGCAGCCTCAACCGGGGCAACAACAGCTGGTGACCCGCGCGGCCGTCAGTAGGTGTCGTCGGCCGGCATGAGGACCCACAGCGCGACGTAGGCGATGAACTGCGGCCCGGGCAGCACGCAGGACACCACGAAGGCCAGGCGCAGGCCACCGCGGGAGAGCCCGAACCTGCGGGCCAGGCCGGAGCAGACCCCGGCCACCACCTTGTGGCGGGTGTCGCGGGTGAGCCGGCGGGAGGAGGGAGCGGTCATCGCCCGACCCTACGGCGCCCAGGCCCCCCGTGGCTCAGTCGAAGATCCCGGCCGGCGGCTGGGGTGAGGGCTGGGCGTCGGCGTCGGTCACCGGCGCCGCCTGGCCGACGAACCGGTCCAGCTCGGCGCCGTCGACCACCCGGGCCGGCATCGGGTCGCCGGCGCAGCGGCGGGTGAGCCCGGCGATCGGCAGCTCGACGTCGGAGGCCACCGCCACCGTGTTGCCGAACCGCCGTCCGCGCAGGGTGCCCGGCTCGGCGAGCAGGGCCACGTGCCCGAAGACCGCCCGCAGCGTCGCCGCCTCCGCGCGGGCGAAGCGCAGCGGCGGGCCGTCGGAGACGTTCCACGCCGTGACGCCGCCGGTCTTCAGCACGCGCGCGACGTCGGCGGCGAACTCCACGGTGGTCAGGTGCGCCGGGGTGCGGGCGCCGGCGAACACGTCCACCAGGACGACGTCGGCCGAGGCGTCCGGCAGCGCGGCCAGCCCCTCGCGGGCGTCGGCGGCGCGCACCCGCACCCGGGCGTCCCGCGGCAGCGGCAGCTCGCGGCGCACCAGCTCGGTCAGCGGCTCGTCGAGCTCGACCACCCGCTGCCGGGAGCCGGGCCGGGTGACCGCGACGTAGCGGGCCAGGGTGAGCGCGCCCCCGCCCAGGTGGACGACGTCCAGCGCCTGACCGGGCTCGGCGGCCAGGTCGAGCACGTGGCCCATCCGGCGGACGTACTCGAACTCCAGGTGGGAGGGGTCGGTCAGGTCGACGTGCGACTGCGGGACGCCGTCGAGCATCAGCTGCCAGGAGCCCTCCCGGTCGGCGTCGGCCAGCAGCTCGGCGGTGCCGCCGGCGACCTGGGTCGGCCCCGGGAGGGCCGACAGGTGCGCGCGGTCCTTGCGGCCCATCGTCAGCGCCCCCGCAGCAGGGTCTCGGCGGCCCGGTCGCCGTGCACCGTGACCTCGCCCGGCCGGCCCCACAGGTGCAGCAGCAGCTGGGCCGCCGTCCCGCTGACGGCGGCGTCGGCGTCCGGGGCCGGGCCGTCGGTGCACCGGACGGCGCCGTCGGCCACCTCGACGGTCCAGGCGCGGCCGAGGTCGGTCGCGGTCACGCCGACCCGGGCGCGGGCGGTGGCCAGCGGCGCGTGGTGCTGCCACCGGGGCAGCACGATCGCCAGCAGCTCGTCGACCCCGTCACCGGCGAGCACCGGGTCGACGGGGGACAGGGGCAGCGCCGCGGTCGCCTCCAGGTCGTGGCGGTGGACGGTGTGCTCGTGGGCCTGCCGCCGGGCCCAGGCGCGGGCGGTGGAGCTCGCCGCCGGGCTCATGTGCCAGGCGGGCGCGTCGGGGTCGGTGGTGCGCAGGGTGGCGACCAGCTCGATCAGGCCCTGCGCGTACCAGCCGTGCAGGTCGTCGTCCGGTTCGTGGGCCGCGCCGCGGTCGGGTGGGCGGGTGCTGCCGGCCCGCAGGACGCCGACGGTCCAGCGGTGCACGCCACCCAGGTGGACGACGAGGTCGCGGGCGGTCCAGCCGGGCACCCAGGGCACCGGGGCCTGCAGGCCGCCGGGGGCCGGGGTGCGCCCGGTGTCCAGCTCCTCGGCGAGGACGCCGATCCGCTCGCCCTCCTGCTCGACGGCAGCGGTCCAGCGGTCGAAGAGCTCGTCGGGCACGTCGTCCATCGTGCCGCACGGGGAGCGGGTGGCCCGGACGGTCCACCCGCTCCCGGCCGGGGTCAGCCGTTGTAGGGCGGGAGGACGTCGAGCACCCAGGTCACGCCGAACCGGTCGGTGACCATCCCGTACAGCGGGGCGTAGCCGGCCGGGGCGAGCGGGGCCCGCACCGTGCCGCCGACCACGAGCCGCTGCCAGTACCCGCTGACCTCCTCGGGGTCGGTACCGCGCACCGAGACGTAGACGGCGTCGGTGCCGGCGTCGTAGGCCCGCCCCGGCGGGACGTCGAAGGCCATGACCGCGAAGCCGTTGGGGGCCTGTACGCCGCCCCACTTGACCTGCTCGGCCACGGCCCCGTCGGCGGCGTCCTGCTCGTCGCCGCCCTGGGCGAAGGTGAAGGCCATGACCTCCCCGCCGAAGACGGCGGCGTAGAAGTCCAGCGCCTCGCGGGCCTGGCCGCGGAAGTTCAGGTGGGTGGTGGTGGTGACGCTCATACCGGTCTCCTCGCTGTCGGCCACCCCGTCGGTGGCACAAGAGGGACGTTGTCAGCAGTAGCGGACAGGATCGGTCCTCTACTGTCGGGCACGATGGGGACATGCCCCCGACGAGCGGGACGTCGTCCCGGCTGCTGACCCTGCTGTCGCTGCTGCAGGCCCGCCGCGACTGGCCCGGGGCCACGCTGGCCGACCGGCTGGGCGTCACCGCGCGCACCGTGCGCCGCGACGTCGACCGGCTCCGCGAGCTCGGCTACCCCGTCCAGGCGTCCAAGGGCCCCGACGGGGGCTACCGCCTCGCCGCCGGCACCGACCTCCCGCCGATGCTGTTCGACGACGACCAGGCGGTCGCGCTGGCCGTGGCCCTGCAGCTGGCGGCCACGAGCGGGGCGGGGATCGGCGAGGCCGCGGCGCGCGCGCTGACCACCGTCCGCCAGGTGATGCCGGCCCGGCTGCGGCACCGCGTCGACGCCGTCCAGGTCACCCCGCTGGCCGGGGCTGCGGCCGCGGAGGTCGACCCGGCGGTGCTGGTCGCGCTGACCGCGGCCGTCCGGCGCCGGGAGGTGGTGCGGTTCGACCACGGGGGGACACCGGCACCGCGGCGGGCGGAGCCGCACGCGCTGGTCGCCCGGGCCGGCCGCTGGTACCTGGTCGCGTTCGACCTCGACCGTGACGACTGGCGCACCTTCCGCTGCGACCGGATGACGCTGCGCACCCCGAACGGCCCGCGCTTCACCCCGCGTGCCCTGCCCGGCGGCGACGTCGCGACGTTCGTGGACGCTGCCTTCCGGGGTGGTGCGACCGGCAGCTGGCCGTGCACCGGCACCGTCGAGCTCGGGCTGCCGGCCGCCCGGGTGGCCCCGTTCGCCGGCGACGGCGTCGTCGAGGAGCTGGGCCCCGACCGCTGCCGGCTGACGATCGGCGCGTGGTCGTGGGTCGGGGTGGCCGCCGCCGTCGCCCGCTACGACACCGACGTCCTCGCCGTGGACCCGCCGGAGCTCGCGGCGGCCTTCCGCACGCTGTCCGCGCGCTTCGCCCGGGTCGGGAGCTGACCGCTCAGACCGCCAGGCCGAGCAGCAGGTCGGCCACCGCCTGCGGCCGGGACAGGAACGGGTGGTGGCCGGCGTCGAGCTCCACGATCGTCCCGGCGCGCCGGGCGAACTCCCGCTGCGCCGACGCGGGGGTGCCCCGGTCCTGCGCGCACACCAGGTAGGTCGAGGGCACGTGGTGCCACGCGGCCGCCTGCACCGGCCGCCCCAGCACCGAGACGCTCTGCCGGGCCAGCCGGGCGAGCGCGTCGGCCGCCACCTCGGGACAGTCCTGCAGGAACGTCGTCGTCAGCAGCTCGGGCCGGACGCCGAACGTGCCACCGTCGACATCGAGGAAGGGCGCCGGCTCCGGGCCGCCGCCGAAGGTCGACAGGCTCTCGCCGACCTCGGGCAGGTAGCTGGACACCAGGAGCAGGTGCCCGACCGCGTCGACGCCGGCGGCGGCCTCGGCGGTGACGATGCCGCCGTAGCTGTGTCCGACCACCACCGTCGGCTCGTCACCGTCCAGGAGCACCTGCCGGACGGCGGCGACGTCGTCGTCCAGCCCCGCGCCGGCCGCGCCGGTCTCCCCGCAGCTGGGCAGCGCGGGGGCCACGCTGGCCACGCCCCGCGCCCGGAGCAGCGCGGCGGTGCGGTGCCACCACCACGCGCCGTCCCGGACGCACGCCCCGTGCACGAACACCACTCGCATCTGAGCCTCCTCGACGTCGGACTGTGCGGCCGACGCTAGACGTACCGCCAGTTACGCGAAAAGATCCGGACGTGGGTCGACACAAGCAGCCGGAGATCCGGGAGCGCCTGCTGGACGCGTGCACCGATGCCGCGCTGGCCGGCGGCCTGCCCGACCGGCTCGAGCCGTTCGCCGCCGCCACCGGCACCTCGACCCGGATGCTGCTGTACCACTTCGGCACGAAGGACGCGCTGCTGCGCGCGGTGCTGCGGCAGGCGCGGGCCCGCCAGCGGCGGGACTGGGAGGCGCTGCTGCGCGTGCGCCCGGACGAGGACTACCGGACGACGCTGGCCCGCGCGTGGGCCGGCATGACCGGGCCGGACGGGCAGCGGTACCTGGCGGTGTTCAACCGGCTGCGGGAGGACGCCGAGCAGCAGCTGTGGCCCGGCTTCCGGCGGGAGGCCACGACGGACTGGCTGGTCCCGCTGGAGGGAGGGCTGCGGACCATCGGCCGGCGGGAGCTCGCGACGCTGGTGCTGGCCGTCATCCGCGGGCTGTTCCTCGACCTGGACGCCACCGGCGACACCGAGCGCGCCGACCAGGCGTGGGCGGCGTTCGTGGCGTCACTGGGCGACCCACAGGTCACGTCGGGGCGACCGCCGACCAGCGGACGGTGACCTCGCCGTGCCGCCAGCGCCGGGTCGGGCCCAGCAGTGGCCAGCCGTCGGCGGCCAGCGCCTCGCACGCCGCCGCCCAGCGCTGCCGCGGGCCGAACGCCGACAGCCCGGCGGCCGCCGCCCACGCGACGTCGAACGCGGTGAGGAACGTGTGCACCGGCTGCCCGGGCACGTTGTGGTGGATCAGCGCCTTCGGCAGCCGCTCGGCCAGGTCCGAAGGCCGGTCGAGGTCCGACACCCGGGCGGCGAGGGTCAGGGTGAGGGGGCCGTCCTCGTCCAGAGCCACCCAGGTCGCGCGCCGTCCCCACTCGTCGCAGGTGCCCTCGACGAGCAGCCCGCCGGGCGCCAGCGCGCCGCGCATGGTGTCCCAGGCGCGGCCGGCGGACTCCTCGTCGTACTGGCGCAGGACGTTGAACGCCCGCACCAGCACCGGCCGCAGCCCGGCCAGCTCGAAGCCACCGACCCGGAAGTCCACCCGCGGCGGGTCGCGGTCGGCCGCCACCGCGGCCACCCGCTCGGGGTCGATCTCCAGCCCGACGACCTCCAGGCCCTCGATCTCCGGGGCGAGCCGGTCGATCAGCTCCAGCGTCGTGACCGCCGACGCGCCGTAGCCCAGGTCGACCACGAGCGGCCGGGCGGCGTCGCGCAGCCGGGCCACCTGGGTGGCCACCAGCCAGCGGTCGACCCGGCGCAGCCGGTTGGCGTTGGTGGTGCCGCGGGTCGGCAGGCCGAGCGCGCGGGCCCGGCCGGCGGCCAGCCTGGGCGCCTTGCGCACGGGGGGCAGCGACGCACGCTGGGTGTGGTCGCTCACGGACGACGAGGTTAGCCGCACGGGCCGTTACCGTGGGTGCGTGCAGGAACGCCGGGACGCCCGCCTCTCGGACCTGACCACCCTCGGCGTCGGTGGTCCGATCGACCGGTTGGTCGAGGTCTCCACCCGCGCCGAGCTGGTCGCCGCCGTCCGGGACGCCGACGACGCCGGCCGCCCGCTGCTGGTGCTGGGCGGCGGGTCCAACATCGTCGCCCCCGACAGCGGCTGGCCCGGCGACGTCGTCCTGGTCCGCAACTCCGGGGTGGCCCGCACCGACACCGCCGACGGCGTCCAGCTCGAGGTCGAGGCGGGGGAGTCCTGGGACGACCTGGTGGCCCTCACCGTCGCCGAGCACCTCGCCGGCATGGAGGCGCTGTCCGGCATCCCCGGCTCGACCGGCGCCACGCCGGTGCAGAACGTCGGCGCGTACGGCCAGGAGGTCGCCGCGCTGATCACCGCCGTGCGGGTCTGGGACCGGGAGCGGCGGGCCGAGCGGGTGCTCACCCCTGCCGAGCTGGCCTTCGCCTACCGCGACAGCATGCTCAAGCAGCGGCCCGGTGTCTTCGTCGTCCTGTCGGTGACCTTCCTGCTGCGGGCCTCGGACTCCTCCAGCCCGGTCAGCTACGCGGAGCTGGCCAAGAAGCTGGGCGTCGAGCTCGGCGAGACCGCGCCGCTGGCGCAGGTGCGGGACGCCGTGCTGGAGCTGCGCCGCGGCAAGGGCATGGTCTGGGACCCCGCCGACCCCGACTCCCGCAGCGCCGGCTCGTTCTTCACCAACCCCGTCGTCCCGGTGGGCACCGCGGTGCCCGGGTGCCCGTCCTGGCCGGCCGGCGTCGGCGCCGACGGTGCTGCGCAGGTGAAGCTGAGCGCGGCCTGGCTGGTGCAGCACTCCGGCTACGGCAGGGGCACGCGGGCCGGGCGGGTCGGTACGTCGTCGCGGCACAGCCTGGCGCTGACCACCGAGCCCGGCGCGACCGCCGCGGAGCTGATGGCCTTCGCCGGCGAGGTCGTGGCGGCGGTGCGCACGCAGTTCGGCGTCACCCTGGTGCCCGAGCCGACGCAGGTCCGGCCGTGAGCATGCGACCCGACGAGTCCCTGCAGCTCGGCGCCCTGTACGACGCGCTGCGCACGCCCGCCCCGATGCCCGCCGACCCCCGGCAGATGACGGGTTGGATGGCGCGCCTGGAGGCCGACGCGGCGCTGTCCGGCCTGATCTCCCGGGTGCTCAACTCCGGGACGGCGACCACCGCCGAGGTCACCGACGCGCAGGCGCTGTTCGAGCGCAGCGGCACCGCCGCCGACCCCGCCCGCGTCACCCGCGCCTACGAGGTCCTCCTCCACCACGCCGAGTGAGCCGGTGATGGAGTCCCAGCGGTGCGTTCCTGGCGCGCTGGGACTCCATCGGGCTCAGTCGGCGTCGCGGACGACCTTGTGCTGGGCGGCCTGGGCGAGCGGGCGGACGACGAGCAGGTCGACGTTGACGTGGTGCGGCCGGGTGACCAGCCAGCCCACGACGTCGGCGACGTCTGCGGCGGTCAGCGGCTCGCGCACACCGCGGTAGACGGCGTCGGTCTTCTCCTGCGAGCGCGTGCGGTTGAGCGTGAACTCCTCGGTCTTCACCATCCCGGGCGCGACCTCCATCACCCGCACCGGCTCCCCGGCCAGCTCCAGGCGCAGCGTCTCGGCCAGCGTGTGCACCCCGTGCTTGGCCGCGGTGTAGCTGGCGCCGCCCTCGTAGCTGATCAGCCCGGCGGTCGACCCCATGAAGACGACGTCGCCGGCGCCGGAGGCGCGCAGCGCGGGCAGCAGCGCCCGGGTCACCCGCACGGTGCCCAGCACGTTGACGTCGTAGGTGCGCTGCCAGGAGTCCAGGTCGGCCTCGGCCACGGGAGCGGTGTCGAAGGCCCCGCCGGCGTTGTTGACCAGGACGTCGACCCGGTCGAGCCCGGCGGCGAGCGCGTCGACCGAGGCCTGGTCGGTCACGTCGAGGGCCACCGCGCGCCCGCCGATGCGCTCGGCCAGGGCGGTGAGCCGCTCGACCCGGCGGGCGGCCAGGACGACGGTGAACCCGTCGGCGGCCAGCCGCTCCGCGGTGGCCGCGCCGATGCCGCTGGAGGCACCGGTGACGACGGCGACGCGGCCCTGACCACGGAAGGGGGACGGCGGGAGCACGGGGCTGGACATGTGCCCATCCTGGCGCTGTTGCACACTGGGAACGAGACAGGGGTGCCCGACCGGGTGCCACACCAGCCACATGCGTCCCAGCAGGCGAACGTCCCGGCTGGCCGGTGCCCGAGCGGGGAGGAGTGCCGTGCCCGCTCGCCGTCATCCCCGCCAGCCCACGCCCTGGCGCGCCGGCCCGCCGGCCGCCGCCGGCCCGGTGCTGCCGCGCCGGGTGGCCACGCTCTCGGTGCACACCAGCCCGCTGGAGCAGCCGGGCGCCGGTGACGCCGGCGGCATGAACGTCTACGTCGTCGAGGTCTCCCGCCGGCTGGCCGAGCGCGGCATCGCCGTCGACGTGTTCACCCGGGCCACGTCCAGCGACCAGCCGCCGGTCGTCGAGATGGTGCCCGGGGTCTCCGTGCGCCACGTCAGCGCCGGCCCCTTCGAGGGCCTGGGCAAGCACGACCTGCCAGCGCAGATGTGCGCCTTCACCGCCGCCGTCCTGCGCGAGGAGGCCCGGCACGAGCCGGGCCACTTCGACGTCGTCCACTCCCACTACTGGCTGTCGGGCCAGGTGGGCTGGCTGGCCCGCGACCGGTGGGGCGTGCCGCTGGTGCACTCGGCGCACACCCTGGCCAAGGTCAAGAACGCCGCGCTCGCCGAGGGCGACGAGCCCGAGCCGCGCGCCCGGGTGATCGGCGAGGAGCAGGTCGTCGCCGAGGCCGACCGGCTGGTGGCCAACACCGCCGAGGAGGCCCGGCAGCTCGTCGACTTCTACGACGCCGACCCGCGCCGCACCCTCGTCGTCCCGCCCGGGGTCGACCTGCAGCGCTTCTCGCCCGGTGACCAGCGCGCGGCCAGGGAGCGGATCGGGGTCCCCGCCGACGCCGTCGTCCTGCTGTTCGTCGGCCGCATCCAGCCGCTCAAGGCGCCCGACCTGCTGCTGGAGACCGCTGCCCGGATGCTCGCCGCCGACCCGGCGCTGCGCAGCCGCCTGCAGGTGCTCGTCGTGGGCGCCCCCAGTGGCTCCGGGCTGGCCGAGCCGCAGCGGCTGCAGGAGCTGGCCGTCGCGCTCGGCATCACCGACGTGGTGCGCTTCCTGCCGCCGCAGCGGGCCGAGCGGCTGGCCGACCACTACCGCGCCGCGGACGTGGCCGTCGTCCCCAGCCACAACGAGTCCTTCGGCCTGGTCGCCCTCGAGGCGCAGGCGTGCGGCACCCCCGTGGTGGCCGCCGCCGTCGGTGGCCTGCCCACCGCCGTCGACGACGGCGTCTCGGGCCTGCTGGTCGACACCCGCGACCCCGACGACTACGCCGCCGCCGTCCGCGCGGTGCTCGCCCGCCGGGAACTGCTGGCCGCCGGTGCCCGCCGGCACGCCAGCGCCTTCAGCTGGGACCGCACGACCGACTCCCTGGTCGACGCCTACGCCGCCGCCATGGCCGAGATGCGCTCCGCGGCCGAGTCGCGCCGGGCCGCCCGGCAGGTCGCCCGCGCCGCCGGCGACCGCTTCCGCACCCCGATGAGGCTGCGCGCCCGCTGACCGGGCTGCTCTCCCGGGTGACACCCACCCGGCCGGATGCTGCCGTGTGCCGTCACCACGGGTGCAGGAGTGACGGGTGTCTCGCCGGGTCGGGTGACCCTCGACCGGACCGAGCGATCATCGTTGACCACGGAGCGTGCCGACCCTCAGGGTCGGAGCAGCACCGCCGCGGCCCCCTCGCGGCGACGAGGAGGCCAGCCACGTGTTCGACGCCCACCCGGTCCGGCGTGACCCGTTCGCCCCGCTGCTGCGCAGCGACTTCGCCGCGCTGCTGCGGCGGCACGACCGCGAGGGCCTGGCGACGCACGCCGTCCCCACCGCGGGCGCGCCGCAGCCGATGACCGTCTTCGACGACGGCCGCACCCGGATCAATCTGGGCACCAACAACTACCTCGGCCTGGCCGGCGACCCGCAGGTGGTCGAGGCCGCGGTGGGCGCGCTGCGCCAGTACGGCACCAGCGCCGCCGGCAGCCGCATGCTCAACGGGACGACGCGGCTGCACCTCACCCTCGAGCAGGAGCTCGCCGAGCACTACGGCACCGAGGACGCCGTGCTGACCTCGGCCGGGGTCAACGCCAACCTCGCCGTGCTGTCGACCAGCTGCGCCCCCGGCGACGTGCTGCTCGTCGACGCCCACGCGCACGCCAGCCTGCACGCCGCCGCCGCGGCCAGCCGGGGCACCGTCGCGCGCTTCACCCACAACTCCGCGGCCTCGCTGGAGCGGCGGCTGACCGCGCTGGACCCCGAGGCCGGCGCGGTCGTGGTCGTCGACGGCGTCTACTCGATGAGCGGGGAGTCCGCCCCGCTGGCGGCCATCGCCGGCCTGTGCCGGCGGTTCGGTGCCCGGCTGGTCGTCGACGAGGCGCACGGGCTCGGGGTGCTCGGCGAGGGCGGCCGCGGCGCCGCCGAGGAGGCCGGGGTGCTCGACCGGGTCGACGCGGTCACCGTCGCGTTCAGCAAGTCCCTGGCCAGCGTGGGCGGGGCGGTGATGACGTCGCGGGCCGTCGCCGAGGGCATCCGCTGCACCTCGATGCCCTACGTCTTCAGCGCAGCCAACGACCCGTCCGCGGTCGCCGCGGCGCTGGCCTCGCTGCGCGTCCTGCGCCGCGAGCCCGAGCGGATGCAGCGACTGCGCGACAACGGCGAGCTGCTGCGCCGGGTGCTCACCGAGTGCGGCGCCGCGCCGCTGCCCGGCCGGGGCGCGGTCATCGCCGTGCCCACCGGGGAGGACGAGGTCACCCGCGCCGCCTGGGCCGCCGCCCACGACGCCGGTGTCTACACGAACGCGGTCGTGCACCCGGCCGTGCCGCGGGGCAAGGGCGTGCTGCGGCTGGCGGCGATGGCCACCCACACCGAGGAGCAGCTGGTGCGCGCCGGCGAGATCGTGGCCGCCGCCGTCCTGGCCACCCGCGCGCCGGCGCGCCGCCGCGACGTCGCCGCCATGGCCTGAAGGGAGGGCCACCCTCCTCCCACACCTGGCAGGCCCGGTGCGGGCCCCTGGAGGGTGGCCGGCCGACCGGACCGGCCCCCGTCGGGCAGGATGACGGCGTGACCTCCTCTGGGACCCTCATCCTGCTCCGCCACGGCGAGAGCGAGTGGAACAAGGCCAACCTGTTCACCGGCTGGGTGGACGTCGAGCTGTCGGAGAAGGGCCGCGCCGAGGCCGCCCGCGGCGGCCGGCTGCTCGCCGAGCACGACGTGCTGCCCGACGTCCTGCACACCTCGCTGCTCAAGCGGGCGATCACCACCGCCGAGCTCGCGCTGGCCGCCGCCGACCGGCAGTGGATCCCGGTGCGCCGCTCTTGGCGGCTCAACGAGCGCCACTACGGCGCCCTGCAGGGCAAGGACAAGGCCGCCACGCTCGCCGAGTACGGCGAGGAGCAGTTCATGACCTGGCGCCGCAGCTACGACACCCCGCCGCCGCCGATCGAGGCCGGCAGCGAGTTCAGCCAGGACGCCGACCCGCGCTACGCGGCCCTGCCCCCGGAGGTGCGGCCGGCCACCGAGTGCCTGGCCGACGTCGTCGTCCGGATGCTGCCGTACTGGTACGACGCGATCGTGCCGGACCTGCGCGCCGGGCGCACCGTCCTCGTCACCGCGCACGGCAACAGCCTGCGGGCGCTGGTCAAGCACCTCGACGGCATGGGCGACGCGGAGGTCGTCGGGCTCAACATCCCGACCGGCGTCCCGCTGCGCTACGACCTGGACTACGACCTGCGCCCGGTCACCGCCGGCGGGCAGTACCTCGACCCCGACGCCGCGGCCGCCGCCATCGAGGCCGTCAAGAACCAGGGCAAGAACTAGGAGGGCCTCGTCGCCCCGCGACGAGGCCTGAGCACGACGAAGGCCCCACCCGCTCGGCGGGTGGGGCCTTCGTCGTGCTCAGTGGCTCTCGGCGGCGGGGGTGCTGAGCGGGCGCTCGCCGGTGACCAGGTAGACCACCCGGCGGGCGACGCTCACCGCGTGGTCGGCGAAGCGCTCGTAGTAGCGGCCCAGCAGCGTGACGTCGATGGCGGCCTCGATGCCGTGCGGCCACTCCTCGCTCAGCAGCTCGCGGAACATCGACTTGTGCAGCTGGTCCATGACGTCGTCCTCGGCCTCGAGCTCGACGGCCGCCTCGACGTCCCGCTTGGCGATCACCGTGCCGGCCTTGGCGACCAGGTTCTCCGCGACGTGCCCGGCCTCCAGGAAGATCGGGCGCACCTCCTGCGGCACGGCGTGCTCCGGGAAGCGCATCCGGGCCACCTTGGCGATGTGCTCGGCGAGGTCGCCCATCCGCTCGAGGTCGGCCACGATCCGCATCGCGGTGGTGATGGCGCGCAGGTCGGTGGCGACCGGCTGCTGGCGGGCCAGCAGGGTGAAGCAGCGCTCCTCGATGCTCTCCCGCACGGCGTCGATCCGCTCGTCGCCGGCGATGACCAGGTCGGCCAGGGCCACGTCGGCGTCGAGCAGGGCGGTGGTCGCCGTGCTCATGGCCGAGCCCACCGAGTTGGACATCTCCACCAGGCAGGCGTTGATGTCGTCCAGTTCCTCGCGGTAGCTCTCGCGCACGGTCGGTTCCTCTCATGGCGTCGTCTACGCCCAGGTGGCGCCGGACGGCGGTGACGCTCCCCAGCTGCGCGCGCCCAGGGCCGGGCACGACACGGATGTCCCGAGGGTAGAGACCGCCTCGCGGGTCCGAGGCGGCTGGCCGGTGAACGGGCTGGTGCGCGGCGGTGAACAAATCGCCCGCCGGGGTGGTGGTGATCACCTGTGTGGTCGGAGAGCGGGCCGTCCGTGCCTACCATCGGCGCTGTGGACCCGTTGGTCGCCCTGCTGGTGGGCCTCGTGCTCGGCCTGCTGCTCACCGCGACGGTGGCAGTGGCCGTGTGGTCCCCGCGCGCCCGGCAGCGGCGGGAGGCCCGTCGCAGCGGGCTGCGCGCCCCCAGGGAGGCCGACGACCGCGGTGAGCTGCGCCCCGAGGAGGAGGGCGCGCTCGCCCGCCGGCTGCTGGACCTGATGGACCCCGCGGTCATCGTGCTGGGCCCCGACGACGCGGTGCTCGTGGCCAACCCCTCCGCCCGGGCGCTGGGCATCCTGCGCGGCGACCGGGTGCTGGTGCCCGGCCTGGTCGAGGTCGCCCGCAACGTGCAGCTGACCGGCAGCCGCCGCTCCGACGTCGCCCTGCCCGGCGACCTCGTGGGCACCGGGCCGCGGATGGTGGGCGTGCACGGCATCCGGCTGGGCACCGGGCCCGTCGTCCAGCCCGGCCCCGTGGCCCTGGTGCTGCAGGACGTCACCGAGGCCCGCCGGGTCGAGGCCGTGCGGCGCGACTTCGTCGCCAACGTCGGGCACGAGCTGAAGACGCCGGTCGGCGCCCTGGCGCTGCTGGCCGAGGCGGTGCAGGGCGCGGCCGACGACCCGGACACCGTGCAGCGCTTCGCCGCCCGCATGCAGCACGAGGCCGACCGGCTGGCCCGGCTGGTGCGCGAGCTCATCGACCTCTCCCGGCTGCAGGGCGCCGAGCCGCTGCCGGAGCTGGTGCCGGTCGCGGTCGGCACCGTCGTCGCCGAGGCCGTCGACCGCACCCGCGCCGCCGCCGCGGCCAAGGACATCCAGCTCGCCGTCGCCGCCCAGCCCGGCCTCGTCGTCCGCGGCGCCGAGGCACAGCTGGCCACCGCGCTCACCAACCTGCTGGCCAACGCCGTCGCCTACAGCCCGCCGGACACCACGATCGCCGTCGGCGCGCGGGCCCGGTCCGGGTTCGCCGAGATCGCCGTCACCGACTCCGGCATCGGCATCCCGCGCTCGGACCGCTCGCGGGTCTTCGAGCGCTTCTACCGGGTCGACCAGTCCCGGGCCAGCGCCACCGGGGGGACCGGTCTCGGCCTCGCGATCGTCAAGCACGTGGCCAGCAACCACGGCGGCTCGGTCACGGTGTGGAGCGAGGAGGGCCTGGGCTCGACGTTCACCCTGCGGATCCCGCTCGCCGCCGGCGCCGAGGAACCTTCCGACCAGGCTGCACCCGAGCGCCCGCCGGTCCCGCCGCTGCACCCCGGCAGGGGCGGCGACGCCACCGGCGTCGAGGCCCCGGAGAACACAGACCACGGCCCCGCAGGGGCTGCGAGGAGAGGACGGCAATGACCCGAGTGCTCGTGGTGGAGGACGAGGAGTCCTTCTCCGACGCGCTGTCCTACATGCTGCGTCGGGAGGGCTACGACACCGTCGTGGCCGCGACCGGCACGGACGCGCTCGTCGAGTTCGATCGGGCCGGGGCCGACATCGTACTGCTGGACCTCATGCTGCCGGGCCTGTCCGGCACCGAGGTCTGCCGGTCGCTGCGGGCCAAGAGCTCCGTGCCGATCATCATGCTGACCGCCAAGGACACCGAGATCGACAAGGTCGTCGGCCTGGAGCTCGGCGCCGACGACTACGTGACCAAGCCCTACTCCGCCCGGGAGCTGGTCGCCCGCATGCGCGCCGTGCTGCGGCGCGGCGCCGAGGCCGAGCCCTCCACCGAGGCGACCCTGGCCGCCGGCCCGGTCCGCCTGGACGTCGACCGGCACGTCGTCGCCGTCGACGGGGCGCCGGTCTCGCTGCCGCTCAAGGAGTTCGACCTGCTCGAGCTGCTGCTGCGCAACGCCGGCCGGGTGCTCACCCGCGGCCAGCTCATCGACCGGGTGTGGGGCGCGGACTACGTCGGCGACACCAAGACCCTCGACGTCCACGTCAAGCGGCTGCGCGCCAAGCTGGAGCCCGACCCGGCCAACCCGCGCTACCTGGTGACGGTGCGGGGGCTGGGGTACAAGTTCGAGGCTTAGTGGGACTGTCGGCCTCCGGCCTCCCACCGCGGCCACGTGCGGGGTCGTCCTGCGCTGAGCCGTTCCCGTCAGGCCGGAGGTGGACCCTGCGGGCCCGCCGTCCGGCCTGACCGCCTGCGGCGTGACCCGTCGCCCCGGAGGTGGACCCTGCGGGCCCGCCGTCCGGGGCGACCACCGGTGGCAGTGACGGTGTCGTTGCGATCACTGCGCTGGCCGGCGCCTCCTGGCGCCGGCCACGTCACTTGCCGCGGCCGGTCTCTTCCTGGAGCTCGTCGATCTTGATCGAGGCGTCGGCCTTGCTGATGTCGTCGGGGACCTCTTCGCCGGCCTGGTGGGCCAGGGTGTTGAGGTAGCTCTTCTGGGCGCCGGTGGCGGGCTCGCCGCCGGTGACCCAGTCGGAGGGGTCCTTCTCGGCGGTGGGGTCGCCGGGCTGGCCGCTGTTCACAGGTGCGTTGGCTTCGCTCATGTGTTCGAAGTACCCCGCCCCGGAGTGCTCACACGCGCTGGTGGCAGGCGGCTGTCCGCTCGTCTGCCGGTCGGGCAGCCACCCGTGCGCGGGCCCGCTCCCAGCGGGAGCCGGTGGGGTGGACGTGCACCAGGTCGCACGGGCACGCCACGGCGAGGGCGACGTGGGTCGGGTGGTCGGTCACCGACCGCACGTGCCGCTCGGCCACGAGCTCGTCGGTGCGGGTGACGGGCAGGTGATCAGGAGCATGCCCCGACCCTGGCCGCGCCGTGGCCGGACGGCGAGTGGCAGAGCTGACCGCGACCGCGTCACTTCTGCCATCGTGTGCGCCATGACGACGGCGAGCGAGCCCCTGGTGGTCAGCGTGGTGGTCGACGACGGCCTGGTCGGTGGCTTCGGGCTGGGCGTCGTGGCGGAGTTCTTCGGCTACGACCGCCGGGCGATGGGCCTGCCGCGGTTCGACTTCGCGCTGGTCGCGCCGGTCCCGGGCGTCGTCCGCACCGACACGGGCATCCCGGTCCTGGTCGAGCACGGGCTCGAGCGGCTCGCCGTCTCCGACGTCGTGCTGGTCACCGCGTGGGAGCTCGTGGACGCCGTCCCGACGCCGCAGCTGCTCGACGGTCTGCGGGCCGCGCACGCCCGCGGCGCCACCGTCATCAGTTCCTGCACCGGCGCCTTCGTGCTCGCCGCGGCCGGCCTGCTCGACGGGGCGCGGGCCACCACGCACTGGCGCTTCGCCGGTGAGCTCGCCGCCCGCTACCCGGCCGTGCGCGTCGACCCGGCGGTCCTCTACGTCGACAACGGCCAGGTCATCACCGGCGCCGGCACCGCGGCCGGCGTCGACACGCTGCTGCACCTGGTCCGCCGCGAGTGGGGCGCGACCGCCGCCAACGCGCTGGCCCGGGAGATGGTCGTGCCCCCGCACCGCGACGGCGGGCAGGCCCAGTTCATCGACACCCCGGTGGCCCGCTGCGAGGACGACCTGCTCGGTGTCGTCCTGGACTGGGCGCGCGCCCACCTAGCCGAGGAGATCAGCGTGCCGCTGCTGGCCCGCCGGGCCCTGATGAGCCCGCGCAGCTTCGCCCGCCGGTTCAAGGCCACCACCGGGACGACGCCGCACGCCTGGCTGCTGGCCCAGCGGCTGGCCGCGGCCGAGGCGCTGCTGGAGGGCAGCGACGCCCCGGTGGAGGAGATCGCCCGACTGGTGGGCTTCGGCACCGCGGCCGGGCTGCGTGAGCAGTTCACCCGGCGCCGTGGGGTCTCCCCGCGCGCCTACCGGCAGACCTTCCGCCCGGGTGCCGGCTCAGCCGGGACGGCGGCGGTGCAGCTCCACGGGCACGGGCCGGGGGCTGGCCGGGTGCGGCGCGACGAGGCCGGCGTCCAGGCGGGCCTCGGTCAGCCGGCGTAGCTCGGCATAGGCCGCCGGCCCGAGCAGCGCGGTGAGCTCGGGGCCGTAGGTCTCCACCAGCGGCTCGGCCGCGACGTGCGCGGTGGGGGACCCGGTGCACCACCAGTGCAGGTCGTGCCCGCCGGGGCCCCAGCCGCGCCGGTCGAACTCGCCGATGCTGGAGACCAGCACGCGGGTGTCGTCGGGCCGGTCGACCCACTCCTGCTCACGGCGCACCGGCAGCTGCCAGCACACGTCGGGCTTGGTCTCCAGCGGGTGCCGGCCCTGGCGCAGCGCCAGGGCGTGCAGCGCGCAGCCGGCGCCGGCGGGGTGCCCGGGCCGGTTGAGGAAGACGCAGGCGCCGTCGACGACCCGGGTGCGCAGCGCCTGCTCGGCGGGCTCGCCGTCGGCCGGCTCGTCGAGGGTGTCCGGTTCGGTCCAGTCGTCGCGGCCGGGCGCGGTGCCCGGGTGCCGCTGCCAGTCGGCGGGAGTGAGGTCGGCCACGGACGCCTCGACCCGCTCCAGGTCGTCGGTGTCGGTGAAGAAGGCGCCGTGGTTGCAGCAGCCGTCCTCGGCGCGCCCGGCCACCACGCCGGCGCAGCCGCGGCCGAACACGCAGGTCCAGGCGCTGGTCAGCCAGGTCAGGTCGGCGCGGACCAGGTGCTCGGGGTCGGCCGGGTCGAAGAACTCGATCCACTCGCGGGGGAAGTCCAGGCCGACCTCGGAAGGCGGGTCGACGGCGGTGCTCGGGTCCACCGGGGCAGCGTAGTGACCGGACCCCCTCCCGCTCACGCCTCGTTCCGCTCGGCGCGAGCCCCTGGAGGGGGCCAGGCAGACTGGCGGCATGCGACTCGGGGTTCTGGACGTCGGCTCCAACACGGTGCACCTGCTGGTGGTGGACGCGCACCGGGGTGCCCACCCCACGCCGATGCACGACGACCGGTCGGTGCTGCGGCTGGCCGAGCACGTGGGCGAGGACGGCAAGCTCTCGAAGGCGGGGGAGAAGACGCTGCTCAACGCGGTGCTGCGGGCCAAGCAGCAGGCGGCCGAGCAGCGCTGCGACGAGCTGCTGGCCTTCGTCACCTCGGCCATCCGGGAGGCCGACAACGGGGCTGCGGTGCTCCGCCGGGTGCGCGAGCAGACCGGCGTCGACCTGCAGGTGCTCACCGGTGAGGACGAGGCCCGGTTGACCTTCCTGGCGGTACGGCGCTGGTTCGGCTGGAGCGCGGGCCGGCTGCTGGTGCTCGACATCGGTGGCGGCTCGCTCGAGCTCGCGACGGGCATCGACGAGGACCCCGACGTCGCCCTGTCGGTGCCGCTGGGCGCCGGCCGGATGACCCGGCGCTTCCTGCCCGACGCCGAGACCGGGGGCCGCCCCGACCTCAAGGCGCTGGCCGCCCTCGAGGAACACGCCGCCGACGTCCTGGCCCCGGTCGGCAGGAAGCTGCGCGCCGCCGGCGAGCCCGACCTGGTGGCCGCCACCTCCAAGACCTTCCGCACCCTCGCCCGGCTCGCCGGCGCCGCGCCGTCCGGGGCCGGGCTCCGCACGCCCCGCGGGATGACGGCCACCGGGCTGTCGCAGGTGCTGGGCTTCGTCTCCCGGATCGAGTCCACCGCGCTGGCCGAGCTGCAGGGCGTGTCGGCGCAACGCGCGCACCAGGTCCCGGCCGGTGCCGTCGTGGCGCAGTCCGCGATGCGCGCCGTGGACGTAACGTCTGTCCGGATCTGCCCGTGGGCACTGCGTGAGGGAGTCATCCTCCGCCGGATGGACCAGCTGGAGGGAGCCTGATGTCGCAGCCCGACTCGGGGGAGTACAGCGTCCGCTCGCTCGCGGAGATCCTCCGCGAGCACGGCCTGGAGAGCGAGCTCGGCACCCGTCCGGGCCGCCGCCGCCGCCCCGGCGAGGACGTCGAGTCCACCGGCCGTTCGGCGCGTGTCGAGTCCGCCCCGCGGACCCCGCGGGCCGACCCCCCGGTGCGCCCGGTCGCGGCGCGCGCGGCGGCCCAGGCGCAGGCCCGGGCCCAAGGGCAGGCACCGGCCGCGCGCCCGGCGTCCCGTCCGGCGGGCCAGGCCTGGACGCCGGCCCCCGAGCCCTCCTCCCGCCCGGCCGCCGGCCTGGCCGGTCCGGTCGCGCCCGCGCGCACGCCCGCCGCCCGGACGCCGGACCCGGCTGCGACCTCGGCCTCGCTGCCGGCCGCCCGGGACCTCGACGACCGCGACGGCCCCGCCGGCACCGGCCGGTTCGGTGGCCGGTCCGACGTCGCGCCCCCGCCGGTGCGCACCGGCCGGCGCAAGAGCGACGCGGAGACCGCCCAGCCCGCGGCCGAGTCGCCCGCGCTGTTCGGCACCGGGCCCGCGACCTCCGCGGTCCGCCCGTCGACCACCGGCTCGACCGCCCTACCCGACAGCGTCGAGCGGGCCCGCCGCGCCGCGGAGCACCCGGTCACCGGCCCGATCCCCGTGGTCACCGCGGCCCAGCTGGCCGCGGCCGACGCCGAGCCGCTGACCGGCCGGCAGGGCGCGCTGGCCTGGGCGCGCTTCGTCGGCGAGCTCGTGGTCGCCCTCGCCGTCGGCATCGGGCTGTACTTCGCCTTCACCGTGCTGTGGGGCGTCCTGCCCTATGTCGCGATGGTGGTGGCCCCGCTGACCATCACCGGCCTGGTCGCCGGCGTCTACGTCTGGCGGCAGCGGCACGGGGAGGGGGCGCCCGGCGTCCCACTGCTCGCGGTCCTGCTGCTGGCCGGCACCGTGCTGACCATCGCCCCGGCCGCCGGGCTGCTCGCCGCCGGCTGAGCCGGCGGCGAGACCCCGGGTCAGCGGGCGACTGCTCGACGTCGGCCTCGACGAGCACCCACGGGGCGTGGCAGATCGCGGCCACCGGCTCGCCGGCGTCGGACAACGCCTGCACGAACGCCGCCGCGGCCGGCTCGGCGCGCACGAGCTGACCGGCGACGCCGCCGGGCAGCACCAGGCCGTCGTGGACCGCGGGGCCGGCGTCGGCCGGGGCGACGTCGACGGGCTCGATGTGCTGGTGGGCGGTGACGCTGCCGGCCGCCGGGCCGACCAGCTCGGGCTGCGCCCCGCGTCGACGAGCGCCTGCCCGGGCTGCTCGAGCTCGACCTGCCCCACGCCGTCGGTGGCGAGCACCGCCTCCCGCGTGCCGTCCCGCTCTCCGGACATCGGCCGCGTCCACCCCGGCCTCCGACCGCACACACCGCCGGGCACTACGGTCGCGGTCATGATCGCGGGAGCGGGTCGCAGCGGGCTGGCCGTCATCGGGGGCGGGAAGATCGGCGAGGCGCTGCTGGCCGGGCTGGTCCGGCGGGCGGGCAGCGCGGCCGGCCTGGTCCTGGTGGGGCGCAGCCCGGAGCGCACCGCCGCCGTCGGCGCCCGCTACGGGGTGGAGGTCGCCGACCTGGCCACGGCCGCGGCGCGCTCGCGGGTGCTGCTGATCGCGGTCAAGCCCCAGGACGTCGACGTCCTGGTCGAGCAGCTGGCCCCGCACGTCGGCCCCGAGCACCTGGTGGTGTCGGTGGCGGCCGGGGTGCCCACCGGCCGGATCGAGGCGGGGCTGCCGGCCGGCACCCCGGTCGTGCGGGTCATGCCCAACACCCCGGCGCTGGTCGAGGCGGGGATGAGCGTGCTGTCGGCCGGTGCGCACGCCACCGACGCGCACCTGGACGAGGCCGAGGCGCTGCTGTCCTCGGTCGGCGCGGTGCGCCGGGTCCCGGAGAGCCAGCAGGACGCGGTCACCGCGCTGTCGGGCAGCGGGCCGGCCTACTTCTTCTTCCTCGTCGAGGCGATGATCGACGCCGGCATCCTGCTCGGGTTGCCGCGCAGCCTGGCCGCCGACCTGATCGTGCAGACCGCCTACGGCTCGGCCGTGATGCTCCGGGAGTCCGGCGAGCACCCGGTCCAGCTGCGCGAGGCCGTCACCAGCCCCGGCGGGACGACGATCGCCGCCGTCCGGGAGCTGGAGCGCCACGGGGTGCGGGCGGCGCTGATCGCCGCCCTGGAGGCGGCCCACGACCGTTCGGTGGAGCTGGGCCGCGCGGCCGACTGAGCACCCGGACCGCTTCTGCAGCGGTCCGGCGTCACCCCGCTCCGGCTTCCCGTCACGCTGTGCGACGAAAGGGGCGGTGAGACCCACCCACCCCACCGTTCCCACGGCTCCCGTTGCGCGATGCACCGTTCGTCCCACCCGGCTCCAGGTGAATCACACGTGTGTGGTTATCCCCAGAATCCTGTGGACGGGCCCTGTGTCGGACGAGTCGACTTGGGGACAACACGCCGTCACGGAAGGGTCACTCGGTGTCTCTGTCCACTTGTGCCCAGGACGGACCGGTCCGCCTGTCCGTTTCACCCATCGCTTCCGTCACTCGGGTCGCTCTAGGGTCTTTTCCAGCACGAACGTGACACGCCCGCCGGTGGGGAAGCCGGTGGCAACGGAGCGTGCTGACTACGGAGATGAACGACGTGACCATGCCCCAGCGCGCCACCATCCAGACCTCCCGTCCCGGCGTCCCGGCGCCGCGTCCGATGGGCCGGCCCATCTCGGCAGCCTCGATGTCGCGCCCCGTGCCCGCCGCCCACCCGGCCGCCGTGCCCGTCGGCCGCCAGGCCGCCGTCCCGGCCCCCCGCGCCGCCGTCGCCTTCCTGACCGTCGCCGAGGTCGCCGCCCTCATGCGCGTCTCGAAGATGACCGTCTACCGCCTCGTCCACGGTGGCGAGCTCTCCGCCGTCCGCGTCGGCCGTTCCTTCCGGGTGCCCGAGCGCGCCGTGCACGAGTACCTGCGCGACGCCTACACCGACATCGCCTGAAGCACCTCCCGCCGGTCCGCGGCGGGGAGCCCGCGAGGCGGCCGTCCCGGTACGTCACCGTCCGGGTAGTCTCGTGCGCTGAGCGGCGCAGCCTCCCCGGTGGGGGCCCGCCGCGCACGAGCTGAGCACCTCGCTCGGTGTCCGGACGACGGATCTGCGGAACGACCTCGGTCCGCATCCCCGGACGCCGGCGATACGACGTCGGGAGCAGGACATGGGTTCGGTCATCAAGAAGCGCCGCAAGCGGATGGCGAAGAAGAAGCACCGCAAGCTCCTCAAGAAGACCCGCGTGCAGCGGCGCAACAAGAAGTGAGCTGACGCTCGTGCCGCCTGCGGTCGTCCTCGTCACCGGCGTCAGCCGGTGGCTGGGCGGCGCGCTGGCGGCCGAGCTCGCCTCCGACCCGGGCATCGACCGGGTCATCGGGGTGGACACCGTCCCCCCGGCCCCCGAGGTGCTCCGCCGCCTCGGTCGTACGGAGTTCGTCCGCGCCGACATCCGCAGCCCGCTGATCGCCAAGGTCATCGACTCGGCGTCGGTGGACACCGTCGTGCACATGAACATCAGCGCCTCACCGGCCGCGCCCGGTGGGCGGGTGTCGATGAAGGAGCTCAACGTCATCGGCACGATGCAGCTGCTGGCTGCCTGCCAGCGCTCGCCCCGGGTCCGCCGGCTGGTGCTCAAGAGCACCACGGCCGTCTACGGGTCCAGCCCGCGCGACCCCGCGGTCTTCACCGAGACGATGCAGGCCCGCCGTGTCCCCTCCGGCGGCTTCGCCAAGGACAGCGTCGACATCGAGGGCTACGTGCGCGGCTTCGCCCGCCGTCGTCCCGACGTCGGCGTCTCGGTGCTCCGGTTCACCGACGTGATCGGCCCGCGGATCGACTCCCAGCTCGCCGCCTTCCTCCGGCTGCCCGTGGTGCCCACGGTCCTGGGGCACGACGCCCGGCTGCAGCTGCTCCACGAGGACGACGCGGTGGCCGTGCTGACCCGCGCCGCCACCGGTGACCACGTGGGCACGGTGAACGTCGCCGCCGAGGGCACGGTGCTGCTGTCGCAGGCCGTCCGCCGGCTCGGCCGCGTGCCGCTGCCGATCCCCGAGCCCGCGCTCGGCTCGGCCGGGCGGCTGACCCGGCAGGCCGGGCTGCCGCCGTGGTCGCCCGACCAGCTGCGGCACCTGGACGCCGGCCGGGTGGTCGACACCCGGGTGCTGCGCGAGGAGTTCGGCGCCACCCCGCGGTTCACCACCGCCGAGGCGCTGGCCGACTTCGGGCGCACGCTGTCGCCCGTGGTGCCGCCGGAGGTCGTCGCGACGGCCGCCTCCTCGGCGCGCGCGGCGGTCGGGCAGGTCGCACGCGGGGCCGCGGTGCTGGGCGACCTGGTCGCCACGCTGCGGGGCAGCCGGCAGCAGCCCGCCCCCTCGGTCCCGGGGCTGCGGGCGGTGCACGATGCCTGAGGCCCGGGTCATCCCGCTGCGCCCGGACGGCGAGCAGCCGCCCCCGCCCCCGGCCGCGCCGCCGGGCTGGGACGAGCAGCTGGCCGGGGTGCTGGACTTCCTGGCGCGCCGGGTCACCGGCGACTACGACACCGACGAGTTCGGCTTCGACCCCGACCTCACCGACCACCTGCTGCTGCCCGCACTGCGGCCGTGGTTCCAGCGCTGGTTCCGGGTCGAGACCCAGGGCCTGGAGAACGTGCCCGACGTCGGCGGCGCGCTGGTGGTGGCCAACCACTCGGGCACCGTGCCGGTCGACGCGCTGATGACGACCGTCGCCCTGCACGACGACCACCCCGCGGCCCGGCGGCTGCGGCTGCTCGGCGCCGACCTGGTCTTCCAGTACCCGTTCATCGGGGCGCTGGCCCGCAAGCTCGGTGTCACGCTGGCCTGCAACGAGGACGCCGAGCGGCTGCTGAGCGCCGGTGAGCTGGTCGGGGTGTTCCCCGAGGGCTTCAAGGGCGTGGGCAAGCCGTTCAGCGAGCGGTACACCCTGCAGCGTTTCGGCCGCGGCGGCTTCGTCAGCGCGGCCCTGCGCACCGGGGTGCCGATCGTGCCCTGCGCGATCGTGGGCGCCGAGGAGATCTACCCGATGATCGGCAACGCCCGCACCGCCGCGCGGCTGCTGGGGCTGCCGTACTTCCCGATCACCCCGACGTTCCCGCTGCTCGGCCCGCTGGGTGCGGTCCCGCTGCCGTCGAAGTGGTTCATCGCCTTCGGCGAGCCGATCGAGACCGCGTCCTACGGCCCGGCGGCCGCCGACGACCCGATGGTCGTGTTCAACCTGACCGACCAGGTCCGCGAGACCATCCAGCACTCGCTGTACCGCCTGCTGCTGCAGCGCCGCTCCGTCTTCAGCTGAACGGGCGCCCGGCCGGGCTCAGAAGGGCCAGCGCTGGTTGCGGCGCAGGGCGACCAGTCCGCCCACCACGCCGCCGGAGACCGCGGCCACCCCGACGGTGGAGCCGGTGATCTTGGCGGCCTTGCGGCCGGTGCGGAAGTCCTTGACCGTCCAGCCGCGGGAGCGGGCTACGGCGCGCAGCTCGGCGTCGGGGTTCACCGCGACCGCGTTGCCCACCAGCGTGAGCATCGGCAGGTCGTTGGTGGAGTCGCTGTAGGCGGTGCACCGGGACAGGTCCAGGTGCTCCTGCTCGGCCAGCGCCCGCACCGCCTGCGCCTTGGACTCCCCGTGCATCATCTCGCCGACCAGCCGCCCGGTGTACCGGCCGTCGACGATCTCCGAGACGGTGCCCAGCGCGCCGGTGAGCCCCAGTCGGTGGGCGATGATCGAGGCCAGCTCCACCGGGGTGGCGGTGACCAGCCAGACCCGCTGCCCGGCGTCGAGGTGCTGCTGGGCCAGCGCCCGGGTGCCCGACCAGACGCGGTCGGCCATCAGCTCGTCGTAGATCTCCTCGCCGGCGTCGACGATCTCCTGCACCGGTCGGCCGGCCACGAACGCCAGCGCGTTGTCCCGCACGGTGTGCATGTCGCTGGCGCTCTCGCTGCCGGCGATCCGGAACTTGGCCTGCTGCCAGACGAAGGAGGCCACGTCGCGGCTGGTGAAGTACTTGCGGGCGGCCAGACCGCGGGCGAACCAGAACAGCGAGGCGCCCATCATCATCGTGTTGTCGACGTCGAAGAACGCCGCCGCCGTGCGGTCGGGCTCGGGCGCGCTGTACTCGGTCTCCGCCGCGGCCGCGGACGCCGCACCGGCGACGAGCGCGCGGGCCTCCTCGTCCTCCAGCTCGACCGGGCTGCGGGCAGCCCGCCGCAGGAAGGGGACTCGCGCCACTCCGCACCACCCTCCGAGCCTCGGCTCCCGGTCCCGGCGACCCTAACGCCGCCGCCTGCTCAACCGCCGGAGGGCCGGCAGTCGACGGTGACCACCGGCGGGAGGCACACGCGCACGCCCGGCACGACCGGCGGCAGCGGGACCACGGCCCCCGGCGACGTCGCCGCCGGCGCGGAGCGGCCGGGCACCGGGGGCAGCGACACCGTGGGCACCGGCACGGACGGCGCGGGCACGGACGGCAGGGCCATCGACGGCGACGGCACCGACGGCGACGGCGACGGCACCGACGGCGCGGGCCGGCCCGGCAGCGTGGGCGCCGGCAGCGTGGGCGAGGGCAGCGCCGGCCGGGGTGCGCTGCCGGTCGGCCGCGGGACGGCGGTGACCGGCAGCCCGGCACCTGGCGCCCCGCCACCGGAGCCGGACTGCGCACCGGGCGAGGTGGGGGCGGACGGCGACGTGCGGGGCGCGCCGGTCGTCCGGCTCGCCGCCGAGGAGGCGTCCGGCTCACCGGTGGTCGGCGGTGTGGCGGACGGGGGCGCGCAGGGCGCCGGTCGCGGGCCGAGGGCGTCCGCGCCGTCGGTCGCGGGCCCGGCCGGGCAGGCCAGCGCCGCGCGCAGCGCGGCACCGCGGGCGGCCACCTCGTCGACCAGGCGGCCGGCGGCGGCGACGGCGTCCCGGGCGTCGGCCGGCACGGCGGGGGAGAGCGCGGTGAGCCCGGCGCGCTGCGCCCCGGCCCAGCCGACGAGCACCTCGACCGCGGCGGCGTCGTCCCGCTGGACCGCCGCGGTGGTCAGGTCCGCGGTGCCGTGGGTGGTCTGGGCGTCCATCGCGGCCAGGGTGTCGACGAGCAGGCCGGCGTCCGGGCCGGCCGCCCGCACGACCGGGCTCCCGGCCGTGGTCGGCGCGGCCGCGACGCTGACGCCGACCAGGTCGCCGGCCTCCTGCAGCCGGGTGGTCGCGAAGCCCAGCTCGGTGAGCCCGCGCTCGTCCGCGGCGGCCAGCGACAGCCGGGTCTGCTCGCCACCCCGCTTCACCGGGTAGAGCAGGTCGCCGGGCCGGGCGTCCTGCGACGCGGCGAGGACGCCGCCCAGCGCCGTGAGGGCGAGCGCCGCGCCGGCCACCCCGGCGACCAGCCGCGGACGACGGCGCCGCCGCTCCCCGGCCGCCGCGAGCAGCCGACGCACGCCGCCCGGCGCCGGGCCGGGGGTGCGGACGGCGGCCATCGCCACCAGCCGGCTGCGGGTGGCGGCCCGGTACGCCGGGTCCGGGACGGCGGCGTGCTCGTCGGCCAGCGCCTCGAGCCGGCGGAGCAGGGCGCCTTCGGTGGCGTCGCGCGGGGCGGGCCCGGACTGCCGCACCGTCACCGCACCCCCTCTCCCGCGCCGCACCGACGGCGCCGTCCTGCACCGGTCAACGAGAGGACGCGCGCCGTGGTCACGGGGTACCGCTGCGTGACCGATCGCACGCTCACTCCAGCCCCTCGGGCAACAGCGTGGCCAGCCGCCGCACGGCCCGGTGCTGCAGCGCCTTCACCGCGCCCTCCCGCTTGCCCATCGCCGCCGCCGTCTCGGCCACCGACAGTCCCTGCAGGAACCGCAGCGCCAGGCACACGCGCTGGTCCTCCGACAGCCGGGCGATGCCGGCGAGCAGCGCGGCGTTGGTCAGCCGCTGCAGCACCGCCTCCTCGGGGCCCTCGGTCGCCCGGTCGGCGTCCCGCATGTCGGCGGTGGGCACCTCCAGCCGGTACCGGCTGCTCTTCACGTGGTCGAGCACGATGTTGCGGGCGATGGTGACCAGCCAGGCGCCGACGTCGCGGCCCTGGAAGCTCAGCGAGTCGATCCGGCGCAGCGCCCGGACGAACGTCTCGCTGGTGAAGTCCTCCGCCGTGGCCCGGTCGCCGACCCGCGAGCACAGGAACCGGAAGACCACGTCGACGTAGCGGTCGTAGAGCTGGCCGAAGCCCTCGGCGTCGCCGGCCTGCGCGCGGCGCACGAGCTCCCAGACGTCGACCTGTTCGACGGCCGGCGGCGCGGGCGGGACCGGGGCGGGCGACGCGCGCGGCCGGGGCACCGGTGCCACGGCCGTCGGCGGGGGCGTCGGCGCGGCGGGAGGCGCGACCGGCCGGGCACGGGACATGCTGGTGTCGACCCCTCCCACCCCCGTCGAGCCGTCCGGCCCGCTCCAGGCGCAGTGCGGCCCGGCGACCATGGTGACAACATCGTGCCGCTGCGTCCACGTCCCCGCCGTCCGAGACGGCTGCTGCCCCCGCGGAGGTCCCTGTGCCGGTCGACGAGGTGCGCACGTTCTCCGCGCTGGTGCGCCGGGCGGCGGCCACCGCGGGCGACGCGCCGGCCCTGGTGCACCGCGACCGGCGGCTGACCTGGGCCGAGCTGGACGCGCTGGTCGACCGGGCCGCCGCCGGCTACGTCGCCCGTGGGCTGCGCGCCGGCGACCGGGTCGCGGTGCAGCTGCCCAACGGCGTCGACTGGGTGGCCGCGGCGATGGGCGCGCTGCGGGCCGGGCTGGTCCTCGTCCCGGTCAACACCGCCTACACCGACCCCGAGGTCGAGCACCTGCTCACCGACTCCGGTGCCGGCCTGCTGGTGGTCGCCGCCGACCGGCCCGACCTCGCCGGCGTCCCGGTCTGCGTCGGCCCGCCGGCCGGTGACGGCCCGGCGCCGGCCGACCCCGACGACCCGTCGGCGCTGGCGCTGCTGGCCTACACCAGCGGCACGACCGGGCGCCCGCGCGGCGCGATGCTCACCCACGCGGCGCTGCTGGCCAACCAGCGGCAGCTGCTCGCCCTCGACCCGCCGCCGGTGCGCAGCGGCGACCGGGTGCTGCTGGTGCTGCCGCTGTTCCACGTCTACGGCTTCAACAGCGGCTGGGGCACGGTCGCGGCCACCGCCGCCTGCGGGGTGCTGGTCGAGGAGTTCGACCCGGCGGCGACGCTGGCGCTGATGAGCGCCGAGGAGGTCTCCGCCGTCCTGGGGGCGCCGCCGATGTACGCCGCCTGGCTGGCGCTGGCCGACGCCGCCGGCAGCGACACCGTGCTGCGGCGCGGCTTCGCCGCCGTGCGCACCGCCAGCTGCGGCGCCGCCCCGATGCCCGGTGCCCTGTTCACCGCGATGCGCGACCGTGCCGCGGTCACCGTCTGGGAGGGCTACGGCCTCACCGAGGCCGCCCCGGTGCTGGCCAGCACGCTGGCGACCGGGCGGGCCAAGCCCGAGTGCATCGGTGCGCCGCTGCCGGGCATCGAGCTCGTCCTGCGCGACACCGCCGGCGGCCCGGCCGCCGGCGACGACCCGGGCAGCCGGGTGCGCGAGGACGTCTTCGGCGACCCCTTCGTCGGCCCCGACGGCGACCAGGACACCGAGGAGGCGGGGGAGATGTGCGCCCGCGGGCCCAACCTGTTCAGCGGCTACTGGCCCGACGGCGCCGACGGCCCGGACGCCCAGGGCTGGCTGGCCACCGGCGACATCGCCCACCGCGACGCCGACGGCGACCTGCACCTGGTCGAGCGGCGCCGCGACCTGGTGCTGGTGCGCGGGTTCAACGTCTACCCCGGCGAGGTGGAGCGGGTCCTCGACGAGCACCCCGGGGTCGCCGAGAGCGCGGTGATCGGCGTGCCCGACCCGGCGACCGGGGAGGCGGTGCACGCCGTCGTCGTCCGTACCGAGGGCGCGGAGCTGACCGAGGAGCAGCTGCGTGCGCACGCCGCTCGCTCGCTGGCCCGGTTCAAGGTCCCGGTCGCGGTGCACTTCGTGCCCGAGCTGCCGCACTCGCTGGCCGGCAAGGTCAGCCGGGCCCGGTTGCGCGAGCTGGGCCTGGAGCGGGCCGTGGCCGCCGAGGACCGGGCCGCCGGGGCGGTCTCCGGTGACTGAGCCCGGCGCCCGCCTGCAGCTGCTCACCCGGGCGAACTGCCACCTGTGCGTGGTGGCCGCCGAGACGGTCACCCGGATCGGGGCCGAGGCCGGGCTCGGGGTCGAGCTGGTCGACGTCGACGCCGACGTGGAGCTGCGGATCGAGTACGGCGACCGGGTGCCGGTGGTGCTCCTGGACGGCCGGGAGCACAGCCACTTCACCGTCGACGTCCCGCGGTTGCGCCGCGACCTCGGGGTGCCGCCCGGCCCGGCCTGACCCCGCCACCCGTCCGGGTGGTCCGGGCCGGGCGCGGGCGTGGTCCTCACCACAGCAGACCCTGCCGACCTGCGGTTACGGCCTCGCCGACTTTGTTCAGGCGTTCACAAGCGGTTACCGTTGCGTTCGCCGGGCGCCGACGCGCCCGCGTTCCCGAAGTCCCCCCGAGCGTCCCCGGCTGCCCGCCGGTCGCCCTCGGAACGCTGTGGAGTCTGCCCGTGCCCGAGTCGCGGCCCCGGAACATCCCGGAGGCCACCGTTGCCCGGCTGGCCGTGTACCTGCGGGTGCTGGCCGGTCTCGCCGACGGTGGCCGCAGCCACGTCTCCTCCGGCGAGCTGGCCACCGCCGCGGGCGTCAACCCCGCCGGCCTGCGCAAGGACCTCTCGCACCTGGGCCCCTGCGGCGTCCGCGGCGTGGGCTACTCCGTCGCCGGGCTCCGTGACCGGCTCACCGAGACCCTCGGCGGCGCCCGGTCCCGGCCCTGCGTGCTCGTCGGCGCCGGCCGGCTGGGCTCCGCGCTGGCCGACTACACCGGTTTCCCGAGCCGGGGCTTCGAGTTCGTCGCCCTGCTCGACACCGACCCCGCGACGGTCGGCTCCTCGGTGGGCGGGCTGACCGTCGCACCCGTGAGCGAGCTGGAGACCGTCGTGGCCCGGACCCGGGCCTCCATCGGGGTCATCACGACACCTGCCGAGGTGGCCCAGTCGGTCTGCGACCGGCTCGTCGCGGCAGGGGTGAGGAGCATCTTGAACTTCGCGCCCGTGGCGCTGGCGGTGCCCGCCGGGGTCGACGTCCGCAAGGTCGACCTGTCGGTGGAACTGCAGGTGCTGGCCTTCCTGGACCAGCAGCGCGACCCGGAGCCCGGGGTCACCGACGTGGTGCCCCGGCTGCCCGCCCCGGCCCGGGCGGGTGCCCGATGAGCCTGCTCGCCGTCGGCATCAGCCACCAGACCGCGCCGGTCGCCCTGCTCGAGCAGGTCAGCATGACCGGTGACGACAAGGTCAAGACCCTGCACGAGCTCGTCGAGAGCGAGCACGTCTCCGAGGCGCTGGTGCTGGCCACCTGCAACCGGATCGAGGTCTTCGCCGAGGTCGACCGCTTCCACGGCGGCATCACCGACGTCAGCCGGGTGCTCGCCCGGCACGCCGGCGCCACCGTCGAGGAGCTCTCCCCGTACGTCACCGTCTACTACGAGGACCAGGCGATCGGGCACCTGTGCACCGTCGCCGCCGGCCTGGACTCCATGGTCGTGGGCGAGACCCAGGTGCTCGGCCAGCTCCGCGCCGCCTACGCCCTGGCGCAGGAGGAGGGCACGGTCGGCCGCGAGCTGCACCCGATCACCCAGCGGGCGCTGCGGGTCGGCAAGCGCGTGCACGCCGAGACCGGCATCGACAAGGCCGGCGCCTCGCTGGTCTCGGTCGCCCTCGACCGGGTCACCGACGTGCTCGGCGACCTGACCGGCCGCCCCGTGCTCGTCGTCGGCGCCGGCTCCATGGGCGCGCTGGCCGCCACCACCCTGGCCCGCCGGGGCGCCGCGGTCACCGTCAGCAGCCGCACCCCGGCCAGCGCGGCCCGGCTGGCCGAGGCGATCGGCGGGCGGCAGGCCGACCTCGACCGGCTCGCCGAGGAGATCGCCGCCGCCGACGTGCTGGTCACCTGCACCGGCGCCACCGGCACCGTCATCGGCACCGACGAGGTGGGCGACCGCGTCGGCCGCCCGCTGGCCGTCGTGGACCTGGCGTTGCCCCGTGACGTCGAGCCCGCGGTCGCCGCGCTGCCCGGCGTCCACCTCGTCGACCTGGCCATGCTGCAGGGCGAGCGCGCCGCGCACCCCGGGCAGCCGGTCGCCGGCTCGGTGGCCGCCGACGACATCGCCGCCGCGCACGCGCTGGTGGAGCTCGAGACCTCGCTGCTGCGCGCCGAGCGCCAGGCCGCGGCCGTGGCCCCCACGGTGTCCGCGCTGCGCAGCCAGGCCGCCGAGGTCGTCGACGCCGAGCTGCTGCGGCTGTCCACCCGGCTGCCCGACCTGGACGCCAAGGCCCGCAGCGAGATCGCCCGCACCGTGCGCCGGGTGGTCGACAAGCTGCTGCACGAGCCGACGGTGCGGGTGAAGGAGCTGGCGAGCGCGCCGGGCGGCACCGACTACGCCGACGCGCTGCGCGCCCTGTTCGGCCTGGGCCTGTCCGGCAGCACCGACGGCGACCGGACGACGCTGTCCGACGCGGTCACCGTCGACCCGCAGGTGCCCGCCGGCACCCCGCTGTCGGCGCTGGACCCCCGCATCGACGTCACCGGCGACGGCCTGCCCGGAGGTGCCGCGTGACCGCCCCCCTGCGGCTGGGCACCCGGGCCAGCGCGCTGGCCCTCACCCAGTCCCAGCACGTCGCCGACGCGCTCACCGCCGCCAGCGGCGTCCCGGTCGAGCTGGTGCACGTCAGCACCTACGGCGACCGCTCGACCGAGGCGATCAGCCAGCTCGGTGGCACCGGGGTGTTCGTCACCGCGCTGCGCGAGGCCCTGCACGCCGGCACGGTCGACCTGGCCGTGCACAGCTTCAAGGACCTCCCGACCGCGCCGACCACGGGGCTCACCGTGGCCGCCGTCCCGGCCCGGCAGGACCCGCGCGACGCCCTCGTCGCCCGCGACGGCCTCACCCTGGGCGAGCTGCCGCCCGGTGCCCGCGTCGGCACCGGGGCGCCGCGCCGGATGGCCCAGCTGCGCGCCCTGGGCCTCGGCCTGGACGTCGTCCCGATCCGCGGCAACGTCGACACCCGGATGGCCCGCGCGCTGGGCCCCGACGCCGACCTCGACGCCGTCGTCCTGGCCCGGGCCGGGCTGGCCCGGCTCGACCGGCTGTCGGCGGTCACCGAGACCCTCGACCCGATCCAGGTGCTGCCCGCCCCCGCGCAGGGGGCCCTGGCCGTGGAGTGCCGCACCGACGACACCCGGGTCATGGCGCTGGTCGCGGTCCTGGACGACCCCGCCGTCCGGGCCTGCGTGGCCGCCGAGCGCGCGGTCCTGACCGCGCTCGAGGCCGGCTGCAGCGCCCCCGTCGCCGCGTACGCCGAGCTCGCCGAGGGCGAGGACGGCGGCGCCGAGCTCTACCTGCGCGCCTCGGTCACCGCGATCGACGGCAGCGACGGCGTCCGGGGCTCGATCTCCGGGCCCGCCCCCGAGGCCGCCGAGCTGGGCCGTGCGCTGGCCGCCGAGCTGCTCGACCGCGGTGCCGCCTCGCTCATGGCGTTGAGCCGGTGACCGGCGTCCGCACCCCCAACCGTCCCGTACCACCCGCAGCGACCCCCTCAGGGGCTCAGAACAGGAGCACGCGATGACGCGCTCACGCAAGAACGGCACCGGCAAGGGCATGGTGGTCTTCGTCGGCGCCGGCCCCGGTGACCCCGAGCTGCTCACCACCCGGGCCAGCGCGGCGATCGCCGGCGCCGACACGGTGCTGGCCGACCCCGACGTGTCCGCCGCCGTGCGCGAGGCGCTGCTGGAGGCCCACCCCGACCTCGAGCTGAGCATCGTCTCCGGCGAGCCGGCCGAGGTCGCCAAGAGCGCCGTGGCCGGCGCCAAGAACGGCAACGTGGTGGTCCGGCTCGTCGCCGGCGACCCGTTCACCAGCGACGCCGTGGTGAAGGAGGCGCTGGCGGTCACCCGCACCAGCGTCGCCTTCGACGTCGTCCCCGGTGTGGCCGTGGGCACCGCCGTCCCGGCCTACGCCGGCGTGCCGCTGGGCGCGGGCTCGGTGCACGCCGACCTGCGCGGGCTCGACGCGACCGGCGAGGGCCCGGAGCGGCTGGCCGCGCTGGCCGCCGCCGCCACCGGTACCGGCAGCCCGCTGGTGCTGCAGGCCGCCGCCGAGCAGCTGCCGGCCGTCGCCGCCGGCCTGGTCGAGGGCGGGCTGCCCGGCAGCACCCCGGTGGTCGTCACCACCGAGGGCACCGGCACCGCGCAGAAGAGCGTGGCCGCCAAGCTGTCCGCGGTCGCCGAGAAGTCCGCCGGGGTCGACAGCCTGGCCGGCGCGGTCGTCGTCACCGTCGGTGCGGCCGTCGACAAGCGCGCCAAGCTCTCCTGGTGGGAGAGCCGCCCGCTGTTCGGCTGGCGCGTGCTGGTGCCGCGCACCAAGGAGCAGGCCGGCGACATGAGCGAGCGGCTGCGCGCCTACGGCGCCGTGCCGGTCGAGGTGCCCACCATCGCCGTCGAGCCGCCGCGCAGCCCGGCCCAGATGGACCGCGCCGTCAAGGGCCTGGTCACCGGCCGCTACGGCTGGATCGTCTTCACCTCCACCAACGCCGTGCGCGCGGTGCGGGAGAAGTTCACCGAGCTGGGCCTCGACGCCCGCGCCTTCGCCGGGGTCAAGGTGGCCTGCGTGGGCCAGCAGACCGCCGACGCGGTGCGCGAGTTCGGCATCGTGCCCGAGCTGGTGCCCAGCGGGGAGCAGTCCAGCGAGGGCCTGCTGGCCGACTTCCCGCCCTACGACGACGTCTTCGACCCGATCGACCGGGTGCTGCTGCCCCGCGCCGACATCGCCACCGAGACCCTCGCCGCGGGCCTGAAGGACCGGGGCTGGGAGATCGACGACGTCACCGCCTACCGCACCGTCCGGGCGGCGCCGCCGCCGGCCGCGGTGCGCGAGGCGATCAAGGGCGGTGGCTTCGACGCGGTGTGCTTCACCTCCTCGAGCACCGTGCGGAACCTGGTCGGCATCGCCGGCAAGCCGCACGCCCGCACCGTCGTCTCGGTGATCGGCCCGGCCACCGCGGCCAGCGCCGTCGAGTTCGGCCTGCGCGTCGCCGTCCAGCCCGAGACCGCCGCCGTCGGCCCGTTGGTCGACGCGCTCGCCGCCTTCGCCCAGGCCCGCCGGGCCGAGGCGGAGGGCGAGGCCGCCAAGTGAGCTCGGGCCAGGGCGGGGCCAACCCCGGGTTCGCCCGGGGACGCCGGCTGCGCTCCACCCCGGCGATGCGCCGGTGGACGGCGCAGATCCGGGTGTCCCCGGCCGACCTGGTGCTGCCGGTGTTCGTCAAGGAGGGCATCACCGAGCCGCAGCCGATCAGCTCGATGCCCGGCGTCGTCCAGCACACCCACGACTCCCTGCGGAAGGCCGCCCACGAGGCGGCCGAGGCCGGGATCAGCGGGCTCATGCTGTTCGGCATCCCGAGCGAGAAGGACGCCGTCGGCTCGCAGGCCGACGCGGCCGACGGCATCGTCAACGTGGCGCTGCAGGACCTGCGGGCCGACCTCGGCGACGAGCTCGTGCTGATGGCCGACCTGTGCCTGTGCGAGTACACCGACCACGGGCACTGCGGCGTGGTCACCCCGGCCGGCGTGGTGGACAACGACCCGACCCTGGACCGCTACGCCGCGGTCGCGATCGCCCAGGCCCAGGCCGGGGCGCACGTGATCGCCCCCAGCGGGATGATGGACGGCCAGGTCGCGGCGATCCGGGCGGGGCTCGACTCCCGTGCGTACACCGAGACGCCGATCCTCGCCTACGCGGCGAAGTACGCCTCGGGCTTCTACGGCCCGTTCCGTGAGGCCGCCGAGGGGGCGCCGCAGTTCGGCGACCGCTCGACCTACCAGATGGACCCGCCGAACACCGCCGAGGCGCTGCGGGAGGTCCGTCAGGACCTCGCCGAGGGCGCCGACGCGGTGATGGTGAAGCCGGCCGGGCCGTACCTGGACATCGTCGCGGCGGTGGCCGGGGCGGTCGACGTCCCGGTCGCGGCCTACCAGGTGAGCGGCGAGTACGCCATGGTCGAGGCGGCCGCCGCCAACGGCTGGATCGACCGGGAGCGGGCTGTCCTGGAGACGCTCACCGCCATCCGCCGAGCCGGCGCCGGCTCGGTGCTCACGTACTGGGCGGTCGAGGCCGCCCACTGGCTCCGCCGTTGAGTGACCGCCCCGGACCCCCGTGCGCCGGGGGTCCGGGGCGCGCCACCGGGCACACAGCTGACCCTGGGAGAGTGGGACCGTGACTGAGCCCTACCCGTACGAGGCGCCCGCGTCGGCGCAGCTGTTCGAGCGCGCCCGGCGGGTCACCCCCGGCGGCGTCAACTCCCCGGTCCGGGCCTTCAAGGCCGTCGGCGGCACCCCGCGGTTCATGGCCTCCGGCTCCGGTCCGTGGATCACCGACGCCGACGGCCGGCGCTACGTCGACCTCGTGGCCTCCTGGGGCCCGATGATCCTGGGGCACGCCCACCCCGAGGTCGTCGCCGCCGTCACCGACGCCGCCCGGCGCGGGTTCACGTTCGGCACACCCACCGCCGCCGAGGCCGAGCTGGCCGAGGAGATCGTCCGCCGGGTCGCCCCGGTCGAGCGGGTGCGGCTGGTCAACTCCGGCACCGAGGCGGTGCTGTCGGCGATCCGGCTGGCCCGCGGCTACACCGGCCGGCCGGTCGTCGTGAAGTTCGCCGGCTGCTACCACGGCCACGTCGACGCGCTGCTGGCCTCGGCCGGGTCCGGCGTCGCCACCCTCGGCCTGCCCGACACCCCCGGCGTCACCACCGGCGCGGCGGCCGACACGATCGTCCTGCCCTACAACGACGTCGCCGCGGTCGAGGCCGTCTTCGCCGAGCGCGGGTCCGAGATCGCCTGCGTGGTCACCGAGGCCGCGGCCGGCAACATGGGCGTCGTCCCGCCGCTGGACGGCTTCAACGCCGCGCTGCGCCGGATCACGGCCGCGCACGGCGCGCTGCTGCTGGTCGACGAGGTGATGACCGGCTTCCGGGTCACCGGCGCGGGCTGGTACGGCCTGGACCCGGTGGACGCCGACCTGTTCACCTTCGGCAAGGTCATGGGCGGCGGCATGCCGGCCGCGGCCTTCGGTGGTCGCGCCGACGTCATGGACCACCTGGCGCCGTCCGGGCCGGTCTACCAGGCGGGCACCCTGAGCGGGAACCCCGTCGCGGTCGCCGCCGGCCTGACCACGCTGCGGCTGTGCACCGACGAGGTCTACGAGCGCTGCGACTCGGTGGCCGCCGTGCTGCGGGGTGCGGCCAGCGCCGCGCTGTTCGCGGCCGGGGTCCCGCACCGGGTCCAGCAGGCCGGCTCGATGTTCTCGGTGTTCTTCGTCCCCGACGAGCGCCAGGTGCGCGACTACGAGGACGCCCGCACCCAGGACGTCGCCGCGCACGCCGCCTTCTTCCACGCCATGCTCGCCCGCGGGGTCTACCTGCCGCCCTCGGCGTTCGAGTCGTGGTTCGTCAGCGCCGCGCTGGACGACGAGGCCGTCGAGCACGTGCTGGCCGCGCTGCCGGCCGCCGCCTCGGCCGCCGCGGCCGCCGCCGGGGGAGCGCCGGTCTCCGCCGAGGCCCGCAACCCCGAGGAGCTCCAGCCGTGACCGCCCCCCATGAGGGCCGAAGTCGCGACTTCGGCCCTGAGACGACGGTCGTGCACCTGATGCGGCACGGCGAGGTGCACAACCCCGCCGGCGTGCTCTACGGCCGGCTGCCCGGCTACCGGCTGTCCGAGGCCGGCGAGGGCATGGCCCGCACCGTGGCCGGGTGGTTCTCCACCCGCGACGTCACGTACCTGGTGGCCAGCCCCCTGGAGCGCGCGCAGCAGACGGCGCAGCCGATCGCCGACGCCCTCGGGCTGGAGATCGCCACCGACGAGCGGCTGATCGAGGCCGGCAACTCCTTCGAGGGCAAGACCTTCGGCGTCGGCGACGGGTCGATGCGGCACCCGGAGAACTGGTGGCGGCTGCGCAACCCGTGGAAGCCGTCCTGGGGTGAGCCGTACCGCGAGATCGCCGCCCGGATGATCGGCGCCATCGCCACCGCCCGGGACGCCGCCCGCGGCCACGAGGCGGTCTGCGTGAGCCACCAGCTGCCGGTCTGGACGGTCCGGCTGCACCTGGAGGGCCGCAGCTACGCCCACGACCCGCGCAAGCGGCAGTGTGGGCTGGCCAGCGTCACCTCGGTCACCTACGACGGCGACCGGATGGTCGGCCTCACCTACGCCGAGCCCGCCGGGGCCACCGACCCGGACGCGGTGCCCGGTGCGTAGTCGGCTGGCCGGGCTGGCCGCGCTGGCCGCCCTCGCGCTGCTCGGCGGCTGCTCGAGCGGCGCGGACGCGGTCGACGTCAACAACGGCGGGGAGTTCCGGTTCGTCGCCGGGACGCCGGCCGCCGAGGTGATCCCGGACACCCAGCGGGCCAGCGCGCCGGAGTTCTCCGGCACCCTGCTCACCGGGGAGCCGTTCAGCTCCACCGAGCTCGCCGGCGACGTCGCGGTGCTCAACTTCTGGGGCTCCTGGTGCGCTCCCTGCCGGGTCGAGACGCCGCAGTTCCAGCAGGTCTACGAGGAGGTCCGCGACGACGGGGTGCAGTTCCTGGGCCTGAACGTCAAGGACTACGACCAGCAGTTCGCCGACGCGTTCGTGGCCGACAAGGGCATCACGTTCCCCTCGCTGTACGACCCCAAGGGCCGGGTGGCGCTGGCGTTCCGCGACTACCCGGCGGCCGCCATCCCCTCCACGATCGTGCTGGACCGGCAGGGGCGCGTCGCGGCGGTGTACACCGGTGAGGTGCGCCAGGACGACCTGCGCACCGTGCTGGCACAGCTGACGGCGGAGGCCTGAGATGGTCGAGGGGATCACGGACCTGATCAGCGACGGTCCGCTGCTGGTGGCCGCCGCGGTCGCCGCGCTGGCCGGGCTGATCAGCTTCGCCTCGCCGTGCGTCCTCCCGCTGGTCCCCGGCTACCTCTCCTACGTCACCGGCCTGGTCGGCAGCGGCGCCCGCGCCACGGCCCCCGCGCCCGCACCGGCCGGCGGCTCGGTCGCCACCGCCGTCCGGACGACGGACGACGAGCGCTCGACCCGCGGCCGGATGGTGCTGGGCGCGGTGCTGTTCGTGCTCGGCTTCACCGTCGTCTTCGTCTCGATCAGCAGCGCCTTCGGCGGGCTGGGGCGGTTGCTGCTCGAGCACAACGACGTGATCACCCGGGTGATGGGCGTGGTCACCATCGTGGTCGGGCTGGGCTTCCTGGGCCGACTGCCCTTCCTGCAGCGCACCGCCCGGCTGCGGGCCCGCCCCGCCGTCGGGCTGGCCGGCGCGCCGTTGCTGGGCATCGTCTTCGGGCTGGGCTGGACCCCGTGCCTGGGGCCGACGCTCGCCGCCGTGCAGAACCTGGCCTTCAGCGAGGCGACCCCGGGCCGCGGCGCGTTCCTCGGCCTGGCCTACTGCCTCGGCCTCGGCGTCCCGTTCGTGCTGGTCGCGCTGGGTGCCCGCTGGGCGGTGGGCGCGATGTCCTTCCTGCGCCGCAACGCCGGCACCGTCACCCGGGTCGGCGGCTTCGTGCTCATCGCGGTGGGCCTGCTGCTGGTCACCGGCGCCTGGACCGAGCTCATGGGGTGGCTGCGCAGCTGGCTGGCCAGCAGCGGCCTGGCGGAGTCCGCGCCGCTGTGACCACGACCCCGATGCCCACGCACCCGACCAGCGCCCGCGAGGAGGACCGGTGACCACCACCGCCCCGCCGCGCCCGTCGGCGCCGGCCAGCCCGCCGTCCCGGCCCTCCCCCGGCCGCCGGGTGCTCAACCGGCTGCTGCGCTGGTGGCGGCAGCTGACCGCGATGCGCACCGCGCTGATGCTGCTGTTCCTGCTGGCGGTCGCGTCGATCCCGGGCTCGCTGCTGCCGCAGCGCTCGCTGTCGCGCACCAACGTCAGCCAGTACTTCACCGACCACCCGACGCTCGCGCCGTGGCTGGACCGGCTGTTCCTCTTCGACGTCTTCAGCTCGCCGTGGTTCGCCGCGATCTACCTGCTGCTGTTCATCTCCCTCATCGGCTGCGTCGTGCCGCGGGCGATCGAGCACGGCCGCACGCTGTTCACCGCGCCGCCGCCGGCGCCCCGCCACCTGCAGCGGCTGCCCGAGAACGGCACGCTCACCACCCCGCTGGCCGGCCCGGCCGCCCTCGACGTGGTGGAGGAGGAGCTGCGGGTCCGCCGCTTCCGGGTGGTGCGCCGCGAGGGCCGCACCGGCCCGGAGCTGTCGGCCGAGAAGGGGTACCTCCGCGAGACCGGCAACGTGCTGTTCCACCTGTCGCTGCTGGCCCTGCTGCTGGGCCTGGCCGGCGGCAAGATGTGGGGCTACGAGGGCAGCATCCTGGTCACCGAGGGCCAGGGGTTCTGCAACTCGTTCCAGCAGTACGACACCTACTCGTCCGGCCCGCTGGTGGACGGCGCCGACCTCACGCCGCTGTGCGTCGACCTCGAGGACTTCGAGGCGCAGTACGAGCAGGACCTGACGGCCGCCTCCTACACCGCCGACATCAGCTACGACGTCGACGGCGGGGAGCCGGTCACCACCACGATCGGGGTCAACGACCCGCTGCGCACGAACGGTGACCGGGTCTACGTGACCGGCCACGGCTACACCCCGCAGTTCAGCATCACGCTGCCCGACGGGACCGCGCTCACCGACCTGTCGGCCCCCTTCCTCCCCACCGACCAGGGCACGATGCTCAGCCAGGGCGTGCTCAAGGTGCCCGACCTGGGCGCCGGCCGCACCGACCAGCTGGCCGTCGAGGGCTTCTTCGCCCCCACCGCGGCGCTGCAGTCGGGCGTGGGGCTGCTCACCTCGGTCGACCCGCGCCCGTTGAACCCACAGGTGGCCGCGATCGTCTACACCGGCTACCTGGGCCTGGACTCCGGGCTCCCGCAGTCGGTCTACTCCCTCGACCAGGACGTCATCGACCGCGGCGCGCTGACCGAGGTCGCCCGGGCCAACCTCGCCGTGGGGGAGTCGATGACCCTGCCCGACGGCACCGTGGTCACCTTCAGCGGCTTCAAGGAGTTCGCCGCCGTCCAGGTGTCCCACGACCCGGGCCAGGTGTGGGTCCTCGGGGCGGCGATCGCCGTGCTCGTCGGCCTGCTCGGCATGCTGCTGGTGCGCCGCGAGCGGGTCTTCGCCCGCGTCGTCCCGGACCCCGACGGCGGGGGTACCGTGCTGGCCATCGGCTCGCTGACCCGGGGCAGCGCCGACACCGGGCCCCGTTTCACCGCGCTCACCGACGACGTCGGTGCCGCGCTGACCACCCGGGCGGGCCAGGCCCCGGCCGCCGCACGCCCGCTCTCCCAGGAGGATCCGCCGTCGTGATCGACGAGTCGCTCGCCAGGTTGTCCGACACGTTCTTCACGATCACGGTGGTCGTGTACTCGCTGGCGGTGATCGCGTTCTGCGCCGAGCTGGCCTTCGGCCGCCCGGCCCGCACCCGCCAGCTCGTGGGTGCCGGCGCGCCCGTCGAGGGCTCGTCCGCCGCCGGCCCGGCCGCGGAGCCCACCCGGGCCCGCCGGCTCGGCGCGGTCGGCATGCTGCTGACCGGCCTGGGGCTGCTCGCCCACGCCGCGTCCCTGGTGACCCGCGGCATGGCGGCCGACCGGCTGCCCTGGGGCAACATGTACGAGTTCTCGACCGTGGTCGTGCTCGTCGCCGTCCTGGCCTACCTGGTGCTGGCGGTGCGCGCCCCGGAGCTGCGGCACATCGGCGTCTTCGTCATGGGCCCGGTCGTGGTGTCCCTGGCCCTGATCCGCATGGTCCTCTACGTCGAGGCCGGCCCGCTGGTGGCCGCGTTGCGCTCCTGGTGGCTGGCCGTGCACGTCAGCACCGCGACGCTGGGTTTCGGCATCTTCTTCGTCAGCGGCATCGTCAGCGTGCTGTACCTGGTGCGCAGCCGCCGCGACGAGCGTGCGGCCTCCGGCGCGGTCATGGCGCCGTCGCTGCTGGACCGGCTGCCCTCGGCCGCCGTGCTCGACCGGACCGCGCACCGCACCGCCGTCTTCGGCTTCCCGATCTGGACCTTCGCCGTCATCGCCGGGGCGATCTGGGCCGAGAGCGCCTGGGGCCGGTTCTGGGGCTGGGACCCGAAGGAGACCTGGGCGTTCATCGCGTGGGTCGTCTACGCCGCCTACCTGCACGCCCGGACGACGTCGGGCTGGCGCGGCCGCCCCTCGGCCTGGATCAACGTCGTGGGCCTGGCCGTCATGGTCTTCAACCTGCTGTACGTGAACTTCGTGTCCACGGGGCTGCACAGCTACGGCGGCGTCTGACCACTGCCGGGTGAGGCGATCACCTCACGGGCAGTCACCTTCGGGTGAAACGAGACCGCTCGGTACGTCGCCGGGGGTCCGCAGCTGTGCGGATCGTGCCATCCTGGCGACATGACTGAAGGCGGTGTTGTCCACGGTGGGTAAGCACTCAGCTGACGACGGAGCCGGCGTCGACCCGATCGTGGCGGCTGCGCTGGCGCAGCGGCCCGTGGTGGTGGAGCCGGCCGAACCGCGGCACGCTCCCGGGCTGGTGCCGGTGGGCGCGGACGGGACGGGCGGCCTCGGCTGGCCCGGCGACCCGGCCGACGGCACCGGACTCGGCTGGCCGTCCCGCGACGGCGACGCGTCCGCCGCGGCGGGCGACCGCCCGGTCCGCCGCCGCGGTGGCTGGCGCCGGCTGTTCGGCGGCACGCCGCGACAGGACAGCACCGCGGCCTGAACGAGGGCCCCGGACAGCACGAGCCGTCAGCCCGGTGGGCTGACGGCTCGTGCTGTGTACGGGACCGGCGACTAGCTGAGGCTGCCGTCGTCCCGGCGGGTACGGCGGTCGAGCTCCCGGAGGAACTCGGGGTCGTCGTCGGGCGCGATCGGCCGGGTCGGCCCCTGCGGCCGGGGCCGTGGACCCCGGTTCGGGCGTCCGGTGCCGCCGGACCCGCCCCCGCCCGGAGCAGCACCCGCACGCATCACCAGCACGACCGCGACCACCGCGATCACCATCAGAACCAGGAAGACCACCTGGCCACCCCCCTCGTCTCCCCCAATGTACGACCGTGGCGATACTCGGGGGTGGGGATCTGGTGCCCGTCCGGGCGCGAGGCACACATCTGCGCGCCGGCGGGCGCCCCGAGCACCCGGAGGCCGACATCGACGCGGTGGACGAGCAGCTGGTCGCGCTGCTGCGGGCCAACGGCCGGGCCAGCTACGCCGAGCTCGCCCGCCAGGTCGGGCTCTCGGCTCCCTCGGTGCACGAGCGCGTCGGCAAGCTCGAGGCCGCCGGCGTCATCACCGGCTACCAGGCGGTCGTCGACCCCGCCGCGGTGGGCCTGGGCGTCACCGCGCTGGTCGGGGTGATCGAGAGCGACCAGGTCGACGACACCGGCCTAGAGCAGGCGCTGGCCGAGCTGCCGTCGGTCGAGGACTGCTGGCGGGTCGCCGGCAGCGAGGGCTACGTGCTCAAGGTCCGCGTGCCCGACATCCGGGCACTCGAGGACACCATCAGCGCGTTGAACCGGATCAGGGGCGTCGCGCGCACCCGGACGACCGTCGTCCTGTCGACCAAGTGGGAGGGCCGTCATGGCTGAACCGATCAAGCCGGCCGAGGCCGCACCCGTCCCGGTGACGCCGGGGGAGAAGCCGCAGGTGGCGAAGTGGCTGGTCGTCTACACCCTGGGCCGGCTGGCCATCGCCGCCGCGCTGATCGCACTGCTGTGGGTGCTCGGCCTGCCGGGCACCCCGGGCTTCCTCTTCGGCGTGCTGCTGGCCATGCCGGTCGCCTACCTGGTGCTCGCCCCCGTGCGCACCCGGCTGACGACCGCCCTGGTGGCCCGCGCCGAGCAGAAGGAGCGCCTGCGCACCGAACTGCGCGGCGAGCACCTGGACTGACGGCCCCGTCGCAGGGCGCCACCGCGAGCCTGCGAGGGGGGCTTCAACTGAGGGCGAGGCCGAGGGCCAGCAGGACGCCGGTGGCCAGGGTCAGCTGACCGGTGGCCTTGAGCGAGCCGATCAGCACCGGGCCCCGGCCACCGCCGAGCACGGTGCGCACCGGCGGCACGGCCAGCGGCGCGGTCAGCAGCCCGAGCAGCGCCCAGGGCCGCTCGACGCCGATCGCCACGATGCAGGCGAACGCCACCACCAGCAGGCCGGTGTAGGCGATCCGGGTGCGGGCCTCGCCGAGCAGCACCGCGAGGGTCCGCTTGCCCACGGCGGCGTCCCCGTGCACGTCGCGCAGGTTGTTGACCACCAGCAGCGCCACCGACAGCAGCCCGATCGGGACGGCCGCGGCGAAGGCCAGACCGTCGAGCGACCGGGTCTGGCCGAACGTCGTCCCGACGACGGCGACCAGGCCGAAGAACACGAAGACGAACACCTCGCCGAGCGCCCGGTAGCCGTAGGGGACCGGCCCGCCGGTGTAGGTCCAGGCGGCCACGATCGACACCGCGCCGACGGCGACCATCCACCAGCTCGAGACCGCGGCCAGCGCCAGGCCGGCCAGCCCCGCGACGGCGAAGGCGAGCATCGCGGCGACCAGCACCTGCTGCGGGGTCGCCGCCCCCGAGCCGACCAGCCGCATCGGCCCGACCCGGACGGCGTCGGTGCCGCGCTTGCCGTCGGAGTGGTCGTTGGCGTAGTTCACGCCGACCTGCAGGGCCAGCGCGACGACGAGGGCCAGCAGCGCCGGGCCGAGGCGGAACCCGTCGAGGGCGGCGGCGACCCCGCTGCCGACGAGGACGGGGGCGAGCGCGGCGGGCAGGGTGCGGGGACGGGCACCCTCCAGCCACTGGGCGGGGGTGGCCACTACAGGTCTCCTCGGACGAGCTCGGTGACGGACCGGCGGTCGGGCTTGCCGGTGTGCAGGGTCGGGACGGCGGCGATCACGGTCAGCGCGCGGGGGGCGGCGGCGGGGCCGAGCCGGGCGGCCACCCACGGCCGCAGGACGGTGAGGTCGGGGACGGCGCCGGGCGCGGGCACGACCGCGGCGACCACCCGCTGGCCCCACTCGGGGTCGGGCAGGCCGGTGACGACGGCGTCGGCGACCGTCGGGTGCTCGCGCAGCACCGCCTCCACGGCCTGCGGCGAGACGTTGACCCCGCCGCTGATCACCACGTCGTCGAGCCGGCCGTGCACGGTGAGCACGCCGTCGGGGGCCAGCGACCCGGCGTCCCGGGTGGCGAACCAGCCGTCGCGGAACGCCGCCGCCGTGGCCGCCGGGTCCAGCCGGTAGCCGTGCGCGAGCACCGGTCCGGCGAGCTGCACGCCCTCGGTGACGCGCACCGAGACGCCGTCCAGCGGGACGCCGTCGTAGACGCAGCCGCCGGCGGTCTCGCTCATCCCGTAGGTGGTGCGCACCTGCACCCCGGCCGCCCGCGCCCGGTCGAGCAGGGCCGGGTCGGTGGCCGCGCCGCCGACCAGCACCGCGGCGAACGACGCCAGGACGTCGGGCTCCTCGGCCAGGTACCGGCGCAGCTGGGTGGGCACGAGCGAGGTGTAGCGCCGGTCGCCCTCCGGCAGCCGGGCGACGGCGTCGGCCAGCCGTTCCCCGCGGGCCAGGACGGCGGGCTCCCGGCCGGCCAGGGCGCTGCGGACGAGCACCTGCAGCCCGCCGACGGCCGAGGTGGGCAGCGCCAGCAGCCAACTGCCCGCGCCGCCCAGCCGGTCGAGGGTAGCGGTGGCCGAGGCGCGCAGCGCGGCCGCGGAGAGCAGGACGCCGCGCCCGCCGCCGGTGGAGCCGGAGGTGACCACGACCAGGTCGGTGCCCGGCTCGAGCGGCTCGTCGGGCCGCAGCAGCGCCCGGGCGGCGTCGGCGGGGCCGGCCCCGGCGGGCAGCACGGCAAGCGGACCGCCGCCGTCCAGGGCGCGACGCAGGGCGGGCCACACCGCGGTCAGCGCGCTGCCGGCGGCCTCGGGAGGGGGCGCGGCCACCAGGGCCAGCTGCCGCGCGCTCGGGACCACCACGAGGAGCCAGGCTACGGCCCGGCCGGCGCAGCTCAGAACAGGTCGGGCACCAGGGCGAGCGTCACGAAGCGGACGGCCCGGCCGAGCAGGCAGGTGACGACGAACGCCTTCAGGCTCATCCGCGACGTCCCGGCGTAGAAGGCGATCGCCAGCAGCGGCGGGATGCCGACCGAGCCGGACAGGAAGACGACCGCCGGTCCCCAGCGCCCCGACAGCAGCCGGACGCCGAGGGCGTTGACCCGCGCGAGCCACCGGCCCACCGGTCGGAGCGCGCGCTTGACCGGCCCGCCCGGCGGCTGCTCGCCGGCCTCCTCGGCGGCGGCGATCTCGGCGGCCTCCCTGGCGCCGCGCTCGCGCAGCCGGGTGAGCCACTTCGAGCTGGTGGCGCCGCGGGCGGCGGAGAACAGCAGCACCTTGCCCACGGTCTGCCCCACCGCGGCGGCGACGGCGCCGGCGACGGCGACGGTCCGGGTGTCCTGCACCGCCAGGCCGATGACGTAGGCCTCGACCGGCAGGAACGGCGTGACCGCCGAGACCGCGCCGACGAGCAGGCCGAGCGCGATCAGGCCGATCGTGCCGGCGTCAGGCACGGCGCTCAGGCACCGGCGGGCATCCCCTGGGGCACGTGCGGGGTGTCCTTCGGCACGGTCAGCCGCAGCACCCGGCCCAGCGACCAGATCTTGATGACCAGCACGGTCGAGGCGGCGACCAGGGCGATCCACTGCTGGTCGGGCAGCACGACGAGCAGGGTGATCAGCAGCGTGGTGTTGGTGACCTTGGCGACGACGTGCCAGTTCAGCGTGTAGGCCAGCCGGTCGATCAGGTGGAAGTAGTTGGGCGAGAGCACCGGCCAGCGCATCGGCAGCAGCGTCAGCGGCAGGTCCACGACGCCGAACTGGAAGAGGAACACCGCGATCGGCCAGGGCGCGTCCACGAACTGCAGGAACACCACGGCGCAGCTGACGCAGTTGACGCGGTCGCAGATGACGTCGAAGTACGCGCCGAACCGGGTCTCCTGGTGCTGGAACCGGGCGATGTTGCCGTCGGCGGAGTCGCCGATCCAGTAGGTGAGGTAGGCGGCCAGCAGCAGCGGCCACGAGTGCGCGGCGGCCGCGCCGATCACCAGGCCCAGGGAGGCCAGTGTCCGCAGCACGGTGACGGCGTTGGCGGCGTTGAGCAGCTGCCGCGGGTCCTCGCAGCCGCAGCCACGCACCCCGCACCGCGCCGGGCCGCCGGGGTAGCGCGGCGAGCGGTCCACGGCGGGCGTGGGCCCGGTCCGAGCTGCCACTGCGACCTCCGGGTGCGTCGACGTGCACGGGACCGCCGGCGGTCGTGCCCGCGGCCGGCCGTGGGCGGCCGGGGGGAACGGTAGGCCAACCGGGTGCACGGCACCGGCGCACACCGCCGGGAGGCCCGGTGTGGCGCGCCTAGGCTGTGGCCGTGGTCCCCGCTCCCGTGCCCGCGCCGACGGACCTGGGCACCCACGTCTACCGGGTGCCGCTGCGCACCCGCTTCCGCGGCATCGACGTCCGCGACGGCGTGCTGCTGCACGGCCCGGCCGGCTGGGGCGAGTTCTCCCCGTTCTGGGACTACGACGTCGCCGAGAGCCGCCGCTGGTGGGCCGCCGCCGCCGAGGCCGCGGTCCTCGGCTGGCCCGCGCCGCTGCGGGCGAGCGTGCCGGTGAACGTGACCGTCCCCGCGGTGGGCCCGGAGCGGGCGCACGCGATCGTCACCGCCTCGGGCTGCCGCACCGCCAAGGTCAAGGTCGCCGAGCCCGGCCAGGACCCCGGCGAGGACGAGGCCCGGGTCGAGGCCGTCCGCGACGCGCTCGGCCCCGGCGGCGCCATCCGGGTCGACGCCAACACCGCCTGGGACGTCGACACCGCCGTCCGGCGGATCACGGCGCTGGACCGCTCCGGCCTGGAGTACGTCGAGCAGCCGTGCGCGACGGTGGCGGAGCTGGCGCAGCTGCGCCGCCGGGTCGACGTCCGGATCGCCGCCGACGAGGTCGTGCGCCGCGCCGCCGACCCGCGCCGGGTCGACCTGCGCGAGGCCGCCGACGTCGTGGTCCTGAAGGTGCAGCCGCTGGGCGGCGTCCGCGCCGCGCTCGAGGTCGCCGAGGCGCACGGGCTGCCGTGCGTCGTCTCGTCGGCGCTGGAGAGCTCGGTGGGCATCGCGGCCGGTGTGGCGCTGGCCGCCGCGCTGCCCGAGCTGCCCTTCGCCTGTGGGCTGGCCACCGTGGCGCTGTTCACCGACGACGTCAGCACCGACCCGCTGCTGCCGGTGGACGGGGCGCTGCCGGTGCGCGCCGTGGCCCCCGACCGGCTCGCCGAGACCGCCGCCGACCCCGGCACCGCACAGCGGTGGCTCGCCCGGCTGGCGGCGGTGCGGGCGTGAACCCCTCCACCGCCTTCGCCCGGGTCCTCGTCGACGAGCTGGTCCGCGGCGGCGTCACCGACGCCGTGCTGTCCCCGGGCTCCCGGTCCGCGCCGGTGGCCGTCGCCCTGGCCGACGCGGAGGCGGCCGGCCGGCTGCGGCTGCACGTGCGGATCGACGAGCGGACGGCGTCGTTCCTCGCGCTCGGGCTGGCCAAGGCCGGCGGCCGCCCGGTGCCGGTGCTCACCACCTCCGGGACGGCGACCGCGCACCTGCACGCCGCGGTGCTGGAGGCCCACGAGAGCGGCGTGCCGCTGCTGGCGCTCACCGCCGACCGGCCGCCGGAGCTGCGCGCCACCGGCGCCAACCAGACGATCGACCAGGTCGGGCTGTATGGCGGCGCGGTGCGCTGGGCGCTGGACGTCGGCGCACCCGAGCAGGGCCGGGAGGCCGCGCAGAACCGCTACTGGCGCTCGGTCGTGGCCAAGGCGCTGCTGGTGGCGCGCGGCGAGCTGTCCGGCGACCCGGGCCCGGTGCACCTGAACCTGGCGCTGCGCGAGCCGCTGATGCCCGACGACGCCGGCCCCGACAGCCGGCCGGCGCCGCCGGCGGGGGAGTTCGCCGGACGTCCGGACGGCGAGCCGTGGACCGTGGCCGAGGGTGCGGCCGGGCCGCGCAGCGCGCCGTTCCCCGGCGTCGACCCGACGGCGACCAGCCGCACCCTGCTGGTGGCCGGCGACGCACCGACCGCGGTCGGCCGGGCCGCCACCGTCGTCGCCGACCAGCGCGGGTGGCCGGTGCTGGCCGAGCCCAGCAGCGGTGCCTGGGGTGCCGCGGGCGCGCTGCGCGGTCCGGCCCTGCTGCTGGGGGCGCCGGCGTGGCTGGCCGCGCACCGGCCCGACCGGGTGGTCGTGGTGGGGCGCCCGACGCTGTCCCGGCCGGTCAACGCGCTGCTCGCCGACCCGGCCGTGGTGGTGCAGACTTATGCACCCTCGCCGCGCTGGGCCGACCCGGCGCGGCGCACCGCCGTCGTCGGCAGCGCACAGCTGGACCCGGGGCTGGCGCTGCGTGACCCGGGCGTGCGGCCGGGAGCGGGCTCGGTGGCCGGGGGCTGGGCGGCGGAGTGGGCGGCGGCGGCCCAGCGGGTCGGCCGGGCGGTCGACGCCCAGCTCGACGACGCCGCGGGGCGGGGGCTGACCGCGGCGCGGCTTGCCCGTGACCTGGTGGCCACCCTGCCGGCCGGTGCGCTGCTGGTGCTCGGCTCGTCCACGCCGGTGCGCGACGTCGACCGGCTCGCGGTCCCGCGGCCGGGGCTCACCGTGCTGGCCAACCGCGGCGTGGCCGGCATCGACGGCACGATCTCCACCGCGGTGGGCGCGGCGCTGGCGCACCAGGGGGCCGGCGGTGGCCCGGCGTTCGCGCTCATGGGCGACCTGACGTTCCTGCACGACCTGACCGGGTTGCTGCCCGGGGCGGGGGAGCAGCGGCCGGACCTCACCGTCGTCGTGCCCGACAACGACGGCGGCGGCATCTTCGGCACCCTCGAGCCGGGGCAGCCGCAGCACGCGACCCACTACCGCCGGGTGTTCGGCACCCCGCACGGCCGGGACCTGGTGGCCGTGGCCCGGGCGCTGGGCTGGGCGGCGACCGCGGTCAGCGACCCGGCGCAGCTGGTGGCCGCGCTGGGCGCCGGTGGGCCGCGGGTGGTCGTCGTCCGCACCGACGCCGCCGCCGAGGCGGCGCTGTCCACCCGGCTGCGCGAGGCCGCCGTCGAGGCGCTGGGCTGACCGGTCCTCAGCTCTGGGTGAGCGGTCCGCGGGTCGGCACCGCACGGGACAGCAGCAGCCGTTCCGCCTCGTCGGTCTCCAGCGCGGGGGCGAACAGCCACCCCTGGGCGAGCTGGCAGCGCTCGGCGCGCAGCCGGTCCCGCTGCGCCACGGTCTCGACGCCCTCGGCGACGACCTCCAGCTGCAGGGTGCGGCCCAGCTGCACCAGGCCGTGGACGATGGCGGCGTCCTCGGCCGAGCCGTCGAGGAGGTCGACGAAGGAGCGGTCGATCTTGAGCACGTCGACCGGGAACTGGCGCAGGTAGCTCAGCGAGGAGTAGCCGGTGCCGAAGTCGTCCAGCGCCAGGCGCACGCCCAGGGCGCGCAGCGCCAGCAGCTGCTCGGCCACCGCGTCGGGGTCGGTGACCAGCGCCGTCTCGGTCACCTCCAGGACCAGCGAGGACGGCGTGATGCCGCTGCTGACCACGGCCTCGGCGACGTCGGCGAGCAGGGTGCCGTCGGCCAGCTGCCGCGCGGAGACGTTGACCGCCATCGACAGCGGCGTCCCCGAGGGGTGTGCCCGCTGCCAGCGCGCCGCGGTGCGGGTGGCCTCGGCCAGCACCCAGCGGCCGATCGGGACGATGGAGCCGGCGTCCTCGGCGAGCGGGACGAACCGGTCCGGCCCGATCGCCCCGAGTGTGGGGTGCTGCCAGCGCAGCAGCGCCTCGAAGCCGACGACGCACTCGGTCTGCAGGTCGACCACCGGCTGGTAGACCAGTCGGAGCTGCCCGGCCGACAGGGCGCCGGCGAGCTCGCGCGCGAGCTCGATCCGCTGCAGCGCGGTCGCCCGCATGCCCGGGTCGAACACCACCCACTGGGCGCGGCCGGCGGCCTTGGCCCGGTACATGGCGATGTCGGCGTCGCGGAACATCGACAGCGGGGTGGCGTCGGCCTCGGCGGCGACGATGCCGATGCTGGCGGCGACGCGCACCCGGTGCCCCCCGAGCTCGACCGGCTCGCCGATGACCTCCAGCAGCCGCTCGGCCAGCGCGGACGCCAGCGGCACGCCGCCACGGGTGTCGTCGAGCAGGACGGCGAACTCGTCGCCGCCGAGCCGGGCGACGGTGTCCGCCGAGCGCACCGTGCCCAGCAGCCGACGGGCGATCGTGCACAGCAGCTCGTCGCCGGCCAGGTGGCCGAGGCTGTCGTTGACGTCCTTGAAGCCGTCGAGGTCCAGGCACAGCACGATCGGCGGGTGCCCGCTGCGTCCGGCCCGGCGCAGCGCCTGCTCGGTGTGGTCGAGGAACAGCGCGCGGTTGGCCAGCCCGGTGAGGCCGTCGTAGAACGCCTGGTGGGCGAGCTCGGCCTCGGCCAGCTTGCGGCCGGTGATGTCGTAGAGGTTGACGGCGACGCCCTCGACGTCGGGATCGGTCCGCAGGTCGACGGCCCGGCCGCCGAGCCAGACCACACCGCCGGTGGGGTGCCCGCCGCGCAGCTCGAGCTCGATCGGCTCGCCGGGCACCGCGGTGGCCCGGGCCAGGACGGCGTGCACGTCGGCGGGGTCGATGCCCAGGCTGCTCAGCAGCACCGGGAGCGACCGGCCGGCCTCCCCGGGCTGGCCGAGCAGCTCGGCCAGCGACGCGGAATCGGTGGTCAGCACCCCGGTGGGGTCGACGACGGCCATGGCGTCGGAGGAGTTCAAGGCCAGCGTCTCGTACCGGCGCGCCAGGGACCGGACGTCGGCGCGTGACCGGGCGGCGTCAGCCAGCAGCCGCTGCGCCCGGACGACGACCAGGGCGGTGAGGAGCACGCTGGCCAGCAGCCCGGGCAGCGGGTGGACGTCCCCACCGGTGAGCCACGCGTCGAACTCGACGACGCCCGGCACCAGCAGCGGCAGGAACGCGCAGGTGATCCGCCAGTGCCCGATGACCGCGTCGGTGGCCGGCTGCTCCGGCCGGGTGGGCCAGGGTGCCCGGACCGCGGCGCTGAGGGCCAGCGCGCCGGCCAGCCAGCCGGCGCTGAGCCAGTCGTCGACCTCGTCCGCGGAGGCCAGCAGGAGCCAGCCCAGGTCCGAGGCCGCCCAGGCGGCGGCACCGACCGCGAGAAGCAGCGCCTGCAGGTCCAGCCGGGCGCGCAGCACGACCGCGCGGACGACCAGGCCGAGGGCCAGCACGTCGAGCACCGGGTAGGCGGCCAGCACCACCTTGCTGGACAGCGGGAGCGAGTCGTCGGCCAGGGTGGTGCCGATCGAGGCCTGCCACACCAGCAGCAGCGCCGCGACCAGGACGGCGGCGGAGTCCAGCAGGGCGTGCTGACGGTCCCGCGCGGTGGTCGCCCCGCACCGGGCGTGGCCGATCAGCGCGGCGCCGAGGGCGACGTAGCTCGCCAGGTAGGCGACGTCGGCCAGGGACACGTCCGGAGTGCTGCCGGTCAGCCAGTCCTCCAGCTGCCACACCAGGTCGCCGACGGCGTTGAGGGTGAGGGCGGTCGCCAGCCGGCGGGCGCCTCCCCCGGGGGTGCGCCGTCGCGCGGCGAGCCAGGCGGCGGCGGCCGCCCCGCCGCTGACCAGCACGTAGGTCGTCTCGGCGAACAGCGACTCGGGCGTGAATGAGGGGACGAGGACCAGGACGGCGGCGACGAGCAGCCAGCCGCCGACGGTCGCCCGTCCACGCGTGGTCGCTGTCGTGCTCATGCCCAGGGTGTCCCTCCGGTCGACGGATGTCGTCCCGGGAGGTGTCGGCAGCTCGGCGCCGCTGCTCCAGCCCGATCGGTTCCGGTACCCCCGGACGGGGGGCGGGTCAGTCCTCGAGCGCGGCCTGGAAGGCGGCGAGCTTGGCCTGCGTCTCGGCGAGCTCGGCGATCGGGTCGGAGCCGGCGACGATGCCGCAGCCGGCGAACAGCCGCGCCTGCCGGCCGCCGTCGGCCCCGGTCAGCTGGGCGCAGCGCAGCGCCAGCCCGAACTCGCCGTCGCCGCGGGAGTCCAGCCAGCCGACGGGGCCGGCGTAGCGGCCGCGGTCCATGCCCTCCAGCTCGCCGATGACCCGGGCGGCGGCCGGCGTGGGGCTGCCGCAGACCGCGGCGGTCGGGTGCACGGCCCCGACCAGCTCCAGCAGCCCGGTCGGGTCGCCGTCCCGCTGGCGCCCGTGCACGTCGCTGGCCAGGTGCCGGACGTTGGGCAGGGTCAGCACGTCGGGCCGCTCGGGGACGTGCAGCTCCTCGACGTAGGGGCGCAGCGCGTCGGCCAGGGAGTCGACGGCGTAGGCGTGCTCGGCGTGGTCCTTGGCCGAGGACTCGAGGCCGGCGGCGAGCCGGTCGTCCTCGTCGCCGGCGCCGCGCGGGGCGGTGCCGGCCAGCACCCGGGAGTCGATCTCCCGGCCGGTGCGGCGCAGCAGCAGCTCGGGGGTGGCGCCCAGCAGGCCGTCGACGGCGAAGGTCCAGGTGTCGGGGAACCGCTCGGCCAGCCGCAACAGCAGCCGGCGGGGGTCGAGCGGGCGGTCGGCGGACACCAGCAGGTCGCGGGCCAGCACCACCTTGTCCAGCTCGCCGGCCTCGATCCGGGCCACGGCGGCCGCGACCGCGCCGCACCAGGCGACCGGGTCCAGCGCGCCGTCGGCGTAGGCGAGCCGGCCGATGGAGGTGGCCGCGTGCTGCTCGGAGGTCTCGACGACCGCGTCGGGGTCCTCGCCGGTGACCGTCACCCAGGTCGCCCCGCCGCGGCGGCCCACCACGACCTCCGGGACGACGAACACCGACGTCCCGGCTGCCGGGTCGAAGGCGACCGACCCGAAGACGACCGGCCCGGACCCGGGGACGCCGAGGGGGTCGCTGACCGCCGTGCGGGCGCACCGGTCGGCCCACCACTCGGCCGCGTCGCGCAGCGCGCTGGGGCCGCCGACCTCCAGCCGGTCGGCCTCGCCCCAGCCGACCAGGCCCTCGCCGCGGCGGACCCAGGCCAGCGCGCCCTCGGCGGGCAGCAGCGTCAGCAGCGGGGTGCGACGGGCGCCCAGGGGGGTCGTGGTCACCGCAGCGGTGCTCGCGGCGGTCGTGGTCACCGCTCCAGGGTAGGAGGCTCCCGGGTAGCGTCGCCGACGTGGCGACCGGTGGACGAGCAGGGGCAGCGGGGGTGCGGGCCGGGCTGGACAAGCGGCCGGCGGAGGTCGCCGCGATGTTCGACCGGGTCGCGGGGCGCTACGACCTCACCAACACGGTGCTCTCCGGTGGCCTGGACGCCGGGTGGCGGCGGGCCACCCGGGAGGCGCTCGGCGCCCGACCCGGCGCCACCGTGCTCGACGTCGCGGCCGGGACCGCGGTCTCCACCGTCGAGCTCGCGGCCGGGGGCGTGCGGGCGATCGCCTGCGACTTCTCCCAGGGCATGTTGTGGGCCGGGGCGTCGCGGGACGTGCCCAAGGTCGCCGGCGACGCGATGGCGCTGCCGCTGGCCGACGAGAGCGTCGACGGCGTCGTCATCTCCTTCGGGCTGCGCAACGTCGCCGACCCCGAGGCGGCGCTGCGGGAGTTCTCCCGGGTCACCCGGCCCGGCGGCACGCTGGTGGTCTGTGAGTTCTCCAGTCCCGTCTGGCGGCCCTTCCGCACCGTCTACACCGAGTACCTGATGCGGGCGCTGCCGACGATCGCCCGGGCGGTGAGCAGCAACCCCGAGGCCTACGTCTACCTGGCGGAGTCGATCCGGGCGTGGCCCGCGCAGCCGGAGCTGGCCACCTGGCTGCAGGCCGCCGGGTGGTCCGGCGTCGAGTGGCGCAACCTGACCGGCGGCGTCGTCGCGCTGCACCGCGGCGTCAAGCGCTAGCCGAGCAGCTCCCGCAGCACGCGCTCGGTGTGCCGCTGCTCGGCGGCGGTGGTGCCGGAGGTCCCCGCCCGGACCACGAGCGCCTTCCAGAGTGCCCAGCCGCGGGCGCGGTCCCAGGTGTCGTCGTCCAGGTCGAGGCCGTCGCGGAACGCCGTCCGGCTCGCGCCGTCGAAGAGCGTCCAGGCGATGACCAGGTCGCAGGCGGGGTCACCGACGCCGCAGGTGCCGAAGTCGACGACGCCGGCGAGCCGGCCGTCGCGGACGAGGAGGTTGCCGACGGCCACGTCGCCGTGGGACCAGCGGGGTGGGTGCGGCCAGGTGCTCGCCAGCGCGGTCTCCCAGACGGCGGTGGCCGCGCGGACGTCGACCGTGTCGCGGAGTGTGTCGAGGGCCTGCCGGGTCTCGCCGTCGTAGTGGGACAGCGGTGCGCCGCGGAACCAGTTGTGGACGCCCGGGGCCGGCCCGCCGGCGGGGTCGACTGCCTGCAGCGCGCGCAGGAAGCCGGCCAGGTCCTCGGCGAGCGCGGTCAGGTCGTGCACCGGTGCGGTGGCGGCGTCCTCGCCGTCGAGCCAGCGGTACACCGACCACGGCCACGGGAAGCCCTCGCCGGGCCTGCCGTGCGCCAGCGGGAGAGGGACCGGCTGAGGGAGCCGGGGCGCCATGACCCGCAGCCAGCGCTGCTCCTTGGCGACCGCCTCGGCGTACTCGGCGGCGCTGGGGAGGCGGACCAGCAGCTCGTCGCCCAGCCGGAAGGTGCGGTTGTCCCAGCCGCCCGGCTCGACCCGGACGACGGGGAGTCCGGACCACTGCGGGAACTGCGCGGCGACCAGCCGGCGGACGAGGGGCTCGTCGAGCGGGGGCGGCTGCACGCCGCCGACCCTGCCCGCTCCGAGGGTGACGGGTCCACCGACGTCCGGCTGGGAGGGCGCTGGCGTACCCCGGTCGGGCGTTCGACGAGTGCCTCGCGTCTGCGCGATCGCGCCCTCGACCTGCGGGAACTGTCGTACCCCATGGCTAGCGTGGGGGCATGTTCGGAGGCGGGTACGGGGTGGGGCTGACGGTCGTTGACCGTGCCGAGTCCCTGCCTGCCTGGGCGCCACCTCCGCCGGGGGTGACGCGGCGCCGTACGCGCTTGTCGGAGGTGCTGGCGCCGGAGCTGTGCTCGGAGGACGAGCTGGTGCGGGAGATGCGTGCGGTCGCCGACGGCCGGGCGCAGCTGGCCGCGTACGAGGCGGTGCTGGTGGCCGAGCTCGCTGCCCGCCGCCCGGCGCAGACCGACCTGACCGACGACCAGCCCGGTCACGGGGTGGAGGGTTGGGGCCCGGCCCGCGTGGCAGTAGGAGTGAGCGAGTTCCTGGTCGACGAGCTGGCGTTGCTGAAGGGCATCTCACTGGGCGCGGCGACGGGGCTGGCCGAGCGGTCGCTGGCGCTGGTGCGCGAGCTGACCGCGACGTGGGCGGCGCTGGCCGACGGGCTGGTCGACGAGCCGCGGGCGAACGCGATCGTGCGGGCGCTGGCCGGGCAGTCGCAGTCTGCCGGTGGCCCGGTCGAGCCGGCGGTGGTGGCCGAGGTGGAGGCGCAGGCCCTGGCGTGGGCGCAGGCGGGGGAGACCCCGGTGCGCCTGCGCGAGCGCACCGCTGCAGCACTCATCGCCGTGGACGTCGCTGCCGCCGACCGACGGCGGAAGAAGGCCGACCGGGCTGCCGATGTGCGGGTGCGACCGGTCGGTGACGGGATGTCCGAGCTGATCGCCGACCTGCCCACCCCGGTCGCCGCGGCCTGCCGGGAGACCGTGGACACCTGCGCGCGAATGGCCAAGGACGACGGCGACGAGCGGTCGATCGGCCAGTTGCGGGCGATGGTGCTCAGCGACCTGATCCTGCGGCCGTGGGACAGCAGCCGGGCGCCGGTGACCGCGCACCTGCAGGTGATCGCGCCGCTGCCGGCGATGGGCGGTCGCCCGACTGTTCACGACGACACCCCACCCCGAGCAGCCGCGGTGCCGACCGACGAGGACGCCGCCTCGGTCGACGGTGCGCCGATCACCCACCAGCAGCTGCGCGACCTGCTCGAGCAACTCGACGCGCTGTGCCCCGGTGGTCTGCAGGCCCCGACCGGCGGGTCGCTGGACATCTCGCTGGTCGACCCGGTCACCGGTGCCCTGCGGGCAACGCTCACCCGGCCGGAACTGCAGCGCCTGGTCCGCCGAGGCTGCACCGACCACCCAGGCGGTACCTGCGATTGCCCGGTGCTGCACCGGCCACCGCCGGTCGACCGTTACACACCCACCCCGGCTCAACGCCGGTTCCTGCACGCCCGGGACCGCACCTGCCGCCATCCCGGCTGCCGCCGGCCCGCCGCACGCACCGACCTCGACCACGTGCACGCCCACGCCGCCGGCGGCACCACCGACTGCGCCAACCTCTGCTGCCTGTGCCGCCGGCACCACCGGCTCAAGACCCACGCCCCCGGCTGGCGGTTCACCATGACCGCCGACGGTGTCCTCGCCGTCACGACCCCGAGCGGCGTCACCCGCACGACCCACCCGCCGGGGCTACGGCTGCGTGCCGGACAGCGGTTCCTCAGCCGCCGGCTGGTCACCAGCGGCGCCCGGCTCAGCCCCGACGACCCGCCGCCCTTCTGACACCCGTCCACCGGGCGCAGCGCCGCCGCGCGCTCACTGGCATGCCGGCGGCGTCGTCCCGGCGTTCGGGGCAGCGCACCCACCCCGGTCACGCCCTGAGCGGACAGCGTCGTGAGCGGTGTCACCGAGCCGCGTACGGGAGCTGGCTGCGGGCATGACGATCCCGCCGCCACCCGCGCCCAGCCACCCTCGCCGTCCCCGTCGCCCATGGACCCGGTCGCGCCGCCGTCGCCGGCGCCGGTGCCGACACCCAGCCCGACCGATCCGATCGCGCCCCCGCCGGCACCCGGTGGGGTGCCCGGCTGACCCTGAACGCCCAGCTCAACGCGCCACCGTCACCCGTTTGTGAAATGTGTCACGAAAGGTCTGGTGCGCCGGACTCCGGCGGCGATAGGCTCCGATCGCTCGACTTTGTGAAGTAGTTCACAAGCGCCGCACCCGGTCCGCCGGGTGCGGAGGAGAGGTCGTCCGGTGGTCTGCACAACGAGGTGCACACCCCGCGGCGGTCGGCCGGCGGCTGGTCCGCCGCCGACCCCCGCGGGCGGGGAGCGCGCCTGATGCTGTCGAACTACGTCCCGCTCGTCGGCCTGTTCGCCCTGGCCGCCGCCTTCGCGCTCTTCTCGGTCGCGGTCGCGCCGTACATCGGCCCGCGCCGCTACAACCGCGCCAAGCTCGAGGCCTACGAGTGCGGCATCGAGCCGGTCGACCAGCCGCTCACCGGCGGCCGCTTCCCGGTCAAGTACTACCTGACCGCGATGTTGTTCATCGTCTTCGACATCGAGATCGTCTTCCTCTACCCCTGGGCCGTCGCCAACGACTCCCTCGGCCTCTTCGGCCTGGTCGAGATGGCCGTCTTCATCGGCACCGTCTTCATCGCCTACGCCTACGTGTGGCGCCGCGGCGGGCTCGAGTGGGAGTGAGGGGCTGACATGGGTCTCGAGGAGAAGCTGCCGTCCGGCGTCCTGCTCACCAGCGTCGAGAAGCTGGTCAACTGGACCCGCAAGTCCTCGCTGTGGCCGGCCACCTTCGGCCTGGCCTGCTGCGCCATCGAGATGATGGCGTCGGGCGCCGGCCGCTACGACCTGGCCCGGTTCGGCATGGAGGTCTTCCGCGCCTCGCCGCGGCAGGCCGACCTCATGATCGTCGCCGGGCGGGTCAGCCAGAAGATGGCGCCGGTCCTGCGCCAGATCTACGACCAGATGCCCGAGCCGCGCTGGGTGCTCGCGATGGGCGTCTGCGCCAGCTCCGGCGGCATGTTCAACAACTACGCGATCGTCCAGGGCGTCGACCACGTCGTCCCGGTGGACATGTACCTGCCCGGCTGCCCGCCGCGGCCGGAGATGCTCACCGACGCCATCCTCAAGCTGCACACCAAGATCCAGCACGAGCCGCTCGGCGCGAAGCGGGCCGCGCAGCAGGCCGCCGCCCGGGCCGACGGCACCGCACCCGACCTGCACCTGGCGATGCCCTCCAGTGTCCGCGTCGACCCGGAGAAGCGCCGCGCCTACGAGGCCGCGGCCGCCGCCGGCCGCACCGGCCAGTTCGCCAGCGAGCAGCGCGGCGGGCACGCTCTGCTGCTCCCCGGAGCGGAGCGATGACCGACGGGTTCCGCCGGGGCGCCTTCGGGGTCACCGGCAGCGGCGACACCTCCGGCTTCGGCGGCCTGGTGCGGGTCGAGCCCGGCGGGGCGGTCGCGCTGCACTCCACCGACCGCCCCTACGGCGGCTGGTTCGACGAGGTCACCGACGCGCTCATCGACGCCGTCGGCGAGGCGACCTTCGCCGCCGCCGTCCCGCGGGTGCTGGTCGACCGCGGCGAGATCACCTACTTCGTCCTCCGTGAGCACCTGCTCACCCTCGTGCGCGCCCTGCGGGACGACGAGGCGCTGCGCTTCGAGCTGTGCAGCAGCGTCTCCGGCGTCGACTACCTCGACTCCGGCGGCCCGGCGGCCACCCCCGACCGCCCGCGGCTGCACGTCGTCTACCACCTGACCTCGATGACCTACCGCCGCCGCATCCGGCTGGAGGTCGCGGTCACCGCCGAGGACGCCCACGTCCCGTCGGTCACCGGCACCTACCCGACGGCGGACTGGCACGAGCGGGAGGTGTGGGACATGTTCGGCGTCCTCTTCGACGGCCACCCGGCGCTCACCCGGATCTTGATGCCCGACGACTGGGACGGCCACCCCCAGCGCAAGGACTACCCCCTCGGCGGCGTCCCGGTCGAGTACAAGGGCGCCCAGATCCCGCCGCCCGACGAGCGCCGGAGCTACCGATGACCACGACCAGCGACCCGTACGCCGGCTCCCGCCAGACCACCGAGGGCCGGGTCTACACGGTCACCGGCGGCGACTGGGACCAGACCTTCGGCGCCGACCCGCACGAGGAGGAGCGGCTCGTCGTCAACATGGGCCCGCAGCACCCCTCCACCCACGGCGTCCTGCGCCTGGTCCTCGACCTCGAGGGCGAGACGGTGACCAAGGCCCGCGTCGTCATCGGCTACCTGCACACCGGCATCGAGAAGACGACGGAGTACCGCACCTGGACCCAGGGGACGACGCTCGTCACGCGGATGGACTACCTGGCCCCGCTGTTCAACGAGACCGCCTACTGCCTGGCCGTGGAGAAGCTGCTGGGCATCGAGGTGCCGCAGCGGGCGCAGACCATCCGGGTGCTGGTCATGGAGCTCAACCGGATCGCCTCGCACCTGGTCGGGCTGGCCACCTTCGGCATGGAGATGGGCGCGCTCACCGGCATGACCAACGGCTTCCGCGAGCGCGAGCTGGTGCTCGACGTGCTCGAGGAGATCACCGGGCTGCGGATGAACCACGCCTACGTCCGCCCCGGTGGCCTGGCCCAGGACCTCCCCGCCGGCGTCGAGACCCGCATCCGCGAGCTGCTCACCGTGCTGCCCGAGCGGATCGCCGGGATGCACCGGCTGCTCACCGGCCAGCCGATCTGGCAGCGCCGGCTCAAGGACGTCGGCCACCTCGACGTCACCGGCTGCCTGGCCCTCGGCGTCACCGGCCCGGTGCTGCGCGCCGCCGGGCTGCCCTGGGACCTGCGGAAGGTCGAGCCCTACTGCGGCTACGAGACCTACGACTTCGAGGTGCCCACCGCCGACACCGCCGACGCCTGGGGCCGCTACCTGGTGCGGGTCGCCGAGATGGGCGAGTCGCTGAAGATCGTCGGCCAGGCCGTCGACCGGCTGGAGCCCGGCCCGGTGATGGTCGAGGACAAGAAGATCGCCTGGCCCGCGCAGCTGTCGCTGGGCGCCGACGGCCTGGGCAACTCCCTGGACCACGTGCGGCACATCATGGGCCAGTCGATGGAGGCCCTGATCCACCACTTCAAGCTGGTGACCGAGGGCTTCCGGGTGCCGGCCGGGCAGGTCTACCAGGCCATCGAGTCGCCCCGCGGCGAGCTCGGCTACCACGTGGTCAGCGACGGGGGCACCCGCCCGTTCCGGGTGCACGTCCGCGACCCCAGCTTCACGAACCTGCAGGCCACGGCGGCGATGAGCGAGGGCGGGATGATCGCCGACGTCATCGCCGCGATCGCCTCGATCGACCCGGTCATGGGCGGGGTGGACCGGTGACCGCGCTGGGGTCCTCGCGTGAGGCCGAGGCCACCACCGGGTTGGACGCAGGCCCGAGCGCGCACGTCGCGGACCTGCCGCCGCTGACCGCGCAGACCGAGGCCGAGGCCCGCGAGCTGATGGCCCGCTACCCGCAGGAGCGGTCGGCGCTGCTGCCGATGCTGCACCTGGTCCAGTCGGTGCAGGGGTACGTCTCGCCCGAGGGCACCGCCTTCTGCGCCCGGCTCCTCGGGCTCACGAAGGCCGAGGTCAGCGCGGTCTCGACCTTCTACACGATGTTCAAGCGGCACCCGACCGGCGAGCACCTGGTCAGCGTCTGCACCAACACCCTGTGCGCCGTCCTGGGCGGGCAGCGCATCTACGACGCGCTGTCGGCCGACCTCGGCGTCGGCCACGACCAGACCACCGCCGACGGGTCGATCACCCTCGAGCACGCCGAGTGCCTGGCCGCGTGCGACCACGCGCCCGTGGTCACGGTCGACTACGAGTTCTACGACCAGCAGGACGTCGAGTCCGTCCGCACGCTGGTGACCGCGCTGCGGATGGGCGAGAAGCCGCCGCCCACCCGGGGCGCGCCGCTGACCGACTTCCGCGGCGTCTCCCGCCAGCTCGCGGGCTTCTCCCAGCACCCCGACGCCGCGACCGCGCGGGCGGCGGTGGACGCACCCTCGGCCGGCGTCCCGACGCTGGTGGGCGTCCGGCTGGCCGCCGAGCGCGGCGAGCAGGCACCCCCGTACGGCACCGCCGAGCCGGACGCCGCCCCGGAGCCCGACGTCACGCCGGGCGGGACGGCGGGGGAGACCCCGGCCGAGCAGGCCGCCGACACCGCGGTCGCCGCGGCGGACAACCCGGCCGAGCGGGCCGGGGCCGAGCAGCACCACCCCGACGCCCCCGAGCCCGCCGGCCGGCAGCCCGCCGAGCGCGGCGCCGAGGGCACCGACACCCCGCCGTCCGGCCCTGGCGCCGGGACCAACAGCTCCATCGAACGGGAGGCCTGAGATGCCCCTGACCCCGGTGCTCACCCGGCGCTTCGACGCTGACCGCTCCTGGACGCTGGAGACCTACGAACGCCTCGACGGGTACACCGCGCTCCGGCAGGCGCTGGCGATGACGCCCGACGACCTGGTCGCGCTGGTCAAGGACTCCGGCCTGCGCGGCCGCGGCGGTGCCGGCTTCCCGACCGGCATGAAGTGGAGCTTCATCCCGCAGCCCAAGCCGGGCGAGACCCCGACCGGCCCGGCCGCCGCACCCAAGTACCTGGTGGTCAACGCCGACGAGGGCGAGCCCGGCACCTGCAAGGACGTGCCGCTGATGATGGCCGACCCGCACTCGCTGATCGAGGGCGTCGTCATCGCCGCGTACGCGATCCGCTCGCACTTCGCCGTCATCTACGTCCGCGGCGAGGCCGTGCACGCCCACCGCCGGCTGGTCGCCGCCGTGCAGGAGGCCCACGCGGCGGGCTACCTCGGCACCGACGTCCTGGGCTCGGGCTTCGACCTCGAGCTGGTCGTGCACGCGGGTGCGGGCGCCTACATCTGCGGCGAGGAGACCGCGCTGCTGGAGTCGCTGGAGGGCTACCGCGGCCAGCCCCGGCTCAAGCCGCCGTTCCCCGCCGTGGCCGGGCTGTACGGCTCGCCGACGGTGATCAACAACGTCGAGACGCTGGCGACCGTGCCCTACGTCGTCCGCGGCGGGGCCGAGTGGTTCAAGCGCTTCGGCCCGGAGAAGAGCCCCGGCCCGAAGATCTACTCGCTGTCGGGCCGGGTCGTGCGCCCCGGCCAGTACGAGGCCCCGATGGGGACGACGATGCGCGAGCTGCTGGCGATGGCCGGCGGCGTGCGGCCCGGCCACGAGCTGAAGTTCTGGACGCCGGGCGGCAGCTCCACCCCCTACTTCACCCCGGAGCACCTCGACGTCCCGCTGGACTTCGACTCCGTCGGCAAGGCCGGCTCCATGCTCGGCACCACCGCGCTGATGGTGTTCGACGAGACCGACTCGATCGTCGAGGCGACGCTGCGGTTCACCGAGTTCTACGCGCACGAGAGCTGCGGCAAGTGCACCCCGTGCCGGGAGGGCACCTACTGGCTGGTCCAGGTGCTGGAGCGGCTGGTGCGCGGGCAGGGCCGGGCCACCGACCTCGACCTGCTCACCGACATCGCCGACAACATCCTCGGCCGGTCGTTCTGCGCGCTCGGCGACGGCGCGACCAGCTGCATCGCCAGCTCCATGAAGTACTTCCGCGACGACTACGTCGCCCTGCTGCCCCCGGACGAACAGGTCCGTCTCGGCCGGTCCCTGCGGCTGGAAGTGGCGATGGCATGACCACCACCGTCCCCGGCCCCGCGCCCGCCACGCCGCCGGCCGTCCCCGGCCCGCACACCCCACCCGACGCCGTCCACTGCACCATCGACGGCTTCCCGGTCGCGGTCGCCAAGGGCACGCTGATCATCCGGGCCGCCGAGCAGATCGGCGTCCAGATCCCGCGGTTCTGCGACCACCCGCTGCTCGAGCCGGTCGGCGCCTGCCGGCAGTGCCTGGTCGAGGTCGCCGGGCAGCGCAAGCCGGTCGCCTCCTGCACCACCCCGGTGACGCCGGACATGGAGGTGCACACCCAGCTGTCCAGCCCGGTCGCGGACAAGGCGCAGCAGGGCACGATGGAGCTGCTGCTGGCCAACCACCCGCTCGACTGCCCGGTCTGCGACAAGGGCGGGGAGTGCCCGCTGCAGAACCAGGCGATGAGCAACGGCCGCACCGAGAGCCGGTTCGTCGAGGTCAAGCGCACCTACCCCAAGCCGCTGCCGATCAGCCCGCTGGTGCTGCTGGACCGCGAGCGCTGCGTGCTCTGCGCCCGGTGCACCCGGTTCAGCCAGCAGGTCGCCGGCGACCCGTTCATCGAGCTGTTCGAGCGCGGCGCGCTGGAGCAGGTCGCGATCGCCGACGACGAGCCGTTCTCCTCCTACTTCTCCGGCAACACCACCCAGATCTGCCCGGTCGGCGCGCTCACCAGCTCCACCTACCGGTTCCGCTCCCGCCCGTTCGACCTGCGCAGCGAGCCCAGCGTCTGCGAGCACTGCGCCAGCGGCTGCGCCCAGCGCACCGACTACCGGCGCGGCGAGGTCACCCGCCGGCTGGCCGGCGAGGACCCCGCGGTGAACGAGGAGTGGACCTGTGACAAGGGCCGCTACGCCTTCCGCTACGCCGCCAGCACCGAGCGGCTGACCACGCCGCTGGTCCGGCGCGACGGCGAGCTGGTCCCCGCCTCCTGGCCCGAGGCGTGGGCCGCGGCGGCCGCGGGGCTGGCGGCGGCGCGGGCGGCCGGCGGGGTCGGCGTGCTGCCCGGCGGCCGGCTGACCGTCGAGGACGCCTACGCCTACGCGAAGTTCGCCCGGGTCGCGCTCGGCACCGACGACGTCGACGCCCGGGCCCGCGCGCACTCGGCCGAGGAGCTGGCCTTCCTGGCCAGCACCGTCGCCGGCACCGCCCCCGGCGCGGGCGCGGTCACCTACGACGAGCTGACCGCCGCGCCGACCGTGCTGCTGGTCGCGTTCGAGCCGGAGGAGGAGTCGCCGATCGTCTTCCTGCGGCTGCGCCGCGCGGTCCGCCAGCACGGCCAGCGGGTCCTGGACGTCGCGCCGTTCACCACCCCCGCGGCCACCAAGCTGCAGGCGACGGTGCTGACCACCGTGCCGGGCGACGAGCCCCGCACCCTCGCCGGCCTCGCCGGCGACGAGGCGCTGCGGCGACCCGGCGCCGTCGTCCTGGTGGGGGAGCGGCTGGCCGAGGTGCCGGGCGGGTTCACCGCCGTGGCCGCGCTCGCCCGGGCGACCGGAGCCCGGGTCGCCTGGGTGCCGCGGCGGGCCGGCGAGCGCGGCGCGGTCGAGGCCGGTGCCCTGCCCGGGCTGCTCCCGGGCGGTCGCGCCCTGACCAGCGTGGCCGACCGGGTGGAGGTCCAGCACCTCTGGGGCGTGCAGCTGCCCGCCCTCCCCGGCCGCGACCTCACCGGCATCCTCACCGCCGCGCGGGACGGCGACCTGGGCGGGCTCCTCGTCGGTGGCGTCGACCCCGCCGACCTGCCCGACCCCGCCCTCGCCGGGCAGGCGCTGGCCGCCGCCCGGTTCGTCGTCAGCCTGGAGCTCTTCCCGAGCGCGGTCACCGTGCACGCCGACGTCGTCCTGCCCGTCGCCGCGGCACCGGAGAAGGCCGGTGCCTACCTGGACTGGGAGGGCCGGGTGCGCCCCTTCGACGCCACCCTGCACGGCACCGGTCAGCTGACCGACGCTCGCGTGCTGCACGGCGTCGCCGAGCACCTGGGCGTCGACCTCGGGCTGCCCACCGTCGACGCGGCGCGCCGTGAGCTGGTCGCCCTCGGCGGCACGACCCAGGCGCCGCTGCCCGGACCGGACGTCGTCCCGCCGCCGGCACCGCGGCTCGCGCCGGGCCAGGCGGTGCTCGCCTCCTGGCGGCAGCTGCTCGACGGCGGCACGCTGTTGCGCGACGAACCCGCGCTGGCCGGCACCGCCCGCCTCCCGGTCGCCCGGCTCGCCGCGGCCACCGCGACCCGGCTGGGCCTGGCCGAGGGCGACCCGCTCACCGTCGCCGGATCGGTCACGCTGCCGCTGCAGCTGGCCGACCTGCCCGAGGACGTCGTCTGGCTGCCGATGGGGTCGGGCCTGCGGCCGGGCGCCGTCGTCGCCCTGAGCGGCGGTGCGGCATGAGCGCCGTGACCGACGTCGTGGCCAGCGCCGACCAGCCCACGCTGGCCGACTTCGGCTCCGACGTGTGGTGGATCGTGTTGGTCAAGATCGTCGGGATCTTCGGCGTGCTGGTCGCGATGACGCTGTTCGCGATCGTCTTCGAGCGCAAGGTCGTCGCCCGCATGCAGCAGCGCACCGGCCCCAACCGGGTCGGCCCGCGCGGCTACCTGCAGAGCCTTGCCGACGGGCTGAAGCTGGCGTTCAAGGAGGACGTCATGCCGGCGCTGGCCGACAAGCCGGTGTACTTCCTGGCCCCGGTCATCGCCACCATCCCGGCGTTCCTGGCCTTCTCGGTGATCCCGCTCGGCCCGACGGTGAGCATCTTCGGCGAGCGCACCCCGCTCCAGCTCACCGACGCCCCCATCGGGGTGCTCATCGTGCTGGCCTGCTCGGCGATGGGCGTCTACGGCATCGTGCTCGCCGGCTGGGCGTCCGGCTCCACCTACCCGCTGCTGGGCGGGCTGCGGAGCGCCGCGCAGATGGTCAGCTACGAGATCGCCATGGGCCTGTCGATCGTGGCGGTGTTCCTCTACGCCGGGTCGATGTCGACCTCGGAGATCGTCGCCGCCCAAGCCGACGGGACGTCGCTGTTCGGCGGCACCGGCAACGGTCCGGGCTGGTTCGCCGTCCTGCTGCCGGTGTCCTTCGTCATCTACGTGATCGCGGTGGTGGGCGAGACCAACCGGGCGCCGTTCGACCTCCCCGAGGCCGAGAGCGAGCTCGTCGGCGGCTTCCACACCGAGTACTCGTCGCTGAAGTTCGCGCTCTTCTTCCTCGCCGAGTACGTCAACATGGTCACCGTCTCCGCGCTGGCCGCGACCCTCTTCCTCGGCGGCTGGCGGGCGCCGTGGCCGATCTCGGTCTGGGACGGCGCCAACACCGGCTGGTGGCCGCTGCTGTGGTTCTTCGGCAAGGTCGTCGCCGCGCTGTTCGTCTTCATCTGGCTGCGCGGCACGCTGCCCCGGCTCCGCTACGACCAGTTCATGCGGTTCGGGTGGAAGGTCCTGGTGCCCACCGCACTGGTCTGGATCCTGGTCGTCGCCACGATGCGCACCGTCTCCCGCGAGGCCGGCCTGGACGGCGGCGTCGTCGCGGTCCTCGTGGGCGTGCCGCTCGCGCTGCTGGTGATCGCCGGGCTGCTGATCGCCTCCCGCCGCCGCAACCGCGACACCCGGCTCGGCGCCCGGGCCGCCGCGGCCGGGGCGCTGCAGCCCACCGGCGCCGAGGTCCTCCCGCCCCGCGGCAGCGCGAGCGCCGCCGGCGGGTTCCCGGTGCCCCCGCTGGACCTGGTCGTGCCGCCGTCCCCGCGGCTGCGCACCCGTGAACCCGTCGGCGCCGGCGCGCCCGCGCCCGCCCGTGAGGAGGACGTCGATGTCTGACCAGCAGCCCGGCACCGAGGTCGCCCGCCCGGCGGAGACCGGGGCGCCGGCCAAGCGCACGTCACGACTGCCCGGACCGGCGCAGGGCTTCGGCGTCACCTTCGCCGCGATGTTCGCGAAGGTGACCACCGAGGAGTACCCGGAGGTGCCCAAGCAGACCAAGCCGCGCTACCACGGCCGGCACGTGCTCAACCGGCACCCCGACGGCCTGGAGAAGTGCGTGGGCTGCGAGCTGTGCGCGTGGGCCTGCCCGGCCGACGCCATCTACGTGCAGGGCGGGGACAACACCGAGGAGGCCCGATTCTCGCCGGGCGAGCGGTACGGCGCGGTGTACCAGATCAACTACCTGCGCTGCATCTTCTGCGGGCTGTGCATCGAGGCCTGCCCGACCCGCTCGCTGACCATGAGCAACGACTTCGAGCTGGCCGACGACGACCGGCAGTCGCTGATCTACACCAAGGAGCAGCTGCTGGCCCCGCTGCTGCCGGGCATGGAGCAGCCACCGCACCCGATGCGGCTGGGTGACGACGAGCGCGACTACTACGTCCGGGACGCGGGGGCGCCGGCATGAGCGTGCTGGCCGACGCCGCGGACACCGGCGCGCAGCTGGGCACCGGCGAGGCCGTCGTCTTCTGGGTGCTCGGGCCGGTCGCGCTGGCCGGGGCGCTGGGCACGGTGCTCTCGCGCAACGCCGTCCACTCCGCGCTGTGGCTGGTCAACACGATGCTGGTGCTGGGCGTCTTCTACGTCGTCCAGGGGGCGCCGTTCCTGGGCGCGGTGCAGATCATCGTCTACACCGGCGCGGTCATGATCCTGTTCCTCTTCGTCCTCATGCTGGTCGGCCGCGACACCTCCGACTCGGTCGTGGAGACCCTGCGCGGTCAGCGGGTGGCTGCGATCGTGCTCGGCATCGGCTTCGCCGGGCTGGTCGGCGCCGGGATCGCCCGCGCGACCACCGACGTCGTCCCGCAGGGCCTGGGGGACGGCGCAGCGAACGGCAACGTCCAGGGCATCGCCGAGCTGCTGTTCACCCGGTACCTGCTGGCCTTCGAGGTCACGAGCGCGCTGCTGATCACCGCCGCGGTCGGGGCGATGGTGCTGGCCCACGTCGAGCGCGACCCCGGCAGCCGGCCCTCGCAGAAGGAGCTGTCGCGGGCCCGCTTCCTCACCGGCGACCACCCGCAGACGCTGCCCGGGCCCGGGGTCTACGCCCGGGCCAACTCCATCGCCGCGCCCGGCCGGCTGCCCGACGGCAGCCCGTCGCCGGCCAGCGCCAGCACCGGCGTGGAGCCGCAGGTCGTCGACGAGCTGCCCTCGATCGGCACGTCCCGGAGGAGGGAGCTGTGACCATCGCGAACTACCTGGTGCTCGCCGCGGTGCTGTTCACCGTCGGCGCCGTCGGGGTGCTGGTGCGCCGCAACGCCATCGTCGTGTTCATGTGCGTCGAGCTGATGCTCAACTCGGTGAACCTGACCCTGGTCACCTTCGCCCGCTCCACCGGCAGCCTCGACGGGCAGGTCATCGCCTTCTTCGTCATGGTGGTCGCCGCGGCCGAGGTCGTCGTGGGGCTGGCGATCATCATGAGCGTCTACCGCACCCGCCGCTCGGCCTCGGTCGACGACGTCAACCTGCTGAAGTACTGAGCCGGCGATGGACCCCGTCCCCGCTCTCCTGGACGCCTCCTGGCTGCTGATCGCCCTGCCGCTGGCCGGCGCCGCCGTCCTGCTGCTCGGCGGCCGGCGCACCGACCGCTGGGGCCACCTGCTGGCCACCGGCACCGTCGCCGCCGCCTTCGTCCTCGCCGTGCTGTGCACCGTGCAGCTCGCCGGGCTCGACGAGCGGTCGGTGAGCGTCGACCTGTTCACCTTCATCTCCACCGGCGACCTCGACGTACAGGCCGGGCTGCTGCTCGACCCGCTGTCGGCGGTGTTCGTCCTGCTCATCACCGGCGTCGGCGCGCTCATCCACGTCTACTCGATCGGCTACATGGCGCACGACCCGGCCCGCCGCCGGTTCTTCGCCTACCTCAACCTGTTCGTCGCCGCGATGCTGCTGCTGGTGCTGGGCAACAGCTACGTCGCCCTCTACGTCGGCTGGGAGGGCGTGGGCCTGGCGTCCTACCTGCTCATCGCCTTCTGGCACACCCGCCCGGCCGCCGCGACGGCGGCGAAGAAGGCCTTCCTGATGAACCGGGTCGGCGACGTCGGCCTGGCGCTGGCGGTCTTCGTGATGTTCGCCCAGCTCGGGACGACGTCCTACGCGGGTGTGTTCGGCTCGGTCGGTCTGCTCGCCGGGGGCACGGTCACCGCGATCGGGCTGCTCCTGCTGCTCGGGGCGTGCGGCAAGTCCGGGCAGTTCCCGCTGCAGGCGTGGCTGCCCGACGCCATGGAGGGTCCGACCCCGGTCTCGGCGCTGATCCACGCCGCCACCATGGTCACCGCCGGCGTGTACCTGATCGCCCGGTCGGCGCCGCTGTACGACGCGACGCCCACCGCCCGCACCGTCGTCCTGGTGATCGGCGCGCTCACCCTGCTGATCGGCGCCGTGGTGGGCTGCGCGTTCGACGACGTCAAGAAGGTGCTGGCGTACTCCACGGTCAGCCAGATCGGCTACATGTTCCTGGCCGTCGGGCTCGGCCCGGCCGGCTACGCCGCCGGCATCGCGCACCTGCTCACCCACGGCTTCTTCAAGGCCGGGCTGTTCCTCGGGGCCGGCTCGGTGATGCACGCGATGGGCGACGAGACCGACATGCGCCGCTTCGGCGGGCTGGCCGGGAAGCTGCCGGTCACCTTCGTGACCTTCGGGGTGGGCTACCTCGCGCTGATCGGCTTCCCGTTCCTGTCCGGCTACTGGACCAAGGACGCCATCATCGAGGCGGCGCTGGACCGCGGCGGCTGGTCGGGCTGGCTGCTCGGCGGGGTTGCCGTCCTCGGCGCCGGGCTGACCGCGTTCTACATGACCCGGCTGATGCTGATGACCTTCTTCGGGAAGGCGCGGTGGCGGGAGGGTGTGCACCCGCACGAGTCGCCGACGGTGATGACCGCGCCGATGGTGGTGCTCGCCGTCGGCTCGGTGGCCGCCGGGTTCCTGCTGGTGCAGGTCTTCCCGCTCACCGACTGGCTCGAGCCGGTGTTCGGCGAGCCCGCCGAGGCCGCGCACGTGGTCGCCCCGGCGCTGGTCTCGCTCGTGGTCACCGCGGTGGTGGCCGCCGGGGCGCTGACCGCCTGGCTGGTCGTCGGACGGCGCGAGGTGCCGACCACCGCGCCGGTCCGGGTGTCGCCGCTGGTCACCGCCGCCCGCCGCGGGCTGTACGCCGACGCGGTCAACGAGGCGCTGATCATGCGGCCGGGCACCTGGCTGACCCGGGCGCTGGTGTGGCTGGACGCCCGCGGCGTCGACGGCCTGGTCAACGCCACCGCGGCCGGGCTGGGCGGCTCCTCGTCCCGGCTGGGCCGGCTGCAGACCGGCTTCGTGCGCAGCTACGCCCTGGGCGTCCTCGGCGGCGCGGTGCTGGTGGCCGGGGCCCTGCTCGCCGGGACGACGGGATGAGCGGCGACCGGATGACCGACCGAGGGAGGACCCGGTGACCGACGTCCCGTGGCTGCTGCTGATGATCGCCGTCCCGGCCGTCGGGGCGGCGGTGGTCGCCGCCCTGCCGCCGGCCCGTGAGGCGCTGGCCCGGACGGTGACGCTGGCGGTCGGCCTGCTCGTGCTGCTCCTCGCCGTCGGGGCGACCGCCTCCTTCGACCCGGGCGGCGAGCGGTTCCAGCACACCAGCTCCGTCGCCTGGATCCCCGACTTCGGGGTCAGCTTCGCCCTCGGCGTCGACGGCATCGCGCTGGTGATGCTGCTGCTGACCGGCGTGCTGGTGCCCGTGGTGGTCGGCGCCTCCTGGCGGGACACCGCGCCGGCACGTGCGTCGATGCGGGCGTTCTGGGCCTGGCTGCTGCTGCTGGAGGCGACGCTCGTGGGGGTCTTCGCCGCCACCGACGTCTTCCTGTTCTACGTGTTCTTCGAGGCGATGCTCGTCCCGATGTACTTCCTGATCGGCAGCTTCGGCGGGCCGGGCCGGCAGTACGCGGCGGTGAAGTTCTTCGTCTACAGCCTGCTCGGCGGGCTGGTCATGCTCGCCGCCGTCATCGGGCTGTACGTGGTCAGCGACTCCGCACTCGGCGAGGGCACCTTCGCCTTCGACGCGCTGCGGCAGCTCGACATCGACCCGGGCGTGCAGAAGCTGCTGTTCGCCGGCTTCTTCCTGGCCTTCGCGATCAAGTCACCGCTGGTGCCCTTCCACACCTGGCTGCCCGACGCCGGCGCCGAGGCCCCGATCGCGGGCTCGGTGCTGCTGGTCGGGGTGCTGGACAAGGTCGGCACCTACGGCTTCCTGCGCTACTGCCTGCCGCTGTTCCCCGACGCCTCCCGCGACCTCGCGCCGTGGGTGCTGGTGCTCGCGGTGGCCGGCGTCCTCTACGCCGCGCTGCTCGCGGTGGGCCAGAGCGACCTCAAGCGGCTGGTGTCCTACACCTCGATCGCGCACTTCGGCTTCATCGCGCTGGGCATCTTCGCCTTCACCACCGAGGCGGCCACCGGCGCGGTGGTCTACATGGTCAACCACGGCATCGCCACCGGCCTGCTGTTCGTGGTGGTCGGCATGGTGATCGCCCGCACCGGCTCCCGGCGGATCGCCGACGCCGGTGGCCTGGCCGCGACCGCGCCGGTGCTGGCCGGGGTCTTCCTGGTCGCCGGGCTCGCCTCGCTGGCGCTGCCGGGCACGGGCAGCTTCGTCGGGGAGTTCCTGGTGCTCATCGGTGCCTTCCCGGAGCGGCCGGTGTTCACCATCGTCGCCACCGCCGGGATCGTGCTCGCCGCGCTCTACGTGCTGCTGCTGGTCCAGCGCACCCTGCACGGCCCGCCGCCGGCCGAGGAGCCTGCGCCGGTCGGCGGGGGCGCGACCGCCGTCGCGGCGCGGACGCGGGTGCGGGACCTCACCCGGCTCGAGACCGCCGTCGTCGCGCCGCTGGTGGCCCTGGTCGTGGTGCTGGGCGTGTACCCGCAGCCGCTGATCGACCTGGTCACCCCGGCCGTCGAGGCCACCCTGGCCGACCTCGGAGGAGCCCGCTGATGCCCGAGATCGCCGCACCGGACCTGTCCTACGCCGCGCTGGCGCCGCTGCTGTTCGTCCTGGGCGCCGCCGCGGCCGGCGTGCTGGTCGAGGCGTTCGCGCCGCGCGCCGTCCGGCACCGCACGCAGGTGGCGCTGGCGCTCGTGGGCATGCTCGGCGCGCTCGTCAGCACCGTGCTGCTGGCCGGGGCCGAGGAGGTCACCGCCGCCGGCGCGCTCGCCGTCGACGGGGCGGCGCTGTTCCTGCAGGGCACCATCGCCGCGCTCGGGGCGCTGTCGGTCCTGCTGTTCAGCGAGCGCGCCCTCGACCCGGCCCGCTCGGCGTTCGTCGCCGCCGCGGCGGTGCCGGCCGGCACGGTGCGCGACCGCGAGCTGGCCACCTCGCCGCGGGTGCAGACCGAGGTGTACCCGCTGGCCTCCTTCGCCGTCGGCGGCATGATGCTGTTCACCGCCGCCAACGACCTGCTGCTCATGTTCGTCGCGCTCGAGGTGCTCAGCCTGCCGCTGTACCTCATGGCCGGGCTGGCCCGCCGCCGGCGGCTGCTGTCGCAGGAGGCGGCGGTCAAGTACTTCCTGCTCGGGGCGTTCGCCTCGGCGTTCTTCCTCTACGGGCTGGCGCTGGTCTACGGCGCCACCGGCAGCATCCGGCTGGCCGACATCGGCGCGGTCTCCGCCGAGACCGGCAGCGAGCCGCTGCTGCTGCTCGGCCTCGCGCTGCTGGTGGTCGGGCTGATGTTCAAGGCCGGCGTCGCGCCCTTCCACACCTGGACGCCGGACGTCTACCAGGGTGCCCCCACCGCGGTGACCGCCTTCATGGCCTCGGCCACCAAGGTCGCCGCGTTCGGTGCGGTGCTCCGGCTGCTTTACGTCGGGTTCGGCGACGCGGCCGACACCTGGCGGCCGCTGCTCTACACGCTGGCGATCGTGTCGATGGTCGTCGGTGCCGTGCTCGGCCTCACCCAGACCGACCTCAAGCGGATGCTGGCGTACTCCTCGATCGCGCACGCCGGCTTCCTGCTCACCGGCGTCCTCGGGATCGGCGGCTCCGGGCTGGCCGCGACGATGTTCTACCTGCTCGCCTACGGGCTCACCACGCTCGGCGCGTTCGGGCTGCTGACCCTGGTCCGGGACGGCGACGGGGAGGCCGGCCGGCTGAGCGCGTGGGCCGGGCTCGCGCAGCGGTCGCCGGTGGTCGCCGCGCTCATGGCCTTCTTCCTGCTCGCCCTGGCCGGGCTGCCGCTCACCAGCGGGTTCACCGGCAAGTTCGCCGTCTTCCGGGCGGCGATCGAGGCCGGTGCCTGGCCGCTGGCCGTGGTCGCCCTGGTGGCCAGCGCGGTGGCGGCGTTCTTCTACCTGCGGGTGGTCGTGCTCATGTACTTCGCCGAGCCCGCACCCGAGGGCCCGACGGTCGGCGTGCCGGGGCTGCCCACCACCGTCGTGCTGGCCGTCACAGCCGCGGCGACGCTGCTGCTGGGCCTGTTGCCGGGCGCGGTGCTGGACCTGGCCCGGTCTGCGGCAGTCCTCACCGGCTGAGAGGTGGTCGGGTCGGGGGCCGGGCCGGTGGGTGAGTATCTTCAGCGGACGATGACCGGAGCCGGCACCACCAGCGCACGGGGCGGCGGGAGCGAGACCCAGCGGGACACCCAGCTGTGGCACCGGCCCTCGACCCCGCCCTCGACGATCGGCCCCTGGCTGCCCGAGGGCGAGCTCGGCCTCGCGCTGTCCGCCGCGCTGCTGCGGGTCGAGTCCGCGCTGGTGACCGCGGTGGCCAGCGACCACTCCTTCGTCAGCGAGGCCGCCGGCCACCTGATGGCCGCCGGCGGCAAGCGCTTCCGCCCGATGCTGGCGCTGCTGGCCGCCCAGCTGGGCGACGCCGGGCCCGACGGCGAGGTGGCCGACGAGGTGGTCGCCGCCGCCGTCGTCTGTGAGCTGACCCACCTGGCCACGCTGTACCACGACGACGTCATGGACGAGGCCTCCGTCCGCCGCGGCGCCCCCAGCGCCAACAGCCGCTGGACCAACAGCGTCGCGATCCTGACCGGCGACTTCCTCTTCGCCCGGGCCTCGGACCTGCTCGCGGACCTGGGCCCCGAGGCCGTCCGGGTACAGGCCAAGACCTTCGAGCGGCTGGTCACCGGCCAGTTGCGCGAGACCGTCGGCGCCGGCCCCGGCGAGGACCGCATCGACCACTACCTGGGCGTGCTGGCCGACAAGACCGGCTCGCTGGTGGCCACCTCGGCCCGCTTCGGCGCCACCTTCGCCGGCGCCCCCGCCGAGCTGGTCACCGCCCTCACCGCGTTCGGGGAGGAGGTCGGGGTCGCCTTCCAGCTCTCCGACGACCTCATCGACATCGTCAGCGAGGGCGGGACGTCGGGCAAGCTGCCCGGCACCGACCTCCGCGAGGGCATCGCCACCCTGCCGGTGCTCTTCGCCCTCGCCGGCGACGACCCGGCCGAGGCGCGGCTGCGCGAGCTGGTCGCCGGCCCCGTGGTCGACGACGCCGAGCACGCCGAGGCGCTGGCGCTGCTGCGCTCCTCGGCGTCGCTCGCCCGGGCGACCGCGGTGCTCAACGACTACGCCGACCGGGCCCGCGCCCGGCTCGACGCCGTGCCCGAGGGGCCGGTGCGCGAGGCGCTGTCCGCGCTGTGCACCTACGTGGTCACCCGCACGTCCTGAACCCGGGGCATCCTGGGGCCGGTGAACCGTCCCCGGCTCCTCGCGCTGTCCGCCGTCCTCCTCCTCGCCGGGTGCAGCACCGCACCCGGTGAGCAGGGCGAGGAGGCGGCCACCGAGGTCCCGGACGCCGCCGCCTCCTCCGCACCGGGCGTGCCCGCGCTGACCGTCGACGTCCTCGCCGACGGCCTCGACCACCCCTGGGACGTCGCCCGCGCCCCCGACGGCACGCTGCTGCTCGACGAGCGCGGCGGCGGGTTCACCGCGGTGCTCCCCGACGGGACGGTGCGCGAGCTGGACGCGCCGTTCGACGACCTGTTCGCCGACGGCGAGACCGGGCTGATGGGGCTCACGCTCGACCCCGCGTTCGACCGGGACCGGCGGTTCTACACCTGCCAGGGCGTCGAGACCGACGACGGCGCGGAGATCCAGGTGGTCGCCTGGACCGTCGACGAGCAGTGGACGACGGCCACCCGCGTCGCCGACCCGCTGCTGGGCGGCATCCCGGTCAACGAGTCCACCGGCCGGCACGGCGGCTGCCGCCCGCGCTTCGACCCCACCGGCCAGCTGCTGGTGGGCACCGGCGACAACGCCGTCGGCAGCAACCCGCAGGACCTGACGACCCTGGCCGGCAAGGTGCTGCGCATCGACCCGCGCACCGGTGGGCCCGCGGCCGGCAACCCGTTCCTCGACTCACCCGACCCGGCCACCCGGCTGATCTGGAGCTACGGCCACCGCAACGTGCAGGGCCTCGCCGTCCAGCCCGGCACCGGGACGGTCTTCAGCGTGGAGCAGGGCAGTGACCGCGACGACGAGGTGAACCGGTCCGTCGCCGGCGGCAACTACGGCTGGCACCCCGCGGGGGAGGGCGGCGACTACGACGAGAGCGTGCCGATGACCGACCTCGGCCTGCCCGGTGCGATCCCCGCGGTGTGGTCCTCGGGTGACCCGACCATCGCCGCCAGTGGCGGTGGGTTCCTGTCCGGCCCGCAGTGGGGCGCCTACGACGGCGTCCTGTTGCTGGGCGTGCAGAAGGACACCGGGGTGCTCGCGTTGCGCATCGACGCCGACGGAACGCTGGTCGAGCAGTTCCGCGTCCCCGAGCTGGAGGACTCCTACGGCCGGGTGCGCTCGCCGGTCCAGGGCGACGACGGCGCGCTGTACGTCACCACCGACAACGGCGACGGCGAGGACCAGCTGCTGCGGGTCACCCCGCAGGGTTGACCCGGTCCCGCACCCGCGCCGGGACCGGCACGCCGGCCGGCAGCAGCGGGTCGGGCTCCGGCGCGCCGAACACCGTGCGCACCGGCAGGACCCCGCCCCACACCGGCGCGTCCAGGTCGCGGTCGTCGTCGCCGGGCGGGCCGGTGCGCACCTTGACGCTGGCCTCGGCGAGGTCCAGCGCCAGGACGGCGGTGGCGGCGAGCTCCTTCCGGTCGGGACGGCGGGTGGCGGTCCAGGACCCGGGGGCCAGCTGCTCGGTCAGGGCGGCCAGCCCGCGCTCGCGCTCGCCGGGGTCGGTGACCGTGCGGGCCACGCCGTGCACGACCGCGCAGCGGTAGTTCATCGAGTGGTGGAACGACGAGCGGGCGTAGACGACGCCGTCGACGTGGGTCACGGTGAGGCAGACCGGTGCGCCCGTCGCAGCCGCCCGCAGCGTGGCCGCCCCGGTCGAGCCGTGCAGGTACAGCGTGTCGTCGACGCGGCCGTACCCGGTCGGCAGGACGACGGGTGCGCCGTCGAGCACGACGCCGAGGTGGCCGACCAGGCCGGCGTCGAGCACGGCGTACAGCTCGGCCCGGTCGGTACGGGCCCGCCGCGCGCCCCGGCGCACGGTGCTGCGGTCGGTGGGGGAGAGCGGTGCGGTCACCCGGTGATCATCACCCGGTCGGTGGCCTCCCCGAAGAGCCACCGGGCTGGCATCCTGGCAGGCCACTTCGTCGTCAGGAGCCGCTCGTGGTCGACGTCCCGCCGCTGCCGCTGGACCGCGCCTCGCGGGTGCCGCTTGCGGTCCAGCTGGCCGACGCGCTGCGGGCGGTGACCGCGCAGGGCAGCCTGCGGGCCGGTGACCGGCTGCCCTCCACCCGGCAGCTGGCCACGGAGCTGGGCGTCAGCCGCACCGTCACCGCAGCCGCCTACGACCAGTTGCTGGCCGAGGGCTGGGTCGCCGGGCGGCGGGGGGCCGGCACGTTCGTCGTCGGTGCGCCCGGTCCGTCGGTGCCGGCGGGCCGCCCCGTCCGTGTCCCCGACCCACCGGCGACGGGCACCGACCTGCGGCCCGGAGCGCCCTGCCTGGAGGTGCTCGACCGGGCCGTCTGGCGCCGTGCCTGGCGGGCCGCCGGTGACGAGCCACCCGACGCCGTGACGAGCGCGGCCGGCGCGCCGGCCTACCGCGCCGCCGTCGCCGAGCACCTGCTGCGCCACCGTGGGCTGCCCGCCACCGGCGACGAGGTCGTCGCCACCGCGGGCACCTCGGCCGCCGTCGGCGAGCTGGCCCGGCTGCTGCCACCCGGCGCCCGGGTCGGAGTCGAGGACCCCGGCTACGGGCGGGCCGTCGGGGCGCTGCGCGACGCGGGCGCCGAGGTCGTGCCGCTGCGGGTCGACGACGACGGCCTGGTCGTCGACGAGGTGCCCGCCGGGCTGGCCGCGGTCTACTGCACGCCGGCCCACCAGTTCCCGCTCGGCGGCCGGCTCGCCGCGCCCCGCCGGACGGCGCTGGTCGCCCGCGCCCGCGCCGAGGGGTTCCTGGTGGTCGAGGACGACTACGACGGCGAGCTGCGCTACGACGTGGCGCCGCTGCCGCTGCTGGCCGCGCTCGCCCCCGACGTCGTCGTCCACCTCGGCACCACCAGCAAGGTGCTCAGCCCGACGCTGGGGGTGGGCTGGCTGGTCGCCCCACCCGACGTGCGGGACGCGCTGCTGGCCCGCCGCACCGCCACCGGCACCCGCCCCGCGCGCGCCGGGCAGCGGGTGGTGGCGGCCCTGGCGGCGTCCGGCGACCTGTCCCGGCACCTGCGCCGGCTGCGGCGCGAGCTGCACGCCCGCCGGGACGACGTCCTCGCCGCGGTCGCCGCCGCCGGGCAGCGGGTGCTCGGCGACGAGGCCGGCGCGCACGTCGTCGTCCCGCTGCCCGACGACGCCACCGAGGCGGCGGTGCTGGCCGGGGCCGCGACGCGGGGGCTCTTGCTGGACCCGCTGTCCCGCCACCGGATCGGCGGGCACGGCCCGGCCGGGGTGGTGCTCGGCTGGGCCGCCCCGACCCGGGCGGAGCTGACCGCCGCCCTGCCGGCGCTCCCCGCGGTGCTGCAGGAGCCGTGAACGCCCGTGGCCCAGGACCACGAGGGTCCTGGGCCACGGGCGTTCGACGTGCCGGCGTCAGGCGCTGACGGTCCAGCTGTCGTTGCCGGCGAGCAGGTCGTCCAGCGTGGCGCTAGACTGGGCCGCGGCGTCCTCGAGCTGGTCGGTCATCATCCGGTCGTAGGTGGGCTTGGCCACCGACCGGAAGACGCCCATCGGGGAGTAGCGCAGGTCCTGGCTGGAGAGCCGGGACAGCGCGAACGCGTAGGACGGGTCCTCGCGGTGCGCGTCGTGCACCACGATCTGCGAGGCGTCGACCTGGTTGGTCTCGGCGATTCGCAGGCCGCCGAAGTCGTCGCGGACGACGCAGGAGGCGCCCCCCGGGCCGAACACCAGCGGCTCGCCGTGCACCAGCGGGATGGTCCACATCGGGCCGGTCGCCGGGTCCTTGAGCAGCTCGAAGGCGCCGTCGTTGAAGATGTTGCAGTTCTGGTAGATCTCCACCAGCGAGGTGCCCTGGTGCTCGGCGGCCTGCCGCAGCACCTCGGTGAGCCCCTTGCGGTCGGAGTCCATCGCCCGGCCCACGAACGTCGCGTCCGCGCCCAGGGCGAGGCTCACTGGGTTGAACGGGGCGTCGATCGAGCCCATCGGCGTGGACTTGGTGACCTTGCCGACCTCGGAGGTGGGCGAGTACTGGCCCTTGGTGAGCCCGTAGATCCGGTTGTTGAACAGCAGGATCGTCAGGTTCACGTTGCGGCGCAGCGTGTGGATCAGGTGGTTGCCGCCGATCGACAGCGCGTCGCCGTCACCGGTCACGACCCACACCGACAGGTCGGGGCGGGAGGCGGCCAGGCCCGTGGCGATGGCCGGGGCGCGGCCGTGGATCGAGTGCATCCCGTAGGTGTTCATGTAGTACGGGAAGCGGCTCGAGCACCCGATGCCGGAGACGATGACCATGTCCTCGCGGGCGATGCCGAGGCTGGGCAGGAAGCTCTGGACGGCGTTGAGGATGACGTAGTCACCGCAGCCGGGGCACCAGCGCACCTCCTGGTCGGTCTTGAGGTCCTTGGCCTTGAGGGCGGCGTTCTTCTCACCCGACACCTCGACCGAGGCGGCGATGGCCGCCGAGATCGGGTTGCCGGGCATGCCGAGGTCGTGCACGTGCGCAGAGGTGTGGTCGAGGGCCGTCACAGTGCTGCTCCCGTCGGGGCAGGGGTGTCCAGGATGGTGGTGTCGGTGCGGTCGGCGGTCTCGGACGTCGTCCCGGCGGGGGTGCCGTCGATGACGTCCTGCAGGACGGCGGCGAGCTCGGCGGCCCGGAAGGGCAGCCCGCGCACCTGGGTGTGGCTGTGCACGTCGACCAGGTACTCCGCCCGCAGCACCATGGCCAGCTGGCCGAGGTTCATCTCCGGGCAGACCACGCGGTCGTAGCGGGCCAGGATCTCGCCCAGGTCGGCCGGCAGTGGGTTGAGGTGCCGCAGGTGCACCTGGGCGATCGACCGGCCCGAGGCGCGGATCCGGCGGCAGGCGGCGCCGATCGGCCCGTACGTCGAGCCCCAGCCGATCACCGCGACCCGCGCGTCGCCGTCCGGGTCGTCGACCTCGGTCGCCGGGATCGAGGCGGCGATGCCGTCGATCTTGGCCTGGCGGGTCCGGACCATGAAGTCGTGGTTGTCGGCGTCGTAGGAGATGTTGCCGGTCCGGTCGGCCTTCTCCAGCCCGCCGATGCGGTGCTGCAGGCCGGCGGTGCCCGGCACGGCCCAGGCGCGGGCCAGCGTCTCGGGGTCGCGCAGGTAGGGCAGGAACTCGCCGTCCTCGCCGTTGGGCTCGGTCGCGAAGACCGGGCGCAGGTCGGGCAGCTCGTCCCGGGTCGGCACCGCCCACGGCTCGGCGCCGTTGGCCAGGTAGCCGTCGGACAGCAGGATCACCGGTGTGCGGTAGGTCAGCGCGATCCGGGCGGCCTCGACGGCGGCGTCGAAGCAGTCGCCGGGGGAGCGCGGGGCGATGACCGGCACCGGCGCCTCGCCGTTGCGCCCGTAGAGCGCCTGGAGGAGGTCCGACTGCTCGGTCTTGGTGGGCAGGCCGGTCGAGGGGCCACCGCGCTGGACGTCGACGATCACCAGCGGCAGCTCGGTCATGACCGCCAGGCCGATCGTCTCGGCCTTGAGTGCGACGCCGGGACCGGAGGTCGTGGTGATGCCCAGCGCGCCACCGAAGGAGGCGCCCAGCGCCGCGCCGATGCCGGCGATCTCGTCCTCGGCCTGGAACGTGCGCACGCCCAGCGCCTTGTGCTTGCTCAGCTCGTGCAGGATGTCGCTGGCCGGGGTGATCGGGTACGCGCCGAGGAAGACCGGCAGACCCGACAGCTGCCCGGCCGCGACCAGGCCCAGGGAGAGCGCCTGGTTGCCGGAGATGTTGCGGTAGCGGCCCGGCTCCATCGGGGCGGGCTTGATCTCGTAGGAGACCGCGAAGGCCTCGGTGGTCTCGCCGTAGTTGAACCCGGCCCGGAACGCGGCGATGTTGGCCGCGGCGATCAGCGGCTTGCGGCGGAACTGGCGCTCGAGGAAGCGCACCGTGCCCTCGGTGGGCCGGTGGTACATCCACGACAGCAGGCCGAGGGTGAACATGTTCTTGCTCCGCTCGGCCTCCTTCTTGCCCAGGCCCGAGTCGGCGAGCGCCGCGGTGGTCATCGACGTCAGCGGCACGCTGACCAGCTGCCAGCCCTCGAGGGAGCCGTCCTCCAGCGGGTTGGTGGCGTAGCCGACCTTGGCGAGGTTGCGCGGGGTGAACTCGTCGGAGTCCGCGATCAGCAGGCCACCGCCGGGCAGGTCCATCAGGTTGGCCTTCAGCGCCGCCGGGTTCATCACGACGAGGACGTCGGGGGCGTCGCCCGGGGTCATCACACCGTGGTCGGCGAAGTGCAGCTGGAAGGAGCTGACGCCCGGCAGGGTGCCCGTTGGCGCCCGGATCTCGGCGGGGAAGTTCGGCAGCGTCTTCAGGTCGTTGCCGAAGGCCGCCGTCTCGCTGGTGAAGCGGTTGCCGGTCAGCTGCATGCCGTCGCCGGAGTCGCCGGCCAGCCGGATCACGACGCGGTCGAGGGCCACCACGTCCTTGACCAGGCCGCCGGTGGCGGTGTGGGTCTCGGCAGCATGGAACTCGGCATCGGCTGCGGTGTGCATGCCGGGGGCAACGCCGCTCGCCGCGGGCGTGATTCCGGGGTTGGTGCCAGTCATGTGTGAGGTACCTCCGACCGCTCAGGTTACGTGCGGGTGGCGGCACCGGGATCCCGGTGCGCCCAACGTGAGGCAAGGCACACAGGACAGGCTGTCCTGGCCCGGCGAGCTCACAGCCAGCGCGGGGAACGGGTCTCACCCGGGGGGCGTTCTACCGGGCGTGCAACGGTGGAACAACGGCCTCAAGACGGCGGTCCTCCTCGGCCTGATGGCCGGGTTGATCCTGGCCGCCGGGGCCCTGGTCGGCGGCCGGACGGGGCTGTTCATCGCCCTGCTGATCGCCCTGGGCGTCAACGGCTGGGCGTACTTCAACTCCGCGTCGCTGGCGCTGCGGTCGATGCGGGCGTTCCCGGTCACCGAGACGCAGGCGCCGCAGATCTACGCCATCGTCCGCGAGCTGGCCACCGAGGCCCGCCAGCCGATGCCGCGGCTCTACGTGAGCCCGACCGCGCAGCCCAACGCCTTCGCCACCGGCCGCAACCCGCGCAACGCCGCGGTCTGCTGCACCCAGGGGATCCTGGAGCTGCTCGACCGCCGCGAGCTGCGCGCGGTGCTGGCCCACGAGCTCTCGCACGTCTACAACCGCGACATCCTGATCAGCTCGGTCGCCGGCGCGATGGCCACCGCGATCACCTACCTCGCGCACATGGCGATGTTCGCCTCGTTCTTCGGCGGCCGTCCCGACGACCGCGAGGGCGGGGGTGGGGGTGCGCTCGGCGGGTTGCTGCTGGTGTTCCTGGGGCCGCTCGCCGCCGGCCTGGTGCAGATGGCGGTCAGCCGCAGCCGCGAGTACCAGGCCGACGCCTCCGGTGCCCAGCTGTCGCACGACCCGCTGGCACTGGCCAGTGCCCTGAGCAAGCTCGAGCGCGGCGTGGCCGCCCGGCCGCTGCCGCAGGACGACAGGCTGGTCACCCAGAGCCATCTGATGATCGCCAACCCGTTCCGCGGGCAGGGCATGGCGTCGATGTTCGCCACCCACCCGCCGATGGCCGAGCGGATCGCCCGGCTGCAGCAGATGGCCCGGGAGCTCGACCGCTAGGAGGACCCCCGTCGCGGCGGGGGTCCTCCTGGAGCGCCTCAGCGGTAGTTGTCGAACTGCAGGGCGATCTCGAAGTCCTTGCCCTTGAGCAGCTGCTGGACCGCCTGCAGGTCGTCGCGCTTCTTGCCGCTGACCCGCAGCTGGTCGCCCTGGATCTGCGCCTGCACGCCCTTGGGGCCCTCGTCGCGGATGGCCTTGGCGATCTCCTTGGCCTTGTCCGAGGCGATGCCCTGCTTGATCGTCGCCGAGATCTTGTAGACCCGGCCGGAGGACTGCGGGTCGCCGGCGTCCAGCGCCTTCATCGAGATGCCGCGCTTGACCAGCTTCTCGCGGAAAACCTCGAGCGCGGCGACCACGCGCTCCTCGGTGTCGGCCTGCAGCGCGACACCCTCCTCGCCGGCCCAGGCGATGGTGGCGTTCACGCCGCGGAAGTCGAACCGCTGCGAGAGCTCCTTGGCCGCCTGGTTGAGGGCGTTGTCGACCTCCTGCCGGTCGACCTTGCTGACCACGTCGAAGGACGCATCGGCCATGACTGTCTCCTCTCGCGCACCTGGTGGAGCGGGCTCGACCGGGGACCTCCCCGACCGCCGTCCACCGTCTTGTAAGCTCATCCGGCACCAGCACAGCGGCGGGTTGCCCGAGTGGCCAATGGGAGCGGACTGTAAATCCGTCGGCTTAGCCTACGAAGGTTCGAATCCTTCACCCGCCACACCCGGTGCGACGGCCCCCGACCTCACGGTCGGGGGCCGTCCTCGTTCACGGGACCGTCGGGGCGCGGGCGCTGGCCACGGCGGTGCGCTCCAGCGCGCGGCCGCCCAGGAAGACCCGGTCGAAGGCGATGTGCACCGACCGGGTGCAGCGCACGGTCACCTCGGCGCCGTCGGTCTCCACGGACCAGGAGTCCAGGGTGGTGCCGGCGTCGGCGAGCTGGTCGGCGACCGCGGTCTCGGCGGCGGCCCGGGTCAGCGGCAGCTGGTCGCCGACCCCGCGGGCGTACACCGCCGCCTCGTCGGCCTGGTCGGCCGCGGCCAGGGCGGCGCCGTCGCAGATCGACTGCACCTCCTGCTGCTCCAGGAAGGCGTCGGAGGCCGCGATCCCGCCCAGCACCATCAGCGCCGCCACCAGCCAGCAGACCAGCACGAAGGGCAGCGAGGACCCCGCCTCGGGGTCGGGCCGGCTCGGTCGCACGCCCGGGAGGATAGGGCCTGCCCGGCGCCGGGTCCGCGTCGTCCACCGGTTGTGGACAGCGGCTGTGGACGGTGTGGACGACGGGCGGCATCCGGTGTCGGTCCGGGCCCCACCCTGTGGACGACGTCCGGGGCGGCGCGCCGGCAGGCCGCAGACTCCCCGGTCATGGCGATCGAGGTCCTCCCCGTGGAGCTGTACGCGCTGGCCGGCGTGCTCGACGGTGCGTCCGTCCGCGCGGTCCAGGTCGGTGCCGCGGTCGAGCCGCAGCCGGTCGGTGGTCCGCTGGGCGGTGCGGTGCTCGGGTTCACCGAGACGGTGCGCACCGCGGGCGGCTGCCTGGCCGGTGAGCTGTCCTGGCTGGGTGGCGCCGTGGCCGCCGCCGCGGACTCCTGGCTGCACCTGGACGGCTCGCTGCTGCCGGCGCGCGGGTCCGGGGTGCCCGCGTGAGCACGGTGCTGCCCCCGCCGGTGCCGCTGCCGGACCCGCCCGGGTCACGAGAGGCGCTCGGCGCCGTGGTCGACCAGCTGACCTCCGCCGGGTTCTCGGCCGGGCTCACGGTGCACCTGCTGGAGCCCGCCAGCGCGGTCCCGGGCTGGCAGGGGGCGGACGCCGACGCAGCGGCCGCCGAGATCGCCGCCGCCGGAGCGGTGGCCGCCGACCTGCACGACGCGCTGACCGCCGCAGCGGCGCGGCTGGGCGGCCACGCGGAGCTGTGGTCGTCGGTCCTGGCTCGCGTGGCGTCGCTGCGCGAGGAGCAGCGGCACCAGTTCGCCGTGGCCACGGCCCGGCTGTCCACCGTGCTCGCCGCCGCCCCGGGGCCCGCCCCGTCGACGGCCGCCGCGGTGGTGACCGAGGTCGAGCGGGACGACGCCGCGCGGGGTGCTCAGCACGCCGCCCTGCTCGACGACCTGGCCGACGACGCCGCGCGGGCCGCGGCGGCCCTGGGCTCGCTGAGCGCCCCGTTCGGCGGCAGGGCCGTGCCCGGGGACGTCGAGCGGGTCACCCTGCGGCTGGCCGGGGTGCTGCCCGGCTGGGGCGACGGCGCGCTGACGGCCCTGGGCGTCGAGGCCGCCCGCGACCTCGGAGGCCCGGGCACGGCCGAGGAGCTCGACGCCGCGGCCCGCCGCTGGACCGCCCACGCCTCGGCCCCCGTCTTCGCCGACGCGCTGCTGGGCCGGCTCGGCGAGGACGGTGTGGCCTGGCTGCTCACCGTCCTGGGCGGCCGGTCGGTCCCGGCGGAGCAGGAGCCGCTGGCCGGGCTCCTCGCCGCTGCGGCCGGTGCGGCGGGATCGGGGAGCCGGGCGGCCGAGGTGCTGGGTGCCGTCCGGGTCGACCCGGCCAGCGACGACGGCACGCCCGACGTCGCCGCGGTCGGGATGGGCGTCGTCCTCACCGCGCTGGCCGCCGGCGGGCGGGCGGGGAGCGGCGCAGCGCTGGCCGCCGGCTGGGGACGGCAGGTGCTCGCCCGGGAGAGGGCGCAGGGCGCGACCGCGGTGCAGCGCACGACTGCGACCCGCGCCGACCCGGTGGCCGCGGCGCTGTCGGTGCTGGCCGCGGCGGGCGACCCGGCCGCAGCGGCGGCACTGCTGGCCGGGCCGGAGGAGTGGACGGGGCTGCTCGCCCGGCAGTGGCCGGCCGGCGCCGGCGACCTGGCGCAGGTGGTCGGCCTGGCCGCCCGGGCGCCGGGCGCTCCGCAGGTCGCCGCGTCGGTGCTGCACGCGCTGGGGCAGGGCCTGCGCCCCGGCACGGCGGAGCTCGTGCTGGTCGACGGCGCCACGCTCACGGCGGTCGGCGGGGCGGTCGCGGACCTGGTGGCGGGCCAGGTCGAGGTCGTCCTGCCGGTGCTCGGCGCGGCCACCGGCCCGGGCGACGGGGGAGTGGACCCCGCGACCGACACGGCGCTGCGCGGCCTGGGCCACCTGCTGGCCGATGACGACCGGGTGCGGACCGTCGGCGCCGCCGTGCGCGCCGCGCTCGCCGCCGGCCCGCCCGGACCGGCGGCCGGGCAGGTGGCGGGCGGCTTCGTCGCCGTGGAGGAGTACGGGCAGCGCATCGGCCACGTGCTGGCCTGGAGCAGGGAGCACGAGCGGGCCGTCGACCGGGAGGTCCTCTGGACCATGGCGGTGACCGGGCCGACCACGCTGGTCCGTGGACTCCCCGGTGAGGTGGTGGGGGAGCTGGCCGGGGCCGCCCAGGAGTGGCTCGGTTTCGACGGGACCGTCGACATCGGCCCGGACAGGGGCGCCAGCTACGCGGCCTGGGACGCCCGCCGGTGGGCCGGGGCCGTGCTCGCGGCGGACGGCGCCGGGTCGCCGGACGTCGGCGGGGCGGCGGAGGCCGGCTTCGCCCGCACGACCGCGGTGCTCGGCCGCCCGGCGCCGCCGGGGACGTCCGTCCTGGACCAGTGGGAGGACGTGCACGGCGACCTGCTGGAGCCCGAGGAGCGCAGTGAGGGGCCGGCTGCGCGGCCGGGTCACTGACGTAGACCGAATGTTCACCTACCGTGAGTAGCGACACACTCGACGCGCTTCACCCGGTGGAGTCAACGCTTGCCCCGTGTGGGTGACACCTTGCAATCTCCCCATTGCGGTCTGTGCCGGACGACGCTCTGCCCCCGCGTGGGCGGCTGCCGCGCCTCCCGTCGGCTGTCCTCTTCCAGGAGATCCCCATGTCTGTCGCCCTCACCTCCTCCGTCTCCGCCGCTGCTGCCGCCCAGAACTGGAAGTGGGGCCGCAACTGGAAGTGGGGTCGCTGACCTCGAGGCGGTGACGAGGGCACCCGTTGGTGGGAGGGTGCCCTCGAAACGCCCTGGAGGGAGGTGGTCGCTGTTACCTTTCGACCGAGAGCCGCCTCCCACAGACAGGCCCACGTTGTCCCAGTCCGGCGCCCCCGAGCACAAGGGGGCCACCCTCTCCGCGCGACCGTGGACGATCGCCCTGTCGGGTGCGGCCGTCGCGGCCGTGCTGGCTGCGGTCACGCTGCCGGGTTCGTGGTCCACGCCTGAGCTGTGGGCGGTGGGCCTGCTCCTGGTCGGTCTGCTGTTCACCGAGTCCGTCCAGTTCGACGTCGAGTTCCGTGACCAGACCATCTCCTTGTCGCCCACCGAGGTGGCCGTCGTCGTCGGTCTGGTCGAGGTCGGTGGGTTCTGGACCGCCGCCGCCCGAGCCGTCGCGGTCGTCGCGGTGCTGCTGTGGCAGCACTGGCCACCACCGAAGATCGTCTTCAACATCGCGCTGTCCGTCGCGGAGGTGTGCGTCGCGCTGGCGGTGCTGTCGGTGATGCCGCCGCTCCGGATCGAGGAGCCGGTCAGCTGGTTGTCGCTCGTGCTGGCCGTGCTGGCCACCGGGCTGGTCAGCATGGTCGGGGTCAGCTACGCCGTGGCGCTGACCGACGGCTGGCCCGGGTGGAAGCTGCCGCTGGCTGCGGCGCCCAATCTCGCGCTCGGCCCGCTCAGTGTGGTCGTCGGGGTCATCGCCCTGCTGCTCACCCGCCAGACCTCGTGGACGTGGGCGCTCATCGTCCCGCTCGTCCTCTCCTTCGTCGCCATCTTCCGGCAGTCGGCGCGGGCCCGTCGTGACCGGGCGACCGTCCAGCAGGTCTACGACTTCGCCCGTCGGGTCGAGTTGGTGACCCCGGACGAGGCGGGCACGCGCGACATCGTCCGCGCCGTCCGCGAGCTCCTCAACGCCGACCGGGTGGCGCTCTGGCTCCCGCCCTACCTCGACGACGGGCCCCAGCTGGTCGTCGACAGCGCCGACGGCGACCTCAGCTGGTACGACGGCCCGGGCGACCCCGACGACCTCCTCCGCCGCCGGGCGGTGACCCGGGAGACCGGCCGGCCGGTGCTCACGTCGCTGGCGCGCGCGGACGAGGCCGAGGCCGCCGCCCTGACCCGGCGGGGCGCCCGCGAGGTGCTCGGCGCGCCGGTGACCACCGCGGCTGGTGAGCCGGGCTACCTGGAGGTCTGCGACCGGCGCAGCGACGTCGTCACCTTCGGCGACGGCGACCGCGGTGCGCTGGAGTCGATGCTCACCCACGTCAACGCCGCGATCCGCCAGCAGCAGCTGCTCAGCCAGATCCGGCACGACGCCGACCACGACCGGCTGACCGGGCTGCCCAACCGGCAGCGGCTGGCCGCCGAGATCGACGCGCTGCTCGCCGCCGACCCCGCCGACGCCCGTGCCGGGCTGGTGCTCGCCGCGCTGGACGGCTACACCGACGTCACCGACACCCTCGGCCACGCGGCCAGCGACGAGCTGCTCCTGGTCACCGCGGGACTGCTGCGCGAGCACGCCCCGCCGCAGGCCGTCGTCGCCCGGATGGAGGGTGGCCAGTTCGCCGTCCTGCTGCCCGGACTCTCCCTGCAGGCCACCGAGCGGGCTGCCCGCCGGCTGCGCGAGGCCGCCTCGACCCGGGCGCGCGTCGCCGGCCTGGACCTGGAGGTCTCGCTCACCATCGGGGTGGCCGCCGCGCCGGTGCACGGCTCGGACGCCGGCACGCTCATCCAGCGCGCCGACGTCGCCCTGCTGGCCGCGCACACCTCCGCCGGGGTCGCCACGTACCACCCGGTGCTCGACCAGCAGAGCCTGCGCCGGCTGCAGCTGGGCACCGAGCTGGAGACCGCGATGGCCGAGGGGCAGATCAGCGTCGTCTTCCAGCCGATCATCGACAGCCGCACCGCCGACATCGTCTCGGTCGAGACGCTGGTCCGCTGGCACCACCCGCGCTACGGCGACATCCCGCCCGAGGACTTCATCAGCCTGGCCGAGCAGATCGGCCGGATCGGTCTGCTGACCGACCACGTGCTGGGGCTGGCGCTCGACCGGTGCCGCCGCTGGCTGGACCAGGACATCGCGCTCTCGGTGGCCGTGAACCTGTCCGCGCGCTGCCTGGTCGAGCCCGACCTCGTCGACCGCATCCGCAGCGCCCTGCGCGAGCACGGCGTCCCGGGTGAGCTGCTCACCCTCGAGCTCACCGAGGGCAGCGTCGTCGACGACACGGTGCGCAACAGCACCGTCCTGGCCGACCTGCACGCGCTGGGGCTGCGGCTGTCGATGGACGACTTCGGCACCGGCTACTCGTCGCTGTCCCAGCTGCGGCTGCTGCCCATCGACGAGCTGAAGATCGACAAGTCCTTCGTGCTGGGCATGTCGACCAGCCAGAACGAGTCGTTCATCGCCCGCTCGATCGTCGAGCTGGCGCACAACCTGGGCCTGCGGGTGGTCGCCGAGGGTGTCGAGGACGAGGTCACCCGCGACCTGCTGGCCCAGATGGGCTGCGACAAGCTGCAGGGCTTCCTGGTGAGCCGGCCGCTGCCGGAGGACCGGCTGGAGGGCTGGCTGCTGGCCCGGACCGGGGTGCGGTCGGCGCCGCCGGGCGCCACCCACCGGCGGCTGTTCGTGCGGACCTGACCGCCGAGCACGTCGTCCGCGGGTCCCCGGCGAGCCTCCCGGCAGGGCCGCGCGGGGTGCCTGTTACAGTCTTCGAGCGCGGTCGAGGGGGGCCGCCGAGTCGCCCACAGCGACTTGGTAGAGTCTCCATCGCTTCCGAGCAACGCCCCTTTAGCTCAGTCGGCAGAGCGTCTCCATGGTAAGGAGAAGGTCTACGGTTCGATTCCGTAAAGGGGCTCGTAGGATCGAGTTCTGACCACCGGTCCAGTCGCGAGACCCGGGCCGTGCGGTCACCCGGCGGTGTAGCTCAGCCTGGTAGAGCAAACGGCTCATAATCGTTGTGTCACCGGTTCAAGTCCGGTCACCGCTACTCCTGACGGACCCCGCCAGCCGGGGTCCGTCGTCGTGTCCGGCCCCTGCCGGACACGGGCACGACCCGAAGAGCGTCGAGACCTCTCGACCACCGACAAGGCGAGGATGCACCCATGGCAGCCACAGACGTCCGTCCGAAGATCACCCTGGCCTGCCAGGAGTGCAAGAACCGCAACTACATCACCCGCAAGAACCGGCGGAACGACCCCGACCGGATCGAGCTGAAGAAGTACTGCCCGACCGACCGGAAGCACACGGTCCACCGCGAGACGCGCTGACCGCACGGTCGTAGGGGAGAGGGCGGGAGCATGGCGCTGGACGCAGGACTGGTCGGGCGCAGCTACCCGCCCTCTGCCGTCTACGAGGTCGGGCGGGAGAAGATCGCCGAGTTCGCCACCGCGCTCGGCGACCCCGACCCGGTCTACCGGGACGCCGCGGCCGCACGCGCCCTCGGTCACCCCGACGTGATCGCCCCGCCCACCTTCGCCATCGTGCTGAGCCTGGGTGCCGGCAACGTCGTGGTCGAGGACCCCGAGGTCGGCATCGACTACAGCCGGGTCGTGCACGGCGAGCAGCGGTTCACCCACCACCGCCCGATCCGGGCCGGTGACCGGCTCGTCGCCACCGCCACGATCGACGCGGTGCGCACGGTGGCCGGCAACGACATGCTCACCACCCGGGTCGACCTGGCCACCGAGGACGGCGAGCCGGTCTGCACCACCCACTCCATGCTCGTCGCCCGGGGCGCGGCATGAGCCCCCGCCCGGTCGGCGTCGAGGTCGGCACCGAGCTGCCCGAGCAGGTCTCCCGCGTCACCCGCGCCGACCTGGTGCGCTACGCCGGCGCCTCCGGTGACCTCAACGTCATCCACTGGAACGAGCGGGTCGCCCGCGAGGTCGGCCTGCCCGGCGTCATCGCCCACGGCATGCTCACCGCCGGCCTCGCCGCCCGCGCCGTCACCGCCTGGGCGGGTGACCCGGGGGCGGTCGTCGAGTACTCCGTGCGCTTCAGCAGGCCGGTGGTCGTCCCCGACGACGCCGACGGCGCGGAGCTCACCGTGCGCGGCCGGGTCGCCGCCCTGCTGGACGACGGCCGGGTGCGGGTCGACCTGACGGTCACCAGCGGCGGCGAGAAGGTCCTGTCCCTGGCCCGCGCCGTCGTCGCGCTGGCCTGAGCCCCGCCCGGCGGACCACGATGCGCCGGCGCCTGACCCCGCTGGCCCTCGCCGTGCTGCTCCTGGGCGCAACCGGGTGCACCGGGCAGGGCGCCGCCCCCGGGTCCCCGGCCGCCGCGTCGTCACCGGCTGGGTGCGCCACTGGCCGGGCGTCCCCCGACCCGGACCGGCCGGTCGTCGACCTCGCGTTCTCCCTGGCCGACGACCGGCGGACGGTCACCGGCACCGAGACCGTCGTCTTCACCCCGGACCTGCCCACGGCCGAGCTGGTGTTCCGGCTGGTCCCCAACGGGCCGGACGCCACCACGCGCGGCAACCGGCTGACCGTCGACGCCGTCCGCGGGGCCGACGTCGCCGGGAGCGGGTACGAGGGCGCCGGGGCGGGCGACCCGGGCGGCCGGTACGTCCTCGCCCTCACCCGCACCCTGGCGGCCGGGGAGTCCACCGAGGTGGCTCTGGACTTCACGCTCCGGCTCGGCGGGGGTGGCTTCGAGCGGCTCGGCACCGCGCCCGACGTCTCCTGGTGGGGCAGCGGGGCGCCGCTGCTGGCCTGGGAGCCGGGGGTGGGCTGGGCGCGGAACCCGTTCACCGCCCTCACCGGGGAGACCACGAGCAGCCCGGTCAGCGACACCACGGTCTCGGTGGAGGCGCCGGCCGAGCTCACCGTGCTGATGACCGGTGACCAGGGCGAGCCGACCCGGGCCCGCGACGGCCGGCGCACCTGGACCTCGCACGAACCCGTCGCGCGCGACGTCAGCGTGGCCGCCGGGGTGTTCACCACCGCCGACACCGACGTGGACGGCGTCCGGGTGACCGCCGGCGTGCTGCCCGGCGCCGGCCGGGACCCGGCCCGGCTGGCCCGGGTGACCGCCGCGGCGGTCGAGACGCTCAGCGGGCGGTTCGGCCCGTTCCCGTACGCCACCCTGACCGTGCCGTGGCTGCCGGACCTCGGCGGCGGGATCGAGTACCCGTCCTCGGTCCTGCTGGCCAGCGCCGACGAGCAGGTGCTGGTGCACGAGGTGGCGCACATGTGGTTCTACGGGATGGTCGGCGACGACCAGTTCCGCGACCCGTGGCTGGACGAGTCCTTCGCCAGCTACGCCGAGTCGGTCACCCGTGAGCCGCCGGCGGCGCAGGTGGCCGGGGCGCTGGCGGCCGAGGGGGACGTCGGCGGCTCGATGGCCGACTTCCCCGACGACCGCAGCTACGTCCGGGCGGTCTACGGCAAGGGTGCGGCGATGCTGCTCACCGCCCGGGAGCGGGTCGGCGCGGCGGCCTTCGACGCGGCGCTGCGCTGCTACGTCGACGCGGCCGCCTGGACGACCGCCACGCCCGCCGACGTGGCCGACGCCCTGGCCGGCCTGCCCGCCGCGCTGACCGTGCTCGAGGAGGCGGGTGCGCTGGACCCCGACGACCTGCCCCGGTGAGGGCGCCGACGGGCGTGTTCGCCGTCCCGGGAGGCGGTCCCGTACACTCGACCGCTGGGGCCAGTCGGACCCCGCCACCGGCGTGCCCCGGGGGCTCCTCCCGGGGAGCGTCACGCAGCACGGATCGCGCCGCACGCGGGCCCGTTCCTCCCCTAGGGGTGTAGCTCAATTGGCAGAGCAGCGGTCTCCAAAACCGCAGGCTGCAGGTTCAAGTCCTGTCACCCCTGCCACCGTCCGACCGACCGAAGAGAGCCCGACCGACGTGAGCGAGGCGCTGTGAGCGACAAGGACGGCGAGCCGACCCGGCCCGACGCCGAGCAGCCCGGCGTCGACCCGCTGGACGCCGACGCCCCCGGTGTCGACGACGCCGCGGAGCTCGAGGCGGCCGAGGCGGAGATCGCGGACGAGGCCGAGCACGACGAGGACAAGACGGTCGCACCGACCCGGCGTCGCGGTCGTGCGGCCACCCGGCCGGCGAACCGGACCGAGGGTGGGGCCACCGCTGCGGGCACCCGCTCGCGGGCCGAGGCCGAGCGGGCCCGTGCCGCGGAGCTGCGTCGCAAGCGCAGCATCGGCCGCTTCCTCCGCGAGGTCGTCGCCGAGCTGCGCAAGGTCATCTGGCCCGGTCGCAAGGAGCTCATCACCTACACGACCGTCGTGATCATCTTCGTGGCGTTCATGGTCGCCCTGGTGGCCGGCCTCGACATCCTCTTCGCGCAGGGCGTGCTCGCCGTCTTCGGCTGACCGCCCCCAGCGACTGCACCGCCCTCCAGAAGGAAGAGACCCTGTGACCGACCCCCGTGAGCCCTTCGAGACCGACAGCGCCGTCGAGGCCATCGACCTCGACGACGCCCGGTTCGACGTGCGCGGCAGCACCGACCTCGAGACGGGCACCGACGACAGCACCGGGTCCGCCGAGGGATCGGTCGACACCGCCGACCAGGACACCGACACCGAGGACGCCGACGTCCTCCCCGACAGCGAGTCCGGCGTCCGCCAGACCGGCGCCGTCGAGGGGGCGCTCGACAGCCCGGACCTGACCGCGGACAACCCGATGGGCGACGCGCCCGTCTCGGGCAACGCCAACAGCAGCCGCGGCTCCGTCGACGACGCCCTGGTCGGCGACCCGACGGCCGAGCCGGCGCCCGACCACGAGCCGCTGGTGACCGACGCCCTCGAGACCGCGGTGGCCGAGGAGCAGGACCCGGCCGAGGCGCTGCGCAGCACGCTGAAGGGCCAGTTCGGCGACTGGTACGTGATCCACTCCTACGCGGGCTACGAGAACAAGGTGAAGACCAACCTCGAGTCCCGGATCACGTCGCTGGACATGGAGGACTACATCTTCCAGATCGAGGTGCCCACCGAGGAGGTCACCGAGATCAAGAACGGCAAGCGGACCCAGGTCAGCCGCAAGAAGCTGCCCGGGTACCTGCTCGTCCGGATGGACCTCAACGACGAGTCGTGGGGCGCGGTGCGCAACACCCCCGGCGTCACCGGCTTCGTCGGCGCGACCTCCAAGCCCTCCCCGCTGAGCATCGACGAGGTCGTCAACCTCCTGGTCACCGCCATCCCGGAGACGTCGGCCGCCGCGACCGAGGCGGCTCCCGCCGCCAGCCCCGCCGCCGTCGCCGAGTTCGAGGTCGGCGAGTCCGTCACCGTCATGGACGGCCCGTTCGCGACGCTGCCGGCCACCATCAACGAGATCAACCCCGAGCAGCAGAAGCTGCAGGTGCTGGTCTCGATCTTCGGCCGCGAGACCCCGGTCGAGCTGTCCTTCACGCAGGTCTCCAAGATCTGAAGGAGGACCCCCTCGCCCCCCACCCCTCGCGAGCTCGGGGTGGGACCCCACGAGGGGGCCGAACCGTTCCACGTCTACAACTGAGAAGGAAGTCATGCCCCCCAGGAAGCGGTTGACCGCGGTCATCAAGCTCCAGATCAAGGCCGGCGCGGCCACCCCCGCGCCGCCCGTGGGTCCGGCGCTCGGCCAGCACGGCGTCAACATCATGGAGTTCTGCAAGGCCTACAACGCGGCCACCGAGGCGCAGCGCGGCGACATCGTCCCCGTCGAGATCTCGGTCTTCGAGGACCGGTCCTTCACCTTCATCACCAAGACGCCCCCGGCAGCCCGCATGCTGCTGAAGGCCGCCGGTGTGGAGAAGGGCTCGGGCGAGCCGCACAAGACCAAGGTCGCCACGGTCACCCGTGACCAGGTCCGCGAGATCGCCACCGTGAAGATGGAAGACCTCAACGCCAACGACCTCGAGCAGGCCGAGAAGATCATCGCCGGCACCGCCCGGTCGATGGGCATCACGGTCAAGTGAAGGACCCTCTCGCCCCCCACCACGAGCGAGCTCGCGGCGGGGCCCTGCGAGAGGCCCGCACGACCCAGCAGTAGTGGGAGGGCCTCGCCGGCCCGTTCACCACAGGACCCCCGGTAGCGGGGGAGAGGAGCACCACCATGGCGAAGCACGGCAAGAACTACCGCAAGGCCGCAGAGCTGGTCGACCAGGAGACGCTGTACAGCCCGCTCCAGGCCGCCGGTCTGGCCAAGCAGACCTCGACCACCAAGTACGACGCGACCGTCGAGGTCGCGATCCGTCTCGGCGTCGACCCCCGCAAGGCCGACCAGATGGTGCGCGGCACCGTCAACCTGCCCCACGGCACCGGCAAGACCGCCCGCGTCATCGTCTTCGCGACCGGCGACAAGGCCGCCGAGGCCACCGCCGCCGGCGCCGACGTCGTGGGTGCCGAGGACCTGATCGAGCGCATCCAGGGCGGCTTCCTGGACTTCGACGCCGCGATCGCCACCCCCGACCAGATGGCCAAGGTCGGCCGGATCGCCCGCATCCTCGGCCCCCGTGGCCTGATGCCGAACCCGAAGACCGGCACGGTGACCCCCGACGTCACCAAGGCCGTCAACGACATCAAGGGCGGGAAGATCAACTTTCGCGTCGACAAGCAGGCCAACCTGCACCTGGTGATCGGCAAGGCCTCCTTCGACGAGACCAAGCTGGTGGAGAACTACGCCGCCGCCCTCGACGAGGTGCTCCGCGCCAAGCCGTCCGCGGCCAAGGGCCGGTACCTGAAGAAGGTCACCGTCTCCACCACCATGGGCCCGGGCATCCCGGTCGACCCCAACCGCACGCGCAACCTGACCGTCGACGAGGTCAACGCCTGATGAAGGACCCCCTGCCCCCCGCCACTCGCTAGCTCGTGGCGGGCCCCTGCAGGGGGCCGACCGAACGGCGCCGTCCCTGAGGGGCGGCGCCGTTCGGCGTTCCCGGGCCGGTGGCCGCCGGTCCCCGGGCCCGTGTACTCTTGCCGCTGTTCCCCCCAAGACCGCTGGTCGTCGCACGTCCGCGTGTGATCGAAGGTCCGGACTCCGGACGTCCTGCGCAGGTGGACGGCTCGACGAACGCGTCGTGGCACGGGCTCAGCGCCCGCATCCGCGGCCCGTCCCTCGCCCCGTGCGCCCTGCGCCGGGGCGTTCCTCGTCTCCGGGCCCGATCACCCGCAGTGCGCTCCGCCGGTGGTCGCCCGACAGACGAGAGGAGGCCCATGCCCACGCAGGCGAAGGCCGCGGTGATCGAGGAGATCACCGAGCGGTTCCAGAACTCGAGTGCGGCCGTGCTCACCGAGTACCGCGGGCTCACCGTGGCGCAGCTGACCAAGCTGCGCCGTGACCTCGGTGCGGGCAGCAGCTACGCCGTCGTCAAGAACACCCTGACGAAGCGGGCGGCGGACGCGGTCGGTCACTCCGACCTCGCCCCGCTGCTCACCGGCCCCACCGCGATCGCCTTCATCGAGGGCGACCCGGTCGAGGCGGCGAAGGCCATCCGCGACTTCTCGCGGACCAACCCGCTCCTGGTCATCAAGGGCGGCGTGGTCGAGGGCCGCACGGTCGACGCAGCCGAGGTCGCGCGCCTCGCCGACGTCGAGCCCCGTGAGGTCCTGCTGGCCAAGCTGGCCGGCGCCATGAAGGGCAACCTGACCAAGGCCGCCGGGCTGTTCCAGGCCCCGCTGTCGCAGGTCGCCCGGCTCGCCGCCGCGCTGCAGGAGAAGAAGGAGGCGGCCGGCGAGAGCCTGCCCGCCGCCGAGGCCCCTGCCGCCGACGACACCGCTGCTGCTGACACCACCCCCGACACGACCGATGCTGCCGCGGACACCGCGGTCAGCACCGACTGAACCCCCTAGGAGACACCATGGCCAAGCTTTCCGCCGACGAGCTGCTCGACGCCTTCAAGGAGATGACGCTCCTGGAGCTGTCTGACTTCGTGAAGCAGTTCGAAGAGACCTTCGACGTCACCGCCGCTGCCCCCGTCGCCGTCGCTGCTGCCGGCCCCGCCGGTGGCGGTGCCGCTCCCGAGGCCGCTGCCGAGCAGGACGAGTTCGACGTCATCCTCGAGGCTGCCGGCGACAAGAAGATCCAGGTCATCAAGGAGGTGCGCGGCCTCACGTCCCTCGGCCTCAAGGAGGCCAAGGACCTGGTCGACAACGCCCCCAAGCCCGTCCTGGAGAAGGTCGCCAAGGACGCCGCCGAGAAGGCCAAGGCCGCTCTCGAGGGCGCCGGCGCCACCGTCACCGTCAAGTGACCCCCCTCCCGGTGGCCTCGGCCGCCGGGACCCCGGCGCTCGCCGGGTAGCACCACCCGCACCTGACGACAGGGGCCGTTCCACTCCGGTGGAGCGGCCCCTGTCCGCGTCCGGGGGCCCGCCCGGGACACGCCGGGGACCGCCGGTGGCGCCGTCCCGCGCCCGGCGTGGCGGCTGGCCCCGGGCCGGGGCGCTGGCATCATCGGTGTCCGAGAGCACTCCCAGGACGTCGCGGCCGCACGGGCCCGGCCACCGGCGGCCCCGCCGCGGTGCCCCGCACGGGTGGGGCACCGCCCGCAGCGGCGGCCGACGTGGACAGCGGCGCTCAGCAGGGGTAGGGTCTCCTGTTGCGCTGCCCTCTGACTGCCCGCCCCGCCGAGCCGGGTCACCAGGGGTGTCCGGCCCACGTCCGCCGCCCATCCGGACGGCGTCCGCCCGGTCACCTCGCCGACCCACCCGACGGTGTACCAGCCGAAGCGGTCAGCCCCGCCGATACCGACGACGACCCAGGACGAAAAGCACCCGCCCGCACGTCGTGAGGTCCTTGGAAGGACGCATCTTGGCAGGCTCTCGCCCCACCAGCACCACCCCCGGCACCAGCACCGATCCCGGCACCACCCAGACCACCCCGGTCGACGTCCAGGCCGGTCCCCGCACCGGCGGCGCCGACCAGGTCAAGATCCCCGGCGCCCCGCTCCGCGTCTCGTTCGCCAAGATCCACGAGCCCCTCGAGGTGCCGGATCTGCTCGCCCTGCAGACCGCCTCCTTCGAGTGGCTGGTCGGCAGCCCCGCGTGGAAGGCCACCCTCGCCCCCGAGGAGCAGGCCGACGCGATCGGCGGTCTCGCGGAGATCCTCGAGGAGATCTCCCCGATCGAGGACTTCAGCGGGTCCATGTCGCTGTCCTTCTCCAACCCGCGCTTCGAGGACGTCAAGGCGTCCCTCGAGGAGTGCAAGGACAAGGACATGACCTACGCGGCGCCGCTGTTCGTCACCGCCGAGTTCATGAACAACACCACCGGCGAGATCAAGAGCCAGACGGTGTTCATGGGCGACTTCCCGGTCATGACGAGCAAGGGCACGTTCGTCATCAACGGCACCGAGCGCGTCGTCGTCTCCCAGCTGGTCCGGTCGCCGGGCGTCTACTTCGACAAGACCCTGGACAAGACGTCGGACAAGGACGTCTACAGCGCCAAGGTCATCCCCAGCCGCGGTGCGTGGCTGGAGTTCGACGTCGACAAGCGCGACACCGTCGGTGTCCGCATCGACCGCAAGCGCCGCCAGCCGGTCAGCGTGCTGCTCAAGGCCCTCGGCTGGACCGAGGACCGCATCCGCGAGCACTTCCAGTGGTCGCCCACGATGCTGGCCACGCTGGAGAAGGACCACATCGCCGGCCAGGACGAGGCGCTGCTGGACATCTACCGCAAGCTGCGCCCGGGCGAGCCGCCGACGCGTGAGTCCGCGCAGGCGCTGCTGGAGAACCTCTTCTTCAACCCCAAGCGCTACGACCTCGCGAAGGTCGGCCGCTACAAGGTGAACAAGAAGCTCCAGGTGGAGGTCGCCCAGGGCACCTCGACGCTGACCGAGGACGACATCGTCGCCACCATCGAGTACGTGGTCCGCCTGCACGCCGGCGAGCCCGACTTCGACGTCGACGACATCGACCACTTCGGCAACCGCCGGCTGCGCACCGTGGGCGAGCTGATCCAGAACCAGATCCGGGTCGGCCTCTCCCGCATGGAGCGCGTGGTCCGCGAGCGGATGACGACCCAGGACGTCGAGGCGATCACGCCGCAGACCCTGATCAACATCCGGCCGGTCGTCGCCTCCATCAAGGAGTTCTTCGGCACCAGCCAGCTGTCGCAGTTCATGGACCAGACCAACCCGCTCGCGGGCCTGACCCACAAGCGCCGCCTGTCGGCGCTGGGCCCGGGTGGTCTGTCCCGTGAGCGCGCCGGCATGGAGGTCCGCGACGTGCACCCCAGCCACTACGGCCGGATGTGCCCGATCGAGACCCCTGAGGGCCCGAACATCGGCCTGATCGGCTCGCTGTCCTCCTTCGCGCGGGTGAACCCCTTCGGCTTCATCGAGACGCCGTACCGCAAGGTCGAGAACGGCACCGTCACCGACCAGATCGACTACCTCACCGCGGACGAGGAGGACCGGTTCGTCGTCGCCCAGGCCAACTCGCCGCTGGACGCCAACAACCGGTTCGCCGAGGACCTGGTCCTGGTCCGCACCAAGGGCGGCGAGACCACCGACCTCGCGCCGGAGAACGTCGACTACATGGACGTCTCGCCGCGTCAGATGACGTCGGTCGCGACGGCGATGATCCCGTTCCTCGAGCACGACGACGCCAACCGCGCCCTGATGGGCGCGAACATGCAGCGTCAGGCCGTCCCGCTGCTGCGCAGCGAGGCCCCGCTGGTCGGCACCGGCATGGAGCTGCACGCCGCCGTCGACGCCGGTGACGTCGTGGTGGCCGAGAAGGCCGGTGTGGTCGAGGACTCCACCGCCGACTACGTCACCGTCATGGCCGACGACGGGACCCGGCAGACCTACCGGCTGCTGAAGTTCCAGCGCTCGAACCAGGGCACCTCGATCAACCAGAACCCGGTGGTCGAGGAGGGCCAGCGGGTCGAGGCCGGTCAGGTCATCGCCGACGGTCCCTGCACCGACGAGGGCGAGATGGCGCTGGGCAAGAACCTGCTCGTCGCCTTCATGCCCTGGGAGGGCCACAACTACGAGGACGCGATCATCCTGTCGCAGCGCCTCGTGCAGGACGACGTCCTGTCCTCGATCCACATCGAGGAGTTCGAGGTCGACGCCCGTGACACCAAGCTGGGCGCCGAGGAGATCACCCGGGACATCCCGAACGTCTCCGAGGAGGTCCTCGCCGACCTCGACGAGCGCGGGATCATCCGGATCGGTGCCGAGGTCGTCCCCGGCGACATCCTCGTCGGCAAGGTCACGCCCAAGGGCGAGACCGAGCTGACCCCCGAGGAGCGGCTGCTGCGCGCGATCTTCGGTGAGAAGGCCCGCGAGGTCCGCGACACGTCGCTGAAGGTCAAGCACGGTGAGTCCGGCAAGGTCATCGGCGTCCGCGTGTTCTCCCGCGAGGACGGCGACGAGCTGCCCGCCGGCGTGAACGAGCTCATCCGGGTCTACGTGGCCCAGATGCGCAAGATCAGCGACGGCGACAAGCTGGCCGGCCGCCACGGCAACAAGGGCGTCATCTCCAAGATCCTCCCGCAGGAGGACATGCCGTTCCTGGAGGACGGCACCCCGGTCGACATCGTGCTCAACCCGCTGGGCGTGCCCGGCCGGATGAACGTCGGCCAGGTGCTGGAGATGCACCTCGGGTGGATCGCCAAGCAGGGCTGGCAGGTCGAGGGCACCCCGGAGTGGGCCGCCAAGATCCCCGGCGCCGCACGGCAGGCCGCTCCCGGCACCCGGACCGCCACGCCGGTGTTCGACGGTGCCCGCGAGGAGGAGCTCATCGGCCTGCTCGGCTCGACGACCCCGAACCGGGACGGCGAGCGGATGGTCAAGGAGACCGGCAAGGCCCGGCTGTTCGACGGCCGGTCCGGGGAGCCCTACCCCGAGCCGATCGCCGTGGGCTACGTCTACATCCTGAAGCTGCTGCACCTGGTCGACGACAAGATCCACGCCCGTTCGACCGGCCCGTACTCGATGATCACGCAGCAGCCGCTGGGTGGTAAGGCGCAGTTCGGTGGCCAGCGCTTCGGTGAGATGGAGTGCTGGGCGATGCAGGCCTATGGCGCCGCGTACGCGCTGCAGGAGCTGCTCACCATCAAGTCCGACGACATCCTCGGCCGCGTGAAGGTGTACGAGGCCATCGTCAAGGGCGAGAACATCCCCGAGCCGGGCATCCCCGAGTCGTTCAAGGTGTTGCTCAAGGAGCTCCAGTCGCTCTGCCTGAACGTGGAGGTCCTCTCCAGCGACGGCAACGCGATCGAGCTGCGCGACACCGACGACGAGGTCTTCCGGGCCGCGGAGGAGCTGGGCATCGACCTCAGCCGCCGCGAGCCGTCGTCCGTCGAGGACGTCTGATCGGCCGCCGGCCGGCCCCGAGCGGGGCCGGCCGGCGACTCCGGCAAACAGCAGAGATTGCAGTAACTAGCCCCTGAAGGGGGTCACAGAGTGCTCGACGTCAACTTCTTCGACGAACTGCGCATCGGCCTGGCCAGCGGAGACGACATCCGCCAGTGGTCGCACGGCGAGGTGAAGAAGCCCGAGACCATCAACTACCGCACCCTCCGCCCGGAGAAGGACGGTCTCTTCTGCGAGAAGATCTTCGGTCCCACCCGGGACTGGGAGTGCTACTGCGGCAAGTACAAGCGCGTGCGCTTCAAGGGCATCATCTGCGAGCGCTGCGGCGTCGAGGTCACGCGCGCCAAGGTGCGTCGTGAGCGGATGGGCCACATCGAGCTGGCCGCCCCGGTCACCCACATCTGGTTCTTCAAGGGCGTGCCCTCGCGGCTGGGCTACCTGCTCGACCTGGCCCCCAAGGACCTCGAGAAGATCATCTACTTCGCGGCGTACATGATCACGTCCGTCGACGACGAGGCGCGTCACCGCGACCTGCCGACCGTCGAGGCCGAGATCAGCGCCGAGAAGTCCAACCTCGAGGGGCGTCGCGACGCCGACGTGGAGGCCCGCCAGCAGAAGCTGGAGGCCGACCTCGCCGAGCTCGAGGCCGAGGGCGCCAAGTCCGACGTGCGCCGCAAGGTGCGCGAGGGCGGCGAGCGCGAGATGCGCCAGCTGCGCGACCGGGCCCAGCGGGAGATCGACCGCCTCGACGAGGTGATGGACACCTTCCGCAAGCTCGAGGTCAAGCAGCTCATCGCCGACGAGGGCCTCTACCGCGAGCTGCGCGACCGCTTCGGTGAGTACTTCGAGGGCGGCATGGGCGCCGCGGCGCTGCAGAAGCTGCTCGCCGGCTTCGACCTGGACGCCGAGGCCGTCTCCCTCCGCGAGACCATCCGCAGCGGCAAGGGCCAGCGCAAGCTGCGCGCGCTCAAGCGGCTGAAGGTCGTCGCGGCGTTCCAGCAGACCCAGAACTCGCCCATGGGCATGGTGCTGGACTGCGTCCCGGTCATCCCGCCGGACCTGCGCCCGATGGTGCAGCTCGACGGTGGCCGCTTCGCCACCAGCGACATGAACGACCTGTACCGCCGGGTGATCAACCGCAACAACCGGCTCAAGCGCCTGCTCGACCTGGGTGCGCCGGAGATCATCGTCAACAACGAGAAGCGGATGCTCCAGGAGTCCGTGGACGCGCTGTTCGACAACGGTCGCCGCGGCCGCCCGGTCACCGGTCCCGGCAACCGCCCGCTGAAGTCCCTGAGCGACCTGCTCAAGGGCAAGCAGGGCCGGTTCCGCCAGAACCTGCTGGGCAAGCGCGTCGACTACTCCGGCCGTTCGGTCATCGTCGTCGGCCCGCAGCTCAAGCTGCACCAGTGCGGTCTGCCCAAGCAGATGGCCCTGGAGCTGTTCAAGCCCTTCGTCATGAAGCGGCTGGTCGACCTCAACCACGCGCAGAACATCAAGTCCGCCAAGCGGATGGTGGAGCGCGCGCGGCCGGTCGTCTGGGACGTGCTCGAGGAGGTCATCACCGAGCACCCGGTGCTGCTGAACCGTGCACCGACGCTGCACCGCCTGGGCATCCAGGCGTTCGAGCCCCAGCTGGTCGAGGGCAAGGCCATCCAGATCCACCCGCTGGTCTGCACCGCGTTCAACGCGGACTTCGACGGCGACCAGATGGCGGTGCACCTGCCGCTGTCGGCCGAGGCGCAGGCCGAGGCCCGCATCCTCATGCTGTCCAGCAACAACATCCTGAGCCCGGCCGACGGTCGCCCGATCACCGCGCCGACCCAGGACATGGTGCTGGGTCTGTACCACCTGACCACGCTGTCGGCGTCGGTCGAGGTGCCCGAGGGCGAGCGTCCGAAGTCCTACTCCACGACCGCCGAGGCGATCATGGCGTTCGACCAGGGCACGCTGGGCCTGCAGGAGCGGGTCACCATGCGCCTGCCCGAGGTCTTCGGCGTCGACAACGGCCCGAACGACGCGTGGGAGGCCCCCGAGGGCTGGGAGCCGGGCACGCCCGCGCTCATCTCGACCAGCCTGGGCCGGGTCCTGTTCAACGAGGCCCTGCCGGAGGACTACCCCTTCGTCAACTACCAGGTGCCGAAGAAGGCGCTGGGCGCGATCGTCAACGACCTCGCCGAGCGCTACCCCAAGGTGCAGGTGGCCGCGACGCTGGACGCCCTCAAGTCGGCCGGCTTCCGCTGGGCGACCCGCTCGGGCGTCACGATCGCCATCGACGACGTCGTCACCCCGCCGGTGAAGGCCGACATCCTCGAGCGTCACGAGGACGAGGCCCGCAAGATCGAGCGCCAGTACGAGCGCGGCGTCATCACCGACGCCGAGCGTCGTTCCGAGCTCATCGAGATCTGGACCCGCGCGCGGGCCGAGGTCAGCCAGGCGATGGTCGACAACTTCCCGACCACCAACCCGGTCTGGGTCATGGTCAACTCGGGTGCCCGAGGCAACATGATGCAGATCAGCCAGATCGCCGGCATGCGTGGCCTGGTGGCCAACCCGAAGGGCGAGATCATCCCGCGGCCGATCAAGGCGAACTTCCGGGAGGGTCTGTCGGTGCTGGAGTACTTCATCTCCACGCACGGCGCCCGCAAGGGCCTGGCCGACACCGCGCTGCGCACCGCTGACTCCGGTTACCTCACCCGCCGGCTGGTCGACGTCTCGCAGGACGTCATCATCCGCGAGGAGGACTGCGGCACCGAGCGCGGCGTGATCATGCCGATCGGCACCCTGGTCGACGGCAAGGTCACCCGGGACGCGCACGTCGAGACCAGCGTGTACGCACGTGCGCTGGCCGCCGACGTGGTCGCCGAGGACGGCACGCTCATCGCGCCGGCCAACGCCGACCTGGGCGACGTCCTCATCGCCCAGCTGGTCGACGCCGGTGTCGCCGAGGTCAAGGTCCGCTGCGTGCTCACCTGTGAGTCGCTGCTGGGCACCTGCGCCACCTGCTACGGGCGGTCGCTGGCCTCCGGCAAGCTGGTGGACGTCGGCGAGGCGGTCGGCATCATCGCCGCCCAGTCGATCGGCGAGCCCGGCACGCAGCTGACGATGCGCACCTTCCACACCGGTGGTGTGGCCGGTGCCGACATCACGCACGGTCTGCCGCGTGTGGTCGAGCTCTTCGAGGCCCGTGTCCCCAAGGGCAAGGCCCCGATCGCCGAGCTCGCCGGCACCGTCCGGATCGAGGACGGCGAGCAGTTCCGCAAGCTCACCATCACCCCGGACGACGGCTCCGACGAGGTCGTCTACGAGAAGATGTCGCGCCGTTCGCGGCTCCGCGTGGAGGACGGCGGTCACGTCGAGGTCGGCGAGCAGCTGACCGAGGGTGCCGTCGACCCGCACGAGGTCCTGCGGATCATGGGCCCGCGCGAGGTGCAGCTGCACCTCGTCCGCGAGGTCCAGGAGGTCTACCGCAGCCAGGGTGTGTCGATCCACGACAAGCACATCGAGGTGATCATCCGCCAGATGCTGAAGCGGGTGACCATCATCGACTCGGGCGCGACGGAGTTCCTGCCCGGTGCGCTGGTCGAGCGGACCCTGTTCGAGACCGAGAACCGTCGGGTCGTCTCCGAGGGTGGCGAGCCGGCCTCGGCGCGTCCGGTCCTGATGGGGATCACCAAGGCGTCGCTGGCGACGGAGTCGTGGCTGTCGGCCGCCTCCTTCCAGGAGACGACCAAGGTGCTCACCGACGCCGCGATCCAGGGCAAGAGCGACAGCCTGCTCGGGCTCAAGGAGAACGTGATCATCGGCAAGCTGATCCCGGCCGGTACCGGGATCAGCCGCTACCGCAACATCACGGTCGAGCCGACCGAGGAGGCGCGGGCCGCGGTCTACACCATGGCCGGCTACGACGACGGGCAGTACTACAGCCCCGACGTCTTCGGTCAGGGCACGGGCGAGGCAGTCCGGCTCGAGGAGTACGACTGGCGCTGACGCGCTGAGTGAGTGAGAGAGGGCCCCGTCGACGCGCGTCGGCGGGGCCCTCTCTGCGTCTCCGGCCGTCACGTGACGCAACGACCGGGGTCCACGGGGCCGTCGGCGGGTCAGCCCGCCAGGCGGCGCATGGTCTCGACGGTGCGCAGACGTCCTGCCCGGCTGTCGTCCAGCGGCTGGAGCACGAGGGTGGTGACGCCGGCGTCGGCGAAGGCGGCGACCCGCTCGGCGACGTGTGACTCCGGGCCGATGAGGGACGTCGCCCGGACCAGCTCCTCGGGCACCGCCGCAGCCGCCTCCGCCGTCCGGCCGGCCAGGTACAGGTCCTGGATGGTCTCCGCCTCGGCCCCGTAGCCGTACCGGCGGGCCAGGTCGTTGTAGAAGTTGCGGCCCTTGGCGCCCATGCCGCCCACGTAGAGGGCGATCCCCGGGCGCACCGCGTCGACGAGGTGGTCGACGTCCTCGCCGACGGCCACCGGCACGCCGACGACCACGTCCAGGTCGCCCAGCGCCGGGTCGCGCCGGGCCCGGCCGGCGGCCAGCGGGGCGCCCCAGACCTCGGCCGCCCGCTCGGGGTGGAAGAGGATCGGCTCCCAGCCCTCGGCGATCTCGGCGGCCAGCTCGACGTTCTTCGGCCCCAGCGCGGCGAGCAGCACCGGTACCCGCTCGCGCACCGGGGTGTTGATCAGCTTCAGCGGCTTGCCCAACCCGGTGCCCTGGTCGGCGGGCAGGGGCACGTTGTACTTGGGGCCCTCGTGGACCAGTCGCTCCCGGCGCCACACCTGGCGGCAGATCTCGACGATCTCGCGGGTGCGCTGCAGCGGGGCGTCGTAGGGGACCCCGTGCCAGCCCTCGACCACCTGCGGGCCCGAGGCGCCGAGCCCCAGGGTGAAGCGGCCGCCGGAGACGTGGTCCAGGCCGGCCGCGGTCATCGCCATCAGGGCCGGGGTGCGGCTGTAGATCGGCAGGATGCCGCTCATCAGCTCCACCCGCTCGGTCACCGCGGCCAGGTAGCCCAGCTGGCTCACCGCGTCGAAGGTGTAGACCTCCGCCACGCTGACGACGTCGAGACCGGCAACCTCGAGGTCGCGGACCTCCTCCGCCGTCTGGCTGAAGTCCCCGGCGTAGCTGGCCTGGATCCCGATCCGCATGGCCGGAGGCTAACGGGCGCCCGGCTCCCGCACCGGTCCGGCGGCGGGGGAGCGGAGCGCCTACAGGGCGCGGACGGTGCCCACGACGTGGGTGACGACGCGGACGCCGTCGACGTCCCGCGGCACCCGGCCGTCGGCGTCGGCCTCGGTCAGGTCCACCCGGACGACGTAGTCGGCGTCCTGGCGCGCCAGCCCGACACCGGCGACGGCGGGGTCGGCCGACAACCGGGCGGCCAGCGTGCTCTTGGCGGCCCGGGCGGAGGCGCGGTCGGTCATGCCCCCATGGTGCCCCCGCGGAGGCTCCCTGCCCAGGTCCGTCGTCGTCGCGGCCGCCCGCAGGGGTCAGCCGGCGTACCAGTCGACCCCCAGCCGGTGGAGCACGGTCGCCAGCGGGTTGGCGAAGGTGACGCCGCCCCCCGCGCTGCCGCCCACGGTCGAGCCGGCGAACAACAGACCCAGCGGCGCCCGGTCGCGGCTGCGCCAGATGACCGACCCGCTGTCCCCGCCGGCGCTGAACCCACCGGTGAGCCCCTCGATCTCGATCTGGTCGTCGAACGTGTACACGCCCTCGTCGTACTGCACGCCCACCCCGTCGACCTCCACGGCGGTGACCCGGCCCCGGGTGTGGCCGGTCGTGCGCCCCACCTTCTCCACCAGCTCGTCGGGGTCGACGTCGTCAGGAGCGGCCACCTGGGCCCGCAGCGCCCCGCCGGGGTACGCGGTCGGGTCGGCGGTGACGTCCGCGTCCAGGGCGGCGACCGCGGCGTCGACCAGGTTGCCGGGCTCGTCGGTGAAGGCAACGAAGTCCGCGAGGCTGCCGATGCGGTCGGCCGGCGTGCCCCCGTCGGCCACGCCGGGCTGTCGCACCGCGTCGCCGGGTGCGGCCGCGCCGCTGTCGGCCAGCACGTGGCTGTTGCTGAGCACCAGCAGGCCGTCGGTGCCCGGACGGCGCACGAAGCCGCCCAGCGTGCCGGCGGTGACGTCCTCGTGGCTGACCGACAGCCCCGGGCGCAACGGCCGGACCCGGCGCTGCAGCCGGTCCGGGGAAGCAGGGTCCGCCGGGGACGACAACAGGTGCACCGGCCCGATGACCCGGACGTCGACCTCCTCCAGCGCGGCCTCGCCCAGCCCAGCAAGGACGACCTCGGCGTCCCGCTGGTCGATGAGCCGGATCGCCAGGTGCACCTGGTCCGGTGCCACCGGGCGCAGGCCCAGGGCGACGCCGCTCCAGCCGGTCGCGCCGCCGACGGAGCTGGCGACCACCCCGCCGGGTGGTGTCTCGCTGAGGCGCCGGGACAGTCGTGCCTTGAGTTCACGGGCGGAGTCGGGGAGCACGAGGTACCTCCGGGCAGCAGCGGGACGTGAGCGGTTCGCGACCGACCGTAGGGCCGACCACCGACAGGAGCGACGCGAGCGGCCGGCGGGCGTGGTGGGACCGTGCCGGGCCGGGCGCCGGATCCGGGACGTGCCGGCCCGTCGGGTGTACGGTCCCGGGCAGGCCTCGCGCCTGCCCGGGGGCGCCGGGAATGGGCCACCGTCACCGGCGGTTGGCACCGGGCAGAGCAGCGACCCTGCGGCACGGCCCACATGTCGACCCGGCTTTGACCGGGTCGAAGGGGCCGGGTACTGTGGTCAGCTGTGCCCAGGATGACTGGGCCTGCTCCTGTTCGTCGTGCACCTGAGCGTCCGTCGGTCCCCGGATCGACAGACCGCCGGGGGTCACCTCCCGCCTGACGGCGGGGCCGCTGCGAAGCGGGGTGGCCGGTGCCGGACGAGGAGTGCGGAGTCCGGTCGAGTCAGTCGGCCGGTTCCCGGGAAGGGCGACACGCCCGACCGCGGGGGCCGGACGACGGGTCAGCCGGCCCCGAACGGCCGGGAGACCGGGCACGCATCGAGCACCGCATCACATCCACAGCACGACCCAGCGCAGGTAGGAGATCCAGGCCACCCATGCCCACGATCAACCAGCTGGTCCGCAAGGGCCGCGAGGACAAGGTCGAGAAGACCAAGACCCCGGCGTTGAAGAGCTCTCCTCAGCGCCGCGGGGTGTGCACCCGCGTCTACACGACGACCCCGAAGAAGCCGAACTCCGCGCTGCGCAAGGTCGCCCGCGTCCGGCTCACCAGTGGCGTCGAGGTGACCGCGTACATCCCGGGTGTCGGGCACAACCTGCAGGAGCACTCGATGGTGCTCGTGCGCGGTGGTCGCGTGAAGGACCTCCCCGGCGTTCGTTACAAGATCATCCGCGGCTCGCTGGACACCCAGGGCGTCCGTGGCCGCAAGCAGGCGCGCAGCAAGTACGGCGCGAAGAAGGAGAAGAGCTAATGCCTCGCAAGGGCCCCGCGCCGAAGCGCCCGCTCGTCGCCGACCCGGTGTACCAGTCGCCGCTGGTGACCCAGCTGGTGAACAAGGTGCTGATCGACGGCAAGCGCTCGGTCGCCGAGGCGATCGTCTACGGCGCCCTCGAGGGCGTCCGCGCCAAGGGCGACACCGACCCGGTCGTGGTGCTCAAGCGCGCGCTGGACAACGTCAAGCCCGCCCTGGAGGTCCGCAGCCGCCGTGTCGGTGGCGCCACCTACCAGGTGCCGATCGAGGTCCGTCCCTCCCGCAGCACGACGCTCGGCCTGCGCTGGCTCATCCAGTACAGCCGCGCCCGTCGCGAGAAGACGATGACCGAGCGGCTCATGAACGAGCTCCTGGACGCCAGCAACGGCCTCGGTGCCGCGGTGAAGCGTCGCGAGGACACCCACAAGATGGCCGAGTCGAACAAGGCCTTCGCGCACTACCGCTGGTGACGACGGTCCATCAGCAGCCGCTGCCCGCGGTGATCACGGGCGACCCCCGGACACCGTGCACGGACGAGAAAGAAGAGGAGTGACGTAATGGCCCAGAACCAGGCCCAACTCGCCAAGACCCGCAACATCGGGATCATGGCGCACATCGACGCCGGCAAGACGACGACGACCGAGCGGATCCTCTTCTACACCGGTATCAACTACAAGATCGGTGAAGTCCACGACGGCGCTGCCACGATGGACTGGATGGAGCAGGAGCAGGAGCGCGGCATCACCATCACGTCGGCCGCGACGAAGTGCACCTGGAACGGTCACGACATCAACATCATCGACACCCCGGGGCACGTCGACTTCACCGTCGAGGTGGAGCGGTCCCTGCGCGTGCTCGACGGTGCGGTCGCGGTCTACGACGGTGTCGCCGGTGTCGAGCCGCAGACCGAGCAGGTCTGGCGGCAGGCGGAGAAGTACAGCGTCCCGCGCATGTGCTTCGTCAACAAGCTCGACCGCACCGGCGCGGACTTCTTCCGCTGCGTCGACATGATGGTGGAGCGGCTCAACGCCAACGCGCTGGTCCTGCAGCTCCCGATCGGTGCCGAGGCCGACTTCATCGGCGTCGTCGACCTGGTCCAGATGAAGGCCCTCACCTGGCGCGGTGAGACCAAGATGGGCGAGGACTACGCCGTCGAGGACATCCCCGCCGAGCTGGCCGACCAGGCCGCCGAGTACCGCGAGAAGCTCCTCGAGAACATCGCGGACTTCGACGACTCGCTGATGGAGGACTACCTGGGTGGCGAGGAGATCGCCACGGACCGGCTCAAGGCCGCCATCCGCAAGGCCACCATCGCCGGCCAGGTGAACCCGGTCCTCACCGGCACCGCGTTCAAGAACAAGGGCGTCCAGCCCCTGCTCGACGCCGTCGTGGACTACCTGCCCAGCCCGCTGGACATCGAGGCCATCGTCGGCACCGCGCTCGACGGCGAGACCGAGGTCCTGCGGCACGCCGACGAGGACGAGCCGTTCTCGGCGCTGGCCTTCAAGATCCAGACCGACCAGCACCTCGGCAAGCTGACCTACGTCCGGGTCTACTCGGGCAAGCTCGACGCGGGCTCCCCGGTGCTGAACAGCACCAAGGACCGCAAGGAGCGGGTCGGCAAGATCTACCAGATGCACGCCAACAAGCGCGAGGAGCGCGCCGGCGTGGGTGCCGGCGAGATCGTCGCCGTCAACGGTCTGAAGGGCACGACCACGGGCGACACGCTCTGCGACCCGCAGAAGCCGGTCATCCTCGAGTCGATGACCTTCCCGGCCCCGGTCATCTCGGTGGCCATCGAGCCGAAGACCAAGAGCGACCAGGAGAAGCTGGGCACGGCCATCCAGAAGCTGGCCGAGGAGGACCCGACGTTCCAGGTCCGCCTCGACGAGGAGACCGGTCAGACGGTCATCTCCGGCATGGGCGAGCTGCACCTGGAGATCCTGGTCGACCGCATGCGGCGTGAGTTCAACGTCGAGGCGAACGTCGGCAAGCCGCAGGTGGCCTACCGCGAGACGATCCGCAAGGCCGTCGAGCGCTACGACTACACGCACAAGAAGCAGACGGGTGGCTCCGGCCAGTTCGCGAAGGTGCAGATCGCCATCGAGCCGCTCGAGATGAGCGCCGACTCGGCGACCTACGAGTTCGAGAACAAGGTCACGGGTGGTCGCATCCCGAAGGAGTACATCCCCTCGGTCGACCAGGGCATGCAGGACGCCATGCAGTACGGCGTGCTCGCCGGCTACCCGATGGTGGGCGTCAAGGCCTCCCTGCTCGACGGCCAGTACCACGAGGTCGACTCCTCGGAGATGGCCTTCAAGATCGCCGGTTCGATCGCCTTCAAGGAGGCGGCACGCAAGGCCAGCCCGGCCCTGCTGGAGCCGCTCATGGCGGTCGAGGTCGTCACGCCCGAGGACAACATGGGCGACGTCATCGGCGACCTGAACTCCCGCCGCGGCACCATCCAGGCGATGGAGGAGCGCTCCGGCGCCCGAGTCGTCAAGGCACTGGTCCCGCTGTCGGAGATGTTCGGCTACGTGGGCGACCTGCGCAGCCGCACCCAGGGACGGGCGAGCTACACCATGGTGTTCGACACCTACGCTGAGGTTCCTGCCAACGTCGCCAAGGAGATCATCGCCAAGGCGACAGGCGAATGACCCCCCGCCGGCCGCGGGTCTGACGACCCGCGGCCGGTAGTACCGCCCGCACCCCCAGACACGCGCACGACTGCGAAGACACGGAGAGAGGATCCCAGTGGCCAAGGCCAAGTTCGAGCGGACCAAGCCGCACGTCAACATCGGCACCATCGGGCACATCGACCACGGCAAGACGACGCTGACCGCGGCGATCACCAAGGTCCTGCACGACAAGTACCCGGACCTCAACGAGGCGTCTGCGTTCGACCAGATCGACAAGGCGCCCGAGGAGAAGGCCCGCGGCATCACGATCTCGATCGCTCACGTCGAGTACCAGACCGAGAACCGCCACTACGCGCACGTCGACTGCCCCGGGCACGCCGACTACATCAAGAACATGATCACCGGTGCGGCGCAGATGGACGGCGCCATCCTGGTGGTCGCGGCCACCGACGGCCCGATGCCGCAGACCAAGGAGCACGTGCTCCTGGCCCGCCAGGTCGGTGTCCCCTACATCGTCGTGGCGCTCAACAAGTCCGACATGGTCGACGACGAGGAGATCCTCGAGCTCGTCGAGCTGGAGGTCCGTGAGCTCCTCAGCGAGTACGAGTTCCCGGGCGACGACGTCCCCGTGGTCCGCGTCTCCGCGCTGAAGGCCCTCGAGGGCGACGCCGAGTGGGGCGACAAGCTCATGGAGCTCATGAACGCCGTCGACTCGGCGATCCCCGAGCCCGAGCGTGAGATCGACAAGCCGTTCCTCATGCCCGTCGAGGACGTCTTCACCATCACTGGTCGCGGCACCGTCGTCACCGGTCGCGTGGAGCGCGGCATCGTCAAGGTGTCCGAGGAGATCGAGATCGTCGGCATCCGCCCGACCTCGACCAAGACCACGGTCACCGGCGTCGAGATGTTCCGCAAGCTGCTCGACCAGGGCCAGGCCGGCGACAACGTCGGGCTGCTCCTGCGCGGCATCAAGCGCGAGGACGTCGAGCGCGGCCAGGTCGTCGTGAAGCCGGGTTCGATCACCCCGCACACGAACTTCGAGGGCTCCGTCTACATCCTCTCGAAGGACGAGGGCGGCCGTCACACGCCGTTCTTCAACAACTACCGTCCCCAGTTCTACTTCCGGACCACGGACGTGACCGGCGTGGTGACCCTGCCCGCCGGCACCGAGATGGTCATGCCCGGTGACAACACCGAGATGTCGGTCGAGCTGATCCAGCCGATCGCCATGGAGGAGGGCCTGCGTTTCGCCATCCGTGAGGGTGGCCGCACCGTCGGCGCCGGCCGGGTCGTCAAGATCAACAAGTGACACCCTGACGGGCGGCGGCCGGACCGGCCGCCGCCCGTCAGCCGGGTCGGGACACCCGACCCAGGGTCAGCAGACCCACACGAACTTTCACAACCGATCGGCAGGAGCGAAGACAACCGATGGCGGGACAGAAGATCCGCATCCGGCTGAAGGCCTACGACCACGAGGCGATCGATGCCTCGGCTCGTCGCATCGTCGAGACGGTGACGAAGACCGGTGCGCGCGTCGTCGGCCCCGTGCCGCTGCCGACGGAGAAGAACGTGTACTGCGTCATCCGCTCGCCGCACAAGTACAAGGACTCGCGCGAGCACTTCGAGATGCGTACGCACAAGCGGCTCATCGACATCCTCGACCCGACGCCGAAGACGGTCGACGCGCTCATGCGCATCGACCTGCCGGCCTCCGTCGACGTCAACATCCAGTAAGGGCTGTTTCCAGACATGGCGAGCACATTCCGTGGTCTCCTCGGCGAGAAGCTGGGGATGACCCAGGTCTTCGACGAGAACAACCGCATCGTGCCGGTGACCGTCGTCAAGGCGGGCCCGTGCGTGGTCACGCAGGTCCGCACGCCTGAGAAGGACGGCTACTCCGCCGTCCAGCTCGGCTTCGGCGCGATCGACCCCCGCAAGGTGAACAAGCCCGAGGGTGGGCACTTCGCCAAGGCGGGCGTCACGCCGCGACGGCACCTGGTCGAGCTGCGCACCGAGGACGCCTCCGACTACACGGTGGGCCAGGAGCTGACCGTCGAGGTCCTCTCCGACGTCACCAAGGTCGACGTCACCGGTACCAGCAAGGGCAAGGGAACTGCCGGTGTCATGAAGCGCCACGGGTTCAAGGGCCTGGGCGCCGGACACGGCACGCACCGCAAGCACCGCGCGCCGGGCTCGATCGGCGGGGCCTCGACCCCGGGTCGCGTCTTCAAGGGCGTGCGCATGGCCGGGCGCATGGGTCACGTCACCACGACCACCCAGTCGCTGAAGGTCCACAAGGTCGATGCGGAGAACGGGCTGGTGCTCATCAAGGGCGCCGTCCCCGGTCCGCGTGGTGGGCTCCTCCTCGTCCGCTCTGCGGTCAAGGGCGGGCCCGTGGGGAGTGACACCAAGTGAGCCAGTCGATCGCCGAGTCCAAGGCGCAGGCGCGGACCGACCGTCAGGTCCCGGTCCGCACGCCGGCGGGGGAGACCTCCGGGAGCGTCACGCTCCCCGGTGCGCTCTTCGATGCCAACGCCAACGTCTCCCTCATGCACCAGGTCGTCGTGGCCCAGCTGGCCGCGGCCCGCCAGGGCACGCACTCGACCAAGACCCGCGCCGAGGTCAGCGGCACCGGTGCCAAGCCGTACCGGCAGAAGGGCACCGGCCGCGCCCGTCAGGGCTCGTTGCGGGCGCCGCAGTTCTCCGGCGGTGGCATCTCGCACGGCCCCAAGCCGCGCGACTACGACCAGCGCACGCCCAAGAAGATGAAGGCCGCCGCGCTGCGCGGTGCCCTCTCCGACCGGGCCCGCGAGGACCGCGTGCACGTGGTCACCGCCTTCGTCGAGGGCGACGCCCCGTCGACCAAGGCCGCGCTGAAGGTCCTGGACTCCATCAGCACCGCCAAGCGCGTGCTGGTCGTCCTCGACCGCGAGGACGTCCTGAACTGGGTCAGCCTGCGCAACGTCCCCCGCGTGCACCTGATCGAGGCCGGTCAGCTCAACACCTACGACGTGCTGGTGGCCGACGAGGTCGTCTTCACCGAGGTCGCACTGGCCGAGTTCGTCTCCGGGCCGGCCCGGGGTGGCAAGGACGGTGCCTCCGTGGAGCTGCCCGACCTGACCACGCCGAGCATCCCGGGTGCCATCCCCTCCATCGAGGGCGAGGGCACCACGGACCTCGACCTGGGGGAGTCCCCGGTCGACCCCACGCCGGTCGCCCAGGCGACCACCACCGTGCCGGTCGCCGACGTGACCACGCCGGCCGAGGCCGCTCGGGCCGACGTCAGCACCGATGACACTGAGGAGAAGGCATGAGCGTCCGCGACCCCCGGGACGTCCTGCTGTCCCCGGTGATCTCCGAGAAGAGCTACGGGCTCCTCGACGAGAACAAGTACACGTTCATCGTGCGTCCCGACGCCAACAAGACCCAGATCAAGATCGCTGTGCAGCAGGTCTTCAACGTGAAGGTCCTCGCCGTCAACACGATCAACCGTCAGGGGAAGAGGAAGCGCTCCAAGGGCGCTCTGATGGGCAAGCGCAAGGACACCAAGCGCGCCATCGTCTCCGTGGCCCCCGGCGACCGCATCGAGCTCTTCGGGGGCCCGGGCGCCTGACGGCCCCGGACCACCGATCGGACCAGAGGACTCTGAGGAACCATGGCCATCCGTAAGTACAAGCCGACGACGCCGGGCCGCCGCGGCTCGTCGGTCGCCGACTTCGCCGAGGTCACCCGCGACCACCCCGAGAAGTCGCTGGTCCGGCCGCTGCACGGTCGGGGCGGTCGCAACGTCCACGGACGTGTGACGGCTCGGCACCAGGGCGGCGGGCACAAGCGCGCCTACCGGCTGATCGACTTCCGCCGGGCGGACAAGGACGGCGTGCCGGCCAAGGTCGCGCACATCGAGTACGACCCGAACCGCACCTCGCGCATCGCGCTGCTGCACTTCGCCGACGGGGAGAAGCGCTACATCATCGCCCCGGCGAAGCTGAAGCAGGGCGACACCGTCGAGTGCGGCCCCGCGGCCGACATCAAGCCGGGCAACAACCTGCCGCTGCGCAACATCCCGGTCGGCACGGTCATCCACGCCATCGAGCTGCGGCCCGGTGGCGGCGCGAAGATCGCCCGTTCGGCCGGCACGAGCGTCCAGCTGGTCGCCCGTGAGGGTCGATTCGCGCAGCTGCGCATGCCCTCCGGTGAGATCCGCAACGTCGACGTCCGCTGCCGCGCCACCATCGGTGAGGTCGGCAACGCCGAGCAGTCGAACATCAACTGGGGCAAGGCCGGCCGCATGCGGTGGAAGGGCAAGCGCCCGACCGTCCGCGGTGTCGCGATGAACCCCGTCGACCACCCGCACGGTGGTGGTGAGGGCAAGACCTCCGGTGGCCGGCACCCGGTCAACCCGAAGGGCAAGCCGGAGGGCCGCACGCGCAAGCGCAAGGCCAGTGATGCCCTGATCGTGCGCCGCCGGCGCACCAACAAGAAGCGCTGAGCGGGTAGAGGAGCCGACAGACATGCCACGCAGCCTGAAGAAGGGCCCGTTCGTCGACGACCACCTGCTCGCCAAGGTGGACGTCCAGAACGACAAGGGCACCAAGAACGTCATCCGCACCTGGTCGCGGCGTTCGACGATCATCCCCGACATGCTCGGGCACACGATCGCCGTGCACGACGGCCGCAAGCACGTCCCGGTGTTCGTCACCGAGGCGATGGTCGGGCACAAGCTCGGCGAGTTCGCGCCCACGCGCACCTTCCGTGGGCACATCAAGGACGACCGTCGCTCGCGGCGCGGTTGACCAGGTAGAGAGAAGACATCAGATGACTTCCCAGTTGGGACAGGAGACGCCGGTCGCCCGGGCCACCGCCCGGTTCGTCCGTGTCACCCCGATGAAGGCGCGGCGGGTGGTGGACATGATCCGTTACCTGCCCACCGACGAGGCGCTGGCGCTGCTGCGCTTCGCCCCGCAGACCGCGAGCGAGCCGGTGGCCAAGGTCGTCGCCAGCGCCGTCGCGAACGCCGAGCACAACCTCCGCCTCGACCCTGCTGCGCTCGTCGTGAGCGCCGCGTTCGTCGACGAGGGCCCCACGCTCAAGCGGATCCGTCCGCGGGCCCAGGGCCGGGCGTTCCGCATCAACAAGCGGACCAGCCACATCACCGTCGAGGTCTCCGAGGTGAGCTCGAGCGCCGAGCTCGCCCTGCGGTCTCGCAAGGCACGGCGCGAGACCGGGCAGTCCGGCCCGGCCACGCAGCAGACCAGCAACACGAGGGGAGGGACCCGCTAGTGGGTCAGAAGGTCAACCCGCACGGGTTCCGGCTCGGCATCACCACCGACTACAAGTCCCGGTGGTACGCGGACAAGCTGTACGCGGACTACGTCAAGGAAGACGTGGCCATCCGCAAGCTCATGGGCAAGGGCATGGAGCGCGCCGGCATCTCGAAGGTGGAGATCGAGCGCACCCGTGACCGCGTCCGCGTGGACATCCACACCGCCCGGCCGGGCATCGTCATCGGCCGCCGCGGCGCGGAGGCCGACCGCATCCGCGGTGAGCTCGAGAAGCTCACCGGCAAGCAGGTCCAGCTGAACATCCTCGAGGTCAAGAACCCCGAGTCCGACGCGCAGCTGGTCGCCCAGGGTGTCGCCGAGCAGCTGTCCAGCCGGGTCAGCTTCCGTCGTGCGATGCGCAAGGCGATGCAGTCCGCGCAGCGCAGCCCGCAGGTCAAGGGCATCCGGGTGCAGTGCTCCGGTCGCCTGGGCGGTACCGAGATGAGCCGGTCGGAGTTCTACCGCGAGGGTCGCGTGCCGCTGCACACCCTCCGGGCGAACATCGACTACGGCATCTACGAGGCCCGCACGACCTTCGGCCGCATCGGTGTGAAGGTCTGGATCTACAAGGGCGACGCCAGTGGCTCGCGCGCCGAGCGGGAGGCCCTCGAGGCCCTCGCCCAGCGTCAGCAGCGCCGCGAGCGGGCCCAGCGCCCGCAGCGCCGGTCGGGTTCGTCGGGCACCACCGCCGGCGGCACCGAGGCCGGTCGCGCGGCCGCCGAGGGCACCGGCCCGGTGGAGGACACCACGGTCACCGCCGTGGCTGCCACCTCCGGCGAGGTCGCTCCCGAGCAGAGCGTCGGCGAGGCTGCCGGCGCCGAGGGCACCGCGGTGGCTCAGGCCGCCGGTGCCGAGAACACGGAGGCCTGATCATGCTGATCCCCCGTCGGGTCAAGCACCGCAAGCAGCACCACCCGGACCGTTCGGGCAAGGCCAAGGGCGGCACCGAGATCAACTTCGGTGACTTCGCCATCCAGGCCCTGGAGCCGGCGTACGTGACGAACCGGCAGATCGAGTCCGCTCGTATCGCCATGACCCGCCACATCAAGCGTGGCGGCAAGGTGTGGATCTCGATCTACCCGGACCGTCCGCTGACCAAGAAGCCGGCCGAGACCCGCATGGGTTCCGGCAAGGGCTCGCCCGAGTGGTGGGTGGCCAACGTCAAGCCGGGCCGGATCATGTTCGAGCTGTCCGGTGTCGACGAGCCGATCGCCCGTGAGGCGATGCGGCGTGCGATCCACAAGCTCCCGATGAAGTGCCGCTTCATCTCGCGAGAAGGAGAGGCGTGATGGCCGCCGGTCTCACTGCGCCCGAGCTGCGCGAGCTCTCCGTCGACGAGCTGGCCACCCGGCTGCGCGAGTCGCGTGAAGAGCTGTTCAACCTGCGGTTCCAGGTGGCCACCGGCCAGCTGGACAACAACCGGCGACTGCAGACCGTCCGCCGCGACATCGCCCGGATCTACACGATCATGCGCGAGCGCGAGCTGGGTCTCTCGGTCGCCCCGAACGAGGGTGTGGCATGAGCGAGGCCAGCAACGCACCGGTCGAGCGCGCGGACCGCAAGGTCCGCGAGGGGCTCGTCGTCAGCGACAAGATGGAGAAGACCATCGTCGTCGAGGTCGAAGACCGCGTGAAGCACGGGCTGTACGGCAAGGTCCTGCGCCGTACCAGCAAGCTGAAGGCGCACGACGAGCAGAACAGCGCCGGCATCGGCGACCGGGTGCAGATCATGGAGACGCGCCCCACCTCCGCCACCAAGCGGTGGCGTCTGGTGTCGGTCGTGGAGAAGGCCAAGTAAGCAGCTGACCACCGACCTCCCCAGGTCGGTGAGCAGGGAGTACCCTGGACGACTGGCGCGCCCTCCGGGTGCGCGCCACATCCCGGCACCCGTGAACGGACGCACCGGCGGCGATCGCTGCCGGTGCGTCCGCACATGGGCGCCGGACAGCCGGTTCACCGATCCGGTCCGGCTGTCGACACTGAGACACAGGAGCAGGTAGTGATCCAGCAGGAGTCGCGACTGCGAGTCGCCGACAACACCGGGGCCAAGGAGATCTTGTGCATCCGGGTTCTCGGTGGGTCGGGTCGACGCTACGCGGGCATCGGTGACGTCATCGTCGCCACCGTGAAGGACGCGCTGCCCGGCGCAGGCGTGAAGAAGGGCGACGTCGTCAAGGCCGTCGTCGTGCGCACGGTGAAGGAGCGTCGTCGTCCCGACGGCTCCTACATCCGCTTCGACGAGAACGCCGCGGTCATCATCCGCGACAGCGGCGACCCGCGCGGTACCCGCATCTTCGGCCCCGTGGGCCGCGAGCTGCGTGACAAGCGCTTCATGCGGATCATCTCGCTCGCGCCGGAGGTGCTGTGATCATGGCTCAGCAGAGCAAGGGGAAGACCCCGTCGATGAAGGTCAAGAAGGGCGACTCCGTCGTCGTCCTGTCCGGCAAGGACAAGGGTGCCAAGGGCCGCGTCATCGCCGCCTTCCCCAAGACGTCGAAGGTCCTGGTCGAGGGCATCGGCCGGGTCAAGAAGCACACCCGGGTCAGCAGCAACCAGCGCGGCGCCCAGTCCGGCGGGATCGTGACCCAGGAGGCCGCCATCCACGTGAGCAACGTGATGGTCGTCGACTCCGAGGGCAACCCCACCCGCGTCGGGTACCGCAAGGACGAAGACGGCCGCAACATCCGGGTCTCCCGGCGCACCGGTAAGGACCTCTGATCATGAGCGCACCCACGCGTGAACTGCCCCGCATGCTGGCCCGGTACCGCGAGGAGATCGCACCGGCCCTGATGTCGGAGTTCGGCTACAGCAACGTCATGCAGATCCCCGGTCTGGTCAAGATCGTGGTCAACATGGGCGTCGGCGAGGCCACCCGCGACGCGAAGCTGATGGACGGCGCGGTCCGCGACCTCACCGCCATCACCGGCCAGAAGCCGGCCGTCGTCCGGGCCCGCAAGTCCATCGCCCAGTTCAAGCTGCGCGAGGGCATGCCCATCGGCGCCAAGGTCACCCTGCGCGGCGACCGCATGTGGGAGTTCCTGGACCGGCTGCTCTCGCTGGCCCTGCCCCGCATCCGCGACTTCCGTGGCCTGAACCCGAAGCAGTTCGACGGGCACGGCAACTACACGTTCGGTCTGACCGAGCAGTCGATGTTCCGCGAGATCGACGTCGACAAGATCGACCGTCCCCGCGGCATGGACATCACCCTGGTGACCACCGCCACCAATGACGAGGAGGGTCGCGAGCTGCTCACGCTGCTCGGCTTCCCCTTCGCCGGCCAGACCGTCGTCAACGCGACCCGCTGACGCGGTCTGCGTAGAAGTCCCGGGAGACACAGATATGGCCAAGAAGGCTCTTGTCAACAAGGCAGCCCGCACCCCGAAGTTCAAGGTGCGCGGTTACACCCGCTGCCAGCGGTGCGGTCGTCCGCACGCGGTCTTTCGCAAGTTCGGCCTGTGCCGGATCTGCGTCCGCGAGATGGCCCACGCCGGCGAGCTGCCGGGCGTGACCAAGTCCAGCTGGTGACGTCCCCCGTCCCAGGGCACCGCCCTGGGACGGGGCCGGCACGGCTCTGCACCACCGACCAACCGGTCACCTGAAGACGCACCACCGATCGCCGAAGGCCCTGCGCCAAGTCCCCGTGACCCAGCGCGTGCGGAACCGCGGTGAGAGAGGCACGACCGACACATGACGATGACCGACCCGATCGCGGACATGCTCACGCGGCTGCGGAACGCCAACCAGGCGTACCACGACACAGCTGCGATGCCGTCGTCGAAGCTGAAGACGCACGTCGCCGAGATCCTCCAGAAGGAGGGTTACATCGGCGGCTGGACCGTCAATGACGTCGAGGTGGACGGCCACGTCCGCAAGGAGCTCGTGGTCTCCCTCAAGTACGGCCCCAACCGTGAGCGCAGCATCGCCGGCATCCGCCGGGTGTCCAAGCCCGGCCTGCGGGTCTACGCGAAGTCGACCTCCCTGCCGAAGGTCCTCGGCGGCCTCGGGGTGGCGATCATCTCCACCTCCACCGGACTGCTGACCGACAAGCAGGCGAACAAGAAGGGCGTGGGTGGGGAAGTCCTCGCCTACGTCTGGTAAGAGGAGACTCAGACATGTCACGGATCGGACGACTCCCGATTCCGGTGCCCAGTGGGGTTGACGTCGCCATCGACGGGCGCACGGTCAACGTCTCGGGCCCGAAGGGGAAGCTGAGCCACACGGTGGCCGCTCCCATCACCGTCGAGCGCGGTGAGGACGGCACGCTGCAGGTGCAGCGTCCCGACGACCAGCGCGAGAGCCGTGCCCTGCACGGCCTCTCCCGCACCCTCATCGCCAACATGATCACCGGCGTCACCCAGGGGTACGACAAGACCCTGGAGATCGTCGGCGTGGGTTACCGCGTGGCGGCCCGTGGTGCGGACCTCGAGTTCGCGCTGGGCTTCAGCCACCCGGTCGTCGTGAAGGCCCCCGAGGGGATCTCCTTCACCGTCGAGGCCCCCACCCGCCTGCGCGTCAGCGGCATCGACAAGCAGCAGGTCGGCGAGGTCTCCGCCAAGATCCGCAAGATCCGCAAGCCCGACCCGTACAAGGGCAAGGGCGTGCGGTACCAGGGCGAGGTCGTCAAGCGCAAGGTCGGGAAGACGGGCAAGTGATGACCACTGCAGCGAACACCGCGAAGGGCCCCCGGGTGCACAAGCCCGTCGGGACCGACATCAGCACCGCGCGCCGCGTCTCGCGGCTGCGCCGGCACAACCGCCTGCGCAAGCGCGTCGGCGGCACGCCGGAGCGTCCCCGTCTGGTCGTCAAGCGCAGCAGCCGGCACATCCACGTCCAGGTCGTCGACGACACCGTCGGTCGCACCCTGGCCAGCGCCTCGACCATGGACGCCAGCCTGAAGGGCGTCGAGGGCGACAAGAGCGCCCTGGCCCGTCGGGTCGGTGCCCTGGTGGCCGAGCGCGCCAAGGCCGCCGGGATCGCCGCCGTCGTCTTCGACCGCGGTGGCAACCGGTACGCCGGCCGCATCGCCGCGCTGGCCGACGGCGCCCGCGAGGGTGGGTTGGACTTCTGATGCGCACCACTTCCACGACTTCGAACACGATCGAGAGGGACGTCTGATGCCAGGACCCCAGCGACGCGGCGGTGGCGCCGGCGGTACGGGTGGCCCCGGCGCCGGCGGCAACAGCGGCGGCGGCAACGACCGGCGTGACCGCCGGGACGGCGGGCGTGGCCCCGGCGGCCCCGTCGAGAAGAGCCAGTTCATCGAGCGCGTGGTCGCGATCAACCGCGTGTCCAAGGTCGTCAAGGGCGGCCGGCGCTTCAGCTTCACCGCGCTGGTGATCGTCGGCGACGGCGACGGCACCGTGGGTGTCGGCTACGGCAAGGCCAAGGAGGTGCCCGCGGCGATCGCCAAGGGCGTCGAGGAGGCCAAGAAGCACTTCTACAAGGTGCCCCGCATCGCCGCCACCATCCCGCACCCGGTGCAGGGTGAGGCCGCGGCCGGTGTGGTGCTGCTCAAGCCCGCCAGCCCCGGTACCGGTGTGATCGCCGGTGGTCCGGTGCGCGCCGTGCTCGAGTGCGCCGGCATCCACGACGTGCTCTCCAAGAGCCTCGGGTCCTCCAACCCGATCAACATCGTCCACGCGACCATGCAGGCGCTGAAGGACCTCGTCCGTCCCGAGGAGATCGCGGCCCGCCGCGGTCTGCCCCTGGAGGACGTCGCCCCGGCCGCCATGCTGCGCGCCCGGGCCGGACAGGGGGTCTGACATGGCTCAGCTGAAGGTCACCCAGATCAAGTCGGCGATCGGCACCAAGCCCAACCAGCGTCAGACGCTGCGTTCGCTCGGGCTCAAGCGGATCAGCGACTCGGTCGTCCAGGAGGACCGTCCCGAGATCCGCGGGATGGTCGCGACGGTGCCGCACCTGGTCACCGTCGAAGAGATCGTCTGAGCAGGGGAACGTCATGACTCTCAAGGTCCACCACCTGCGTCCGGCCCCCGGCGCCCACACCAAGAAGACCCGCCTGGGTCGTGGTGAGGGCTCCAAGGGCAAGACCGCCGGTCGCGGCACCAAGGGCTCCGGCGCCCGCGTGCAGGTCTCTGCACGGTTCGAGGGTGGCCAGACCCCCCTCTTCATGCGGCTGCCGAAGCTCTCGGGCTTCAAGAACAACAACAAGGTCGTCTTCCAGGTCGTCAACCTGGACCGGATCGCCTCCCTGTTCCCGCAGGGCGGCCGTGTCGACCCGGACACGCTGGCTGACGCCGGCGCCGTCCGGCGCGGCCAGCCGATCAAGGTCCTGGGCGCCGGCGAGCTCGGCGGGGTGAAGGTCGACGTGCAGGCGCACGCCTTCTCCAAGTCCGCCGAGGAGAAGAGCGGCGCTGCCGGGGGCAGCACCACCCCGCTCTGAGGGAGGCCCCCTCCGCCGACCGCCGCGAGCCAGCTCGTGGCGGACGGCGGAGGGGCCTTCTGCTGTTACCGGCCCGTCCGCCCGGCCCCACCGCGAGAGCGACAGCGGTGGGGGGCCGGAGGGCCGCTCCGTTGTTGATAGCCTCGATGAACCGACTTGGGGAGGGCACGTGCTGCAGGCGTTCGCCGCTGCGTTCCGGACGCCAGATCTCCGGCGCAAGCTGCTGTTCTCCCTGGCGTTGATCGCGGTCTACCGGCTGGGCGCCAGCGTGCCCGGGCCGGGCGTCTCGATCGAGGCGATCAACAGCTGCCTGGAGCAGGCCAACGCCTCCGACCAGCGTGACGTCTACTCGCTGGTCAACCTGTTCTCCGGTGGCGCGCTGCTGCGGCTGTCGGTGTTCGCGCTCGGCATCATGCCGTACATCACCGCGAGCATCATCGTGCAGCTGCTGGTGGTGGTCATCCCACGGTTCGAGCAGCTGAAGAAGGAAGGGCAGTCGGGTCAGGCGAAGCTGACCCAGTACACCCGCTACCTGACCATCGCGCTCGCCGTGCTGCAGAGCACCGGCATCATCGCCCTGGCCCGCAGCGGCCAGCTGTTCCCCAACTGCGGTCAGGACATCATCCCGTCCGACTCGGTCTGGACGACGGTGGTGCTCGTCGTGACGCTGACCGCCGGCACCGCCGTGATCATGTGGCTGGGCGAGCTGCTCACCGAGAAGGGGATCGGCAACGGCATGTCGTTGTTGATCTTCACCTCGATCGCGGCGCGCATCCCGGCCGAGGGCGGGTCCATCCTGCAGACCCGCGGCGCGGCCGTGTTCACGATCGTCTGCGTCTTCGCGGTCCTGATCATCGGCACGGTCGTCTACGTCGAGCAGGCCCAGCGACGCATCCCGGTCCAGTACGCCAAGCGCATGGTCGGGCGGCGCATGTACGGCGGCACCTCGACCTACCTGCCGCTGAAGGTCAACCAGGCCGGCGTCATCCCGGTCATCTTCGCCTCGTCGCTGCTCTACCTGCCGCAGCTGGTCAGCCAGCTCCAGGGCGACACCAGCGGCCCGGTGCGCCGGTTCTTCGAAAACTACGTGATCAACCAGAGCAGCCCGGTGCACATCGCGATCTACTTCGCGCTCATCGTGTTCTTCACGTACTTCTACGTCTCGATCACGTTCAACCCCGAGGAACGGGCCGACGACATGAAGCGCTACGGCGGCTTCATCCCCGGCATCCGTCCCGGACGTCCCACCGCGGAGTACCTGCAGTACGTGCTGTCGCGCATCACCCTGCCCGGGTCGATCTACCTGGGACTGGTGGCCGTGCTGCCCAACCTGTTCCTCTCGATCACCGAGCCGGGGAACAACCAGAACTTCCCGTTCGGCGGGACCGCGGTGCTGATCATGGTGGGAGTGGGCTTGGAGACGGTCAAGCAGATCGAGACACAGCTCAACCAGCGCAGCTACGAAGGGTTCCTCCGCTAGTGCGCGTCGTGTTGCTGGGCCCTCCCGGAGCAGGCAAGGGCACCCAGGCTCAGATCATCGCCGGCCGCATGTCGGTCCCCGCGATCTCCACCGGAGACATCTTCCGGGCGAACGTCAGCGGGCGCACCGAGCTCGGCCGGCAGGCCAAGGCGTACATGGACGCCGGGGACCTCGTTCCCGACGAGATCACCGTGGCGATGGTGACCGACCGGCTGGCCGAGCCCGACGCCAAGGCGGGCTTCCTGCTCGACGGGTTCCCGCGCACCATCGCCCAGGCCGAGCAGCTGCGCGACTCGCTGGCCGAGCTCGGGCACCAGCTCGACCGCTGCCTCGAGCTCGTGGTCGACGAGGACGAGCTGGTGCGCCGGCTCTCGGGCCGCCGGATGCTCGTCGACGGCGAGTGGGTCCAGCGTGACGACGACAAGCCCGAGACCGTCCGGCACCGCCTGGAGGTCTACCGGGAACAGACCGCGCCACTGTCGGGGTTCTACCGTCAGGCCGGGCTGCTGAGCCAGATCGACGCGATCGGCGAGATCGACGAGGTCACCGATCGCGCGCTGACGGCGCTCGGCTTCACCGACGACGGCGCTGCCGGGGCCCCGGCCGCGAGCTGAGGAAGCGGGGGCGAGGTGCACGGTGACCGTGGCGCCGCCCTCCTGGCACGCCTGCCCGTGCTGGCGAAGTGGAGTGGACGCATGATCCAGATCAAGACACCGCACGAGATCGAGCTCATGCGGGCCTCGGGCCTGGTGACGGCCGGGGCCATCGCGGCGGTCAAGGCCGCCGTGGCCCCCGGTGTCACCACCGGTGAGCTCGACGCCATCGCCGAGGACCACATCCGGTCCCGGGGCGCGGTGCCCAACTTCCTGGGTTACCACGGCTTCACCGGCACCATCTGCGCGTCGGTCAACGACGAGGTCGTGCACGGGATCCCGTCCCCGGACCGGGTCCTGGCCGACGGCGACAACATCTCCATCGACTGCGGCGCCGTGCTCGACGGCTGGCACAGCGACTCCGCCGTGACGCTCACCGTGGGCACCGCGCGCGCCGAGGACCTGGAGCTGATCGAGGTGACGGAGCGCTCCATGTGGGCGGGGCTGGCCCGCGCGATCGCCGGTGGCCGGCTGACCGACATCAGCGCCGCGGTCGAGCAGTCGATCACCGCGCACCCGCACCGGTACGGCATCGTCGACCACTACGGCGGCCACGGCATCGGCACCGAGATGCACCAGGACCCGCACGTGCTCAACTACGGCCGCGCCGGCCGCGGGCCCAAGCTCGTGCCCGGCCTGGCCCTGGCGATCGAGCCCATGGTCACCGTGGGCGACCCGGCGACCGCCGAGCTCGACGACGGCTGGACCGTGGTGACCAAGGACGGGTCGCGCGCCGCGCACTTCGAGCACAGCGTGGCGATCACCCCGGAGGGTCCCTGGGTCCTCACCGCGGAGGACGGCGGCGTCGCGGGTCTCGCGCCGTTCGGCGTGACACCACGCTCCTGACGGCAGGGGTCAGCGTCACCCTGGACCGGGTTGGAGCCCGGGCCGCCCAGGGAGTACAGTGACCGTTGGCGTTCGCGCCGCCCGTCGTCGTGCTGTGGCCGTACGCTGACGGACGCCCTCTGCGAGATCGCCCGCACCACCGCGCCCAGCCCCTGGAGAACCCGGGTCTGCGCGCTGCACCGAACCCAGAACCACCGCCCTGCCGCTGCGGCATGGGCGAATGCAGTCCGATCGAACGAGGAGGCCGTGTAGGCGTGGCAAAGAAGGACGGGGCCATCGAGGTCGAGGGTCGCGTCGTCGAGCCGCTGCCCAACGCGATGTTCCGGGTCGAACTGCAGAACGGGCACCGAGTGCTCGCCCACATCAGCGGCAAGATGCGGCAGCACTACATCCGCATCCTGCCCGAGGACCGCGTGGTCGTGGAGCTGTCGCCCTACGACCTGACCCGCGGCCGCATCGTCTACCGCTACAAGTGACCCCCGCCGGTCCGGCGTCCACCGACGCCTGCGGACCGGCCACGATCTACAGGAATGAGGGCGGCACCGGTGAAGGTCCAGCCGTCGGTGAAGAAGATCTGTGACAAGTGCAAGGTGATCCGCCGGCACGGCCGGGTCATGGTCATCTGCGAGAACGCCCGGCACAAGCAGCGCCAGGGCTGAGGGAGTACCGGACAATGGCTCGACTTGCTGGCGTTGACCTTCCCCGCGAGAAGCGGATGGAGGTCGCGCTCACCTACATCTACGGGATCGGGCCGACCTCGGCCAAGGCGACCCTGGCCGCGACGGGCGTCAGCCCGGACCTGCGCGCCAAGGACCTGACCGACGAGGACCTGCTCAAGCTGCGCGACTACATCGACGAGCACTTCCGCGTCGAGGGTGACCTGCGCCGTGAGGTGGCCGCCGACATCCGCCGGAAGGTGGAGATCGGTTGCTACCAGGGCCTGCGGCACCGCCGCGGCCTGCCGGTGCACGGGCAGCGCACGAAGACGAACGCGCGCTCGAGCAAGGGCCCGCGCAAGACCATCGCGGGCAAGAAGAAGGCCCGCTGATCCCAGCACGTCGGCGCACCGTCGTTGGTCCGTAGGGCCGGACCGACGGTGCGCCTGAGCACGACCGCCTCCCTCGCCACGGCGGGGGAGGCGACCAGGCCACGAACACAGACTCAGACCGGAGAGAGATGCCTCCCAGGGCTCGCGCGGCAGCTGGCACCAAGAAGGTGCGCCGCAAGGAGAAGAAGAACGTCGCTCACGGCGCGGCGCACATCAAGAGCACCTTCAACAACACGATCGTGTCGATCACCGACCCCACGGGCAACGTGATCAGCTGGGCCTCGGCCGGCCACGTCGGGTTCAAGGGCTCGCGCAAGTCCACGCCGTTCGCGGCGCAGATGGCTGCCGAGAGCGCCGCGCGCAAGGCCCAGGAGCACGGGATGCGCAAGGTCGACGTCTTCGTGAAGGGCCCCGGCTCGGGTCGCGAGACCGCGATCCGTTCCCTTCAGGCCACCGGCCTCGAGGTCGGGCAGATCCAGGACGTGACGCCGCAGCCGCACAACGGCTGCCGGCCCAAGAAGCGCCGCCGGGTCTGACCGGTCACTGACGAGACGATCTAGGAGTATTTGACGTGGCCCGTTACACCGGAGCCGACTGCCGTCTGTGCAGGCGCGAGAAGATGAAGCTGTTCCTCAAGGGCAGCAAGTGCGAGTCCCCGAAGTGCCCGATCGAGATCCGGCCCTACCCGCCGGGTGAGCACGGTCGTGGCCGCAGCAAGGACAGCGAGTACCTGCTCCAGCTGCGTGAGAAGCAGAAGGCCCGCCGCATCTACGGCGTGCTGGAGAAGCAGTTCCGTGGCTACTACGAAGAGGCCAACAAGAAGCAGGGCAAGACCGGTGAGGTCCTCCTGCAGATCCTCGAGTCGCGCCTGGACAACGTGGTCTACCGGGCCGGCTTCGCCGAGTCCCGTGACATGGCCCGTCAGCTGGTGCGCCACGGCCACATCAAGGTCAACGGCCGCAAGGTCGACATCCCGTCCTACCGGGTGACCGCGAACGACATCCTCGAGGTGGCCGCCAAGTCCACCGAGATGGTCCCGTTCCAGCTCGCCCAGGCGAAGGCCGGCTCCCGTCCGGTCCCGCCGTGGCTGGAGGTCATCTCCTCGCAGCTGAAGGTGCTGGTCCACAGCATCCCGGCGCGCCAGGTGATCGACACCCCGGTCCAGGAGCAGCTGATCGTGGAGCTCTACTCCAAGTAAGCAGCCCGTCCCCGTCCCCGTCCCCGTCGCGAGTTCGCGACGGGGACGGGGTGCACCACGGCGGAGCGGGTGGACCGATGTCCGCCCCGCCGGCACCACCTCCCTCACGGCGTCATATGGCGGTCGCCGGAGGACACGAAGGAGAACCACCATGCTCATCGCACAGCGTCCGACCCTCACCGAGGAGACCATCGACGCCCAGCGCTCCCGGTTCGTCATCGAGCCGCTCGAGCCCGGCTTCGGCTACACCCTCGGCAACTCGCTGCGTCGCACCCTGCTGTCCTCGATCCCCGGCGCTGCTGTCACCAGCATCCGCATCGAGGGCACCCTGCACGAGTTCACCACCGTGCCGGGCGTCAAGGAGGACGTCACCGAGATCATCCTGAACCTCAAGGGCCTCGTGGTCAGCTCCGACTCCGACGAGCCGGTGACCATGTACCTGCGCAAGCAGGGCCCGGGTGAGGTCACCGCCGCCGACATCGCGCCCCCGGCCGGTGTCGAGGTGCACAACCCCGAGCTGCACATCGCGACGCTGAACGCCAAGGGCCGCCTCGAGGTCGAGCTGGTCGTCGAGCGCGGGCGTGGTTACGTGCCGGCCACCCAGAACAAGCAGCCCGGCCAGGAGATCGGTCGCATCCCCGTCGACTCGATCTACTCCCCGGTGCTCAAGGTGACCTACGCCGTCGAGGCCACCCGCGTCGAGCAGCGCACCGACTTCGACCGCCTCGTGGTCGACGTCGAGACCAAGCCGTCGATGGAGCCCCGCGACGCCATCGCCAGCGCCGGCTCCACCCTGGTGGAGCTGTTCGGTCTGCTGCGCGAGCTGAACGTCGACGCCGAGGGCATCGAGGTCGGGCCCAGCCCGGCCGAGGCCGCCGACATCGCGAACTTCTCGATGCCGATCGAGGACATGGACCTCACCGTCCGGTCCTACAACTGCCTCAAGCGCGAGGGCGTGCACACCGTCGGTGAGCTCGTCACCCGCTCGGAGGCCGACCTGCTCGACATCCGCAACTTCGGCGCGAAGTCGATCGACGAGGTCAAGCTCAAGCTGGCCGCCATGGGCCTCGCCCTGAAGGACAGCCCGCCCGGGTTCGTCCCCACCTCGGTGGAGAGCTACGACGAGGGCTACGAGACCGACGCCTACCAGGGCGACGCCGCCTACGGCGACCCGGCGCAGTTCGACGAGACCTCCTTCCAGGAGACCGAGCAGCTCTGACAGACGGACCCTGCCGCCCCCGGGGCGGCAGGGTCCCGCCGGTTCCGGCACCGCCGGCACCGGAGCACCACCCATCAGTGAACGCGCGGCGCGCAGGGACACTCCCGGCGGCCTGAGGAAGGACCGACATGCCCACCCCCACCAAGGGCCCTCGTCTCGGCGGGTCCCCCGCGCACGAGCGGCTGATGCTGGCCAACCTGGCCACCTCGCTGTTCGAGCACGGCCGGATCACCACCACGGAGACCAAGGCCAAGCGGCTGCGCCCGCTGGCCGAGAAGCTCATCACCTTCGCCAAGCGCGGCGACCTGCACGCCCGTCGTCAGGTGATGACGACGATCCGTGACAAGTCCGTCGTCCACCACCTCTTCGCCGAGATCGGCCCGCGCTTCGCGGACCGTCCGGGCGGTTACACCCGCATCGTCAAGGTCGGTCCCCGCAAGGGCGACAACGCGCCGATGGCGATCATCGAGCTGGTCGAGGGTCAGACCGTCGCGCAGCAGGCCGTCGGCGAGGCCGAGCGCGCCCGCGGCAGCCGGTTCGCCTCCGGCGCCGGTGCTGCGGCAGCCTCCGGTGAGGTCACCGCCGACGCCACCGAGCCCGGTCTCGTCGACACCGACGTGACCACCGGCCCGGGCGGCGACACCAGCCCGGCCGTCGTCAGTGGGGCCGAGGGCCTCGAGGACGCCGAGGAGATCGTCACCGACGTCTACAACCCCGACGGCGAGCGGCAGGACGACGGCGACGTCACCCCGCAGCCCACCGCCGAGAACGCCGCTGTCGTCGACGACCCGACCCTGTCGCCGGAGGTCGCGAACGCGGCCGCCGCCGAGGTCGAGGCCGCCGAGCTCGGCGACGCCGCGACCGCGGGCCGTCAGGCCCCCGGTGGCGAGCCCGAGGTCGACCCCAAGTGACCTCGACCGTCTCCTGACGGTCCGCTCCGTGGAGCACCCGAACGCCGACGAGCCCGCCACCGACACCGGTGGCGGGCTCGTCCGCGTCCGCCTGGACATCTCCTACGACGGGACGGCGCTGCACGGCTGGGCCCGCCAGCCCGGCCAGCGCACCGTCCAGGGCGAGCTGGAGCTGGGTCTGGCCACGGTGCTGCGGCGGGACGTCGACCTGACCGTCGCCGGCCGCACCGACGCCGGGGTGCACGCCACCGGCCAGGTCGCGCACACCGACCTGCCACCGGCGCTGCTGGAGCAGCACGCCGGCAAGCTGGTCCGCCGGCTGCGCGGGGTCCTGCCGGCCGACATCGCCGTCACCGGCGTGCGGGTGGTCAGCGACGACTTCGACGCCCGGTTCGCCGCGCTCGCCCGGCACTACGTCTACCGGCTGACCGACTCCGAGGCCGGCCCCCCGCCGCTGCGGCGCGCCGACACCGCCGCCTGGGCCCGCCGGCTCGACGCCGGTCGGATGCGGGTCGCCGCCGCCCTCCTGCTCGGACAGCAGGACTTCGCGGCGTACTGCCGGCGGCGCGAGGGCGCCACGACGATCCGCACCCTGCTGCAGCTCGACGTCGACCGGCACGACGAGGTCATCGAGATCCGCGCGTCGGCGGATGCGTTCTGCCACTCGATGGTGCGCAGCCTGGTCGGCGCGCTCATCGCCGTCGGCGAGGGCCGCCGCGAGCCGGGGTGGCCGGCGTCCCTGCTGTCGCTGACCAGCCGCGCCAACGACGTCCCGGTGGCCCCGGCCGGGGGGCTGACGCTCGTCCGGGTCGACTACCCGGACGACGCGCAGCTGGCCGCCCGCACGCTGGTGACCCGGGCCAAGCGGTCGACGGACCCGACCGCCGGCTGACCCCGCGGCCGGGCACGTCAGGGGAGGGCGGCGACCGCCTCCGCGACCGGGGTGTCACCGGCCAGCAGCTCGACGACGAGCCCGTCCTGCGGGTGGTCCAGCAGCTCGAGCAGGACCGCGGCGACGTCGTCCCGCGGGACCTCCCCGTGCTCGGTGACGTGCTCGAGCCGCACCCGGCCGGTGCCCGGGGCATCGGTGAGGCTGCCGGGGCGCAGGACCATCGGGGACAGGCCCGCGCGGGACAGCACGTCGGTCTCGGCCGCGAGCTTGGCGCGCAGGTAGGCGACGAAGACCTCGTCCATCCCCTCGGGGGTGGCGCCGTCGGCGACCTGCTCGACGCCGATGGAGGACACCAGCAGGTAGGGCCGCACGCCGGCGGCCTCCGCGGCCTCGGCGAGCAGCACGGCGGCACCGCGGTCGACGGTGTCCTTGCGGGCGATGCCGCTGTTCGGCCCGCCCCCGGCGGCGAAGACCACGGCGTCGGCACCAGCGACCACCGCGGTGACGTCCGCGACGGAGGCCTGCTCGAGGTCCAGCACGACGGGCTCGACACCGTCGGACTCCAGGTCGGCGCGGTGGTCGGGGTTGCGGACGATGCCGACGGCGGTGTCCCCCCGGCCGCTGAGCAGCCGGCCGAGGCGGCGGGCGATCTGTCCATGGGCTCCTGCGATGACGACGCGCATGCCCGCCGCCTACCCGGCGGGCGGCCCCGGCAGTCGCCCGGCCGCCGACGCGCGCGCCCGGGCCAGCTCGGCGGGGGTGTCGCAGTCGGTCCACGGTGCCGGCTCCCCGGCGGGCACGAGCGGGCGGTGGCGGGTGACGGTCAGCGGGGCCAGGACGCCGCGCAGCGGCGCGTGCGGGCGCGCCCCGGCCGCGGCGGCCCGCAGCGACGCCGTCCGCCAGACGCCGAGCAGCAGCTGGTCGCGGCCGGTCTCGTCGACGACCAGCACCCCGTCGCCGTCCAGCCGTTCCCGCAGCTCGTCGACCAGGTCGCGGGTCACGAACGGCAGGTCGGCCGCGAGCACGGCGACCACCTCGGTGCCGGGCGCCACGGCGGCCAGGCCCGCGGCCAGCGCCGGCACCGGGCCCCCTCCCGGCGGCGCCTCCCGCACCAGCAGGACGCCGTCCGGGACGAGCTGCGGCGGGCCGACGACGATGCGCTGCCCGGCGCCCTCGACCGCGGTGAGCACGGCGGCCAGCATGGTGCGCCCGCCGACGTCCAGTTGCGGCTTGGGCTGCCCGCCCAGGCGGGCCGACCGGCCACCGGCGAGGACGACGGCGGCGAAGGGCGGCGGCGTGCTCATGCGGGGAACGGTAGGGCGCGAGTGGTGAGTACCGTCGGGCACGTGGGACGAGTGACCAGCCGCACCCCGGTGCTGCGCATCCGAGGCGACGTGCACACCCGGCGACCGGACACGGTCGCCTCCGAGGAACCGCTGGAGATCCGGCTCGACGGCACGCCGCTCGCGGTCACCATGCGCACCCCGGGCGACGACTTCGACCTGGTGCACGGCTTCCTCACCACCGAGGGGGTCATCTCCTCGGCCGCCGACATCGCCGGACTGCGCTACTGCAACTCCGTGGACGACGAGGGGCGCAACACCTACAACGTCGTCGACGTCGACCTGGCGCCCGGCGTCGAGGCCCCGGACACCGCGCTGGACCGGAACTTCTACACGACCAGCTCCTGCGGCGTCTGCGGCAAGGCCAGCATCGACGCCATCCGCACGAAGACCGCCTACGACGTCGCCGCCGACGACACCCGGTTGACCCTGGAGACGCTGCTCGCGCTACCGGACCGGCTGCGCGCCGCCCAGCAGGTGTTCGACAAGACCGGCGGGCTGCACGCGGCCGGGCTGTTCACCGCCGACGGGGAGATGGTCGCCCTGCGCGAGGACGTCGGCCGGCACAACGCGGTGGACAAGGTCGTCGGCGACGCCGTCCGCGAGGGCCGTGTGCCCCTGGCCGGGCACGTGCTCATGGTCAGCGGCCGGTCGTCGTTCGAGCTGACGCAGAAGGCCGCGATGGCCGCCGTCCCGGTGCTGGCCGCGGTGTCGGCGCCCAGCTCGCTGGCCGTGGAGCTGGCCCAGGAGGTCGGCGTCACCCTCGTCGGGTTCCTGCGCGGCGACGGCTGCAACGTCTACACCCACCCCGAGCGCCTGGTCCTGCCCGACTAGTGGAGTCCCAGGGCGCGGAGAACGCACCCCTGGGACTCCGTCAACCGGTGTGGTCGCCGCCGCGGAGCTGGCTGACCACGTGCGGCAGCAGCGGGCCGAGCACGGCCAGCCCGTCGCGCACCCCGCCGGTCGAGCCGGGCAGGTTGACGATCAGCGTGCGGCCCGCCGTCCCGGCCACCCCGCGGGACAGCACCGCCGTCGGCACCGTCGGCTCGCCGTAGCGGCGCACGGCCTCGGCCAGCCCGGGGGCGTCCCGCTCGAGCACGGCCCGGGTCGCCTCCGGCGTGACGTCGGTGGGCGACAGGCCGGTGCCGCCGGTGGTCAGGACGACGTCCGCGCCGCCGGCCACCGCCGCCCGCAACACCTCGGTGAGCGCGGCGACGTCGTCGGGGCGCACGTGCGGACCCTCGACGTCGAAGCCCATCGCGCGGAGCCCCGCGGCGAGCACCTGGCCGCTGCGGTCCTCGTAGACCCCGGCCGAGGCCCGGTTGGACGCGGTCACGACCACGGCGCGGGCCCCGGCGGGCAGCGGGGTGCTCACCGGACCCAGTCGCCCTTCTTGCCGCCGGACTTCGACAGCAGCCGGACGTCGGTGACCGTGGCCCGCGGGTCGACGGCCTTGACCATGTCGATCACGGTGAGCCCGGCGACGGCGACGGAGGTGAGCGCCTCCATCTCGACGCCGGTGCGGTCGGCGGTGCGGGCGGTCGCGGTGATCTCGACGGCCTCGTCGGTCACCTGGAGGTCGACCGTCACCCCGTGCAGGGCGATCGGGTGGCACAGCGGGACCAGGTCCGGCGTCCGCTTGGCCCCGGCGATGCCGGCGATCCGGGCCACGGCGATCGCGTCGCCCTTGGGCACGCCCTCGCCGCGCAGCAGCGCCACGACCTCGGGGCTGACCAGCACCCGCCCGGCCGCGGTGGCGACCCGTGGGGTGACGGCCTTGGCGGTCACGTCGACCATCCGGGCGGCGCCGGACTCGTCGAGGTGGGTCAGTCGGGTCTCGCTCACTGCAGCGCTCCTTCGATCAGGACGACGGCGACCTGCGCGCCCTCGGGGAGTTCGGTGACGTCCTCGGGGACGACGACCAGGCAGTTGGCCCGCGCCAGGTGGGCGACCAGGTGCGAGCCGGGACCACCGACCTGGTCGACGACGGCGCCGTCGAAGCGGCCGCGGAGGAACTGGCGGCGTCCGGCGGGGGAGCGCAGGGGGGCGGTGAGCCGCGCGGTGGTGCGCAGCCGGTCGGGGGAGGCGTGGCCCAGGGCCCGGCGCAGCGCGGGGCGCACGAAGACCTCGAAGGACACGAACGAGCTCACCGGGTTGCCCGGCAGGGTGACCACCGGGACGCCGTCCACGGTGCCGGCGCCCTGCGGGCCGCCGGGCTGCATGGCGACCTTGCCGAACTCGACGGTGCCGAGCCCGCGGAAGGCGTCCTTGACCACCTCGTAGGCGCCGGCGCTGACCCCGCCGCTGGTGACCAGGACGTCGGCCCAGGACAGCTCGGCGCGCACCGTGGCCATGAACTGGTCCACGTCGTCGGGGACGAAGTGCAGCGTGCGCGCCTCGCCGCCGGCCTCGGTGACGGCGGCGGCCAGCAGCACCGAGTTGGACTCGTAGATCTGGCCCGTCGCCAGCGGCCGGCCGGGCTCGACCAGCTCGCTGCCGGTCGAGAGCACCAGCACCCGCGGACGGCGGCGCACGGGGACGGTCGCGTACCCCACGGCCGCGGCCAGCCCGAGCTGCGCGGCGCCCAGCGCCGTCCCGGCGGGGAGGGCCAGCTCGCCGGCGTGGATGTCCTCGCCGGCGTGCCGCAGGTGCGTGCCCGCGGCCGGGGAGCTGGTGATCGTGACGACGTCGGTGGCCGCGTCGGTGCGCTCCACCGGCACGATCACGTCGGCGCCGGCGGGGACCGGGGCGCCGGTCATGATCCGGTGGACGGTGCCCGGCTGCAGGGCCGGGACGTCGGTGCGGCCGGCCGGGACGTCCTCGGCCACCGGCAGCCGCACGGGGGAGGCCTCACCGGCCCCGCCGACCTCGGCGTGCCGGGCGGCGTAGCCGTCCATCGCCGAGTTGGTGAACCCGGGCAGCCCGACCAGCGCCGGCAGGTCCCGGGCCAGCACCCGTCCGGCGGCCGCGGCCAGCGCGACCTCCTCGACCGGCAGCGGGGCGAGCAGCCCGGCGACCACGGCCTGGTGTTCCTCGACGGTGCGCACGCCCCCATCCTCACCGATGGGGGCACCGGGACGGACGGCGCGTGGCGTTACCGTGCACCCGCACACGGCGAGGAGAGGGTGGTGGCGATGAGCGAGATCGACCAGATGCTGGCGGCCAACGGCGCGTGGCTCGCGGAGTTCCCCGGGGAGCTCCCGGTCGCCCCGGCGCGCAAGGTCGCCGTCGTGGCCTGCATGGACTCCCGGATGCCGCTGTTCGGCCTGCTCGGGCTGGCCGTCGGCGACGCCCACGTCATCCGCAACGCCGGCGGCGTGGTCACCGAGGACACCCTGCGCTCGCTGACCATCTCCCAGCACCTGCTGGGCACCCGGTCGGTGGTGCTGGTGCACCACACCGACTGCGGTCTGCAGAAGACGACCGACACCGACCTGGCCGACGTCGTCGAGCGCGCCACCGGGTACCGGCCGCCGTGGGTGGCGCAGGCGTTCACCGACGTGGACGAGGACGTGCGGGAGTCGATGCGGGTGATCCGCCGGACGCCGTACCTGCTGTCCACCGAGGTCCGGGGCACGGTCTACGACGTCGGCACCGGTCGGCTGCGCGAGATCGAGGACCCTGCCGCCCCCCAGCCCCTGCAGCAGGGCCGGGGACCGGCGTCCTAGCTCGCTGGTACTGTTCTCGGTTGGTGCGCGACGCCGGCTGGTGCGCGCGTGTCCGGGGCCCGGTCTCTCGACCGGACAAGCCCAAGTCTCCCGTGCTCGGTGAGGCGATCCCACCAGCCACCCGCCAGACGACGACGAAGGACAGTGAGCCTCGTGCGCACGTACACCCCCAAGCCCGGTGACATCACCCGGGCCTGGCACGTCATCGACGCCACCGACGTGGTGCTCGGTCGACTCGCCAGCCAGACCGCGATCCTGCTGCGCGGCAAGCACAAGCCCCAGTTCGCCCCCCACGTGGACGCCGGTGACTTCGTCGTCATCGTCAACGCGGGCAAGGTGGCGCTGACCGGCTCCAAGAACGACCGGAAGCTCGCCTACCGGCACTCCGGCTACCCGGGCGGCCTGACGACGATCAACGTCGGCGACGAGCTGAAGACGCGCCCCGACCGCACCGTCGAGCGGGCGATCAAGGGCATGCTGCCGCACAACTCGCTGGGCCGGCAGATGCTCTCCAAGCTCAAGGTCTACGCCGGGCCCGAGCACCCGCACGCCGCCCAGCAGCCCCAGCCCTTCGAGATCAAGCAGGTGTCCCAGTGACCAGCGCCCAGACCATCACCGACGCCGACGGGCGTCCGATCCAGACGGTGGGTCGCCGCAAGGAGGCCATCGTCCGGGTGCGCCTGCTCCCCGGCACCGGCCAGTTCCGGCTCAACGGCCGCACCATCGAGAACTACTTCCCCAACAAGGTGCACCAGCAGCTCATCCGTGAGCCGTTCGTGATCCTGGAGAAGGCCGACCAGTACGACGTCGTCGGCATCCTGCACGGTGGTGGCGTCTCCGGTCAGGCCGGTGCGCTCCGCCTGGCGATCGCCCGCGCGCTCATCGAGATCGAGGCCGACGACCGCCCGGCCCTCAAGAAGGCCGGCTTCCTCACCCGCGACCCCCGCGTCGTCGAGCGGAAGAAGTACGGCCTGAAGAAGGCCCGCAAGGCGCCCCAGTACTCCAAGCGCTGACGCGCCGGCGGCACGTCCTCCCATGGGACGCCTCTTCGGAACCGACGGCGTCCGTGGCCGGGCCAACGCCGACCTGACGCCGGAGCTGGCCATGTCCGTGGCCCGCGCCGCCGCCAGCGTGCTCTCCGACCGCGACGGGACCTCGCGTCCCGTCGCGGTCGTGGGGCGCGACCCCCGCGCGAGCGGGGAGATGCTGGAGGCGGCCGTGGTCGCGGGCCTGGCCAGCGCCGGCGCCGAGGTCCTCCGCGTCGGGGTGCTCCCCACCCCGGCCGTGGCGTACCTGACCGGGCGCACGGACGCCGACCTCGGCGTGATGATCTCGGCCAGCCACAACCCGATGCCCGACAACGGCATCAAGCTCTTCAGCCGGGGCGGCCACAAGCTGCCCGACGCGCTGGAGGCCTCGATCGAACGGCGGGTCGCCGGCCTCGAGCCCGACGACCACCGCCCCACCGGTGGTGGGGTCGGCCGCGTGCGCGACCTCACCGGCGCGGCCGAGGACTACATCGACCACGTGCTCTCCGCCCTGCGCCAGCCGCTGCGGGGCCTGCGCGTCGTCGTCGACTGCGCGCACGGTGCCGCCTCCCGCTGCGCCCCCGAGGTGTACCGGCGGGCCGGCGCCCAGGTGCACGTCATCGGTGGTGAGCCCGACGGCTGGAACATCAACGACGGCATCGGCTCGACCCACCTGGGTCCGCTGAAGGACGCCGTCGCCCGGCACGGCGCCGACATCGGCATCGCCCACGACGGCGACGCCGACCGCTGCCTGGCGGTCACCGCCGACGGCGACGTCGTCGACGGCGACGCGATCCTGGCCATCTGTGCCCTCGCCCTGCACGAGAGCGGCAACCTCACCGACTCGACCGTCGTGGCCACCGTGATGAGCAACCTGGGCTTCCACCACACGATGCGCGAGGCCGGCATCACCGTCGCCACCACCGCGGTCGGCGACCGCTACGTGCTCGAGGCGCTCCGCTCCCGCGGGCTGTCGCTGGGCGGCGAGCAGAGCGGCCACCTGGTCTTCCTCGACTGGGCGACCACCGGCGACGGGCTGCTCACCGGGCTGGCCCTGCTGTCGCGGATGAGCGCCACCGGCGCGTCGCTGGCCGAGCTGGCCTCCGTGGTGCACAAGCTGCCGCAGATCCTGGTCAACGTCCCGGTCGCCGACCGGCTGGCCGTCGCCGCGAGCGACGAGGTCGCCCGTGCGGTGAACGAGGTCGAGGCCGAGCTCGGCGACACCGGGCGGGTGCTGCTGCGCCCGTCGGGCACCGAGCAGCTGGTCCGGGTGATGGTCGAGGCCCCCACCCAGGAGCAGGCCGACGCCGTCGCCGCACGGCTCGCCGCGGTCGTCGCCGCCGCCTCCTGAGCCCGGGTCCGGGCGTCCCCCACGGCGGCCGGACCGGCGACGGGTGACCACCGTCCCCCCGCCGGGTGAGCGGCGTACGCCGTCCGCGGCGGTATCGTCGCCAGAATGTGCGGCATCGTGGGGTACGTCGGCCCGCAGAACTCGTTGGACGTCGTCCTGGAGGGGCTCCGCCGGCTGGAGTACCGGGGCTATGACTCGGCCGGGGTGGCCCTGCTGACCGAGGGGCGGCTGAGCACGGCCAAGAAGGCCGGCAAGCTCGCCAACCTCGAGAAGGTGCTGGCCCAGGAGGAGCTCCCGCCCTCGACCATCGGCATCGGCCACACCCGGTGGGCCACCCACGGTGGGCCCACCGACCGCAACGCGCACCCGCACGTCTCCGCCGACGGCACCGTGGCGGTGATCCACAACGGGATCATCGAGAACTTCGCCCCGCTGCGCGCCGAGATCGAGGCGACCGGGATCGAGTTCGCTTCCGAGACCGACACCGAGGTCGTCGCCCACCTGCTGGCCGCCGTCTACCGCGACACCCCGGCCGGGCCCGACCGGCTGGCCGAGGCCATGCGGGTGGTGAGCCGCCGGCTCGAGGGCGCCTTCACCCTGGTCGCCACCCACACCGCCGAGCCCGACCGGCTGGTCGCCTCCCGCCGCAACAGCCCGCTGGTCGTCGGCGTCGGTGAGGGCGAGTACTTCCTCGGCTCCGACGTCGCCGCGTTCATCGGGCACACCCGCACCGCGCTCGACGTCGAGGAGGACCAGGTCGTCCTGCTCGACCGCACCGGGGGCGTCACCGTCACCGGCTTCGACGGCACCGTCGTCGAGCCGCGCACGCGCACCGTCGACTGGGACGCCGCCGCCGCCGAGAAGGGCGGCTACCCCTGGTTCATGCTCAAGGAGATCGCCGAGCAGCCCCAGGCCATCGCCGACACCCTGCTGGGCCGCCTCGGCGAGTCCGGTGAGCTGGTGCTCGACGAGGTGCGCCTGTCCGACCAGGAGCTGCGCGACGTCGACAAGGTGTTCGTCGTCGCCTGTGGCACCGCGTACCACGCCGGGCTGATCGCCAAGTACGCCATCGAGCACTGGACCCGCATCCCGGTCGAGGTCGAGCTGGCCAGCGAGTTCCGCTACCGCGACCCGGTGCTGGACCGGTCCACGCTGGTCGTGGTCATCAGCCAGTCCGGCGAGACCATGGACACCCTGATGGCGCTGCGGCACGCCAAGGAGCAGAAGGCCCGCGTGCTGGCCATCTGCAACGCCAACGGCTCGACCATCCCGCGCGAGTCCGATGCCGTCCTCTACACCCACGCCGGCCCCGAGGTCGCCGTCGCCTCGACCAAGGGGTTCCTCACCCAGGTCGTCGCCTGCTACCTGGTCGGCGCGTTCCTCGCCCAGGTCCGCGGGGTCAAGTACGCCGACGAGGTCTCCGCCATCGTCGACGAGCTGCGCGCGCTGCCCGCCGCCGTCACCCGGGTGCTGGAGCAGATGGAGCCGGTCCGCGAGCTGGGCCGTTCGCTGGCGACGGAGGGCACGCTGCTGTTCCTCGGCCGCCACGTCGGCTACCCGGTCGCCCTCGAGGGCGCGCTCAAGCTCAAGGAGCTGGCCTACATCCACGCCGAGGGCTTCGCCGCCGGCGAGCTCAAGCACGGCTCGATCGCGCTCATCGACCAGGGCACCCCGGTCGTGGTGATCGTGCCCTCGCCGCGCAGCCGCGGGTCGGTGCACGCCAAGGTGGTCTCCAACATCCAGGAGGTCCGCGCCCGCGGAGCCCGCACGATCGTGATCGCCGAGGAGGGCGACGACGACGTGCTGCCCTACGCCGACCACGTCATCCGGGTGCCGCGCACGCCCACGCTGCTGGCCCCGGTGGTCACCACCGTGCCGCTGCAGGTGCTGGCCTGCGAGATCGCCGACACCCGCGGCCTGGACGTCGACCAGCCCCGCAACCTGGCCAAGTCCGTCACCGTCGAGTAGCCGCCTGTCCGCCGCAGACGGTGATCAGGTGACCTGATCACCGTCTGTCCTCCCGCACCAGCGTTGTCGAGGGAGGACAGACGTTGGTGCAGGGGGACGGCGGTCCCGGTCGCGGGGCAGACTGGCGGGGTGATCATCGGGGTCGGCATCGACGTCTGCCCGGTCGAGCGGTTCGCCGCCTCGCTCACCCGCACGCCGGGCCTGCGCGACCGGCTGTTCACCGCCGCCGAGCAGCGCACCCCGTCGGGGGCCGAGCGCACCGGGGAGTCCCTGGCCGCCCGGTTCGCGGCCAAGGAGGCGCTGGCCAAGGCGCTCGGCGCCCCGGGGGACCTGCACTGGCACGACGCGGAGGTGGTGGTCGGCGAGCGCGGCCGGCCGTTCCTCGAGGTGCGCGGCACCGTCGCACGCCGGGCCACCGAGCTGGGGGTCACCTCCTGGCACGTGTCGCTGAGCCACGACGGGGGCATCGCCTCGGCCGTGGTCATCGCCGAGGGGACGTCGTGAACGGGCTCTACACCGCAGCGCAGCTGCGGCCCGCCGAGCGGGCGCTGCTGGCCGGTCTGCGCCCGGACACCCTCATGCAGCGCGCCGCCACCGGTCTGGCCACGGTCTGCGCCGGCCTGCTCGGCCGGGTGGCCGGCGCCCGGGTGGTGCTGCTCGTCGGCCCCGGCGACAACGGGGGTGACGCGCTGCTGGCCGGCGCCCGGTTGGCCGCCCGCGGCGCGCAGGTCCGCGCCGTCCTGCTGTCCCCGGAGCGGGCGCACGCCGGGGGACTGGCCGCGCTGCAGCGGGCCGGCGGGCGGGTCGTGGACGCCGAGGGCGCCGGGCTCGAGCGGGCCGACCTCGTGCTCGACGGCATCGTCGGGATCGGCGGCACCGGGCCGCTGCGCCCCGCGGCCGCCGCGCTCGTCGCCCGGGCCACCGCCGGGCCGGGACTGCTGGTCGCCGTCGACGTCCCCAGCGGCGTCGCGGCCGACACCGGCGAGGTGCCCGGCGCGGCCTTCGCCGCCCAGCACACGGTCACCTTCGGTGCGCTCAAGCCCGGACTGGTGGTCGGCGCGGGCCGCGGCCTGGCCGGCACCGTGCACCTGGTCGACATCGGCCTGGGCGCGGTGCTGCCGGAGCCGGACGCCGTCCAGCTCACCGACGGCGACGTCGCCGCGCACCTGGACGCCCCCGCGGCCGGCGACGACAAGTACTCCCGCGGCGTGGTCGGCGTCCTCGCGGGCTCCGCCACCTACCCCGGTGCCGGCGTGCTCTGCACCGGGGCCGCGCTGCGCACCCGCCCGGGCCTGGTCCGCTACGCGGGCACCGCGGCCGCGGGCGTGCGCGCCGCGTGGCCGGAGGCGATCGTCACCTCCGGCCGACCAGCGGACGCCGGCCGCGTGCAGGCCTGGGTGGCCGGGCCCGGCATGGGCACCGACGACGACGCGCTCAGCGTGCTCACCGAGGTGCTGGCCACCGACCTGCCGGTCGTGGTGGACGCCGACGGGCTGACCCTGGTCTCCCAGCACCCCGGGCTGGTGCACGACCGCGGCGCCCCCACGGTCCTCACCCCGCACGACCGCGAGTTCGCCCGGATCTTCGGCGACGTGGGCACCGACCGGATCGCCGCCGCCCGCCGGGGTGCGGCCGAGCTGGGCTGCACGGTGCTGCTCAAGGGCGACGCCACCGTGGTCGCCGAGGCCGCCGGCCGCACGTTCGTCAACGCCACCGGCACGCCGTGGCTGGCCACCGCAGGCACCGGCGACGTGCTCGCCGGCGTCCTCGGTGCGCTGCTGGCGACCGGGCTGCCCGCCGCCGAGGCCGCGGCGGCGGCGGCCCACCTGCACGGCCGCGCCGGGCAGCTGGCGGCCGAGCGCGGTCCGCTGATCGCCGGTGACCTGGTCCGCCGCCTGCCGGAGACGATCGCCCGGCTGCGCCGTTGACCGCCGGGGCTCTGGGAGAGTGGTCGGCGTGACGCAGCTGCAGCGGGGGCTCGACCACCGTGCCGAGGTGGTGGTCGACCTGGACGCCATCGCGGCCAACGTCGCCGTCCTGCGCGAGCGGGTGGGCCGGCCGCTGATGGCGGTGGTCAAGGCCGACGGCTACGGGCACGGCATGCTCCCCGCCGCGCGCGCCGCGCTGGCCGGCGGTGCCGACCGGCTCGGGGTCGCCGTCGTCGAGGAGGCGCTCGCCCTGCGCGCCGGTGGGGTCACCGCACCCGTGCTGGCCTGGCTCAACGGGCCGGGCGAGGACCTCACCGCCGCCCTGGCCGCCGACGTCGAGGTGTCGGTCAACGCGGAGTGGGGCCTGGCCGAGGTCGTCGAGGCCGCCCGGGCCACCGGCCGGACGGCGTCGGTGCACCTGTTCGCCGACACCGGCCTCTCCCGCGAGGGCGCCACCCCGGCCGACTGGCCCGGGCTGGTGGCCGCCGCCGCCCGCGCGCAGGCCGACGGCGACGTGGTCGTCTCCGGGCTGTGGAGCCACCTCGCCTCCGCCGACGTCCCGGGCTCGCCCGCGGTCGGGGCGCAGGTGCGGGTGTTCGACGAGGCCGTCGCCCTCGCCCGCGCGGCCGGGTTGACCGACGCCGTGCGGCACCTGGCCAACTCCGCCGCCACGGTCGCGCTGCCCGAGACCTGGTACGACCTCGTCCGCCCCGGGGTGGCGATCTACGGCCTGGACCCGCTGGGCGGTGACCCGGCGGCGCACGGCCTGCGCCCGGCGATGACCGTGCAGGCGCGGGTCGCGCTGACCAAGCGGGTGCCGGGTGGGGTCGGCGTCTCCTACGGCCACAGCTACACCACCGGCGGGGAGACCACGCTCGCCCTCGTGCCGGTCGGGTACGCCGACGGTGTCCCGCGCGCCGCCGGGAACGTGGCCCCGGTGCTCGCGGCCGGGGCCCGGCGCACCATCGCCGGCCGGGTCTCGATGGACCAGTTCGTGCTCGACGTGGGCCAGGACCCGATCGCCCCGGGCGACCCGGTCGTGCTGTGGGGTCCGGGCACCGACGGCGAGCCGACCGCGCAGCAGTGGGCCGACGCGGTCGGCACCATCCACTACGAGCTGGTGACCCGCGTCGGCGGGCGCTTCCGCCGCCGGCACGTCGGCACCGCCGGGGTCCTGCGATGACCCGGCACCCGCTCGCCGACCACCACCTGGGCCGCACCGCGGGGCTCATCGGCGCCGTGGTCGGGCTGGCCGCCGCCGGCACGGCCATCGGGGTCGCGGTCACCCGGTCGGCCACCTCGGCGGTCCGCGCCGGGCAGCTGGCCGGCGCGGCGGGGGACGACGGCCGTGAGGTGGGCGACGTCCCGGCCGCGGAGCTGCGCGAGCAGGACCCGCTGGGCCTGCAGAGCCGCCCGGCCGACCGCACGGCGGTGGTGCACGCCGACGACGGTGTGCCGCTGTCGGTGGAGGAGGTCGGCCCGGCCGACGCCCCGCTGACCGTCGTCCTCGTCCACGGCTACGCCCTGTCGATGGCCTCGTGGACCTTCCAGCGCCGCAACCTGGGGGCCGAGCTCGCCACCGCCAACGGGCACCGGCCGCGGGCGCGGCTGGTCTTCTACGACCAGCGCGGCCACGGCTCCTCGGGCCGCGGGCCGGCCGACCACTCGACGATGGAGCAGCTGGCCGCCGACCTCGAGTCGGTGCTCACCGCCCGGGTGCCGCGCGGCCCGGTGGTGCTGGTCGGGCACTCGATGGGCGGCATGACGGTGCTCGCCCTCGCCCAGCGCCGGCCGGAGCTGTTCGGCAGCCGGGTGGTGGGCGTCGCGCTGGTCTCCACGTCGTCGGGCAACCTGGCCGACCTGGACCTGGGGCTGCCGCACCTGCTCACCCGGGTGCGCACCGCGGTCATCCCCGTCGCCGCGTGGACCATGCGCCGCCGTCCCGCGCTCGCCGAGCACACCCGCCGGCTGGCCCGGGGCATCGTCTCCGCGGCCACCTGGTCGCTGTCGTTCTCCTCCACCGACGTCGACCCGGCGCTGGGCCGGTACGTCGACGCGATGATCGGCGGCACGCCGGTCGACGTGATCGCGGAGTTCTACCCGGCCATCGCCGGCCTCGACGCCGGCGGGGCGATCGAGCCGCTGCGCCGGGTGCCCACGCTGGTGCTCACCGGCGACGCGGACAAGATGATCCCGAAGGCGCACAGCGAGCGGATCGTCGAGCAACTGGAGGCCGGCGGGTCGGGCCCGGTGCGCTTCGTCGTCGTCCCGGACGCCGGTCACCTGGTGCTGCTGGAGAGGCCGGACGAGGTCACCGCGGCCCTGTCGGAGCTGCTGCGGGCGGTCGGGGCGGGCCGGGCCGAGCGCCCGTAGGGTGGGCACGTGGCCGCTCCCCGACCGCCCCGCCTCGACGCGGCCGCCGACGAGGTCGCCCGCACCGCCGCCCTCGCCCCCGACTGGGCCGCGCTGGCCACCGTCGCCCGCTCGTGCGTGGCCTGCCCCGAGCTGGCCAGCACCCGCCGGCACGTCGTCGTCGGTGACGTGCCGGCCACCGGCCGCCCGCGGCTGGTGATCGTGGGGGAGGCCCCCGGTGCGACCGAGGACGAGACCGGCCGGCCCTTCGTGGGGAAGAGCGGTGCGCTGCTCGACCAGCTGCTCACCGAGGCCGGGCTGGACCGCGCCGAGTGCGCCGTCCTCAACATCGTCAAGTGCCGCCCCCCGGCGAACCGGACGCCGAAGACGCCGGAGGTCGCCCGGTGCAGCGGCTGGCTGCGCCGCCAGCTGGAGCTGCTCGACGCCGGCACGGTGCTCGCGCTGGGGCTGTCGTCGGCGAAGTGGTTCCTCGGCCCCAGGACCGTGCTCGGCCAGGTGCGCGGCCGCCCGCACGAGGTCGACGGGCGGGCCGTGTGGGTCACCTACCACCCGTCGGCGGCGATCCGCTTCGGCCCGAACGGGGCGCCGCGGGCCGCGCTGGCCGCCGACCTCGCCACGATCGCGGGCACGCTGTGAGGCGCGAGCGAGAGCTGCCCACGGTGGCCGACACCCAGGCGTTCGGCCGCGAGCTGGCCGACCTGCTGCGCCCCGGCGACCTCGTCGTCCTGGCCGGTCCGCTGGGGGCGGGCAAGACGGCGCTGACCCAGGGCATCGGCGCCGGCCTGGGCGTGCGGGGGCCGGTCACCTCGCCGACCTTCGTGCTGGCCCGGGTGCACCGGGGCGGGCGGGTGCCCCTGGTGCACGTCGACGCCTACCGGCTGGGCAGCATGGCCGACGTCGACGACCTCGACCTGGACGCGACCGCCGAGGAGGCGGTCACCGTCGTCGAGTGGGGCCACGGGCTGGCCGAGCAGCTGGCCGACGAGCACCTGGTCGTGGAGCTCGACCGCCGCGACGACGACGTCCGCACCGCCCGGCTCGTGCCCGTCGGCCCCGGCTGGGAACAGCGGATCGCGCACGACTGAGCGGCATGCCGCCGGTCGGTCCGGGTAGTCGTCCGTCGACGTCCACCCCGACCGAGGAGGAACCGATGGCGACCGACGACAAGCCGCTCGAGGACATGAAGGTCGACGAGCTGCGCGACGTGGCGCGAGAGGAGGGCGTCAAGGCGCCCTCGTCGAAGAACAAGGGCGAGCTGGTCGACGCGATCAGCGACAGCACCGACGGCGGGTCGGACACGGCCTCCGACGACGACCTGGGCGCCGGGCCGGACGGCGGCGAGGTGCGCACCGGGGACAAGAACTCCAAGAGCCTGGAGTACTCGCAGAACATCACCTCGACCGACGAGGACCCCGAGCGGCAGGGCCGCAGCCTGGTCACCACCCACCACGAGGTCATCCGCGAGTGGGCCGAGGCGCGCGGCGGCCGGCCGGCGACCGTGCCGAACAGCGAGTACGACGGCCGTCCGGGGCGGCTGCGGATCCACTTCGACGAGCAGAACGGCCAGCTCGTCGACATCAGCTGGGACGACTGGTTCCGCACCTTCGACGAGCGCCGGCTGAACTTCATCTACCAGGAGGACCACACCGACGGCCGGCCGAGCACCTTCTTCCGGCTGGAGAACCCCGACACCGAGGGACAGGGCGTCTGACCCGCCTAGGCTCGTCGGTCGTGCTGGTCCTCGCCCTCGACACCGCCACCCCGACCCTCGTCGTCGGCGTGGCGCGGTGGACGCCCGACGGCGCGACCGAGGTCCTGGCCGAGCGGGCCGTGGAGTCGGGCAACCGGCACGCCGAGCTGCTCACCCCGGCGGTGCGCGAGGTGCTCGCCGAGGCCGGGGTCGCGATGGCCGACCTGGACGCCGTGGTCACCGGGCTGGGCCCGGGCCCCTACACCGGCCTGCGGGTCGGCATCGTCACCGCGGCGGCGTTCGGTGACGCCCGCGGTCTGCCGGTGCACGGCGTCTGCTCGCTCGACGCCATCGGCAGCGGCGCCCGCTCGGTGGTCACCGACGCCCGCCGCAAGGAGGTCCACTGGGCCACCTACGACGTCGCCGGGGCCCGGCTCACCGGCCCCGGCGTGGACCGGCCCGAGGAGGCGCCGGTCGCCGCCCCGGTCGTGGGCGACGCGCGGTTCGCCGAGCGGTTGGGCCACCCGGTCACCGCCGCCGACGTCACCACCGCCGGGCTGCTCCGCGCCGCCGCCCCGCTGCTCGGCCACCCGCCGGCGCCGCTGGAGCCGCTGTACCTGCGCCGCCCCGACGCCGTCCCGAACGTGACCCGCAAGGCGGTCAGCCAGTGACGGTCGAACTGCGGCCGATGACGCGCGAGGACCTCCGCACGGTCATGGTCCTGGAGGAGGAGCTCTTCGCCCCCGACACCTGGACCCGGGCGATGTACCTGGAGGAGCTGGGCATGACCGACACCCGGCACTACCTGGTGGCCGTCGACGGCACCGACGTCGTGGGCTACGCCGGGCTGATCGCCTACCCGGACGAGGCGCACATCGCCACCATCGGGGTCACCGGCTCCCGGCAGGGCGAGGGGACCGGCGGGCGGTTGCTGGACGCGCTGCTGGCCGAGGCCGACCGGCGTTCCGTCCCGGTGGTGCTGCTGGAGGTCCGCGCCACCGACGAGGCCACCCAGGGGCTGTACGCCCGCCGCGGGTTCGTCCCCATCGGCGTCCGGCCGAACTACTACCCGTTGAGCGGCGAGGACGCAGTGGTGATGAAGCGTGGCTGAGCAGCCGCTGGTGCTGGGGTTCGAGACCTCCTGCGACGAGACCGGCATCGGCCTGGTCCGCGGGCGGACCCTGCTGTCCGACGCGCTCGCGACCTCCATGGCCGAGCACGAGCGCTTCGGCGGGGTGATCCCCGAGATCGCCAGCCGAGCGCACCTGGAGGCGATGGTCCCCACGGTGCACCGCGCGCTGGCCGACGCCGGGGTCACCGCCTCCGACGTCGACGCGGTCGCCGTGACCGCCGGCCCGGGGCTGACCGGTGCGCTGCTGGTCGGCGTCGCGGCGGCCAAGGCGTACGCGCTGGCGCTCGACGTCCCGCTGTACGGGGTCAACCACCTGGCCGCGCACGTCGCCGTCGACGAGCTGGAGCACGGCCGGCTGGCCGAGCCCTCGATCGCGATGCTGGTCTCGGGCGGGCACAGCTCGCTGCTGCTGGTGCCCGACCTCGCCCAGGACGTGCAGGAGCTGGGCCGGACGGTCGACGACGCCGCGGGGGAGGCCTTCGACAAGGTCGCCCGGGTGCTGGGCCTGCCCTTCCCCGGTGGTCCGCCGATCGACCGGGCCGCCGCCGAGGGCGACCCGTCGGCCATCCGGTTCCCGCGCGGCCTCACCGGCCCCCGCGACGCCCCCTACGACTTCTCCTTCTCCGGCCTGAAGACCGCCGTGGCCCGCTGGGTGGAGGCGCGCGAGCGGGCGGGGGAGCCGGTGCCGGTCGCCGACGTCTCGGCGTCCTTCCAGGAGGCGGTCGTCGACGTGCTCACCGCCAAGGCGGTGCGGGCCTGCCGCGACCACGGCGTCGACCACCTGGTCATCGGCGGCGGGGTCGCGGCCAACTCCCGGCTGCGGGCGCTGGCCCAGGAACGCTGCGACGCCGCCGGCATCGTGCTGCGGGTGCCCAGCCGCCGGCTGTGCACCGACAACGGCGCCATGGTCGCCGCGCTCGGCTCCCGGCTGGTCGAGGCCGGGGTGGCGCCGTCGGCGATCGACCTGGGCGCGGACAGCTCGCTCCCGATCGAGGTCGTCAGCCGCTGACCCCCGAGGACGGAGACGGCCACGTCCGCCCTCAGGTGGGCGGGCCGCACACCAGCACGGTCGGGGCGCCGGCGACGCGGGTGACGACGACGACCGCCGTCCCGTCACCGGGACCGCGCAGCTGGCGGACCAGGGTCTCCGGCTCGATCGCGGACCCGCGCTTCTTGACCACCACCCGCCCGACCCCGCGGGAGCGCAGCAGCGCCTTGAGCTTCTTGAGGTTGAACGGGAGCACGTCGGTGACCGGGTACGAGGTGACCCAGGGGGAGTCTCCGGGCCGGTCGGAGGTCAGGTAGGCGATCGTCGGGTCGACCAGGTCCGCCTCCAGCTCCCGCCCGGCCAGGGACACCAGACCGGAGCGGATGACGGCCGGGTCGGGCTCGTGCAGCCAGCCGCGCACCGGGCCGTCGGGGGCCGGGCCGGGGTCGGCGTCGGCGGTCAGCTCGTGCACGGCGCCGTCCCGGGAGACGACGGTCGCCCGCCGCCAGGTCGTCGACGGCGCGCGGCCCCACAGCAGCGCCTCGACGATCGAGCCGCCGACCGACACCCACTCGGCCTCGACCCCGGCCGGCACCCGGTCGTGGTCGAGCCCCGGTGCCACCTTCACCGCGCAGGTGGGGACGGCGTCCAGCAGGGCCTGCACCGTCGACCAGGGCGGCGACCACCGGTCGGGGTCGAGCTGGCGCTTCCCGCCGGAGCGCCGGGCGGGGTCGAGGACGGCGGCGTCGCAGCCGGCCACCCGGCCCCCCTCGGCGGCGGCGACCAGCGCGACGGCGTCCCCGGCCACCACCTCCACCCGGTCGGCGAGGCCGAGGGCAGCGGTGTTGAGCGCGGTCAGCTCGCGGGCCACCGGGTCGAGGTCGACGGCGAGCACCCGGGCGCCGCCCCGCGCGAGCGCGACCGTGTCGGTGCCGGCGGCGCACCCCAGGTCGACGACGCTCGCGGCGCCGCCGGCCAGCAGCCGGGCGGCACGCCGGTCGGCGAGCACCGGCCGGCCTGCCTGCTCCAGGGCGTCGGAGGTGAACAGCAGCCGGTCGGCGTCGGCGCCGAACACCGGCCGGGCGCGCTCGCGCTGCCGGGCGATGCCCCAGGCCGGGCCGGCGAGCTCCACGCCCACCTCGGCGCGCAACCGGCTCAGCGCGCTCACCGCGTCGGTGCGGGCGGCCAGCAGCTGCCCGGCCCGGGTGAGCGCGGCGGCGCCGGCCGGGGTGGCCAGCGAGCGCAGCTGGCGCACGGTCTCCGCGCCCTGGTCGGCGGGCTCGAGGTCGCTGGACACCCGCACAGCCTGGCGCACCACCGTCCAGCCGAGCGGGTGACCCCGGTTGAGCGGCTGGCACTCACGTGGGTAGAGTGCCAATCGACACGAGCTGCAGCCTGACCCCCGCGACGGCAGGCCCGGCCCCCGTGCCACAGCATCAGCACCACCGCAGTACCGCACCATCCACCGGAAGCCCGTCCGACAGTGAAGGGGGCGTCACCTGTGACGACCGCTACCAAGGTCAACATCAAGCCGCTCGAGGACCGGGTCGTGGTCCAGGCCAACGAGGCCGAGACCACCACCGCCTCTGGCCTGGTCATCCCGGACACCGCCAAGGAGAAGCCCCAGGAGGGCACCGTCATCGCGGTCGGCCCCGGCCGGGTCGACGACAACGGCAACCGGGTCCCGCTCGACGTGAACGTCGGCGACGTGGTCATCTACTCGAAGTACGGCGGCACCGAGGTGCGCTACGGCGGCGAGGACTACCTCGTCCTCTCCGCGCGCGACCTGCTCGCCGTCGTCACCAAGTAGAGGACCTCGTCCCACCCCACGACGCGCTTCGCACGCCGCGGGCCCCTGGGACGAGGCCGTTCCAGCACGTCACTTCCGCCCCGGCGACCCGATCCACCGGGTCCCGGGGCGGTCGTCGTCTGCCCTCGCACTCCCCGCGACACCCTGAGAGAGGTCTGGCAATGGCCAAGATCATCCTGTTCGACGAGGACGCCCGGCGCGCCCTCGAGCGTGGCGTCGACAAGCTCGCCGACGCCGTCAAGGTCACCCTCGGCCCCCGCGGCCGCAACGTGGTCATCAACAAGAACTTCGGTCCGCCGACGATCACCAACGACGGCGTCACCATCGCCCGTGAGATCGAGCTCGAGGACCCGTACGAGAACCTCGGCGCGCAGCTGGCCAAGAACGTCGCCACCAAGACCAACGACGTCGCCGGCGACGGCACCACCACCGCCACCGTGCTGGCCCAGGCCCTGGTGCACGAGGGCCTGCGCAACGTGGCCGCCGGGGCCAACCCGATGGCGCTGGGCGCCGGCATGCGCGCCGCCGTCGACGCGGTCTCCGCCGCGCTGGACGCCGTCGCCATCCCGGTCGACGACCGCAAGGCCATCGCCGGCGTCGCCACCATCTCCGCCCAGGACGCCGAGGTCGGCGAGCTGATCGGCGAGGCGATGGAGCGGGTCGGCAACGACGGCGTCATCACCGTCGAAGAGGCCAACGGCATGACGACCGAGCTGGACGTCACCGAGGGCCTGCAGTTCGACAAGGGCTACCTCTCGCCGTACTTCGTCACCGACTCCGAGTCGATGGAGGCCGTGCTCGAGGACGCCCTCGTGCTCCTGGTCAGCGGCAAGATCAGCGCGCTGTCCGACCTGCTCCCGCTGCTGGAGAAGGTGCTCTCGACCGGCGGCCGCCCGCTGCTGATCGTGGCCGAGGACGTCGAGGGTGAGGCGCTGTCGACCCTGGTCGTCAACTCCATCCGCAAGACGATCAAGGTCGTCGCGGTCAAGTCCCCGTACTTCGGTGACCGCCGCAAGGCGTTCATGACCGACCTCGCCGTCGTCACCGGTGGCCAGGTCGTCAGCGAGGACATCGGCCTGTCCCTGGACTCCGTCGGCCTCGAGGTGCTCGGCACCGTCCGCCGGGTCACCGTCACCAAGGACGACACCACCATCGTCGACGGTGGCGGCACCTCCGGTGCGATCGCCGACCGGGTCGCCCAGATCCGCAACGAGATCGAGGCAACCGACTCCGACTGGGACCGCGAGAAGCTGCAGGAGCGGCTGGCGAAGCTGGCCGGCGGCGTCGCGGTGATCCGGGTCGGCGCGGCCACCGAGGTCGAGATGAAGGAGAAGAAGTTCCGCATCGAGGACGCGATCAACGCGACCCGTGCGGCGGTCGAGGAGGGCGTCGTCCCCGGTGGTGGCTCCGCGCTGGTGCACGCCGCCGCGGCCATCGACGAGCTCACGCTCACCGGTGACGAGCAGATCGGTGCGCGCTCGGTCCGCCGGGCCATCGACACCCCCCTGGCGCTGATCGCCTCCAACGCCGGGTTCGAGGGGCCGGTCGTCGTCGGCCGCGTCCGCGAGCTCGGTGCCGGGCAGGGCTTCAACGCCGCCACCGGCGAGTACGGCGACCTGGCTGCCCAGGGCGTCATCGACCCGGTCAAGGTCACCAAGGCGGCGCTGTCGCACGCTGCGTCGATCGCCTCGATGGTCCTGACGACCGACTCGGCGATCGTGGACAAGCCCGCCGAGGAGGAGTCCGAGGGTGCCCACCACACCCACGGGCACGGCGGCGGGCACGGCCACAGCCACTGAGGGAGGACCGTCCGGCCGGGTGACACCCGGCCGGCCGGGGACCCCTGCACACACGAGAGGGCCCGCCCCCC
>NZ_JBISCA010000002.1:336902-483585 GCF_046635825.1 Modestobacter sp. SSW1-42 | reverse complement strand
CGGCCCGACGAACTCGTCGGGCCGGCCCTCTCGTGTGTCTCCGGCGGGGGAGGTCGTCCCGCCGGGTGGTTCAGACCCCGGCGGCGATGGGGGCGGGCTCCGCAGCGATCAGCCGCGTCCGCTCCTCCTCGCTCATGCCGCCCCAGACGCCGTACGGCTCGCGGACGGACAGGGCGTGCTTGAGGCAGGACTCCAGCACCGGGCAACGGCCGCAGACGGCCTTGGCGGCTGCCTGGCGGCGCGCACGGGCGGGGCCCCGCTCGCCGTCGGGGTGGAAGAAGAGAGACGTGCTCTCGCCCCGGCAGGCGCCGTGCAGCTGCCAGTCCCACACCTCGGCGACGGGATTGGGCAGGCGACGGATGTCGGCCATTGGATCTCCTCGGCTCGTGGCGCACCGGGGGGTCGGCCCGGTCACTTCCGGCCCGATGCCCGCTGCCGATCACCCCCAAACACCCCGGTCCACGTTCGTCGTGCGGGATCGGCCGAGGTGTGCTTCGCCGGCCGGCGTGTCCGAGCGGGTGGTGGCGGCCCCTCACCCGCGGGGGTGACCGACGCTGTTGCGCAGCCACCCTGCGGATCAAGGTGGTGACAGGGAGTGCCGACCACCGGTGTGGGGGACACCCCGACACCCGTCCGGGAGACCGGCGGTGCCGGCACCCCGGAGCGGGGTCCACCCGTTCCAGGCACCCGCCCGGGCACGGCCCGGTCGGTAGGCCGCCGCCCTCCGGGACGGCGCAGACGGGAGCATCCGGTGATCGAGGACAGGGCGCGGGGCAACGGCAGCGGTGGAGCCGTCGTCTGGGTGTTCGACGAGCGCCGCCGGGTCCGGGACGAGGTCGCGGGCCGGCTGCTCGCGCTGCCCTTCGTCTCCCGCGTCGAGGCCGTGGGCGACCCGGCCTCGCTGATGGCGCGGCTGGACAACCGGCTGCCCGACGTCCTGCTCGTCGGCACCCAGCGGGCCACCGACAGCGGCCTGTCGGTCGCCACCCAGGTGCTGCGCTCGCACCCGTCGCTGCGGGTCCTCATGCTCGGCGCCCCCGACGACGCCGACACCGTCCGCGCCGCCGTGGCCCTCGGTGCCCGCGGCTTCCTGCGCTGGGACGCCAGCCCGCTCGAGCTCGGGCTGGGGATGTCGCGCACCGGGATGCGCCCGGAGGCCCCGCGCCCGGCCGGTCAGCTCACCCCGGCGCCGCGCAGCCCGCAGCACGCGGTGGCCATGTCCGGCGCCCCCGCGGGTGGGCCCTCGGGGCCGGCCCCGTGGGGCGGTTCCAGCCCGCTGGCCGGCCTGGCCCCGACCACCGTGCGCTCCACCGTCCCGGCCGCGCCGCAGGTGACGCTGTCGATGCGGGAGATGCAGGTCCTCACCGGCATGAGCCAGGGCAAGAGCAACGCCCAGATCGGCCGCGAGCTGTACCTGTCCGAGGACACCATCAAGACCCACGCCCGCCGGCTGTTCCGCAAGCTCGCCGTCAAGGACCGCGCCGAGGCCGTGGCCACCGGGTTCCGCCGCGGCATGATGAGCTGACGCCCAGCTCCTGACCCACCACAGCGCGGTGACCAGCTCGACCGGTCACCGCGCTGTCGTCGTCAGTCCGGGTCCACTCCCACGTGCCAGTGCTCTCCGGGAGCAGTCCGCGTCGCCATGTGCCCCCGCGGCAGGTCGTGGAGCTCACGCAGACCCGGGTCGATGGCGTACACGTGGCTCTGGTGCACCAGCTGGGCGTTCTCGGGGGTCGCCTCAGCGCCGGTGAGGTACTGCCAGTCGCCGTCCTGCTCGTGGAAGACGGTGAGCACCGGTCTGCCCTCGAACAGGTCCCGCATCGCGAACACGAGTGGGTCGCGCCGTCGTCGGCGCCACACGGCTCAGTCCTCGCGGGCGTGCCGGCCGCTGCTGCCGTGGCGGCCGGTGGGCTCCTCGCGCTCGGCCAGCGCCGCCACACCGTCGGCGTAGCCGCTGGCGTAGTCCCAGCTGACGTAGTCGTCGGGGTCGGGGTCGAAGGGCGGCTCGTGCCGGCCGGTCTGGCCCTCGTCGAGCAGCTGGCGCAGGTTGGCCTGCATCAGCGCCCAGTCGACGTGGTGCTCCTCCTCGCAGTCGGGGCAGTCCACGACGATGCCCTTGACCCCGGTGGGCTCCAGCAGCGTGCGGAACACCTCGAGCTCGGCGAGGTCGTCGAGGACCCCGGCCCGCTCCTCGATGGTCAGCGGGGGCTGCCCCGAGTGGTCGCCCGGGCCCAGGTCGCTCCCGAAGTCCGGGTCGCGATCCGGGGAAGCGCCGAATGCGTCGTCCCACGCGTCCACGTGTCCTCCTCGCCGGCACGGGGCCGGCCTGCTCGGGCGCTGCCGGCGGACCGGCAGGTGGTCGGGCTGGCCCGTCCACCGGACCACGGTAACGGGGGGAGGGCCCCTCGGTGGGGTCCGCCTAGCATGGAGTGGGTTCCCGTGCGCCTCGGAGGCGCTCCCACCAACGAGACGAGAGGTGGTGGCACGTGCAGCCCGACGAGCGCGTACCCGAGCTCCCCGCGAAGTTCGCCCCGCTGGGGCTGACCTACGACGACGTCCTGCTCATCCCCGGCGCGTCGGACATCGTCCCGACCGACGTGGACACGAGCACCCGGCTGACCCGCGGCATCCGGCTGGCCATCCCGCTGCTGTCCTCGGCGATGGACACCGTCACCGAGGCGCGGATGGCGATCGCCATGGCCCGCGCCGGTGGCGTGGGCGTGCTGCACCGCAACCTCGCCGCCGAGGACCAGGCCGGCCAGGTCGACCTCGTGAAGCGCTCCGAGGCCGGCATGGTCACCAACCCGGTCACCTGCTCGCCGGACAACACCCTGGCCGAGGTCGACGCGCTGTCGGCCCGCTACCGCATCTCCGGTGCCCCGGTCACCGACGCCGACGGCGTGCTCGTCGGCATCATCACCAACCGGGACATGCGCTTCGAGACCGACCAGACCCGCCTGGTCCGCGACGTGATGACGCCGATGCCGCTGGTCACCGCCCCGGTCGGGGTCGACCCGGACACCGCGCTGTCGCTGCTGCGCTCGCGCAAGATCGAGAAGCTGCCGCTGGTCGACGAGGCCGGCCGGCTGCGCGGGCTGATCACCGTCAAGGACTACGTCAAGCGCGACCAGTTCCCCAACGCCACCAAGGACGCCGACGGCCGGCTGCTCGTCGCCGCGGCCCTGGGGGTCGGCGAGGACGCCTACAAGCGCGCCGGGCTGCTCGTGGACGCCGGGGTCGACGTGCTCGTCGTCGACACCGCCCACGGCCACCAGCGCGCCGTGCTGGACATGGTCGGCCGGGTCAAGGCCGACTTCCCCGTCCAGGTCATCGGTGGCAACGTGGCCACCCGCGCCGGCGCCCAGGCGCTGGTCGACGCCGGTGCCGACGCCGTCAAGGTCGGCGTGGGCCCGGGCTCGATCTGCACCACCCGCGTGGTCGCCGGGGTCGGCGTCCCGCAGGTCACCGCCATCTACGAGGCCAGCCTCGCCTGCCGCCCGGCCGGCGTCCCGGTCATCGGCGACGGCGGCCTGCAGTACTCCGGCGACATCGCCAAGGCCATCGTGGCCGGTGCCGACAGCGTGATGCTGGGCAGCCTGTTCGCCGGCGTCGACGAGTCGCCGGGCGAGCTGGTCTTCACCAACGGCAAGCAGTACAAGTCCTACCGCGGCATGGGCTCCCTCGGCGCGATGCAGAAGCGCGGGGGCAGCCAGTCCTTCAGCCGCGACCGCTACTTCGCCGACGACGTCCTCTCCGACGACAAGCTCGTCCCCGAGGGCATCGAGGGGCAGGTGCCCTACCGCGGCCCGCTGTCCGGCGTCGCGCACCAGCTCGTCGGCGGCCTGCGGGCCGGCATGGGCTATGCGGGCGCGGCGACCATCGCCGACCTGCAGGAGCGCGGCCAGCTGACCCGGATCACCTCCGCCGGGCTCACCGAGAGCCACCCGCACGACGTCCAGGTGACCACCGAAGCCCCCAACTACCGAGGCCGCTGACCCATGCCAGTTCGTGACAACGTCGAGATCGGCCTCAACCGGTTCGCCCGCCGGGGCTACGACCTCGACGAGGTGTCGATCGTCCCCTCCCGCCGCACCCGTGACCACGACGACGTCTCCACCGCGTGGCAGATCGACGCCTTCCGGTTCGACATCCCGCTGGTCACCAGCCCCAGCGACGCCGTGGTCAGCCCGGCCACCGCGGTCGCGGTCGGCCAGGCCGGCGGCCTGGGCGTGCTCAACGCCGAGGGCCTGTGGGCCCGCTACGACGACCCGACCGACGTGCTGCGCCGGCTGCGCGCGGCCGCCGGCCCCGACGTCGGGCCGCCCACCGCGCTGCTGCAGGAGGTCTACGCCGAGCCGGTGAAGCCCGACCTGATCAGCGCCCGGGTCAAGGAGATGCGCGAGGCCGGCGTCACGACCGCGGTGCGGGTGTCGCCGCAGCACACCGTCGCGCTCGCCCCCACGGTGCTCGCCGCCGGGGTCGACCTGCTGGTCATCCAGGGCACCATCGTCTCCGCCGAGCACGTCACGACCTCCGGTGAGGCGCTGAACCTCAAGGAGTTCATCGCCGACCTCGACGTCCCGGTGATCGTGGGCGGTGCGGCCGACTACCAGACCGCGCTGCACCTCATGCGCACCGGCGCGGCCGGCGTCATCGTCGGGGTGGGCGCCGACAGCTGGTCCACCGCCGACGACGTCATGGGCGTCCGGGTGCCGCTGGCCAGCGCCATCGCCGACGCCGCCGCCGCGCGCCGCGACTACCTGGACGAGACCGGTGGCCGCTACGTGCACGTCATCGCCAACGGCCGGATCGAGACCAGCGGCGCCATCGCCCGGGCCCTGGCCTGCGGCGCCGACGCCGTCCAGCTCGGTGAGCCGCTGCGCACCGCCGCCGAGGCCCCGGCCGGTGGCGTGTGGTGGGACTCCGTGGCCGCCCACCCGCGGCTGCCCCGCGGCGGGACGTCGACGGCGGCCGAGCCCCGCGGCTCGCTGCAGGAGGTCCTGTTCGGGCCGGCCAGCTCCGCCGACGGGCGCACCAACCTCTTCGGTGCCCTGCGCCGCACCATGGCCAAGACCGGCTACCAGAACCTCAAGGAGTTCCAGCGGGTAGACCTCGTGCTCGGCGGCAACGGCGAGAGCGCCGTCGGCCCCGGTCACCTGGTGGGCTGAGCAGACCATGAGCAGCCCCGCGCACATGGACTTCCCGACCGTCCTGGTCGTCGACTTCGGCGCCCAGTACGCCCAGCTGATCGCCCGGCGGATCCGGGAGGCCGGCGTCTACTCCGAGCTCGTCGGCTCCGACGTCCCGGTCGAGGAGCTGCTGGCCCGCAAGCCGGCGGCGATCGTGCTCTCCGGCGGGCCCTCCAGCGTCTACGCCGAGGGTGCACCGCAGGTCGACCCCGCGGTGTTCGAGGCCGGCGTCCCGGCGTTCGGGATCTGCTACGGCTTCCAGGCGATGGCGCAGAGCCTGGGCGGGACGGTCGCGCACACCGGCGACCGCGAGTACGGCGGCACACCGCTGACCGTCACCACGCAGTCGCGGATGTTCGGCGACCTGCCGAACGAGCAGTCGGTGTGGATGAGCCACGGGGACGCCGTCAGCGCCGCCCCGCCCGGGTTCACCGTCACCGCGACCTCGACCGGTGCCCCGGTCGCGGCGTTCGAGGACGTCGACCGGCGGCTGGCCGGGGTGCAGTTCCACCCCGAGGTGAAGAACACCCCGCACGGGCAGACGGTGCTCGAGCACTTCCTGTTCGACATCGCCGGCCTGCAGCCCAGCTGGACGATGGCGAACGTCGTCGAGGAGCAGGTCGCCGCGATCGCCGCGCAGATCGGTGACCGGCGGGCCATCTGCGGGCTGTCCGGCGGCGTCGACTCCGCGGTGGCCGCAGCACTCGTGCAGCGGGCCATCGGTGACCGGCTCACCTGCGTCTACGTCGACCACGGCCTCATGCGCGAGGGCGAGACCGAGCAGATCGAGCGGGACTTCGTCGCCGTCACCGGCGCCGACCTGCGGGTCGTCGACGCCAGCGAGCAGTTCCTCAGCGCGCTCGCCGGGGTCAGCGACCCGGAGACCAAGCGGAAGATCATCGGCCGCGAGTTCATCCGGGTCTTCGAGCAGGCCGCCCTCGACGTCATCGCCGACGCCAAGGAGCACGGCGAGACCGTCGACTTCCTGGTGCAGGGCACCCTCTACCCCGACGTCGTCGAGTCCGGTGGCGGCACCGGGACGGCGAACATCAAGAGCCACCACAACGTCGGCGGGCTGCCCGAAGACCTCACGTTCACCCTCGTCGAGCCGCTGCGCACCCTGTTCAAGGACGAGGTGCGCGAGGTCGGCCGGCAGCTGGGCCTGCCCGACACCCTGGTGCAGCGCCAGCCCTTCCCCGGCCCGGGCCTGGGCATCCGGATCATCGGCGAGGTCACCCGCGAGCGCCTCGACGTCCTGCGGCAGGCCGACGCGATCGCCCGCGCGGAGCTGTCCGCGGCCGGCCTGGACACCGAGATCTGGCAGTGCCCGGTGGTGCTGCTGGCCGACGTCCGCTCCGTCGGCGTCCAGGGCGACGGCCGCACCTACGGCCACCCGGTCGTGCTGCGGCCGGTGTCCAGCGAGGACGCGATGACCGCCGACTGGACCCGGCTGCCCTACGACGTCCTGGCGAAGATCTCCACCCGGATCACCAACGAGGTGGCCGAGGTCAACCGGGTCGTCCTCGACGTCACGAGCAAGCCGCCGGGCACCATCGAGTGGGAGTGAGTGGGGTCCCAGCGCTCGGTCTGCGCAGCGCTGGGACTCCACTCACCGGCGGCGGCGGGCCTTCCGCAGCTCGTTGACCAGGAGGGCGACGCCGGCGGCGATCAGGACGACCCAGCCGAGGTCGTGGTCGAACCAGTCGGCCGGCAGGTCCACGCCCGACATCAGGACGACGGCCAGGACGACGAACACCGTGCCGGCGACCAGGGCGCTGACGTCCAGCCGGCGGCGGGGCGGCTCGGGGGCGTCCTTGGTGACGGCGAAGTCGTCGGGGAACACGTCGGTCTCCTGACGGCCGCTGTACTCGGGCCGGGTGGGCTCAACCACGGGACACCTCCACGTCACCCAGGCCGGACTCGATGGTGAGGACGAACTCGGGGTCCTCGTCGCCGGTCCACGCGGCCCGGCCGGTGCCGGGGAACGTGCCGCCGCTGGAGCGGTCCTGGCCGAACACCTCGGCCTCGCCGATCCCGTTGTCCACGGAGACCTCGACGTCGGCGGAGGCGGGCACCAGCACGTCGACGTCGCCCACGCCGGACTCGATCATGATCTCGATCGGCGCCGACAGGCCGGACAGGTCGACGTCCCGCAGGTCCACGGTGAGGTCGCCGAGCCCGATCTCGTAGCGCGGCTGGACGGCGTCGGCGGTCAGCGGGCGGTAGGTGCGGTCGCCGACGTCGCCCGAGGGCAGCTGCACGGTCGAGGCGAGCGCGAGGGCCGCCGTGAGCAGCACGCCCAGGGTGACCAGCCCGGTCTTGGCGCCGCGGCCGACCCCGGTCACCGCGCCGACGACCAGGCCGATGCCGACCACCAGCAGCGCGCTGCCCAGGTAGCCGCGGGGCCCGAGGTCGGCGTCGGTGAGCTGGTCGACGAGCGTCACGACGCCCAGCACGATCAGCAGGACCGCGAGGGTCACGCCGGGCACCGGTGAGCGGGGTGCGCGCGGCGGCTTCTCGACCGCGACGCCGGGCGGGCCGGCCGGTGCGCTGGGCATCAGCAGCCACAGCAGCGCGTAGACGACCACGCCGCTGCCGGCGACCACGGTCAGCGCGATGGCGCCGACGCGCCAGAGCAGTGCGTCGATGCCGGTGTACTCCGCCAGCCCGCCGGCCACGCCGCCGATCACCCGGTCGTCGCGGCTGCGGCGGAGCTGCCCGCGGGGCGTCGGCCCGGACGGCGGCGGGGCGGGCCACGAGCTCGGCGGGGGCGGGGCGCCCGGGGGCTCGGCGGCCGGGGGCGGGGCGGACGGGGGGAGTGCTGAGGTCATGCCACGAGCCTGCCGAGCACCGGCCGCCGGCGGTATCGGGGAACCACCTGAGCCGACCCTGATCCTGCGGAGCCCTGGTGGGGTCCCAGCGCCACGGGAACCGAGCGCTGGGACTCCACGAGGTCGACGACGGTCATCGGGCCGGGGCGTCGGCGGCCGGCATCAGCACCCAGAGCAGCCCGTAGAGCAGGACGCCGGTGCCGGCGCCGAGCAGGGTCAGGGTGAGGAACAGCAGCCGCCACAGCACGGGGTCGATGCCGGTGTGGGCGCCGAGGCCGCCGGAGACGCCGCCGATCATCTTGTCCGTGCGGCTGCGGACCAGCCGGGGGCGGGCCGGGGCGGTCCAGGTCGTCGCGGGTGCGGTGGGTGCGGTGGGTGCGGTGGGTGCGGTGGGTGCGTGCTCGGTCGAGGTCATGGCACCACGCTGCGCCGGGAACCGGCCTCCGGGCATCGGGGGACCACCGGAACCGACCCCGGACCTCGGCGGCCCCCGCAGTCCGGGTGATCACCGATGTGCCGGCGCCCCGGGCGGTGACACCATCGTCGGGTGACCACCAGCACCGCGCCGGCCTCGGGCTCCCCGGCGGCGCCCGCCGCGCGGCGGGCGGCCCGGCCGCCGCTGGCGCGACCGCGCAGCGGCCGGCTGCTCGCCGGGGTCGCCAGCGGGACGGCGGCACACCTGCGGGTGGACGCGGTCGTGGTGCGCGTCGTCTACCTCGCGCTGGCGGTCACCGGCGTCGGCGTCGTCGCCTACGCGCTGCTCTGGCTGACCATGCCGGTGGCCGCCGCCGACGGCGAGCAGGGCGACCCGGCCCTGGCCACCGCCCGGCCCAGCCGCCGGCAGCTGCTCGGCCTGGGCCTGCTGGCGGTCGTGTCGGCCTGGACGGTCTCGGAGCTGGCGAACTCCGGCGGGCTGTCGGTGATCCTGCCGCTCGTGCTCGCCGGGGCCGGGCTCGCGGTCATCTGGCGCCAGCTGGACGCCGGCGGCGACCTCGACCGCGGCAGCGCCCGCTGGGGGCTGGTCGCCGGCGCCGTGCTCGCCGTGGTCGGGCTGGTGCTGCTGCTGGCGACCACCGGCCAGCTGGCCAATGCCCGCAACGGCTTCACCGGCACCGTCGTCATCCTGGTCGGGATCACGCTGGCGACCGCGCCGCTGTGGCGCCGGCTGCTGGACTCCCGGGCCGCCGAGCGCGCCGCCCGGATCCGCTCCGAGGAGCGCACCGCGGTCGCCGCCCACCTGCACGACTCGGTGCTGCAGACCCTCGCCCTCATCCAGCGGCACGCCGCCGACCCCGCGGTCGTCGGCCGGCTGGCCCGCAGCCAGGAGCGCGAGCTGCGCGCCTGGCTCTACGAGCCGACCATCGTCACCGGCGGCACCTGGGCGGGGCTGGTCGCCCGGCTGGTGGCCGAGGTCGAGGCCGACCACGCCGTCACCGTCGACCCGGTCGTCGTCGGCGACCTGCCGGTCGACGAGGCCGTCGCCACCCTCGGCCGGGCGACGAAGGAGGCGGTGGTCAACGCCGCGAAGCACTCGGGCGCGCCCAGCGTCTCGCTGTACAGCGAGGTCGGTCCGACGACCGTCACCGTGTACGTGCGCGACCGTGGCGCCGGGTTCGACCCGGCCACCGTGCCCGGTGACCGCCGCGGTCTACGGGACTCCGTCGTCGGCCGGCTCACCCGGCTCGGCGGCACGGCGACGGTGCGTTCGGCACCAGGAGAGGGGACCGAGGTGGAGCTGTGCCTCCCACGGGACGCGGAGGTGCCGGCGTGACCGGCCCCCGGGTGTTCCTGGTGGACGACCACGCCATGGTCCGGGCCGGCGTCCGCGCCGAGCTCGGGGACGTCGTCCAGGTGGTGGGGGAGGCCGCCGACGTCGCCTCCGCGGTGGCCGGCATCCGGGCCGCCGCGCCCGACGTCGTCCTGCTCGACGTGCACCTGCCCGACGGCGGGGGCCGCGCGGTGCTGGAGAGGCTGCGGGCCGAGCTGCCTGCGACCCGGTGGCTGGCGCTGTCGGTCTCCGACGCCGCCGAGGACGTCATCGCCGTCATCCGCGCCGGTGCCCGCGGCTACGTCACCAAGACCATCTCCGGTGCCGACCTGCGCGACGCGGTGCGCCGGGTCGCCGAGGGGGACGTCGTGTTCAGCCCGCGGCTGGCCGGCTTCGTGCTCGACGCGTTCGCGGCGTCCTCGGCCCCGGCGGCCCCGGTGGAGGACCCCGCGGTCGACCCGGGCCTGGACCTGCTGTCGGCGCGCGAGCGGGAGGTGATGCAGCTGCTGGCCCGCGGCTACACCTACCGCGAGATCGGCGGCCGGCTGTTCATCTCGGTGAAGACCGTGGAGTCCCACGCCTCCAACGTGCTGCGCAAGCTGCAGCTGTCCAACCGCAACGAGCTCACCCGCTGGGCGGCGACCAACCGGTTGCTGTGAGGGCCCCGTCCCGGGAGGGGACGGGGCCCTGCGCTCAGCGGAAGTGGCTCTTGGGGATGACGCCGTGCACCCCGACGGTGCGGTCGACGACCTGCGAGACCTCGAAGTCCGCCGCCGCCGACAGGTAGGCGTAGGCCACCGCGCGGTCCATCCCCAGGTCGTCCTGCAGGAAGTCCAGGGCGTTGACCACGGCCCGCCGGTTGGCGATGTCCAGGTCGCTGACCTGGCTGGTGCGCGAGCCGTCGGGGTCGGACAGCCCGATCGGCACCCAGGCGTCCGGCGTCTCCCCGAACGGGTACCGGAAGGCCACCGAGGGGGCGTCCTTCGAGCCCTTGCGGCAGACGGTGAGCCGGAAGGTCATCCGCAGCGAACCCTCCAGGGCGGTCAGCGCGACCTCGCCACCGCCCATCGACATGTGCGGGTCGCCGACGGAGAACAGGGCGCCGGGTGCCACGACCGGCACGTAGAAGGCCGAGCCGACGTTGAGCAGGTTCACGTCGATGTTGCCGCCGCCCAGGGTGGGCGGGATCGAGTTGACCAGGGGGTCGTTGACCCGGGTCGCGTCGCCGACGGTGGCCACCGCCATCAGCCCGGCGAACGGGTCGATCGGCCACGACACCGAGCCCCGGCGCCCGGCCGGGAGGGTGGCCTGGGGGACGTTCCCGCGCCCCCGGCCGACCGGCGTGAAGACCGAGACGTTGCCGTACCGCAGCGGGTCCTTGGTGGCCCGGCCGTCAGGGGTGTTCGGCATGACCTCCGCGGCGGTGATGTCCCCGGGACTGGTGGCGAAGCCCGCGGCGAGGGCGCCCTTGCCGTGCCGGCTGGAGATGACGCCGTACGGGACGCGGGGCAGCGCGGTCAGCAGCTCGATCTTCAGGACGTCGCCCGGCCGCGCGCCCTCCACGGCCACCGGGCCGGTGATGACGTGCGGGCCGTCGGCGTCGAAGTCGCGGGTGTGCCGCGCGTAGGTCCGCGCCACCGCGACGGCGTCGTCGAGGACCTGGTCGCGCCGGACGCCCTTGCCGGCGAACCAGGCGACGGGGTCCCGCCCCTGGTCCTCCAGGAGCCCCTCGTGGCTGATCGTGTCGATCGTGATCGTGCGGCCGGAGCGCACCGTGGCGACCGGCGTGTCGGTGGTGCGCGGCAGGTAGCCCCAGAACACCTGGTCCGGCCGGGAGGGCAGGTAGACGTCGCCGTCGATGGGGCCCTTGCCCGGTTGCAGCACCTCACCCGGCAGCCGGGTGCGGCTGGGCGTGGGGGTGGCCGCCGCGGGGGCGGCGGTGGCCATCCCGGCGGCCAGCACCGCGCCGGCCCCCAGCGCGGCCCGGACGAAGGTGCGGCGTCCCAGCCCCCGCTCCAGGGTCTCGGCCGCGGACAGCGGGTCGGGCCGGTCGGCCGGCGTGGGGTCGTGCGGGGCCATCGACATCTGCTCTCCCGGGTGCCTGGTCCTGGCGTTCGGGCGATGTCTACGGGTGCTGTGTTGCCCCTGTGTGCCGGCCTGTTGCGTTCTCGTTCCGGGTCAGCCGGTGTAGACGACCTGGAAGGCCTCGGCGAGGCGGCCCTCGGGCAGGCCGTGGTCCTTCGCGGTCTGCCGCATCCAGCCGCCGACGAACTCCTGCAGCTGGCCCTCGGGCAGGTGGCTGACCTGGGTGACGTGCGACATCAGCGCGGCCCACTTGCGCTCGACCACGTCGGTGACGTCGACGACGTGGTCGGGGCGCGGGCCGCCACCGAGCCACACCTCGGAGACCGTCCACGCCTCGAGGCCCTCGTCGGCCAGCAGCTCGGGGTGGGCGAAGGGGTTGCGCGCGTCGGGGTAGACCGCGCGCAGCGTCGACTCCCCGGCGGTCATGTGGTCGGGGTGGCTGGCGCCGATCCGCTCGTAGAACCGCTCGGGTGAGCTGGTCAGCACCCGCTGCGGGCGCACCTGGCGGATGACCCGGCTGATGTCGCGGCGCAGCTCCAGCGTGGGCTCCAGCCGGCCGTCGGGGTAGCCGAGCCAGTGGAGGTCGGTCACACCCACCGCGGCGGCTGCGGCGGTCTGCTCGGCCCGGCGCAGCACCGGCATCTGGTCGCGCGGGGTCTCGTCGAAGCCGCCGGCGTCCCCGTCGGTGACGATGCAGTAGCTGACCTGCGTGCCGGCCGCGGTCCAGGTGGCCACGGTGCCGGCGCTGCCGAAGTCGACGTCGTCGGGGTGGGCGAGCACGCACAGGGCCCGCTCGACGTGCTCGGCAGGGGCGGTCGGCAGCGGCATCACGCCGGGCAGCCTATGGCCAGCGCTCAGGGGCCCGCGCCGAGCCTGCGAGGTGTGGGGGAGGGGTGGCTTTCCTTCACAGGCGACCGCGGCCCTGACGCAGCAGGAACATGCCCAGCGAGGCGCCGTCGTCCCCCAGCGCGGCGCGGAAGCGGTCGAGCACCCGCTGCTCGCGGGCCAGCGACAGCCGCGTCCCGCCGCTGGCGGTGCGCAGCGCGCCGATCTCCCGGGAGATGGCCAGCCGGCGCTGCACCAGCTCGATGATCTGCGCGTCGCAGGAGTCGATCTCGCCGCGCAGCGCGTCGATGCGGGCGGCCGGGTCGGTGGTGGTGCTCATCAGGTCCTCCGGGGCGGGTCGCGGCCGTCGGACCCCGGAGACGAGGAACGCCCCGGGGCCGTCGGCCCGGGGCGTCGTGTGCGGTGGCTTCTCAGCCAGCGGGTACGGACACCGGGGACCGGTGGCCGTAGGGAAAACTCCGCTGGCTGGGCACGGGGCGAGTCTGGCACGGACGCCGATCGGCGCGCCACCTGTCACGCGCGTCGCACCCGTTCCGCGCGGGGGAGGAACGTCGGCGGTCCGGCTTACAGTGGCGGGGACATGAGCAGCTCGCAGATCTCCCTCCCCGGCACCGCCGCGCTCACCCGCCAGGCACCCGGCCAGATCGGTCGCGAGCTCGACCGGATGCTCGCCGGCCTCAACGGCCCGCAGCGCCAGGCCACCGTGCACGAGGGCAGCCCGCTGCTCATCGTCGCCGGCGCCGGGTCGGGCAAGACCCGGGTGCTCACCCACCGGATCGCCTACCTGCTGGGCGCCCGGGGTGTGCAGCCCGGCGAGATCATGGCGATCACCTTCACCAACAAGGCCGCCGGCGAGATGAAGGAGCGCGTCGCCTCCCTCGTCGGCCCGCGCGCCCGCGCGATGTGGGTCTCGACGTTCCACTCGATGTGCGTGCGCATCCTGCGGGCCGAGGCCGCCAAGCTGGGCATGAAGACCTCGTTCACCATCTACGACCAGGGCGACTCGGTCCGGCTGATGACGATGGTCGCCCGCGACCTGGACCTCGACAGCAAGCGGTATCCCGGCCGGAGCCTGGCCAACCAGGTGTCGAACCTGAAGAACGAGCTCATCGACGAGGAGTCCTACGCCCCGGAGACCGCGCCGGAGAAGGTGCTCAAGGAGGCGTACACCCTCTACCAGCGCCGGCTGCGCGAGGCCCACGCCATGGACTTCGACGACCTGATCATGACCACGGTCCACCTGCTGCAGGCCTTCCCCGACGTCGCCGAGCACTACCGGCGCCGGTTCCGCCACGTGCTGGTCGACGAGTACCAGGACACCAACCACGCCCAGTACGTGCTGGTCCGCGAGCTGGTCGGCACCGCCGGCGGCCCGGTGCCGCCGGCCGAGCTGTGCGTCGTGGGTGACGCCGACCAGTCGATCTACGCCTTCCGCGGCGCCACGATCCGCAACATCGACGAGTTCGAGCGCGACTACCCCGACGCGACCACGATCGTGCTGGAGCAGAACTACCGCTCCACCCAGCGGATCCTGCGCGCGGCCAACCAGGTCATCGCCCGCAACACCGCCCGGCGGCCGAAGAACCTCTGGTCGGAGGCCGGCGACGGCGAGCTGATCGAGGGCTACGTCGCCGACAACGAGCACGACGAGGCCGCCTGGGTCGCCGAGCAGATCGACGCGCTCACCGACGAGGGCCTGGCCCAGCCGAAGGACATCGCGGTCTTCTACCGCACCAACAACGCCTCCCGCGTCTTCGAGGAGGTGTTCATCCGGGTCGGCATGCCCTACAAGGTCGTCGGCGGCGTGCGCTTCTACGAGCGCCGCGAGGTGCGGGACGCCATCGCCTACCTGAAGGTCGTCGCCAACCCGGCCGACGTGGTGAGCCTGCGTCGGGTGCTCAACACCCCCAAGCGCGGCATCGGCGAGCGCGCCGAGTCCGCCGTCGAGCGCTACGCCGACCGCGAGCGCATCCCGTTCGCCTCGGCCCTGCGCCTGGCGTCGGAGATCGGCGAGCTGGCCACCCGCTCGTCGAAGGCCATCGCCGAGTTCGTCGCGCTGCTGGAGGAGTTCGAGCAGCTCGTCGAGACCGGCTCCGGCCCGGCCGCGCTCCTGGAGAGCATCCTCGAGCGCACCGGCTACCTCGCCGAGCTGTCGGCCAGCACCGACCCGCAGGACGAGGGCCGCGTCGACAACCTCAACGAGCTGGTCTCGGTGGCCGCGGAGTTCGAGGCGGCCAACCCCGACGGCACCGTCACCGACTTCCTCGAGCAGGTCTCCCTGGTGGCCGACGCCGACCAGATCCCGGTCACCGGCGACGAGGCCGGGGTCGTCACGCTGATGACGCTGCACACCGCCAAGGGGCTGGAGTTCCCGGTCGTCTTCCTCAGCGGCCTCGAGGACGGCGTCTTCCCGCACCTGCGCGCGCTCGGCGACCCCCGCGAGCTGGAGGAGGAGCGCCGGCTGGCCTACGTCGGCATCACCCGCGCCCGCCAGCGGCTGTTCCTGTCCCGGGCCACCGTGCGCACCAACTGGGGTCAGCCGGCCTACAACCCGCCGTCCCGGTTCCTCGACGAGCTGCCCACCGACGCCGTCCACTGGACCGGCTCGCAGCCGGTGAGCACCTCGCCGATGAGCTCGGCGCAGTCGCGGGTGGCCGCGACCGGGCTGTCCACCGGGGGGCTGCGGGGCGGCGCGGGCAACCGCGCGGTGATCAACGTCGAGATCGGCGACCGGGTCAGCCACGACGCGTTCGGGCTGGGCACGGTGGTCGAGATCAACGGCGCCGGCGACAAGGCGCAGGCCACCGTCGACTTCGGCTCCGGGGGCACCAAGCGGCTCGTCCTCCGTTACGCCCCGCTGGTCAAGCTGTAGCCGAGGGGCCGGCGGTCAGGGCTGTTCGTCGCCCTCGAAGCCGATGAGCCAGTGGACGCCGAAGCGGTCGACCACCTGGCCGTCGGAGGCGCCCCAGGGACGGCGCTCGAGGTCGGCGACGACCCGTCCGCCGGCGGCGAGGCCGGTGAACCAGGCGCGCAGGGTGGCCGGGTCCGCGGTGCCCAGCAGCGACCACATCAGGCCGGTGCACGCCAGCGCCGGCTCGTCGCCGGCCACGTCGGCGGCGAACAGCGCGACCGGCCCGCCGACCAGGTACCCGTGCGCCACCGCGTCGGCGGGGCCGTCCGTGCGTCCGAGGTCGGCGAACGAGTGCACCTCGGCGCTGCCGCCGAACACCTCCGCGTAGGACGACAACGCCGCACGCGCGGTGCCGGGCAGGTGCAGGTACGGCGTCGGTGCGGTCATGCGACCGGAGCGTAGGGCCGCCGGCGGTGGTTCAGCCGACCGTCAGGCCCCGCTCGCCCAGCCACTTCTCCGGGTCGATCGGCTTGCCGTTCATGCCGCCGCTGTGGATCTCGAAGTGCAGGTGCGGGCCGGTCGACTGGCCCTCGTTGCCGACCTTGGCGATCTGCTGCCCGGCGGTGACGACGTCGCCGGCCGCGACGCTGTAGTAGCGCATGTGGCCGTAGATCTGGACGTTGCCGTCGGCGTCCTGGACGTAGACGGCGTTGCCGTAGCCCGAGGCCGCGCCGGCCCGCAGGACCACGCCGTCGGCGGCGGCGAGGATCGGCGTGCCCAGTGGGGCGGCCAGGTCGATGCCCCAGTGCTTGGTGCCCCAGCGCTGGCAGAAGCAGGTGGTGAGCCGGCCGTCGGTGGGGACGACGAAGTCGGGCTCGCGGGCGGCCCGGGAGGCGGCGATCTCGCTGAGCCGCGCCTGGGCCTCGGCCTGGCTGATCTCCCCGCGGGCGTCCTCGACGTCCACGCCACCGGCGAAGCTGGCGTCGGCCAGCCCCAGCCCGTAGTCCTGCCCGGAGGCGACCGACACCGGCGTGGGGGTGCCGCCGCCGAGCAGGGCGGCGGTGATGGCGCCCACGACGGCGGCGGCCAGCAGCAGCGGGGCGCGCCGGGCCGGGGGCCGGGCGAACTGGCGCGCGGTGGCGGTCGCGGCCGGGGCGGCGACTGCCCGGGCGGGGGCGGTGGCCGGGCCGGCGGCCGGCGGCGGCGGGAGGACGGCGAGGGAGTCGGTGGTCTCCGGGGCCGCCGGGGCGGCGGTGGTCACCGGGGCGGCGGGGGTCTGTGCGGTGTCGGCCGCACCGGTCGCGGTGGCGCCCTGGGTGGCGGCCCACTCGCCGTCCCAGTCGACGTCGGTGGCCAGCGCCTGGGCCCAGTCGGTGCCCGCCGGGTCGACGGGCAGGACGGCATCGAGGGCGTCCTCGGGCCGGGTACGGCCGACGATCTCACGCAGACGGGACAACGGACACCTTCCGGGGACGACACCACGGGGGGAGCCGTGGGCCTGACGTGCACCAGACGGTCAAGTGATCGGCAGGTGCACGGAGCAGTGGGACCACCGGGTGGCGGATCCCGTCGCTGTCGTCCGCGGACGTTACGGAGAGCGACGGAGGCCGACCATCACCTCACGCCGCGTGTCGCTGCACTAGGCGCTCAGTGACCACACCCGTCACACCAGCCACCTCGTGGGTCACCCGGACCCCACCGGCCTCAGGCGGCCGGCAGTTGCTCGTCGACGGCAGTGCGGGGTGTGGCCAGAGTGGTGGCCACCTCGTCGAGCACCGAGCGGTGGATCGGCAGCGACATGTGCCCCACCCCGCGCACCAGCACGTTGCGCACCACCAGGTCGGGGTGGTCGCACCGCCCGGAGACCGAGGGCACGACCATCTGGTCCAGGTCGCTGTAGACCGCGGTCACCCGCGTGCGGCAGCCCGGCGCCGGGGCGGCCAGCTCCTGGATCAGCGGGGAGCCGGGGCGCAGCTGCCGCACCAGCGGGGTGGGCAGCACGTGCGCCCACCGGCTGCCACCGTGCGGCGTCCCGAGGGTGACCAGGGTGTCGACCCGGGCGTCGCCGCCCAGCCGCTGCACCAGGTAGCGGGCCACCAGCCCGCCCAGACTGTGCCCGACGACGTGCACGCGCTCGTGGCCGGAGTCCTGGCACACCCGTTCCAGGTGCCGCCCCAGGGCAGCGGCCGCGGTCTCGACGTCGCGCAGCAGCGGGCTGTAGTTCCAGGAGCAGACCTGGGTGAAGCCGCGTCGGCGCAGGCCCCGCCGCATCACCGAGAACACCGACCGGTTGTCGACCAGCCCGTGCACCAGGACGACGGGGACGCGGGCGGCGAGCGGGTCGCCGGCGAACAGCGCCCGGACGGCGGGGGGCTGCACGCCGGGGCGGTAGCCGGGGTCGGGGCGCAGCCGTTCGGCCCGGGCGCCGAGCGGGTAGAGGACCGCGTGCGCACCCACCCAGGCCAGCTCGGTGAGCGTGCCCGCGAGGGCCGCGGGGGAGACCACCGACCGGAGACCTCCGCGCGGTGGGTGTCCCGGGGTCGCCGGGTCGCTCCCGGCCGGGACGCCCCGCACGTGCCACGCTGGGGGAGAGGGCTGGTCGGTCGAGTGCACGCCGGTCTCCCTCCCTGTCCGCTCCGGCACCGCGCCGGGCGGTGCCGCGCACGTGCTGCGCCGGCCTCGGGGGACCGTAGTGCCCTGATGTGCCAGGCGTCACACACCGTCGTCCGACACGCGCCCGCGTCCTGACCGCCGACCCCGAGGAGCCGACCAGTGCCCGCCCGTGACCGCCTTCCCGCCCGCCCCGGCGCAGGGGGTGCCTCGCCGTCCGGCCGCCCCGGTGCCGCCCGGAAGGGCGCCCCGCGCCGCGGTGGCACCGCCCGGCCCACCGCCGGGCGACCGGGCGCGGCGGTGCCGGACCAGCTGGTCGTCGGCACCGTCCCGCTGCTCGCCCGGGTCGCCGGGGGGCTCCTGCTGCTGGCCGGCCTGGTCGGCGCCGCCGCCGTGTTCCCCACGTACCTGGTCGTCGGCGGGCAGCCGATCGGCCCGGTCGCCGGGCCGGTCTCCGCACTCGTCGCACTGCTGGCGCCGCTCGCCTCCGTGGTCGTCGGGGCCGGGCTCGCGCTCGGCCGGGTGCCACGGCTGGGCCTGGCCTACGCCTCGGTCAGCGGAGCGCTGGCGGTGGGCCGGCTGCTCATCGAGGTCCACCAGGGCCGCGGGTCGACCACCCGCGCGGCGGTCGACGTGCTGGCCGGGGAGCGGGTCGTCACCAGCTCCGTCGAGATCGGCGCCGGCTGGGTGCTCGGCGTCGTCGCGCTGGCGCTGACCGTCCTCGCCGGGGTGGTCGCGCTGGTCGCCTGGGGACGCACGGTCATGGAGGACGCCGGCTCGCTGGACCCGCTGCGGCCGGTGCTCGCCGGGGCCTCGGTGCTGCTCGGGGTGGGGGCGGTGCTCTGCCTGGCGCTGCCGGCCGCCGACGTCCCGGACCGGGTGGTGGTCGACCCGGCCACGGGGCTGGAGACGGTCGTGACCGCCCAGGGCCCGCCCGGGCTGCTGGAGCGCCCCGGCCTCGCCCTGCTCGGCGGGCTGCTGCTCGCCGGCGCCCTGCTGCTGTGCGCGGTCACCGCGCCGTCGCTGCGGCCGCGGCTGGGCGCCGTGGGCGGGCTGCTGGGCGTCACGGTGTTCGTGCTGGCGAGCGGGCTCGGCGGGCTGCGCGACGCCCGGCACAGCCCCGACCTGGACTGGACGGTCACCGGCGCCGGGCTGCTGGTGCTCGGGCTGGCGCTGGCCGCGCTGACCGCGGTGGCCTGGCGGGCGCGCGCGTCGGCGGGCCCGGTCGCGACCGACGCCGAGCGGTTCGGCAGCGCCGCCCAGGACTGACCGCGCGCGGCCGCCCACCGCGCGTGCCCGTCACCCGTGGGAGCGAGCACACGCCCCCGCGGGCGGAGGCCGTGGCGCGGCCGGACGGCGGGCGGGCTACGGTGCCTGTTCGTGGATCTCTTCGAGTACCAGGCCCGTGACCTGTTGGCCGCCCACGGGGTGCCCGTGCTGCCCGGCGGCGTAGCCGAGACACCCGAGCAGGCGGAGGCGATCGCGCGCGAGATCTCCGCGCCGGTCGTGGTGAAGGCCCAGGTGAAGGTGGGGGGCCGCGGCAAGGCCGGCGGCGTCAAGCTGGCCGACGACCCCGAGACCGCCCGGGCCCGCGCCGAGGACATCCTCGGGCTGGACATCAAGGGCCACGTGACCCGCAAGGTCATGGTCGCCCAGGCCAGCGACATCGCCGAGGAGTACTACTTCTCCTACCTCCTCGACCGCTCCAACCGCACCTTCCTGGCGATGGCCAGCAAGGAGGGCGGCATGGAGATCGAGCAGCTCGCCGTCGAGCGCCCCGAGGCGCTGGCCCGCATCCCGGTCGACGCCAGCGTCGGGGTCGACGCCCAGAAGGCCGCCGAGATCGTCGACGCCGCCGGGTTCCCCGCCGAGGTCCGCGACCAGGTGATCGCCATCGCCGTCCAGCTGTGGGACGTCTTCACCAAGGAGGACGCCACGCTGGTCGAGATCAACCCGCTGGCCAAGGCGCCCGACGGCACGGTGCTGGCCCTCGACGCCAAGATCACCCTCGACGAGAACGCCGGCTTCCGGCACGCCGAGCACGCCGCGCTCGAGGACGCCGCCGCAGCCGACCCGCTCGAGGCCGCGGCCAAGGAGAAGGACCTCAACTACGTCAAGCTGCAGGGCCAGGTCGGGATCATCGGCAACGGTGCGGGCCTGGTCATGAGCACCCTGGACGTCGTCGCGTACGCCGGTGAGGAGTTCGGCGGCGTCCGCCCGGCCAACTTCCTCGACATCGGTGGTGGCGCCTCGGCCGAGGTCATGGCCAACGGCCTGGGCATCATCCTGTCCGACGCCGACGTCAAGAGCGTCTTCGTCAACGTCTTCGGCGGCATCACCGCCTGCGACGAGGTCGCCAAGGGCATCGTGGCCGCGCTCGGCCAGCTCGGCGACGAGGCCACCAAGCCGCTGGTCGTGCGCCTGGACGGCAACAACGTGGAGGAGGGCCGGCGGATCCTCGCCGAGGCCGCCCACCCGCTGGTGACCGTGGTCGACACCATGGACGGCGCTGCCCGCCGCGCCGCCGAACTCGCCGCCTGACCGCCACAGCTGAGACAGGACAACTGAGATGTCGATCTTCCTCACCGAGAACAGCAAGGTCATCGTCCAGGGCATCACCGGTTCCGAGGGGCGCAAGCACACCGCGCGCATGCTCGCCTCCGGCACCGCCGTGGTCGGTGGCGTCAACCCGAGCAAGGCCGGCCAGACCGTGGACTTCGACGGCACGTCCGTCCCGGTCTACGGCTCGGTCGCCGAGGCGATGAAGGAGACCGGGGCCGACGTCACCGTCGTCTTCGTGCCGCCGAAGTTCGCCAAGGACGCCGTCATCGAGGCCGTGGACGCCCACATCGGGCTCGCCGTGGTCATCACCGAGGGCATCCCGGTGCACGACTCGACCTACTTCTGGGCCCACGCCCAGGGCGGCGCCACCCGGATCATCGGCCCGAACTGCCCCGGGCTGATCAGCCCCGGGCGCTCCAACGCCGGCATCATCCCGGCGAACATCACCCAGGCCGGCAAGATCGGGCTGGTCAGCAAGTCCGGCACGCTGACCTACCAGATGATGTACGAGCTGCGCGACATCGGCTTCTCCACCGCCGTCGGCATCGGCGGCGACCCGGTCATCGGGACGACGCACATCGACTGCCTCCAGGCCTTCCAGGACGACCCGGAGACCGAGGCCATCGTGATGATCGGCGAGATCGGCGGCGACGCCGAGGAGCGGGCGGCCGACTTCATCAAGGCCAACGTCACCAAGCCCGTCGTCGGCTACGTCGCCGGCTTCACCGCCCCCGAGGGCAAGACGATGGGCCACGCCGGCGCCATCGTCTCCGGCTCGGCCGGCACCGCCGCCGCCAAGCAGGAGGCCCTCGAGGCCGCCGGCGTGCGCGTGGGCAAGACCCCCTCGGAGGCCGCGCGCCTCATGCGGGAGATCGTCGGCGCCTGACGGACCCCCGTGCAGGCCTGACCGCCGCTGCCCGGCATCCTCCGCGGAGGGTGCCGGGCAGCGTCGTCCCCGGGGTCGGGCGCGGGAGACTGGGCGGGGAACCGCCAGCGGAGGAGGAGCGCCCGATGACGTCCACGGCACCCGAGCCGGCCCCGGTCGACACCGGGCCGGACGACGTCCCCGCGCGCCGCCGCCGGGTGAGCCCGGGGCGCGTGCACCTGGCCGACGTCCTCGTGGCGGCCGGCACGGTGCTCTTCGGGCTCCTCCTCGCGGCCCTGTGGTTCCGCAGGGACCCCTTCGACCTCGGCTCCGGCCACCGGGTCGAGGCCGCCACCGCCGACGGCCTGGACTCCGGCCTGCTCGTCACCGCGCTCGTGCTGCTCGTGGCGGCGAGCGCCTGGTCGCTGCTGCCGGCGGTCGCCGACGCGCCCACGCCGTTCCCGCGGGCCCTGGTCACCACCGCGCTCACGTCGCTGGCGCTGCTGCTCACCCTGGTCGAGTGGGTGACCACCCTCGACATCGGCGTCAGCGTGCCCGGGCTGCTGGCCCTGCTCACCGCCGCGGCCGTGGCCGCCGTCGCGGTGCGGCAGTTGGTCCCGCAGGCGCGCGCGTGGGTCGCCGCCGGGCGCACCCCGGACGTGACGTGAGCCGCCCCGGCGCGTGCACCGCCGCGCGGACGACGGACCTTGGGACAGTGGGGGCGTGACGTCGCTGCTCTCCCGGCTGCCTCCGCTCGGGCCCGGGAACGGGGAGCCGCGGGGCTCGACCACCGCGTGGCTGGCCGCCGCGGCCGCCCTGGCCGTCCAGGTGCTGGGCCTGCTCGGGCTCGGCCTGGCGCTCGTCGTCGTGCAGACCCTCGACCCCGACGGCGGCCTGCCCGTGGGCTCGTCGGCGCGGCTGGCCACCCAGCTGTGGCTGCTCGCCCAGGGCGCCCAGCTGGACCTCCCCTCCGGTCCGCTGCGGGTGGCGCCGCTGATGCTGACGCTGGTCGTCGCCTGGGGGCTGAACCGGGCCGCCGGCTCGGTCGTGACCGTGCGCGCGGTGCAGACGACGGGTGGGGCGGCGACGGTGCTCGGTGTGGTCGTCGGCGTCCACGTCGCCGCGACCGCCGGGCTCGCGCTGCTGGCCGACGCCCCGGCCGCGTCCCTCGGCCTGCTCCGGCCGGTGCTGGGCGCCCTGCTGCTGGCCCTGGTGGCCGGTGGGATCGGCGTGCTGCGCGACTCCGGACTCAGCGCCGTGGTGGCCGACCGGTTCCCCGGCCCCGGCCGGGCGCTGTGGCAGGCCGTCGTGGCCGGCACCCTGGCGCTCGCCGCCTGCTGCACCGCCGTGGTCACCGTCGCGCTCGTCGACGACATCGCCGGGGTGGCGCGGCTGACCACCGGTCTCGGCGGGGCCAGCGCCGGCGCCGCCGGCCAGGTCGGGCTCAGCGTCCTGCTGCTGCCCAACGCGACCGCCGCGGTGATGGGGCTGGCCGCCGGACCGGGCTTCGTGGTGGGCGCGGGGACGCTGGTCTCCGCCGGCGGGGTGAGCCTGGCCGCCGTGCCGGCGCTCCCGCTGATGGCCGCCCTGCCCGACACCCAGGCCGTGCCGCTGCTGGCCTTCCTCGCCCAGGCGCTGCCGGCCCTTGCCGGGCTCGTCACCGGGGTCGTGCTCGGCCGTCGGCTCGGCGACGAGGACGGCGGCAGCATCACCGCCGGGCTGTGGGGCGTGGTGGCCGGGGTCGGGGTCGGCGTCGTCAGCGGGCTGGTGGTGCTCGTGGCCGGCGGCCGGCTGGGCGACGGTGCCCTGGCCGAGGTCGGCGCCCCGGCGCTGGCCACCGGGCTCGCGATCGCGGCGCAGGCCGGCATCGCCGCGGCGCTGGCCGCACCGGTCAGCCGCTGGCGCTCCCGCGGCTGAGGCGCCGACCCGCGAGCCCCTGCCCCAGGGCCCGTCCCGACGCCGGAACGGGCACCGAACGCACACCGCCGCCCACGCCGGGCGGGGCGGCGCGCGGGGCCGGCCCACGGCGGGTCGGGGAGCGCCCGGTCCACCCGGCTAGGGTTGGCCACCGTGCCCGCCGTTGCGCCCGCCGCACCGCGGTCCCGGGTGGTCGTCCTCCTCTCCGGGGCCGGCACCCTCTGCGCCGCGCTGCTGGCCGCCACCGACGACGCCGGCTACCCGGCCGAGGTCGTCGCGGTCGGTGCGGACCGCCCCGACGCCGCCGGGCTGGCCGCTGCCCGCGACCGCGGCATCGACACCTTCGTGACGCCGCTGCGCGCTCACCCCGACCGGGCGTCCTGGGACCGTGCGCTGGCCGCCGAGCTCACCACCCGGCGTCCGGACTGGGTGGTGTGCGCGGGGTTCATGAAGCTGCTCGGCCCCGCCGTCCTCTCCGCCCTCGGCGGCCGGGTGGTCAACACGCACCCGGCGCTGCTGCCGTCGTTCCCCGGTGCGCACGCCGTCCGGGACGCCCTGGCCGCCGGCGTGGACACGACCGGTGCCACCGTCCACCTCGTCGACGCCGGTCTGGACACCGGCCCGGTGCTCGCCCAGCGCGCCGTGCCCGTCCTCCCCGGGGACGACGAGGCGCGGCTGCACGAACGGATCAAGACCGTGGAGCGCGAGCTCCTGGTGCACACCCTGGCCGACCTGGTGACCCGGGCGCAGGCCGGACCGACCCCCGACAGACCTCAGGAGAGCACCCGATGAGCGACCGCACCCCCGTCCGCCGCGCACTGCTCGGGGTCTACGACAAGACCGGCGTCGAGGAGCTCGCCCGCGGGCTCGTCGCGGCCGGTGTCGAGCTCGTGAGCACCGGCGCCACCGCCGCCCGCATCGCCGACGCCGGCCTGCCGGTCACCCCGGTCGAGCAGGTCACCGGCTTCCCCGAGACCCTCGACGGGCGGGTCAAGACGCTGCACCCGGCCGTGCACGCCGGCATCCTGGCCGACCGCCGCAAGCCCGAGCACGTCGCGCAGCTCGACGCGCTGGGCATCGCCGCCTTCGACCTGGTCGTGGTGAACCTCTACCCGTTCAGCGACACGGTGGCCTCCGGCGCCACCCCCGACGAGTGCATCGAGCAGATCGACATCGGCGGCCCGGCGATGGTGCGCGCGGCGGCCAAGAACCACCCGTCGGTCGCGGTCGTCGTCGACCCGGGCCGCTACGACGAGGTGGTCGAGGCCGTCGGCGCCGGTGGCTTCACCCTCGCCCAGCGCCAGGGGCTGGCGGCCGAGGCGTTCCGGCACACCGCGGCCTACGACGTCGCCGTCGCCTCGTGGATGGGCAACGTCCTCTCCCCGGACGACGAGAGCGGCTTCCCGGCGTGGGTGGGCGGCAGCTGGGAGCGCGCCGACGTCCTGCGGTACGGGGAGAACCCGCACCAGGGCGCGGCGCTGTACCGCAGCGGCCAGCCGGGGCTCGCCGACGCCGAGCAGTTGCACGGCAAGCAGATGTCCTACAACAACTACGTCGACACCGACGCCGCCTGGCGGGCCGCGCACGACCACGCCGACCCGTGCGTGGCGATCATCAAGCACGCCAACCCGTGCGGCATCGCCGTCGGCGCCGACATCGCCGCCGCGCACCGCAAGGCGCACGCCTGCGACCCGGTCTCGGCCTTCGGTGGGGTCATCGCCGCCAACCGCGAGGTCGACCTGACCCTGGCCGAGCAGATCGCCGAGGTGTTCACCGAGGTCGTCGTCGCGCCGTCCTTCACCGAGGACGCGCTGGGCGTGCTGACCCAGAAGAAGAACGTCCGGCTGCTGCGCATGCCCGAGGCGCCGCGGCTGTCGGTCGAGCTGCGGCCGGTCAGCGGTGGGCTGCTGCTGCAGACCGCCGACCGGATCGACGCCCCCGGCGACGACCCGACCAGCTGGACCCTGGCCACCGGCACCCCGCTGGACGCCGCCGGGCTCGACGACCTGGTCTTCGCCTGGCGGTCCGTGCGCGCGGTGAAGAGCAACGCGATCCTGCTGGCCAGCGACAAGGCCACCGTGGGCGTCGGCATGGGCCAGGTGAACCGGGTCGACTCCGCCCGGCTCGCGGTCACCCGGGCCGGTGAGCGGGCGGCCGGGTCGGTCGCCGCCTCCGATGCGTTCTTCCCCTTCCCCGACGGCCTGCAGGTGCTGCTCGACGCCGGCGTGAAGGCCGTCGTCCAGCCGGGCGGGTCGGTGCGCGACCCGGAGGTGGTCGCCGCGGCCGAGGCCGCCGGCGTGACGCTGTACCTGACCGGCACCCGCCACTTCGCCCACTGAACGAAGGACCCTGCTGCCCCCCACGCCTCGCAGGCTCGGCGCGGGCCCCCGCAGCAGGGCCGGAAGGGCCCACATGAGGAGAACTGTCGAGCCGCCCGAGCCGGGGTCGGTCTGGGAGGACGAGGACCTGGCCCGGGTCGACTGGGACTCAGCCGTCCTCGAGCGCGTCACGTTCGTCGACTGCCGGTTCGACGACGCCCAGCTGGCCGAGCTGGTGACCCGGCGGTGCGTGTTCGAGCGGTGCGTGCTGACCGGGGTCGCGATGTCGGGCTCCCGGCACGAGGGGACGGCGTTCCTCTCGTGCCGGTTCGACCGGGCGAAGCTGTTCGACGTCTCCTGGACCGGCTGCAAGCTCACCGGCTCGCAGTTCCCCGGGGCGACGATGCGGCCGATGACGACCGTCGAGTCCGACTGGTCCTACGCCTCGCTGCGCGGCGCGGACCTGTCCGGCGTCGACTTCTCCGGGCAGAAGCTCACCGAGGCCGACCTCACCGACGCCGACCTGCGCGAGGCCGACCTCACCCGGGCCGACCTCCGGCACGCCCGCGTGCAGACCACCCTGCTGCGTGGTGCCGACCTGCGCGGCGCCGACACCGACGGCATCAACTGGCGGGCGCTCGACCTGACCGGCGTCCGGCTCGACATGGGCCAGGCCGTGCAGTTCACCGCCGCCCACGGCGCCCTCGTCGACTGAGCCGCCGGCGCCCGTGAGGTGCGGCCGCCCCGCCGACCGTCGGGCCGGGTCGGGCAGCGGCTGGACGGTCGGCAGCGCGGCTGTGCCCCGTCAGCGGCGGCGGGAGAGCGGGCGGGTCATCAGCGCCTTGAGCGCGCCCAGGAAGCCGAGCGCGCCGGTGGCGGCGGTGAACCAGGCGCCCACGGCCCAGCCTGCGACGTCCCAGTTCGCGTCGGCCAGCGGCACCAGCACGCCGGCCGCCACGACCAGCGTGACCAGCAGCGCCAGCGCGCCGAGGAGACGGTGGGTCTTCGCCGGCACGAACAGCAGCAGCCCGAGCACGAAGAGTGCCCCCCCCGCCGAGGACCACGGCCGGTGCCTGCCAGCTGGCCCGGTCGACCAGCTCGCGGGGGTCGGTGCGCAGGTCGTCGAGGCCGGTGCGCACCAGGTCCAGGCCGGTGGCGCCGCCGTCCACCCAGACCACAAGCAGGCTCACCCCGGCCGCGATGCCGGCCAGCAGGAGCAGCAGGCCGGCGACGTCGTCGGCCCGGCGCACGACCACGGGCGCGTCGCGGTACTCCGGCCGGGTCGCCGTCGCGTCGTCGCCGGGCAGGACGGCGGGGAGGGAGAAGCCGGGGTCGGTGTCCTGCCGGGCCAGCGGGGTGGGCTCGTCGTCGTGCCGGCGGGCGAGGAAGCCGGCCGGCGCCGGCTGCTGCGGCGGCGGGCCGACCGGCTCGGGCTGCGCGTGGGTCACCGTCTCGGTGGGCTGCTCGGCCGGCGGCTGACCCGGCAGCGGGGTGGCGGGGGACGCCGTGCTGCCGGAGCGTCCGTCGGGCTGGCTCATCACACGCTCCTCCCGCGCGCAGGCATGCGGACCCGTGCGGCTGTCGGTGCCGCCGAGCCTAGGTCGGCGACCCCCGTCGGGCAGACTGCAACACGTGGCAGCGACGACTCTCGACGGCAAGGCGACCGCAGCGACGATCCGGGGCGAGCTCACCGAGCGGGTGGCCGCCCTCGCCGCGATGGGACGGCGTCCGGGGCTGGGCACGCTGCTCGTCGGCGACGACCCGGGCAGCCGCTGGTACGTCAACGCCAAGCACTCCGACTGCGCGCAGGTGGGCATCGCCAGCATCCAGCGCGAGCTGCCCGCCACGGCGAGCCTGGAGGAGGTCCTGGCCGTCGTCGACGAGCTCAACGCCGACCCGGCCTGTACCGGCTACATCGTCCAGCTGCCGCTGCCGAAGGGCATCGACGAGAGCGCCGTCCTGGAGCGGATCGACCCGGCCAAGGACGCCGATGGGCTGCACCCGGTCAGCCTGGGCCGGCTGGTGCTCGGGGTCCCCGGCGCGCTGCCGTGCACCCCGGTCGGCATCGTCGAGCTGCTGCGCCGGTACGACGTCCCGCTGGCCGGCGCGGAGGTCGTCGTCGTCGGCCGGGGCATCACCGTGGGGCGCCCGCTGGGCCTGCTGCTCACCCGGCGCACCGAGAACGCCACCGTGACCCTCTGCCACACCGGCACCCGCGACCTGGCCGCGCACACCCGTACCGCCGACGTCGTCGTCGCCGCGGCCGGGGTGCCCGGCCTCATCACCGCCGACATGGTCAAGCCCGGCGCCGCGGTCCTCGACGTCGGCGTCAGCCGGGTCGACGGGAAGATCGCCGGGGACGTCGCCGCCGACGTGCGCGAGGTCGCCGGCCACGTGGCCCCCAACCCCGGCGGCGTCGGCCCGATGACCCGGGCGATGCTGCTGGCCAACGTCGTCCTGGCCGCGGAGCAGGCGGTCGCGGCCGAGGCCCTGTCGGCATGACCCGGCCCCGGCCCGCGACCCGCCCCGGTGCGCGGCCGCCGCTGTACCTGCGGCGCCCGCTGCTGGCCGGGTTCCTGCGGCAGTGGCCGCTGCTGAGCTGCATCGTCGTGGTCGGGGCCGGGCTGCTGCTGGTGGCCGCCGAGCGGTGGCGGCTGGGCCTGGCGCTGATGGGGCTGGCGCTGGTGCTGGCCGGGGCCCTGCGGCTGCTGCTGCCGGTCCGCCGGATCGGGTTCCTCGCCGTCCGCAGCCGGCCGGTCGACATCGCCCTGATGCTCGGCGCCGGCGCCGTCCTGGTCGTCAGCGTGCTGACCATCCCGCGCACCTGACCGGGCCGCATGGCCACGCGGCGGTGCCCCGGGCTAGGTTGGCGGGCATGGCGGATGGGGCCCGGAACGGCAAGGTGACCGTCGTCGGCGCCGGTTTCTACGGCTCGACGACCGCGCTGCGGCTGGCCGAGTACGACGTGTTCGAGACCGTGGTGCTCACCGACGTCGTCGAGGGCCGCCCCGAGGGCCTGGCGCTGGACATCAACCAGTCGCGCGCCATCGAGGGCTTCGGCACCCGGGTCGTGGGCGTGGGCGGCGGCTCCTACGCCGGCACCGAGGGCTCCGACGTCGTGGTCATCACCGCGGGCCTGCCCCGCAAGCCCGGCATGAGCCGGATGGACCTCCTCGAGACCAACGCCGGCATCGTGCGCTCCGTCGCCGAGAACGTCGCCCGCACCTCGCCCGACGCGGTGGTCATCGTGGTCTCCAACCCGCTGGACGAGATGACGGCGCTGGCCCAGCTGGCCACCGGCTTCCCGCGCGCCCGGGTGATGGGCCAGGCCGGGATGCTCGACACCGCACGGTTCACCAACAACGTGGCCGAGGAGCTCGGCGTCCCGGTCGCCTCGGTGCGCACCCTGACGCTGGGCTCGCACGGCGACACGATGGTCCCCGTCCCCTCGCGCTGCACCGTCGACGGCGCCCCGCTGGCCGACGTGCTCACCCCCGACCGGATCGCCCACCTCGTGGAGCGCACCCGCAACGGCGGCGCCGAGGTGGTCGCGCTGCTGAAGACCGGGTCGGCCTACTTCGCGCCCTCGGCCGCCGCTGCCCGCATGGCGCGCGCGGTCATCGAGGACTCCGGTGCGGTCATGCCGGTGTGCGCGTGGGTCGACGGCGAGTACGGGATCTCCGGGGTCTACCTGGGGGTCGAGGCCGAGATCGGCCGTGAGGGTGTCCGGAGGGTCGTCGAGGGCGACCTGTCCGACAGTGAGCTGGCAGGCCTGCGCGAGGCGGCGGACGCCGTCCGCTCCAAGCAGGCCGACGTAGCCGACCTCTGAAGAAGGACCCCGCTGCCCCCCACCGCTCGCACGCGCGCGGCGGGGCCCGGCAGCGGGGCCACGAGAACAAAGGGAGAACCGCGTGAGCAAGATCAAGGTCGAGGGCAAGGTCGTCGAGCTCGACGGCGACGAGATGACCCGGATCATCTGGCAGTTCATCAAGGACCAGCTGATCCTCCCGTACCTCGACGTCGACCTGGAGTACTACGACCTGGGGATGGAGAACCGGGACGCCACCGACGACCAGGTCACCATCGACGCCGCCAACGCGATCAAGAAGCACGGCGTGGGCGTCAAGTGCGCCACCATCACCCCGGACGAGGCGCGGGTCGAGGAGTTCGGCCTGAAGAAGATGTGGCGCTCCCCGAACGGGACGATCCGCAACATCCTCGGCGGCGTCATCTTCCGCGAGCCGATCATCATGCAGAACGTCCCGCGCCTGGTGCCGGGCTGGACCAAGCCGATCATCATCGGCCGCCACGCCTACGGCGACCAGTACCGGGCCACCGACTTCACGTTCCCCTCCGCGGGCACGCTGAAGGTCGTCTTCACCCCCGAGGACGGCGGCGAGCCGATCGAGCGCGAGGTCTTCCAGGCCCCCGGCGCCGGCGTCTCGCTGTCGATGTACAACCTCGACGACTCGATCCGCGACTTCGCCCGCGCCTCGCTGAACTACGGGCTCAACCGCGGCTACCCGGTCTACCTCTCCACGAAGAACACGATCCTCAAGGCCTACGACGGCCGGTTCAAGGACATCTTCGAGGAGGTCTTCCAGGCCGAGTTCAAGGAGAAGTTCGACGCGGCCGGGATCACCTACGAGCACCGGCTCATCGACGACATGGTCGCCGCCTCCCTCAAGTGGGAGGGCGGGTACGTCTGGGCGTGCAAGAACTACGACGGTGACGTGCAGTCCGACACCGTGGCCCAGGGCTTCGGCTCGCTCGGCCTGATGACCTCCGTGCTGGCCACCCCGGACGGCAAGACCGTCGAGGCCGAGGCCGCCCACGGCACGGTCACCCGGCACTACCGCCAGCACCAGCAGGGCAAGGAGACCTCGACGAACCCGATCGCGTCGATCTTCGCCTGGACCCGGGGCCTGGCCCACCGCGGCGTGCTCGACGGCACCCCCGAGGTCACCCGTTTCGCGGAGACCCTCGAGCGGGTCTGCATCGAGACCGTCGAGGGCGGCCAGATGACCAAGGACCTCGCGCTGCTGATCAGCAAGGACGCCCCCTGGCTGACCACCCAGGACTTCCTGGCGGCCATCGACGCCAACCTGCAGAAGGCCATGGCCTGACGACAGCTGTCGTAGCGATGGCGTGAGAGCCGGCGACGGCGGACGGCCCCCTCGACCACCCGGTCGAGGGGGCCGTCCTGCGTCCGGGGCGGGTCAGACGCCGAACAGCTGGGTCCACCAGGGGCCGCCGGCGCCGGTGGCCAGTCCGAGGCCCATCGTGCGGTACGAGCAGTTCAGGACGTTCTGCCGGTGCCCGGGGCTGTCCAGCCACGCCCGCACCACCGCGTCGGCGTCGGCCTGACCGCGGGCGATGTTCTCCGCGCGGGCGTCGACCCCGGCCTGCGCGGCCCGGTCGAACGGGGACCGGCCGTCGGGGTCGGTGTGGGAGAAGTAGCCGCGGTCGCGCATGTCCGAGCTGTGCGCCCGGGCCACGCCCGCGAGTTCGCCGTCGGCGCCGACCGGACCGCACCCGGCCGCCGCGCGCGCGTCGTTGACCAGCGCCAGCACCTGGCCCTCGGGACCCGGCGCGGCCGGGGCGGGCGCCGGCGGCGGCGGGGGCGGGGGAGCCGGGGCCGGAGGCGGGGGAGGAGCGGGCGCCGGCGGCGGGGGAGGCGCGGGGGCGCGGCTCGTGCTCCGCGGCGCCGGGGTCGGGGTGGACGCCCGCGGGGTGGGAGGCGCGGGCGCGGTCGTGGCCGGCGCGGCCGAGGTGGAGGGCGGCGGCGCCACGGACGACGACGGCGCGGGCGACGGCACCGGGCCGGGGGTCGGGCTGGGCGTGGGGGTGGGCATCGGGACCACGGTCGAGGGCGTGCTCACCGACGCGGTCACGGCGGCGGGGCGGGGAGCCGCATCGCCCCGGCCGGTCAGCAGGACGCCCAGCGCGACGGCCACCAGGGCGAGGGCGACGAGCACGGGCAACCACACCCGCCGGGGCAGTGCGGTCAGCAGGGGGCGCACGCGCGTCGTCCTCACCTCGGGGCCGGTCGGTCCGGGGCGAGGCTAGGCGGCGTCCGGGCCCGGTGGTGGGAGGTCGGGGGAACACCCGGGCGGGTGGGCGCCGTTCGGCAGGGGAGAGCTGCGCGTCGGCGCAGCCACTACCGTGGACCGGCCGGGGACGTCTCCGGCGCACCCCACCTCTGGAGGAGCACGCCGCTCGTGAGCGACGTCTGGCTCAACATCGTCATGGTCTTCGCCTTCGTGCTGGTCGGCGGGGCCTTCTCCGGCGCCGAGATCGCCCTGGTGTCGCTGCGCGAGTCCCAGGTCCGCGCCCTGGCCGAGACCGGCCGGCGCGGGCAGGCGCTGGACAAGCTCCTCGGCGACCCGAACCAGTTCCTCGCCGCCGTCCAGGTCGGCGTCACGCTGGCCGGGTTCTTCTCCGCGGCGTTCGGCGCCAGCACGCTGTCGACGCCGCTGGCCGAGTTCCTGGTCGGCCGGGGCGTCGGTCCGGGCCTGGCCGACCCGCTGGCCTTCGTGCTGGTCACGATCGCGATCAGCTACCTGTCGCTGGTCGTCGGCGAGCTGACCCCCAAGCGGCTGGCGCTGCAGCGCGCCGAGGGGTTCTCGCTCATCGTGGCCGCCCCGCTCAACGCCATCGCCAAGCTGTTCCGCCCGATCATCTGGCTGCTCTCGCGCTCGACCGACCTGCTGGTCCGGCTGCTCGGCGGTGACCCCAAGGCCAGCGGCGAGTCGATCAGCCAGGAGGAGCTGCGCGACCTGGTCGCGGCCCACGAGTCGCTGTCCAGCGACGAGCGCCGGCTGATCGACGAGGTCTTCCGCGCCGGTGACCGGGAGGTGCGCGAGGTGATGACCCCGCGCACCGAGGTGCACTTCCTCGACGCGAGCACGACCGCCAGCCGCGCGGCCAAGCAGGTCGCGGACTCCAGCTGGTCGCGCTACCCGGTCGCCGGGCGCAACGAGGACGACGTGGTCGGCTTCGTGCACGTGCGCGACCTGTTCCTGCCCACCCACCCGGCCGGCCGCGCGGCGACCGTCGGTGACCTGGCGCGCGAGGTGAAGCGGCTGCCGGGCACCGCACCGGTGCTCACCGCCCTGTCGGGGATGCGGCGCGAGAACCAGCACTTCGCGATCGTGGTCGACGAGTACGGCGGGACCGACGGCATCGTCACCCTCGAGGACCTCATCGAGGAGGTCATCGGCGACATCTACGACGAGTACGACGAGGACGTCACGACCGACAGCGAGGAGCCGGCCGACGGCCCGCACGAGGTCGACGGCCTGCTCAACCTCGACGACTTCGCCGAGGCGACCGGGCTGCGGCTGCCCGAGGGGCCCTACGAGACGGTGGCCGGGTTCGTGCTGGCCCAGCTCGGCCGGCTGCCGCTCGTCGGGGACGTCGCGACCGTCGAGGGCCGCACGCTCACCGTGCTCGAGCTCGACGGGCGGCGGATCGCCCGGATCTCCGTCGGGGCCGCGCCGCAGCCGGCCGACGAGTCGACCGACAGCGAGGTCACCGCCGGCTGATCCCGCCGCCCGGGGGTCCGGGCGGCGGACCGCTGCCTCGCAGGGCCCCGACGCGCGAGGGGCCCGTCGTCAGCGGGACTGCGTGAACGACCAGGCGTCGGAGACGATCTCGGTCAGGTCGGTGTGCTCGGGCACCCATCCGAGGTCGGACTGGATCTTCGCCGAGCTGGCCACCAGGCGCGCGGGGTCGCCGGCCCGGCGGTCGCCCATGACCACCGGCAGCTCGTGCCCGGTGACCTCGCGGACGGCGTCGACCATCTCCTGCACGGAGAACCCGGTGCCGCTGCCCAGGTTGTAGATGCGGTGCTCACCGGCCGCCGGGGCCGGCAGCGCCAGCAGGTGCGCGGCCGCCAGGTCCTTGACGTGCACGTAGTCGCGGATGCAGGTGCCGTCGGGCGTCGGGTAGTCGGAGCCGTAGACGGTCAGCGCCTCGCGGGTGCCGGCGGCGACCTGCAGGGCGATCGGGATGAGGTGGGTCTCGGTGGCGTGCCGCTCGCCGACGCCGTAGGCCGCGCCGCCGACGTTGAAGTAGCGCAGGCTCACCGCGGCGAAGTCGTACGCGGTGGCGTAGGAGGTGAGCATCGCGTCGACGGCGAGCTTGCTGGCCCCGTAGGTGTTGGTGGGCCGGGTCGGGGCCGTCTCGAGGATCGGCACCTCCTCGGGCTCGCCGTAGGTGGCCGCGGTGGAGGAGAAGACGATCCGCCGGCAGTCGGCGGCCCGCATGGCCTCCAGCAGCGCCAGCGAGCCCCCGACGTTGTTCTGCCAGTACAGCTCCGGCGCGACCTGGCTCTCGCCGACGAGGCTCTTGGCCGCGAAGTGCAGCACCGCCTCGGGCCGGACGTCGGCCAGCACCGGCGCGGAGTCGTGCAGCGAGGCCTGCACCAGCCGGGCCCCGGCGGGGACGGCGTCCTCGTGCCCGGTGGACAGGTCGTCGAGGACGGTGACCTCGTGGCCGGACTCCAGCAGGGCAGCGGTGACTACGCTGCCGATGTACCCGGCTCCGCCGGTGACGAGAACGCGCATGGTGCGAGCCTAGACAGCACCCCGCCCGGGATGCGGCCACACCGCGCTCAGGAGGAGCCCCGTGGTCAGCGCACGTCCCGCCGTGGCCGCGATGCCGGCCTACCGGCCCGGCCGCAACGCCGCCGACCTCGCCCGTGAGATCGGCGTGCCGACGGCGGTGAAGCTGGCCAGCAACGAGCTGCCGTTCCCGCCGCTGCCGGCCGTCCTGGCCGCGATCGGCGCCACCGCCGCGGAGACCACCCGGTACCCCGACAACGGCGCCGCTGTGCTCACCCGCGCGCTGGCCGACCGCTACGACGTCGACCCCGGGCAGCTGGCCCTGGGCTGCGGCGCGGTGACGGTCTGCCAGCAGCTCACCCAGGCCTTCGTCGACCCCGGGACGGCGATCGCGTTCGGCTGGCGCTCGTTCGAGATGTACCCGCTGCTCGCGCAGGTCGCCGGCGGCCGCACCCAGCAGGTCCCGCTGGTCCCCGGCACCCCGGGCGGGCCGGCGGACACCTTCGACCTGCCCGCGCTGGCCGACGCCGTCGACGGGAGCACCCGGCTGGTGTTCGTCTGCAACCCGAACAACCCCACCGGGACGGCGGTGCGCCGTGCCGAGCTGGAGACCTTCCTCGACGCGGTCCCCGCCGAGACCCTGGTCGTCCTGGACGAGGCCTACCGCGAGTTCGTCACCGACCCCGACGTGCCCGACGGCGTCGAGCTCATGCGGGGGCGGCCCAACGTCGCCGTGCTGCGCACCTTCTCCAAGGCGTGGGGGCTGGCCGGGCTGCGGGTGGGCTACCTGCTGGCCGAGGACCCCGCGGTCGCCGACGCCGTCCGCCGCACGCTGGTGCCCTTCAGCGTCTCGTCGCTGGCGCAGGCCGCCGCCGTCGCCGCGCTGGCCAGCGAGGACGAGGTGCGTGAGCGCTGCGCCGCGGTCACCACCGAGCGTGCCCGGCTCACCGCGGCGCTGCGCGAGCGCGGCCTCGCCGTCGCCGACAGCCAGGCCAACTTCGTGTGGCTGCCGCTGGGCGAGCGCACCGCCGCGGTCGCCGCGGCCCTCGAGGCCCGCGCGGTGATCACCCGCCCGTTCCCCGGCGAGGGGCTGCGCGTGACCGTGGGCAGCCCCGCCGAGGACGACGTGTTCCTCGGCGCGCTGGACGACGTCCTGACCAGCGCCTCCGCCGGCCTCGCCGGAGCCTGACCGGTGGCTGCTGGGGCGCGTGGTTCGATGGAGGGCGTGCCTGCCCCCCGCGTGCTGTCCGGCATCCAGCCGACGGCTGACTCCTTCCACCTCGGCAACCTGCTCGGTGCGCTGCGGCAGTGGGTGGCGCTCCAGGACGACCACGACGCCTTCTACTGCGTGGTCGACCTGCACGCGATCACGGCGGAGCAGCCCGACCCCGCGGTCCTGCGGCAGCGCACGCTGGTGTCCGCCGCCCAGCTGCTCGCGCTGGGGGTCGACCCCGACCGCAGTGCGCTGTTCGTGCAGAGCCACGTGCCCGAGCACGCCCAGCTGGCCTGGGTGCTGCAGTGCCTCACCGGTTTCGGCGAGGCCAGCCGGATGACCCAGTTCAAGGACAAGAGCAGCCGGGAGGGCGCCGGGACGACGTCGGTCGGGCTGTTCACCTACCCGGTGCTCCAGGCCGCCGACATCCTGCTCTACCAGGCCGCCCGGGTGCCGGTGGGCGAGGACCAGCGCCAGCACCTGGAGCTGACCCGCGACCTGGCGACCCGCTTCAACGGCCGGTACGGCGACACCTTCGTCCTGCCGGAGGCCTACGTGCCCCCGGGCGCGGCCAAGGTCCTCGACCTGCAGTCGCCGGACAAGAAGATGAGCAAGAGCCTGCCGCCGGCGGGCTGCGTCAACCTGCTCGACGACCCGAAGGCGACCGCCAAGAAGATCCGCTCCGCGGTCACCGACACCGGTCGCGAGGTCGTCGCCGACCCGGTCGGGAAACCCGGCGTGACCAACCTGCTGACCATCCACTCGGCCCTGTCGGGGCTGAGCGTGGCCGAGCTGGAGGAGCACTTCGCCGGCGGCGGCTACGGCGACCTGAAGAAGGAGCTGGCGGAGGTGGTCACCGAGGCGCTCGCGCCGGTGCAGCAGCGCACCGCCGAGCTGATGGCCGACACCGCCGAGCTGGAGCGGGTGCTGGCCGCCGGCGCCGCGCGGGCCCGGGAGGTCGCCGCCCCCACGCTGGCCACCGTGTACGAGCGGGTCGGCTTCCTGCCACCGCTGGGCGGTGCCCTCCGGTGACCGGACGACCGCTGCGCGCGGACGACACCTTCGTGCACCGGCCGGGCACCGCGATCTCGGCCGGCACCTCGGTGCTGGGGGTGGTGGTGTCGCTGCCCGAGCCGCTGGCCCAGCTGATGGTCGAGTGGCGCGGCAAGTGCGGGGACCCGCAGGCCAGCCTCGTGCCGCCGCACGTCACGCTGCTGCCGCCGACCGAGGTCCCGATCGGCGAGCGCCCGGCGATCCGCATGCACCTGGAACAGGTGGCGGCGACGCACCCGCCCTTCGACATCCACCTCACCGGCACCGGCACCTTCCGGCCGGTGTCCGAGGTCGTCTTCCTCAACGTCGCCCGCGGCGGGGTCGACTGCGAGCTGCTGGCCGGGGCCGTGCGCTCCGGACCGCTGACCCGGTCGCTGAGCTTCCCGTACCACCCGCACGTCACCGTGGCCCACGACGTGCCCACCGAGATGCTCGACATGGCCGCCGAGGGCCTGGCCGACCTGCACGCCGAGTTCCGGGTCGAGGCGTTCACCGAGTTCGAGCAGCTCCCCGACGGGGCGTGGGCCGTGGCCGCCGAGTACCGCCTCACCGGCACCCCGCGCTGACCCTCCCGACGGCGCGCGCGGCTGCTCCGCACCGTCCAGACTCGACCCGGTGAGCAACCCGATCGGCCGCGGGGTGGGTGCGGCCCGGGCGCTGCTGCGGCGCCAGCGCGACCGCCGTCCGTGGCTGGACCACCTCGTGCACGCCGGTGGGCACTACAACCGCGCGCAGGGCGACGTCCTGGCCGCCGGCGTGACCTACTACGTCTTCCTGGCGCTCTTCCCGGTCGTGCTGCTGGTGGCCGCGATCGCGGGGTTCGTGCTGCGCGGCGACCCGCTGCTGGAGGACCAGCTGGTGCGCGGCATCCGGGACGCCGTGCCCGGGGACACCGGCCGCCAGCTCGCCGACCAGGTCAACGGGGCCGTCGACAGCGCCGGCACGTTCGGGGTCGTCGGCCTGGCCGGCTTCCTGCTCGTCGGGCTGGGCGCGATGGACAAGCTGCGGGTCGGCATGGACGTCGTCTGGCGCGGCCGCCCCGACCCGCCCGACTTCCTCGGCGACCGGGCCAAGGACCTCGGCGCGCTCCTCGGGCTCGGCGCGGCCGGCGCGCTGAGCATCGCGCTGACCACCGGCGCCACCGCGGCGTCGTCCCGGGTGCTGGACCTGCTGGGCCTCGACGAGCAGCCCGGCTCGTTCCTGCTCACCGGCGCGGTCGCGATCGGGCTCGCGCTGGTGGGGGACACCCTGGTCTTCCTGTGGGTGCTCAAGGGCGTGCCGGACAACCCGTTCGGCGTCCGGCAGCTGCTGCCCGGCGCCGTCTTCGGTGCGGTCGGCTTCGAGGTGCTCAAGCTGGTGGGCAACTGGTACCTGAGCGTCATCGGGCAGAACGTGACCGCCCAGACCCTCGGCAGCTTCGTCGGGCTGGTCGTGTGGATCAACGTGGTCGCCCGGTTCGCCTTCTTCACCGCCTCCTGGACGGCGACGATCCCGGCCATCGAGCACGCGCACACCCTCGTCCCGCACGGGCCGGCCGGGCCCACCCCGCTGCCGGAGGTGGCCCTGGTCGACGAGCGCGGCCCCGGCCCCGGCCCGGTCAGGGTGGCGCTGGGGCTTTTCGGCGCCGGCGCGGTGGCCGGTGCGGTCGGCAGCCGGCTGGTCAGCCGGCGGAGCGCCGCGGGCCGTCCCCGCGCGCCGGAGGACGCCTGACCGGACCACCGGTGGCCGGGGCCGGCCGCCGGGCGCGGCGACGCCCCACGAGCGTCGCGCCGACGACCAGCACCGCGCCGACGCCCAGGCCGATCGGCACCAGCGGGCTCTCCCCGGCCGTGGTGGCGCCCGGGGCGCCTGCCACCAGGGGAGCGGGCGGGGCCGCGGCCGCCGGGGTCGGCGTCGGGCTCGGGGTGGGGGACGGCGTCGGGCTCGGCGGCGGCGAGGTGAGCCGCGCGGCCTCGGCCGGGGCGACCAGCCGGCCCACCCCGCCGGCGGCCGCGGGGGTGGCGAAGCCCCAGTCCAGCAGCCGCTTCGCCTGCTCCAGTTCGTGCACCGGGCGGCGCTCGGCCTGCATCACGCTGACCACCAGCCGCCGGCCGTCGCGCTCCGCGGCGGCGACGAACGTGTGCCGGGCGGCGTCGGTGAACCCGGTCTTGCCGCCCAGCGTGCCGGGGTAGTCGACGAGCAGCGTGTCCTGGTTCTGGATCTGGTAGCCCTCGGCCCGCCCGGGGACGCCGGGGATGTCGGCGGTCGGGGTCCGCAGCACGTCGAGGGTGTAGGGGTCCTCGACCAGCCGCCGCATGATCAGCGCCAGGTCGTAGGGCGAGGAGGACTGCCCGGCGACGTCCAGCCCGGACGGCGTCCCGGCGACCGTGTCGAAGGCGCCGAGCTCCCGGGCCGTGGCGTTCATCGCGGCGAGCGTGGCCGGCACCCCGCCGGCCGTGCGGGCCAGTGCGTTGGCGGCGTCGTTGCCCGACTGCATGACCAGCGCCCGGAACAGCAGGTCGACCGGGTACTGCCCGCCGCGCACCAGGCCCACCCGGCTGCCCTCGACGGCCTCGTCCTCGGTGGTGCCCTCGACGACCCGGCCGCGGTCGAGGACCGGGGCGAGGGCGAGCAGCGTGAGCGTCTTGAGCGTGCTGGCGGGGTAGTAGCGGCCGTGCGGGTCGCGGGCGCCGAGCACCTGGCCGGTGCCCGCGTCGGCCACCAGCCAGCCGCGCGCGTCGATGCCCTCGGGCAGCGGCGGGGCGCCGGGCACGGTCACCAGGTCGCGGGTGCCCAGCGCGGCGCCGCCGACGGTGCTGCCGTCGGGGGCCGCCCCCTGCGGCGGCGGGCCGGCGAAGGGCGCCGTCGGCGTGGGGGCCGAGGGGTCGACCGCCAGGCCCTGGGCGGCGGCGGGGCCGGCGGGACCGAGCAGCACGGACCCGGCCACGAGCAGCACGGCGGCCGGCCGGCGCAGGGGCAGGGACAGGCGCATGACCGGACGCTAACCCGCCGCGGCCGTGCGGGCCCGGACGGACCGGTCCGCCCGCCGGATGTGGGCGCCGTCTCAGGATCGGCCGTCCGGTGTGTGGGGGGTGTTGCCCGTTGGCAACGATCGGGTCTCTATCCGTTCTCCGGGGGGTCACGTCGACCCGGGCCGCGGTTAGCGTGCCTGGGTCGCCGTCGCCAGGGCGCGCCGCTCGACCAGCGGTGACCGGACGGCGGAGGCCCTGCACGACACACCGCACCGGGGCGCGGCCGACGACCGTCGGGCGTGCCCTCTGAGAGAGGAGAGCGTCTTGCGCCGAGCGCGTGGGATGAAGGCCGCAGCACTGCTGCTGGCCGGTGGCATGGCCCTGTCGGCCTGTGCCAGTGACGAGACCAGCGGCGGCACCGCGAGCAGCGGCAGCGCCGGCGGCAGCCCCAGCGGCGCCGCCCTCAAGGTGGGCCTGGCCTACGACACCGGCGGCCGCGGCGACAACTCGTTCAACGACTCCGCCTACGCGGGCATGGAGAACGCGGTCAACGAGCTCGGCGGCGAGCTGCGCGACCTCACCCCCAACGAGGACGCCTCCAACCGGCCCGAGCTGCTCTCGCAGCTGGCCGAGCAGGGCTTCAACCCGGTCATCGCGGTCGGCTTCGCGTACGGCGACATCATCGGCGACATCGCCAACGAGTTCCCGGACACGACCTTCGCGATCGTCGACTCCAGCGGCCTGGGTCCCGACGGCCAGCCGCTGGGCGCCGGCAACGTGACCGGCTTGCAGTTCGCCTCCGAGCAGGGCTCGTTCCTCGCCGGCGTCGCCGCGGCCCTGAAGTCGACGGCCAACCACGTCGGCTTCGTCGGCGGCGTCGAGACCCCGCTGATCCAGACCTTCCAGGCCGGCTTCGCCGCCGGTGCCGAGGCCGCCAAGCCGGGCATCACCGTCGACGTCCAGTACATCTCCCCGGCCGGTGACTTCTCCGGGTTCGCCGACCCCGCGCGCGGCCAGATCGTGGCCCAGGGCATCTACGACGCCGGCGCCGACATCATCTACCACGCCGCCGGGGCCTCCGGTGGTGGCGTCTTCACCGCCGCCGCCGCCTCCGGCAAGCGCGCGATCGGTGTCGACTCCGACCAGTACGAGACCGTCGACGACCCGGCCCAGAAGGCCGTGATCATGACCTCGATGCTCAAGCGGGTCGACAACGCCGTCCAGGGCTTCATCACCGACTTCAGCGAGGGCTCGGTCACCGGCGGCAGCGACATCGTCAACGACCTCTCCACCGAGGGCGTCGGCCTGTCCTACACCGGTGGCTTCATCGACGACATCAAGAGCCAGATCGACGACTACGCCGGACAGATCACCTCCGGCGCGATCACGGTCCCCACGGCTCCCTGATCAGCTCGCGCTGATCGCTGCGGAGACGGCGGGTCGGGTGGCGGTACACGCCAGCCGGCCCGCCGTTTTCCGTGTGTACCGTCTGCGCGTCGGACGACGTCCGGTCCGCTCACGGCCGGAGGACGTCCCGCTCCCGTCCTCCGCGACCGCCCCTGGTCCCGCGGACACCCCGGCACCCTGGAGAACCTGTTGAACACCTCGGCACCGCTGGCGGTCGAGCTGCGCGGCATCACCAAGCGCTTCCCCGGCGTGGTGGCGAACAAGGACATCGAGCTGCGGGTGGCCCGCGGCGAGGTGCACGCGATCGTCGGGGAGAACGGCGCCGGCAAGTCGACGCTGATGAAGACCCTGTACGGCATGCACCGCCCCGACGAGGGCGAGATCCTCATCGACGGCCGCCCGGTCACCTTCCGCAGCCCGGCCGACGCGATCGCCGCCGGGATCGGCATGGTGCACCAGCACTTCATGCTCGCCGACAACTTCACCGTGCTGGAGAACGTCGTGCTCGGCAGCGAGCCGACGAAGGGCGGGCGGCTGGACCGGGCCGAGGGCCGCCGCCGCATCCGCGACATCTCCGACCGGTACTCCCTCGGGCTCGACCCCGACACCCTGGTCGAGGACCTCGGCGTCGGCGACCGCCAGCGCGTGGAGATCGCCAAGGTGCTCTACCGCGGGGCGACCACGCTGATCCTCGACGAGCCGACCGCCGTCCTGGTCCCGCAGGAGGTCGACGAGCTGTTCGGCAACCTCGCCGAGCTCAAGCGCGAGGGCCTCACCGTCATCTTCATCTCGCACAAGCTGGACGAGGTGCGCAAGGTCGCCGACTCCATCACCGTCATCCGCCGCGGCACCACCGTGGGCACCGCCGACCCGGCCACCACCTCGGCCAAGCAGCTGGCCGAGCTGATGGTCGGCGCCGAGCTGCCCACGCCGCAGACCCGCACGTCGACCGTGCGCGACCGGCCGGTGCTGCAGCTGCGCGGGGTGACCGTCTCCGCCCCCGGCGGCCGCGCCCTGGTCGACGACGTGTCCCTGACCGTCCGGGAGGGCGAGGTCGTCGGCATCGCCGGCGTCGAGGGCAACGGTCAGGCCGAGCTGGTCGACGCGATCATGGGCCTGCGGCCGCTCGCCGCCGGCAGCATCGTGCTGGGGGAGGACGACATCGCCTCCTGGTCGACCCGCCGCCGCCGCGAGGAGGGGCTGGGCTTCATCCCCGAGGACCGGCACCGCCAGGGCATGCTGCTGGACGCCCCGCTGTGGGAGAACCGGATCCTCGGGCACCAGACCCGCCCGCCGGCGGTCAAGGGCCCCTTCATCGACCGCAAGGGCGCCCGGGCCGACACCGCCCGGATCATGCGCGAGTACGACGTGCGGGCACCCGGCCCGGACACCGCGGCCGTGGCGCTGTCCGGCGGCAACCAGCAGAAGCTGATCGTCGGGCGGGAGATGAGCGCCTCGCCGCGGCTGCTCATCGCCGCCCACCCGACCCGCGGCGTCGACGTCGGCGCCCAGTCGGTCATCTGGGAACTGCTCAAGGACGCCCGCGCTGAGGGGATGGGGATCGTGCTGGTCTCGGCGGACCTCGACGAGCTGATCGGCCTGTCGGACACGCTGCACGTCATGCTCCGGGGGGCCCTGGTCGCCACCCTGGACCCGGCCAGGCTCACGCCGGAGGAGCTCGGCTCGCACATGACCGGCGCCGGCTCGACGGCGGGTGCGGCATGAGCGTGCTGCGCAGGATCGGCCTGGCGCTGTTCGCGCCGGTGCTGGCCATCGTCGTCGCCCTGGTCATCTCCGGGATCGTCATCTCCCTCATCGGCCAGAACCCGTTCGACGCCGTCCGGGTCATGTTCGACTTCGGCGAGACCCCGAGCCAGCAGACGCAGGCGATCGTGGTGGTCCTCAACCGCGCCGTCCCGCTGTTCCTCGCCGGCCTCGCGGTGTCGGTGGCCTTCCGGATGGGCCTGTTCAACATCGGCGTCGAGGGTCAGTACCGGCTGGCCACCATCCTCGCCGCTGCGGCCGGCGCCGCCGTCGCGCTGCCCGGCCCGCTGCACGTGCTGCTGATCATCGTGGTCGCGATGGCCGTGGGCGCGATCTGGGCCGGCATCGTCGCGGTGCTCAAGGTGACCCGCGGCGTGAGCGAGGTGATCAGCTCGATCATGCTGAACTTCATCGCGCTCGGCATCGCGTCCTTCCTGCTCACCGGGCCGCTGCGGGGCAGCCCCGAGGGCGCCCAGATCATCATCACGAAGGTCATCCCGGAGTCGGGCTGGTTCCCCGGCCTCAACGGGCTGCTGGGCGCCCTGGGCCTGGCCCAGCCGCGCACCGAGCTGTACGGCTTCCTGTTGGTCGCGGTCGTGGCCGGCGTCGTGGTCGCGGTGCTCATCAAGCGCACCCGGTTCGGCTTCGACCTGCGCGCCAGCGGCCTGTCGCCCTCGGCGGCCACGGCCAGCGGCGTCGACGCCCGCGGCATGGTCGTCAAGACGATGCTCATCTCCGGGGCCATCGCCGGGCTGATCGGCCTGCCCGACCTGCTGGGCGACCAGCACAGCTACGGCACCGAGTTCACCGCCGGTCTGGGCTTCCTGGGCATCGCGGTCGCCCTGCTGGGCCGCAACTCGCCGATCGGGATCGCGCTGGGCGCGCTGCTGTTCGGCTTCCTGGACCGGGCGGCCATCCCGCTGCAGTTCGCCGACATCCCGGCCTCGGTGGTCACGATCATCCAGGGGACGATCGTGCTGTCGGTCGTGATCGCCAACGAGGTCTCGCGCCGGCTCACCCGCCGCTCGGCCGAGCGCGGCAACGCCGTGGCGCCGCCGGCCACCGGCGACGGCAGCACCGGCGGCGGCCAGGGCCCCGACGGCGGCCCCCCGCCGGACGACGGCCCGGGCTCGGGCACCGGACCGGGTCTGCGCACCGCCACCGGCGAGGGCGGCCGCAGCGACCAGCGTGAGGGAGCAGGGGCATGAGCGTCGCGAGGACGACGGTCGAGCGAGTTCCGCAGGCAGCGCCGGCGACCGAGGAGAGCAACGTGACCGGAGTCGAGCGATGAGCACCGCGATGAAGACGCCGACGGCAGGCAGCCGCGGCACGCTCACCGACCGGGTGTTCGGCGGGTCGCGGTCGCGCAAGCTGGCCTACCTGCTGGTCGGGCTGGTCGTGCTGGTCTCCGCCGTCCGCGTGGTCTCCGGCGAGCAGGCGCTGACGTCGTCCTCGACGTTCTCCGCCGCGCTGCTGCTCGCCGTCCCGCTGGTGCTGGTCGCGCTGGGCGGGCTGTTCTCCGAGCGCGCGGGCGTGGTCAACATCGGCCTCGAGGGCATGATGGTCCTGGGCACCTGGGGCGCCGGCTACGCCGGCTACCAGTGGGGCTGGGCCGGTGCGCTGATCGGCGGGGCCGTGTTCGGCGCCGCGGGCGGGCTGCTGCACGCGATCGCCACGGTGACCTTCGGGGTCGACCACGTGGTCTCCGGCGTGGCGATCAACATCCTCGCCGACGGCGTCGTCCGCTTCCTCTCCGAGCTGGTCTACACCGACAACCCCGCCGGTGGTGGCGTCACCCAGTCGCCGTCGCTGTCGTCGTCGCCACCGAGCTTCTCGCTGCCGGTGCTGTCGTCGGGACCCGACCTGCTCGGTGACCTGGAGAACCGGCACTGGTTCCTGGTGTCCGACCTCGCCGGGCTGCTGCGCGGGTTCACCAGCGGCGTCGGTGTGCTGACCGTGCTCGCCGTCCTGCTGGTGCCGGCGACCTACCTGCTGCTGTGGCGCACGGCCTTCGGCCTGCGGCTGCGCTCGTGCGGGGAGAACCCGGCGGCGGCCGACTCCCTCGGCGTCCCGGTCTACCGGCTCAAGTACATCGCCGTGATCATCTCGGGCGCGCTGGCCGGCCTGGGCGGTGTGTTCCTGGTCTTCATCGCCACGATCTACCGCGAGGGCCAGACCGGCGGTCGCGGGTTCATCGGCCTGGCCGCGCTGATCTTCGGCAACTGGCGCCCGGGCGGGCTGGCCGCGGGCGCGGGGCTGTTCGGGTTCTCCGACGCCCTGCAGCTGCGCAGCCGCACCGCGGTCGTCGCGCTGTTCCTGCTCATCGCCGTCCTGCTGCTGGGCGTGGCGATCTGGCAGGCCACCCGCCGCAAGACCACCCAGGCCGTGGTCGCCGCCGTGTTCGCCGCGGCGGCGCTGGTCGGCTACCTGACCATCGACGAGCTGCCCGAGGGCCTGGTCTCCTTCACCCCGCACCTGATCACGCTGCTGGTGCTGTCACTGGCCTCCCAGCGGCTGCGTCCGCCGAAGGCCGACGGCCTGGTCTACCGACGAGGAGAGCACTAGTGCCCGACATCGACTGGGACGCGCTGCGCGGCGCTGCCCGCGAGGCGATGACCCACGCCTACGCCCCGTACTCGCAGTTCCCGGTGGGCGTGGCCGGCCTGGTCGACGACGGCCGGGTGGTCACCGGCTGCAACGTCGAGAACGCCTCCTACGGGCTGGGCCTGTGCGCCGAGTGCGGCATGGTCTCCGACCTGGCCCGCAGCGGCGGCGGCCGGCTGGTGGCCGTGGCCTGCGTCGGCGGTGACGGGCAGCCGCTGATGCCCTGCGGGCGGTGCCGGCAGCTGCTGTGGGAGCACGGCGGCCGCGACATGCTGCTGGAGACGGTCTCGCTGGGCATCGTGCCGATGAGCCAGGTGCTGCCGGACGCGTTCGGCCCCGACGACCTGGTCGCGGCGGCGTCCCGATGACCCAGCCGTTCGACGCCATCGACGTCATCCGGGCCAAGCGCGACGGCCGGCCGCTGAGCGCGGAGCAGATCCGCTGGGTGATCGGCGCCTACACCGACCGTGTCGTGCCCGACGAGCAGATGAGCGCGCTGCTCATGGCCGTGTTCTTCCGCGGCATGTCACCCGACGAGCTCGCCGTCTGGACCCAGTCGATGATCGACTCCGGCGTCCGCAAGGACCTGTCCTCGCTGGGCCGCCCGACCGCGGACAAGCACTCCACCGGTGGCGTCGGCGACAAGACCACCCTGCCGCTGGCGCCGCTGGTCGCCGCCTGCGGCGTGGCGGTGCCGCAGCTGTCCGGCCGCGGTCTGGGCCACACCGGCGGCACGCTGGACAAGCTCGAGGCCGTCCGCGGCTGGCGGGCCGACGTCCACGAGGAGGCCTACCTCGAGCAGCTGCGCGAGGTGGGAGCGGTCATCTGCGCCGCCGGCGCCGACCTCGCCCCGGCCGACAAGGTGCTCTACGCGCTGCGTGACGTCACCGGCACGGTCGAGTCGATCCCGCTGATCGCCAGCTCGATCATGAGCAAGAAGATCGCCGAGGGCGCCGACGCGCTGGTCCTGGACGTCAAGACCGGCTCGGGTGCCTTCATGCGCGACCCGGACGACGCCCGCACGCTGGCCCGCACCATGGTCGGGCTCGGTGAGGCGGCCGGGGTGAACACCGTCGCCCTGGTCACCGCGATGGACCGCCCGCTGGGCCGCAGCGCCGGCAACGCCGTCGAGGTGGCCGAGTCGGTCGAGGTGCTGGCCGGCGGTGGCCCCGCGGACGTCGTCGAGCTCACCCTGGCGCTGGCCCGGGAGATGCTGGCCGGGGTCGGGCGCACCGACGTCGACCCCGCCGACGCACTGGCCGACGGCCGGGCGATGGACGTGTGGCGCCGGATGATCAGCGCCCAGGGCGGCGACCCCGACGCCCCGCTGCCGCAGCCGGCCGAGCGGCACGTGGTCACCGCCCCGGCCACCGGCACGCTCACCCGGCTGGACGCCTACGCCCTGGGCGTGGCCGCCTGGCGGCTGGGCGCGGGCCGGGCGCGCAAGGAGGACCCGGTGTCGGCCGCGGCGGGCGTCGTCTGGACCGCCGGGGTGGGGGAGCAGGTCACCGCCGGGCAGCCGCTGCTGGAGCTGCAGACCGACGACCCGGCCCGCATCCCGCGCGCGCTCGAGGCGCTGGAGGGCGCGATCGGCGTCGACACCGACGACGTCCCCCTGCCCCTGGTCCTGGACCGCATCACCGCCTGATGGAGTCCCAGGGGTGCGTTCCCGGCGCCCTGGGACTCCATGGACGCGGCCACAGGTGCGTGGAGGACACTGTCGCCTCGTGACCCGAACGCCCGCTGCGACCGTTCCCGGCGCGGTGCACCCGAGCACGCCGCTGGACCCGGACGCCGCGATCTCGGTGCGCGGCCTGGTCCGCCGCTACGGCGACCGCAACGCCGTCGACGGCGTGGACCTCGACATCCCGCGCGGGGAGATCTTCGCGCTGCTGGGACCCAACGGGGCGGGCAAGACCACCACCGTGGAGATCCTGGAGGGCCACCGCCGTCGGGACGGCGGTGAGGTCCGGGTGCTCGGCGTCGACCCGGCCACCGGCGGCCGGCGCTGGAAGTCCGACATCGGCATCGTGCTGCAGTCCGGCGCCGGCGACAGCCAGCTGACCTGCATCGAGCTGCTGCGCGCGCAGGCGGCCTACTTCCCGGACCCGCGCGACCCGGAGGAGGTGCTGGACCTGGTCGGGCTGACCGAGAAGGCCGGCTCCCGGGGCCGCACGCTCTCCGGTGGCCAGCGCCGCCGGCTCGACGTCGCCCTGGGCATCGTCGGCCGCCCCCGGCTGCTGTTCCTCGACGAGCCGACCACCGGCTTCGACCCCGAGGCACGCCGGCAGTTCTGGTCGCTGATCCGCTCCCTGCGCGAGCTCGGGACGACGATGCTGCTCACCACCCACTACCTGGACGAGGCCGAAGAGCTGGCCGACCGGGTCGGGGTCATCACCCGCGGCCGGCTGGTCGAGGTCGCCGTCCCGGCCGAGCTGGGCGGGCGCGGCACGGCACCGGCCGTCGTGCACTGGACCGAGGACGGCGCCCGGCGCTCGGCCGAGACCGCCACCCCCACGGCGTTCGTCGCCGAGCTGGCCGCCCGGTTCCCCGGTGAGGTGCCCGACCTCGCGGTGGCCCGCCCCAGCCTCGAGGACGTCTACCTGCGCATGATCGGTGAGCCACGGCAGTGAGTGAGCATGTCATCGTGACCAGCACCCAGGACCGCCCGCTGCCCTCGCTGGCGGCCGTCTGCCGGACCCGGGCCGGGGTGGAGCTCAAGGAGTTCTTCCGGCAGCGCGAGTCCGTCGTCTTCACGCTGTTCTTCCCGGTCATCCTGCTGCTGGCCCTGGGCGCGATCCTCGACTACGACCTCGGGTCCGGCGTCGACTTCCCGCAGTACTTCATGGCCGGGATCATCGCGGTCGGCATCTTCGGCGCCAGCCTGCAGAACATGGCCATCCACATCGCCGGGGAGCGTTCCGACGGCACGCTGAAGGGCCTGTCCGGGACGCCGATGCCCAAGAGCGCCTACTTCATCGGCAAGGTCGTCCAGGTGCTCGCGGTCGCCGTCGCGACCATCGTCATCCTGCTGCTGATCGGTGTGTTCGTGTACGGCATCACGCTGCCGTCGGGGCGTGACTGGCTGACCTTCGCCTGGGTCGCCGCGCTGGGGGCCGCCGCCTGCACGCTGTTGGGCATCACCGTCTCCACGCTGGCCCGCAACAGCCGCTCGGCGTCGGCGACGGTCACCCCGATCGCGCTGGTGCTGGAGTTCATCTCCGGCGTCTTCCTGCCCTTCGACCAGGTGCCCACCTGGCTGCAGACGATCGCCTCGCTGTTCCCGCTCAAGTGGATGGCCCAGGGGCTGCGCTCGGTCTTCCTGCCCGACGAGCTCGCCCTGCGCGAGCCGGCCGGCTCCTTCGAGCTCGGCCGGGTCGCGCTCGTGCTGGGCGTCTGGTGCGTCGTGGGCCTGGTCCTGTGCGTGCGCACCTTCCGCTGGCAGGAGCGCGGCGACACCTGACGGCCCGTGGCCGGGTGCGCACCGGCCGGTCAGTACGGTTCCGGCATGGCACTCCCGCTGACCGCCGAGACCCTCGTCCGCGCGCCCAAGGTCCTGCTGCACGACCACCTGGACGGCGGGCTGCGGCCGCAGACGGTCATCGAGCTGGCCGACGAGGCCGGGTACCGCGAGCTGCCCGCCGACGAGCCCGAGGCGCTGGGCCGCTGGTTCCGCGAGTCCGCCGACTCCGGGTCGCTGCCCCGCTACCTGGAGACCTTCGCGCACACCGTCGCGGTGATGCAGCGGCCGCAGGCCGTGCAGCGGGTGGCGCGCGAGTGCGCCCTCGACCTGGCCGCCGACGGGGTGGTCTACGCCGAGGTGCGGATGGCCCCCGAGCTGCTCACCGCCGGCGGGATGTCGCTGGACGAGGTCGTCGAGGCGATGCTCGACGGGTACGCGCAGGGCAGCCGCGAGGCCGCCGAGGCCGGTCACCCGATCGTCGTCGGCACCCTGCTGTGCGCGATGCGGCAGGCCGACCGCTGGGTCGAGGTCGCCGAGCAGGTCGTGCGCCGCCGTGGCGAGGGCGTGGTCGGCTTCGACCTGGCCGGCCCGGAGGACGGCTTCCCGCCGGACCGGGTCCCCGAGGCGATCGCGGTGCTCGACCGGGCCGACGCGCACCGCACGATCCACGCCGGGGAGGCCGCCGGCATCGACTCGATCGTCGCCGCCCTGGACGGCGCCCGGGCCGAGCGGCTGGGCCACGGCGTCCGGATCGCCGACGAGGTCCCGGTCGACGGTCCGCTGGGCCCGGTGGCCGAGCGGGTGCGCGACGAGCAGATCGCCCTGGAGGTCGCGCCGTCGTCGAACGTGCAGACCGGCGCCTACCCCTCGCTGGCCGCGCACCCGGTCGACCGGCTGCACCGGGCCGGGTTCGCCGTCACGCTGAACACCGACAACCGGCTGATGAGCGGGGTCTCGCTGACCAGCGAGCTCACCGACGTCGTCCGCACGTTCGGCTGGGGCTGGGACGACGTGCAGACCGTGGCCGAGCGGGCGCTGCGGGCGGGGTTCGCCGACGACGCGACCCGGGCGCGGATCGCCACCGAGGTGCTCCGGCCCGGCTTCGACGCCCTGCGGGGATGACCCTGGCGAGCAGTCGAGGGACCTCCTCGCCCCCGCCACTCGCAGGCTCGCGGCGGGCCCCTGCGAGGGAGCCTGGTCACACGGGAATCTTCTGGGCCCCCGCGCTGCTAACCTGATCGTGCCGGCGCGTGCCGGTCATCCTCCCGGGCGGTCCTGCCCGGGCACAGCGCATCCGTGCAGATCCTGGCGTCGACGAAGACGGCCGCGATCACCAGTGTGGACGCCGGGTCACCCGGCGGTCAGCATCACCACGGGACGCGCACCGATCTGTATCGGAGTCCCCGCTTGTCCTCGTTCGACTCTGTCGACGCCCAGAACACTCCCCTGAACGACACGACCGCCCCCGAGGCCGTCGAGACCGAGGCCCCCGCGGTCGAGGTCACCCCCGAGCCCACCGGCCCGACCTTCGCCCAGCTGGGGCTGCCCCAGCCGCTGGTCACCGCGCTCGAGCGCAAGGGCATCCGCCACCCGTTCGCCATCCAGACCTCCGCCCTGCCGGACGCCCTCGCCGGGCGCGACGTGCTCGGCAAGGCCGCCACCGGCTCGGGCAAGACGCTGGCCTTCGGCCTGCCGCTGCTCGCCCGCCTCGGCGCCGAGCCGGGTCAGGGGCGCCGCGCACCGCGCGGGCTGATCCTGGTCCCGACCCGCGAGCTGGCCCAGCAGGTGCACGACAACCTGGCCCCCCTCGGCCAGTCGATCGGCGTCCAGCTGGCCGCCGTCTACGGCGGTGCCTCGATGTACCGCCAGATCCAGCAGCTCCGTCGTGGCGTGGACGTCCTCATCGCCACCCCGGGCCGCCTGCAGGACCTGATCAACCAGGGCGAGACCACGCTGTCCGAGGTCGTCGTCTCGATCATCGACGAGGCCGACTTCATGTCCGACCTCGGCTTCCTGCCGGTGGTCAAGGAGCTGCTCGACCAGACCCGCCCCGACGCCCAGCGGCTGCTCTTCTCGGCCACCCTGGACGGCGAGGTCGACACCCTGGTCCGCCGCTACCTCAAGGACCCGGCCCGGCACGAGGTCGTCCGCGCGGAGGACTCCGGTCCCGCCGCCGAGCACCTGGCCTACAGCGTGTCCTTCCCGGACAAGCTGAAGGTCGCCGAGGCCATGGCCGCCCGACCGGGCCGGATCATCATCTTCGTGCGCACCCAGCACGGGGCCGACCGGCTGGCCGAGAACCTGCAGCACGTCGGCATCAACGCCGAGCCCATCCACGGTGGTCTGCCGCAGGCGGCCCGCCGCCGGGCGCTGGAGGCGTTCACCGACGCCCGCAGCCCGGTGCTGGTGGCCACGGACGTCGCCGCGCGCGGCATCCACGTCGACGACGTGTCGCTGGTCCTGCACTACGACCCGCCGGCAGACCACAAGACGTACCTGCACCGCTCGGGCCGCACCGCCCGCGCCGGGGCCAAGGGCGTCGTGGTCTCCCTGCTGCTGCCCGACCAGGTGGGCCAGGCCAAGCGCCGGTTCCGCCAGGCCAAGCTCGACCCGCAGGTGTCGCGGATCCGCCCGGGCGACGCCCCGATCGCGGAGCTCGTCGCCGGCGGCACGTTCGTCGAGCCGATCGTCCGTCCGGCCCGCTCCAGCCGGCCGGCTGGTTCCTCCGGTGGGCGTCGTCCCTCCGGTGACCGTCCGGGTGGGTACCGCTCCGGTGGCGCCCCCCGTCGTCCCTCCGGCGACCGCGATCGCTCGTACGGAGACCGCCCCTCGGGCGAGCGCTCCTACGGCGACCGGGATCGCTCGGCCGGCGGCGACCGCCCCTCCGGCGACCGCGATCGTTCGTACGGAGGCCGCCCCTCGGGCGAGCGCTCCTACGGCGACCGGGATCGCTCGGCCGGTGGCGACCGCCGTCCCGGCGGGTACCGCGGCTCGTCCGAGGGGCAGCGCTCCTCGGGTCGGCCCGCCCGCCCGGCGCGCTCCTACTGAGAGGACCTCGTCCCGCTCACCCTTCGCACGTTCGGGGTGAGGGGGACGAGGCCCAGACGGCAACGGCCGGCTCCCGCTCTGCGGGGGCCGGCCGTTGCCGTTGCTCGGGGTCCTGCGTCAGCGCTGGACGTCGCTGCGGGACACCAGGACGGTGGCGACGTCGGCGACCACGTCGTCCCACGCCGCGGCCAGGGCCGGCGCCTCCTCGGCGCTCAGCGGGGCGGTCGGCTCGGACTCGCCGCGCGCCACGGCCCGGCCCAGCGGTGAGCCCGCGGCCAGCCGCTGCTGCACCCGGGGCAGCCCGGCGTACTCGGCGAGGTCCAGGGCGCCCTCGGCCGGCTGCACCAGCACCGCGTGCGTGACCAGGCCACCGGCACCGGCGGCGACCTCGGCGAGCACCTCGGTCAGCTCGGTGAGGTCGTAGCGGTCCTCGTCGGCGGGCAGCGGCATGACGTCGGTGTCGGCCACCTCGGGCCAGGAGGCGATCTCGCTCAGGTCGTGCCGCTCGTCGCCGGCGCAGAAGCGGGCCAGGTCGACCGGCGAGGCGAAGACGAACACCTGCCCGTCGCGGCCGAGGAAGCGCGCCCGGTCCTCGACGTAGCAGCGCAGGGTCACGCCGCTGCCGGCCGCGGTGACCAGCTCGACCGGCAGGATGCCGACGGCCTCCCAAAACTCCTGGGCCGCGGCCACCGCGGCCGGGGTGGCGGTCAGGCCGCTGCCGCTGCGGATCGTGCGGATGCCCGCGGTGGCCGCCTCCGCCGGGGCGGCCGCGGTGGAGCCGGCCGCGGGGCGGTCGGCGGGGGCGACGTCGTCCCGGTCGTCGTCCTCGTCCTCGTCGTCGAGGTCGGCGGGCTCCGCGGTGCGGGACTCGGCCTCCTCGGCGGCGGAGGGGTAGTCGTCGACCGAGACGGTCCCGGCGCCGGACCAGTCGAGGTGGTCGTCGAGGTCCTCCAGGACGTCCTCCCAGAGCTCGTCGATGGCGGTGCCCAGCCGGCTCCAGCTCTCCTCGCCCTCCCGGCCGAGGAACGCGTCGATGCCCAGGCCCAGGGCCGCGGCCTCGGGGCGGGAGACGAGCTCGGCGACGGCCTCGAAGCCGGTCTCGTCGTCCTCGTCGTCCTCGTCGTCCTCGTCGTCGGTGGCGGCGGCGTCGCAGCACTCGGCCAGCCGGCCGACCACGTCGAGGACGGCGGCCAGCTCGTCGACGGCCCAGCGGTCGGGGTTCTCCGCGACGATGTCGTAGACGCCGTCGAGGTCGTAGCGGTGGTCCTCGTCGGGGGTCAGGTCCGCAGCACCGAGCGTCGCGACGACCGGCCAGACCGGGTGGTCGGCCAGGTCGTGGTCGGCGCTGGTACGGCAGAAGGCGGCCAGCGCGGCCGGCGAGGGGAACAGGTGCACGACCGCGGTCGGCCCGGCGTCGGGGTCGTCGTCCGGCCCCGCGTCGACGGTGCTGCCGAGGAACGCCTGCCACTCCTCGCCGTCCTCCTCCCACGGAGGAGCCCACAGGGTGTAGCCCGTGCGGTCGTCGAGAGTCAGGGCGATGGGGACGATGCTGGGCCTGGCCACCCGCCCATCCTGCCGGGTCGGACTGTGAGTCCGCATGGCGGTGCTCGCCGGGGTGGCTACACCCCCATCGGGTGCCAGACCGACTTGGTCTCCAGGAACGGGCGCAGCCGCGACAGGCCGGGGTCGCCCACCCAGTCCGGCTCCTCGGCCGGGGCGCGCAGCACCCGCTTGACCGTGCCGGCGGCCGAGCGCTCCAGCTCCATCGCCAGCGGACCGGCGGTGCCGGCCAGGTCGACCGCGTCGACGTCGGCGTGCTCGGCCAGCCACGGTCCGATCTCCGCGGCGTCACCGGTGAGCAGGTTGACCACGCCCCCGGGGACGTCGGAGGTGGCCAGCACCTCGCCGAGGGTGATCGCCGGCAGCGGCCGCCCCTTGGAGCTGACGACGACGGCGGTGTTGCCACCGGCCAGCACCGGGGCGAGCACGCTGACCAGGCCGAGCAGGCTCGACCGCTGCGGCGCCAGGACCGCGACCACGCCGGTGGGCTCGGGCAGCGAGAAGCCGAAGTACGGGCCGGCGACGGGGTTGCTGCTGCCCAGCACGGCGGCCAGCTTGTCGGTCCAGCCGGCGTACCAGACCCAGCGGTCGATGGCGGCGTCCACCTCGGCGCGGGCCTTCGAGCCCGACAGGCCCTCGCCGGCGGCGACCTCCTCGGCGAACTGGGCCGCGCGGCCCTCCATCACCTCGGCGACCCGGTACAGCACCTGGCCCCGGTTGTAGGCGGTGGCGGCCGACCACTTCCCGAAGGCGCCGCGGGCGGCCACGACGGCGTCCCGGGCGTCCTTGCGGGAGGCCCAGGCGGCGTTGGCCAGGAAGTGGCCGCGGGAGTCGCGCACCTCGTAGGTGCGGCCGGACTCCGAGCGGGGGAACGCCCCGTTCACGTAGAGCTTGTACGTCTTGCGCACCGTCAGCCGGTCGGACATCAGTCATCGCCCTTCAGGTACGCGGCCAGGCCCTGCCGGCCGCCCTCGCGGCCGTAGCCGGACTGCTTGTAGCCGCCGAACGGCGAGGTGGGGTCGAACTCGTTGAAGGTGTTGGCCCACACGACGCCGGCGCGCAGCTTCGAGGTGATCGAGAGGATGCGCGAGCCCTTCTCCGACCAGACGCCGGCGGACAGCCCGTAGGTGCTGTTGTTCGCCTTCGCGACCGCCTCGTCGGGGGTGCGGAAGGTGAGCACGCTGAGCACGGGGCCGAAGACCTCGTCGCGGGCGATCCGCTGCGCGGGGGAGACGTCGGTGAACACGGTGGGCTTGAACCAGTAGCCACGGGCCGGCAGGTCACCCTCGGGCTGCCAGCGCTGCGCCCCCTCGGCGTCGCCGGCGGCCACGAGCTCGCGGATCCGCTCCAGCTGCGGGGCGGAGTTGATCGCGCCCAGATCGGTGTTCTTGTCCAGCGGGTCGCCCACCCGCAGGGTGCCGATCCGGCGCTGCAGGGCGGCGACGACCTCGTCGTGCACCGACTCCTGCACCAGCAGCCGGGAGCCGGCGCAGCAGACGTGGCCCTGGTTGAAGAAGATGCCGCGCACGATGCCCTCGACGGCCTGGTCGACCGGGGCGTCGTCGAAGACGATGTTGGCCGCCTTGCCGCCGAGCTCCAGAGTCAGCCGCTTGTGCGTGCCGGCCACCGCGCGGGCGATCGAGCGGCCCACCTCGGTCGAGCCGGTGAAGGCGACCTTGTCGACGTCGGGGTGGCTGATCACCGCACGCCCGGTCTCACCGGCGCCGGTCACGATGTTGACCACGCCCGGGGGCAGGTCGGCCTGCTGGCACACCTCGGCGAACAGCAGCGCGGTCAGCGGGGTGGTCTCGGCCGGCTTGAGGACGACGGTGTTGCCGGTGGCCAGCGCCGGGGCGACCTTCCAGGCCAGCATCATCAGCGGGAAGTTCCACGGGATGACCTGACCGGCCACGCCCAGCGGCCGCGGCGCCGGCCCCAGGCCCGCGTGCTCGAGCTTGTCGGCCCAGCCCGCGTGGTAGAAGAAGTGCGCCGCGGCCAGCGGGACGTCGACGTCCCGGCTCTCCCGGATCGGCTTGCCGTTGTCCAGGGTCTCCAGGACGGCGAACTCCCGCGCGCGCTCCTGCAGCAGCCGGGCGATGCGGAACAGGTACTTGCCGCGGTCGGCCGGGCGCATCGGCCCCCAGGTCTTCACGAACGCCCGGCGGGCGGCGCGCACGGCGCGGTCGACGTCGGCGTCGGAGGCCGTGGCGACCTCGCTGAGCACCTCCTCCGTGGCCGGGTTCAGCGTCTTCAGCGGGGTGCCGGTGCCCTCGGTGGACTCGCCGTCGATGAACAGCCCGTAGCTGGGGCGCAGGTCGACGATGGAGCGGGACTCCAGGGCCGGGGCGTACTCGAACATGCTGGTCATGTCAGTCCACGCTCACGTGGTCAGGGCCGCTGTAGTGGCCGGTGCGGAGCTTCTGGCGCTGGAGGAGCAGGTCGTTGAGCAGGCTGGAGGCACCGAGCCGGAACCAGTCGGGGGACAGCCAGTCGGAGCCGACGGTCTCGTTGATCAGCACCAGGTGCTTGACGGCGTCCTTCGTCGTCCGGATGCCGCCGGCGGGCTTGACCCCGACCTGGCGCCCCGTGGCGGCGCGGAAGTCGCGCACGGCCTCGAGCATCACCAGGCAGACCGGCAGCGTGGCGGCGGGGGAGACCTTGCCGGTGGAGGTCTTGATGAAGTCGCCGCCGGCGAGCATGGCCAGCCAGGAGGCGCGGCGGGCGTTGTCCAGGGTGACCAGCTCGCCGGTCTCCAGGATGACCTTCAGGTGCGCCGGCCCGCAGGCCTCCTTCACCGCCACGATCTCCTCGAACACGTCGAGGTAGCGGCCGGCCAGGAACGCACCGCGGTCGATGACCATGTCGATCTCGTCGGCGCCGTTCGCGACGGCGTCCCGGACGTCGGCGAGCTTGACCGCGCGGCTGGCCCGGCCGCTGGGGAAGGCGGTGGCGACGGCGGCGACCTTGATGCCGGTGCCGGCCAGCGCCTCCTTCGCCACGCCGGCGAGGTCGCCGTAGACGCAGACCGCGGCGACCGCGGGGCAGGAGGCGTCCTCGGGGTCGGGCCGGCGGGCCTTGGCGGCCAGGCTGCGCACCTTGCCCGGGGTGTCCGAGCCCTCGAGGGTGGTGAGGTCGACCATCGAGATCGCGGTGTCGATCGCCCACGCCTTGGCCGTGGTCTTGATCGACCGGGTGCCCAGCACGGCCGTGCGCTGCTGCGCGCCGACCTGGTCGACGCCGGGCAGCCCGTGCAGGAAGGCGCGGAAGGCGGCGTCGGAGCGGGTGACGTCGGCGAAGGGGTCCGGCGGCGTGCCGGCCGGGCCGCCGACCGTGGGCTCACCACCGGCCAGCGCGTCAGGGTCCAGCACGTGGGTCATGCCCGGCATTCTCCACCGTTCCCGACCGGGCAGCGGCGCCCACCCGGGTCACGGGCCGCCCGGCGCCCCGCCCTCGGGTGGCGCGGGCGGCCGGGTGCCGGCCAGCTCGTCGACGAGCAGGCGGTCGCGGCGCACGTGACGGCGCCGGTAGGCGATCCGGCTCACCAGGTGCGCGCTGACCGGCGCGGTCAGCAGCTGGAAGAACGCGACCAGCAGCAGCATCCAGGTCACCGACGAGCCGGTCAGCCGGATCGCGGCGCCCGTCATGATCAGCAGCACGCCCACCGCCTGCGGCTTGGTGCCGGCGTGCATCCGGGACAGCACGTCCCGGAAGCGCAGCAGACCGACCCCGGCGGTGAGGCAGAGGAACGCGCCCAGGAGCAGGCAGGCCATGGCGACGACGTCGGCCACGGAGTCCACGTCGTTCACGGCCGCACCTCCTCGGCGGGCGCGTCGCCGGCCGTCGTGGCCCCGGGCGTGCCGGGGTCGTCGGCCGGCTCGGGCAGCATGCCGCCGATGTAGCGGGCCACCGAGACGGTGCCGACGAAGCCGAGCAGGGCGACCACCACCAGCACCGGGACGACGGTCCGGTCGCGGGTGAGGGCGGCGTAGACGGCCAGCCCGGCGGAGATGATGACCAGCAGCGCGTCGGTGGCCACCACCCGGTCTAGCAGCGAGGGGCCCAGGGCCAGGCGCACGAGCGCGAACAGCACGCCCGTGCCCAGCATCGCGAAGGCGAGCACGGAGACGACGGTCATGACGTGGTCCTCTCCCCGGGGCGGGGTCCCGGTCGGCGGGGGCCCCGGTCGGCGGTGTCGGGGGCGGCGGTGTCGAGGGGGGCGGTGTCGAGCGCGGCGATGTCCTCGGCCCGGCCGAAGGCGCGCACCACGCGCTCCTCGGTGGCGAGCACCGAGGCCCGCTGCCGCTCGACCGCGGCCAGGTTGCGGACGGCCAGCAGGTGCAGCGCGACGGTGCGCTGCTCGCGGTCCAGGTCGATGACCAGCGAGCCGGGCACCAGCGACAGCGACTCGGTGACCAGCGTGAGCAGCAGGTCGGAGTCGGTGCGCAGGGCGACGGTGATGATCGCGCCGTCCTCCAGCGTGCCCGGGCGGACGGCGGCCCAGGCGACCTGGGCGCTGGAGGTGGCCAGGTCGAACACGAAGCGCACGAGGTAGCGGAGCACCGCGACCGGGTGGAACGCCGCGCCGCCGGTCACCGGGGGCAGCGGGAGCAGCCAGGTGACGGCGACGGCGACCACGGTGCCCGAGATGAGGTTCGCCCAGGACCAGGTGCCCCACAGCAGGTTCCAGACCAGCACCAGGGCCACCAGCAGCGGCACCTGGTCCCGCAGCCGGCGGAGCGCCACGTCGGGGGCGGTCACTCCACCACCTCCCCGCCGAAGACCGACTCCAGGTAGGGCGTGCGGTCCAGCAGGTCGCCGGCAGCGCGGTCGGTGAAGCCGTACAGCGGCCCGGCGACCACCGTGAGCGCCACGGTCAGGGCGACCATCGCGGCGGTGGCCCCGAGCATCACGCCCGGCAGCGGCCGGTCGGGGCCGGGGCGGGGGTCCAGGTGCCGGTCACCGAAGCCGTCCCGGGACGGCCCGGTGTCCGTGGCCACGGCGGTGTGCCGGGCCCAGGCCCGCGCGCGGGCCACCGTCCGGGGACGGCGGCGCGCGGCGGTGCTGCCGCCGGTGGCCGGGGCCGGGCCGCCGGCGGCCACCCCGACCGGCTCCGGCGCCGTCTCGGGTCCCGCGTCGGCCGCCGCGGCGGCGGCGGTGTCGGCGCCGGGTGCCTGCACCGCGGGCCGCCAGAAGGCCCGGGTCCAGACCCGGGCGACGGCGACCAGGGTGAGCAGGCTGGTCACGACGGCCCCGCCGACCAGCACCATCGCCGGCCAGCTGCCGTCGGCCGCCCCGGCCTCCAGGAGCCCGAGCTTGCCGATGAAGCCCGACAGCGGCGGGATGCCGGCCAGGTTCATCGCCGGCACGAAGAACAGCACGGCCAGCAGCGGGGAGGAGCGCGCCAGCCCGCCGAGCCGGTCGACCGACGTCGACCCGCCCTGCCGCTCGACCAGGCCGGCGACCAGGAAGAGCGTGGTCTGGATGGCGATGTGGTGGGCGACGTAGAAGACCGCCCCGGCCAGGCCGGCCGTCGTCCCGAGGGCGATGCCGAAGACCATGTAGCCGATGTGGCTGACCAGGGTGAAGGACAGGATGCGGCGGATGTCGGTCTGCGCCACCGCGCCCAGGATGCCGATCACCATGGTGGCCAGCGCGGCCCACATCAGCACGTCGTCGAGCGCCCCGCCGGGGAACAGGAGGGTCTGGGTGCGGATGACCGCGTACACGCCGACCTTGGTGAGCAGACCGGCGAAGACGGCGGTGACCGGTGCGGGCGCGGTCGGGTAGCTGTCGGGCAGCCACGCCGACAGCGGGAACACCGCGGCCTTGATGCAGAAGGCGACGAGCAGCATCGACTGCAGCAGCAGCTGGGTGCCCTCGGGGAGCTCGGCCAGCCGGACGGCGAGCTGGGCCATGTTGACGGTGCCGGTCGCGGCGTAGACGAGCGCGATGGCGGCCAGGAAGAGCAGCGAGCTGAGCAGGCTGACCACGATGTAGGTGATGCCGGCCCGGATGCGCGGCGCCGAGCCGCCCAGGGTCAGCAGCACGTAGCTGGCGGTCAGCAGGATCTCGAAGCCGACGTAGAGGTTGAACAGGTCGCCGGCCAGGAACGCGTTGCTCACGCCGGCGATCAGCACCAGGAAGGTCGGGTGGAAGATCGACAGCGGTGTCTCCTCGTCGCCGTCGGCCGAGCCCTGGCCCACGGCGAACACCAGCACCGCGAGGGCGACCGAGCTGGCCACGACCAGCATCAGCGCCGAGAGCCGGTCGACCACGAGCACGACGCCCAGCGGCACCGGCCAGCCGCCGACCGACACCGCCTGCGCGCCCTCGGCGTCGGCCAGCACCAGCAGGGCCACGGACACGGCCAGCACGGCGCTGAGCACCAGGATGCTGAGCGTCCGCTGGGTCCGGGGGTGCCGGCCGACCAGCAGCGCGCCGGCCGCCCCGAGCAGCGGCAGCAGCACCGGCAGCGGCGTCAGGACGCTGGTCACGAGCGGCTCCGGGTGGTCGAGGGGAGGTCGACGTCGTCGGAGGCCGCGGTGGCCGGGGACGAGGCGGGCAGGCTGTCGGCGTGGGCGGCCGGCCGGTCGGCGGGGTCCAGGTCGTCGGGGTCGAGGTCGTCGGCGTCCATCGCCTCGCGGGCCGCGACCCGGCGGTCCTCCTCGTCGACGCCGACCACCTCCTGGCGGACCAGCCGCCAGGACCGGTAGATCACCGCGAGCAGGAAGGCGGTGATCCCGAAGGTGATCACCACGGCGGTCAGCGCGAAGGCCTGCGGGAGCGGGTCGCTCATCTCCTCGGGCTCGGCGACGCCCAGGATCGGGGCCAGCCCGGCCGGCCCGCCGCTGGACAGCAGCAGCAGGTTGGTGGCGTTGCCCAGCAGCAGGAAGCCCAGCAGCACGCGGGTGAGGCTGCGGTCCATCAGCAGGTAGACGCCGGCGGCGTACAGGCCGCCGATGACCACGGGCAGGACGACGGTGGGGGTCATCGGACGATCACCTCCTCGGGGGTCGAGTCGACGGGGTCGTCCTCGTCGACCTGGCGGTCGAGCTCGGCGCCGAGGCTGCGGAGGACGTCGAGCACCAGGCCCAGGACGATCAGGTAGACGCCGATGTCGAAGAACAGCGAGGTCACCAGCTTCACGTCGCCCAGCACCGGCAGGGTGGTCTGCAGGATCGCCGTCTGGAGCACCTCGGCGCCCAGCGTCAGCCCGACCACGCCGGTGCCGCCGGCGAACAGCAGCCCGGCGCCCATCAGCAGGCCGGGGTCGACCGGAGCGGCCTCACCGAGCTCGTAGCGGCCGCCGGCCAGGTAGCGCAGCACCAGCGCGAGCCCGGCCACCAGCCCGCCGGCGAACCCGCCGCCGGGCTCGTTGTGCCCGGTGAACAGCAGGTACAGCGAGAACACGACGATCGTGTGGAACAGCACCCGGGTGACGACCTCGAGCACGACCGAGCGGCGCTGCGGGGGCAGCGTCGCGGACGCGGCCAGCCACCGGTTCCGGGGCGCCCAGCGGGTCGGGGGCGAGGCGGGGGCCTGGCCGGGTGCGCGCTCGACGGCGCCGGTGCGCCGGCGCAGGAAGACCAGGCTGGCCACGCCGGTGGCGGCCACCACCAGCAGCGAGATCTCGCCGAGGGTGTCCCAGGCGCGGATGTCGACCAGGGTGACGTTGACGATGTTCTCGCCCCCGCCGAAGGAGTAGGCCTCCGCCGGGTAGTCGACCGACACCGGCGCAGCGGTGCGGGCGGCCAGCGCGACCGCGCCCACCGCGGCCATGAAGGCGCCCACGCAGACGGCCACCACGCCGCGGAGGGCACGCTCGCGCGGCCGGTGCCGCTCGGTGATGTCCTTGGGCAGCTTACGCAGCACCAGCACGAAGGTGACCAGCGACAGCGTCTCGACCAGGAACTGGGTCAGCGCCAGGTCGGGCGCGCCCTGCAGGACGAACAGCACGGCCAGCGCGTAGCCGGTGACCCCGACGACCAGCACGGCCGACAGCCGCTGCCGGATCCGCACGGCCAGCACCGCGGCCACCAGCGCGGTGGCGCCGACCAGGGCCTGCACGGGGGAGTCCCACGCCCGCCACTCGCCGGGCCACGGCGCGCGGAACACCAGCACGCTGCCCGGCAGCGCCAGGACGACGACCAGGATCGTGCCGAGGTAGGCCGGCAGCGAGCCGCGCTGCGTGGTGCCGGTGACCAGCACCGCGAGGCGGTCCAGGCCCTGCATGGTGTTCCAGTACCCCTCGTCGGCCGAGGCCCCGACGGCCAGCCGCTGCTGCACCCGGGTGACCCGGGCGCGGGCGGCGAACAGGAGTGCGCCAGCGACGACGGTCACCGCCGACAGCGCGAGCGCCGGCTGCAGGCCGTGCCACAGCGCCAGGTGCTCGGCCTCGGGGGCGAGCAGCGGCAGGGCGGCGGCGTGGCCGGCGACCAGGCGGTCGAGCAGCGGGCTGGCCGGCCCCAGCGCCAGGCCGCAGAGCGCGAGCAGCGCCGGCGCGGTCAGGAACAGCGGGCCCGGCGGGTGGACCAGCGCAGCGGGCTCGGTCGCGGCCAGCCCGGGCTTGCGGGCGAAGGCGCCCCAGACGAAGCGGGCCGAGTACGCCACGGTCAGCACCGAGCCGAGCACCAGGCCGGTCAGCACCAGCAGCGCCGCCGTCCGGTCCGGCAGGCCGCCGTCCAGCAGCGCGGTGAAGGCCGCCTCCTTGCCGACGAAGCCCAGCAGCGGCGGGAGGCCGGCCATCGAGGCCGCGGCCAGCGTGCCGATGACGGCGAGCACCGGCAGCCGCCGGCCCAGGCCGGACAGTCGGCGCAGGTCGCGGACGCCGGTGGCGTGGTCGATCACGCCGACGGTGAGGAAGAGCGTGGACTTGAACAGCGCGTGCGCGACGGTCATCACCAGGCCGGCCGCGGCCAGCTCGGCGCTGCCGGCGCCGACCAGCACCATGAGGAAGCCCAGCTGGCTGACGGTGCCGAAGGCCAGCAGCAGCTTCAGGTCGTGCTGGCGCAGCGCGCGGTAGCCGCCCACCAACATGGTGGCCAGGCCCAGGCCGAGCACGACCGGCCGCCAGCCGGGCACGTCGGCGAGGCCCGGCGCCAGCCGGGCCACCAGGTAGATGCCGCCCTTCACCATGGCGGCGGCGTGCAGGTAGGCGCTGACCGGGGTGGGTGCCTCCATGGCGGCGGGCAGCCAGAAGTGGAACGGGACCATCGCCGACTTGGTGATCGCCCCGACCAGCACCAGCAGCGTGCCGGTGACCACCAGCGGGCCGCTGCCCGGGTCGGCGACGACCTCCGACAGGAGGTACGAGCCGCTGGCCTGGCCGAGCAGGATGAGCCCGACCAGCATCGCCAGCCCGCCGGCGGTGGTGAGCACCAGCGCCTGGCTGGCGGCGCGCCGCCCGGCCAGCCGGCCGCCGGAGCCGCCGATCAGCAGGAACGAGAAGACGGTCGTGAGCTCCCAGAAGACGTACAGCAGGAGCATGTCGTCGGCCAGGACGAGGCCGAGCATGGAACCGGCGAAGGCGGTGAGTGTGCCGGCGAACCGGCCCAGCCCCTCGTCGTCGGGCTCGAAGTAGCGCGCGCAGTAGACCAGCACGAGGGCGCCGACCCCGGTGACCAGCGAGGCCAGGGTGAGCGAGAGCTGGTCCAGCCGCAGCGTGATCGCCAGGTCGAGCGTGGGGATCCAGGGCGTCGTCTCGGTGACCGCACGGCCGTCGGTGACCGCGGCCAGCTGCGCCAGCACCCAGCCGAAGGCGACGCCGGGGACCAGGGCCAGGGCCAGGAAGGCCGACCGTCCCCACCGGCGCACGAGGAGCGGGGCGGCCAGGGCGGCCGCCAGGTGCAGGGCGAGCAGTGCGGTCATGCGTCTCCCGGGTAGGACGGGCGGCGGTGAGGTCAGCCTAACAGCGTTGTTCGATTTGTTCGACTTGGGCGAACTGAACGGCTTACCATCCCGGTGTGCACTCCGCGGCTGTTGCTGACCACACCGTCGACCCGCCGGCCGACGCCACCGTCCTGGCCGAGCTGGGCGAGCTGCTCGCCGCCCTGCCCGCGGGCGTCTCCTGGTCCGTCGGGCCGGACGACGGTGAGCGCCGGGCGCTGCCCGCCGAGCTGGTCGAGGTGCTCGCGCACGCCGCGGCCGCGCTGGCCGGGGGGCACCCGGTGACGCTGTCCTGCCACGAGCCGGTGCTGTCGACCCAGCAGGCCGCGGTCCTGCTGGGCGTCAGCCGGCCCACGCTCGTGCGGCTGCTGGACTCCGGCGTCATCCCCTACGACCAGCCGCGGCGCCACCGCCGGGTGCGGCTGGCCGACCTGCTCGCCTACCAGGAGCGCTGCCACCACGCCGAGCGCACCGCGGGCGACCCGCCGTCCTGAGGGAGGGCGCGCTGCCCGCCACGCCCCGCTCCCCGCGGCGCAGGTCCCTGCAGCGGGGCCGGTCCGGGACGCCACCGCGGCCGTTACGGTGTGCGGCGTGCAGCTGACCGTCGTCGACCACCCGCTCGCCCGTGCCCGTCTGTCGAAGATGCGCGACGAGCGCAGCGACAACGCCACCTTCCGCGCCGCGCTGCGGGACCTGACGACCTTCCTCGTCTACGAGGCCACCCGCGACCTCGCGGTCGCCGAGGACCCGATCACCACCCCGGTCACCACCACGACCGGCTACCGGCTGGCCGGCCCGCCGCTGATCGTGCCGGTGCTGCGCGCCGGGCTGGGCATGGCCGACACCGCGCACAGCATGCTGCCGGAGTCGCAGATGGGCTTCGTCGGGCTGGCCCGCAACGAGGTCACCTTCGAGCCCGAGCCCTACATGGCCTCGCTGCCGGAGTCGCTGGTCGACCGGCACGTGTTCGTCCTCGACCCGATGCTGGCCACCGGCGGCTCGCTGGTGAACTGCTGCACCCTGCTCACCGACCGCGGTGCCACCGACATCACCGTGCTCTGCGCCCTCGCCGCCCCCGAGGGGCTGCAGCGGCTCGAGGAGTCCGGGCTGCCGCTGCGCGTCTTCACCGCCAGCGTCGACGAGCGGCTCAACGAGCACGCCTACATCGTCCCGGGCCTCGGCGACGCCGGAGACCGCCAGTTCGGCTCGGTCTGAGGTGCGGTTCGCCGTCCTGGGCACGGGCTTCTGGGCCCGCACCGTGCACGCGGCCTCGCTGGCCGGGTACCCCTCCGCCGAGCTCGTGGGCATCTGGGGCCGTGACCTGGGCAAGGCGCAGGACGCCGCCGCGGAGTTCGACGTCCGGGGCACCGACGACCTCGACGCGCTGCTGGCCGACGTCGACGCCGTGAGCATCTCGCTGCCCCCGGACGTGCAGGCCCCGCTCGCCGAGCGCGCCGCCGCGGCCGGCAAGCACCTGCTGCTGGAGAAGCCGGTCGCGCTGTCCCTCGCCGCCGCCGACCGGGTGGTGGCCGCCACGGAGGCAGCGGGCGTGGCCTCGGTCGTCTTCTTCACCAACCGCTTCCGGACGGCGACCTCCACCTGGCTCGAGCAGGCCGCCCGGACGACGCTGACCGGCGGCTCGGTCACCTGGCTGGGCTCGCTGGCCGGCACCCCGTTCGACGACTCGCCGTGGCGGCACGAGCACGGCGCCCTGTGGGACGTCGGCCCGCACGCGCTCTCGCTGCTCGTCCCCGCGCTCGGCCCGGTCACCGCGGTGCAGGCCGGCGCCGGGCTGGGCGACCTGGTGCACTTGGTGCTCACCCACACCGCGGGGCGCACCAGCACGGTCACGCTCAGCTCCACCGCGGCCCCGATGGCGGCCGGCATCGAGTCCTGGGTGCACGGCGACGCCGGCCGGCTGGTGCTGCTGCCGGAGTCCGACACCGCCACCGACGCGCACCGGGTCGCCGTCGACGAGCTGCAGGCCGCGGCGCTGACCGGCGGCGCGCACCCCTGCGACGCGGCCTTCGGCCGGGACGTCGTCCGGGTGCTCGAGGCGGCCCGGCGCTCGCTGGGCTCGGGCTGCCGGGAGACCGTGGCGGCGTGACCGGGCGGGACGCCTGCCCGCCCCGGACCCCGAACGCGGGGACACTGGGCGCGTGAGCATCTGGGAGTGGTACGTGCGCCGGGGGCGGATCGACCGGCGCACCTGGTGGCTGCAGTACGCCCTGCCGGTGGCGGCCCTCAGCGTGCTGGCGCTCCTCGCGGACCTGGCGCTGGGCAACACCGACCTGCAGCGGATGGTGGAGACGGGGGTCCCGGACTACGGGCCGTTCGTGCAGGCCGTGGGCCTGTTGACGCTGCCCGCCTCGATCTCCGGCGCCGTCACCCGGCTGCACGACCGCGGGCTGCCGGCCTGGGTGGTGCTGATCGTGTTCGTGCCCCTGCTCGGCCAGCTGGCCCTGCTCGGGCTCACCGGCTTCGTCCGCGGTGACGCCCGCCCCAACCGGTACGGCCCACCTCCCGGCATCCCGCCCACGGCCACGGGCGAGCCGCTGTACGTGCCCCCGACCTGGAACTGAGCCGCGCGGCGCCGGTCACCAGCCGGTGAGGGCGAGCAGCTCCGGTTCCAGCAGGGGCGCGGTCGTGCGCATGTATGTCGCGGTCACGTGCTGGCGGTCCAGGTACACCCGGACGTTGCCGACCAGGGCCGGACAGGTCTCGTCGGTGCAGAAGAACGACCGGGTGTCGAGCAGGTCCACCCCCGGGGGCAGGGTCGGCCCGACGCTCTCCAGCAGCCCCTCGGTGTAGACGTCGGCCGGGGCGACGCCGCAGGCCGAGGGCCCCGTCGTCGACCGGGCCAGGCAGTCGGGGGCGTCGTCGGCGTGCCGCGGGGTGTCCCGCATGCCGATCACCCGCAGTCCGGCGTCCGACAGCTGCTGCCACGCGGCGACGAAGCCGGGCGGTACCACCTCCTCGCCCGGGGCGTAGCCGGTGCGGGTGCCCAGGGCGACCACGAGGTCCGGTGCCAGGCCGGTGATCACGCCCACCAGCCCGGACCGCCAGGCGACGCACTCCTCGTAGCCCGGCCAGCCCTCCTCGACGAACTCCGACTCGGTGGACAGGTTGCACCCGCCCCGCACGATCGAGACCACCTGCCAGGAGCGGTCGGCGGCCAGCGCGGCGAGCGGCGGCAGCCACTGCGCGGCGTGCGAGTCGCCGACGACGACGATGCGCCGTTCCCGCTCGTCGCTGCCCAGCGTGCACAGCTCGGTCTCCCCGGGCACCGCCGGGTCGTCCAGGACGGAGCAGTCCTGCTCGGGCAGCCGCGGCCAGTCCTCCCGGACCACCGACTCCGACGGCAGCGGATCGCGCTCGGGCACGGCCCCGGCAGCGCCGAGCAGGGCCGCCGCGCCGGGGTAGGCCGGGTCGTCGGCGGCCGCGGCGACCCGGGCGGACTCGCGGTCCAGCCAGCCGACCGTGCCCAGCCCGGACGCCAGCAGCGGCAGGGCGCACGCCACCACGACGCCCAGCGCCGCGGCCGGGCGCAGGCGGCGCAGCCCGCGGGTGGTCGGCTGCTCGACCAGCCGGGAGGTGACCGCCGCCAGCGCCCAGGACACCCCGACGACGCCCACCGCGCCCCCGACCGTCGGTGACTCGCGGCCGGTGTGCACCAGGTACAGGACCAGCACCGGCCAGTGCCACAGGTACAGCGCGAAGGAGATCCGGCCGAGCCGGCCCAGCACCGGCCGGGACAGCAGCCGGTGGACGCCGAAGCGGCCACCACGGTCGCCGGCCAGCAGGACCGCCACCGCGCACGCCACCGGCCAGGCCGCCTGCCACCCGGGGAACGTGTGCGCGCCGTCGAGCAGGGCGCCGCACGCCACGAGGGCGACGACGCCGCCCCAGCCGAGCAGTGCAGCGGCCCGCGGGCCGACCCGCGCGTCGGCCGGCAGCAGCGCGACCAGCGCCCCGGCGCCCAGCTCCCACAGCCGCGGCGCCGTGGAGAAGTACGCGACCTGCTGGTCGGCCTGCGTGCTCACCAGCGACCAGACGAAGGAGGCGCCGGCGACGGCGGCGACCCCGGCCACGGCGACCCGCCGGCCCTCCACCCGCGCGACCCGGCGGCGGAGCAGGGCGGCGGCGACCGCGACCACCACGGGCGCGGCGAGCAGGACCTGGAGCTGGATCGACAGCGACCAGAAGTGCTGGAAGGGGCTGGCCGCGGCGTTGCTCGCGCTGTAGTCGACCGCCTCCTGCACCAGCCGGTGGTTCTCCCGGAACGTCGTCGAGGAGAGCAGGTGCAGCGCGATCTCGCGCCAGCGCGACTGCGGCACGACCACCGCGCTCGCGACGAGGGTGACGGCGAGGACGAGCAGCGAGAGCGGCAGCAGTCGGGTCAGCGTCCGCGTGAGGGTGGGCAGCACGGCCACCCGGCCGGTGCGGGCGAGCTGGCCCTGCAGCGTGCGGACGAGGAAGAAGCCGGTGAGGACGAGGAAGACGTCCACGCCGCCGGAGACCCGTCCGCTGGAGACGTGGTAGCCGACGACGAGGGCGACGGCGAGCGCGCGCAGCCCCTCGATCTCGGTCCGGTGCCGGCGGGGAGGCGCGGGCGTGGACGAGACCTGCTGGTCGAGCAAGGACAAGAGGGACCCTTCGGTGGTGCCGTGCGGTGCCCGCGGGCGCGGGCCGGGAGCGGGTCAGAGCCCCAGGGCGGCCGACATCTCGGCGCGCAGCCGGTCCAGCTCGTCGGCGCCGCGGCTGCGTGCGGCGGCCACCCCCGCCCGGTCGGGCACCGGGACGACGGTCTCCAGGTAGGCCTTGAGCTTGGGCTCGGTGCCGCTGGGCCGCACGATCACCCGCACGCCCTCCCCGCGCAGCCGGACGGCGTCCACCGGCGGGTCGGACTCGGCCAGGTCGGTGACCTCGACGTCCCGGCCGAGCAGCTGCGCCGGGGGAGCGGACCGCAGCCGGGCCATCGCGTCGGAGATGCGGGTGAGGTCCTCGACCCGCACCGACAGCTGGCCGGTGGCGTACAGGCCGTGCTCGACGGCCAGCTCGTCGAGCCGGTCGGTGAGCGTGCGGCCCTCGGCGGCGAGCTCGGCGGCCAGCAGCGCGACGGCCAGCGCCGCGGAGACGCCGTCCTTGTCGTGGGCGACCGAGGGCGTGACCGCGTAGCCCAGCGCCTCCTCGTAGCCGAACACCAGCGGGGCCTGCGCCGAGCCGGCCCGGATGATCCACTTGAACCCGGTGGGCGTCTCCTCGGCGGGCACGCCGTGCGCCCGGGCGAGCTCACCCAGCAGCGAGCCGCTGACCAGCGACCGGGCGTAGGTGCCGCGCACGCCGCGGCGCAGCAGCCAGTCGGCCAGCAGGACGCCGACCTCGTTGCCGGTCAGCTGCCGGTCGTCGCAGACCACCGAGCAGCGGTCGGCGTCGGGGTCCTCGGCGATGGCCACGTGGGCGTCGACCTGGACGGCGAGGTCGACCAGCAGGTCGACCGCACCGGGCTCTTCCGGGTTCGGGAAGGCCACGGTCGGGAAGGCCGGGTCGGGCCGGTCCTGCTGGGCGACCGCGTGCAGCGGGGCGAAGCCGGCGGCCTCGAACACCCGCCGGGTGGTCGACGAGCCGACGCCGTGCATCGCCGTGTAGGCCACCCGCAGGTGCTGCCGGTCGGCCAGCCGGACCCGGCCGGGCTGCAGGGCGTCGACGACCGCGGCGACGTAGTCGGCCTCGACGTCGTCGCCGAGGGTGAGCCAGTCGTCGGACAGCGGCACCGCGCGGGCCGGGCCGACCGCGGCGATGGCCGCCTCGATCTGCCGGTCGGCCGGCGGCACCAGCTGCGCGCCGTCGGCGAGGTAGACCTTGTAGCCGTTGTCCTGCGGCGGGTTGTGGCTCGCGGTCACCATCACCCCGGCGACCGCGCCCAGGTGCCGGACGGCGTACGACAGCACCGGCGTGGGCAGCGGGCGGGGCAGCACCTGGACGGCGAACCCGGCGGCGCTGAGCACGGCGGCGGAGGTGTGCGCGAACTCGTCGGAGCGGTGCCGGGCGTCGTAGCCGATGACGACGCCACCGCCGGCGTGCCCGTGCGCGTCCAGCCAGGAGCCCAGACCGGCGGCGGCGCGGGTGACCACGGCGGCGTTCATCCCGGCCGGCCCGGCCCGCAGCGGGCCGCGCAGCCCGGCGGTGCCGAAGGTCAGCGGACCGGTGAACCGACGGGCGAGCTCGGCCTCGTCACCGGCGGCCACGAGCGCCTCGACCTCGGCCCGGTCGCCGGCGTGCGGGTCGTCGGCGGCCCAGGCGCGGGCCCGGGTCAGCAGGTCGTCGGGCCCGGTCACGGCAGCCGGCTGATCAGCTGGACGAGGAACTGCCCGAGCCGGCCCGCGGCCTCCTTGCCCGCGGCCAGCACCTCGCTGTGGTCGAGGGCCTCGCCGGTGATGCCGGCGGCGGCGTTGGTGACCATCGACAGGCCGAACACCTCGACGCCCGCGGCGCGGGCCGCGATCGCCTCGAGCGCGGTGGACATGCCGACCAGGTCCGCGCCCAGGGTGCGCAGCATCCGGATCTCGGCCGGGGTCTCGAAGTGCGGGCCCGGCAGGGCGGCGTAGACGCCCTCGGCCAGCGCCGGGTCGATCTCCCGCGCCAGCGCGCGCAGCCGGGCCGAGTACAGGTCGGTGAGGTCGACGAAGGTGGCGCCGACCAGCGGGGACGTCGCGGTGAGGTTCAGGTGGTCGCTGATGAGCACCGCCTGGCCGACCCGGTGGTCCGGCGACAGCCCGCCCGCGGCGTTGGTGAGCAGCACGGTGCGGACCCCGGCGGCGGCCGCCGTCCGGATGCCGTGCACGACCGGCTGGACGCCGCGGCCCTCGTAGAGGTGCGTGCGGCCCAGGAACAGCAGCACCTTGCGGCCGCCGACGGAGACCGAGCGCACCTCGCCGCCGTGCCCGCTGACGGTGGGGGCGGAGAAGCCGGGCAGCTGCCCGATCTCCACGCTGGCCAGCGTCTCCCCGAAGGCGTCGGCAGCGGGCGCCCAGCCCGAGCCCATCACCACGGCGACGTCGTGCCGGCCACCGAGCGCGGCGGTGAGGTCCTCGGCCGCGCGGGCGGCCAGGACGGTGGGGTCGGCGGGGGAGTGCTTCGGCGAGCTCACGCACCGACGCTAACCCAGCGCGGCGGCGGCGTCCGTGGGGCGGCGTCCCGGCAGGTGGTCGCTCGGCCGGTGACCTGCGGCTGCGCTGCCTAGACTCCCAGCGTGCAGATCCCCTTCCACGCGTCCGAGCGCTCCAGCCTGGGGGTGGAGTGGGAGCTCCAGCTGATCGACCGGGAGACCCGCGCGCTGACCGCGGGGGCGACCGAGATCCTGGCCGAGCTCACCCCCGAGGGGCTCGACGAGCACCCCAAGGCCAAGCACGAGCTGCTGCAGTCGACCGTAGAGATCATCACCGGCATCTGCACCACCGTCGCCGAGGCCAAGGCCGACCTCGCCGCCACGCTGGCCGAGGTGGTCCAGGCCGCCGACCGCCGCGGCCTGGGCGTGATGTGCGCCGGCAGCCACCCGTTCACGCCCTGGGAGAGCCAGCAGATCTCGCCCAAGGAGCGCTACGCCGAGCTGGTCGAGCGCATGCAGTGGGTCGTCCGGCGGATGCAGATCTTCGGGGTGCACGTGCACGTCGGCGTCCGCGGGCAGGAGAAGGCGATCCCGGTCGTCAACGCGCTCACCGCCTACGTGCCGCACTTCCTCGCGCTGTCGGCGTCCTCGCCCTACTGGGACGGCATCGACACCGGGCTGTCGTCCTCCCGCGCGCTGGTGTTCGAGGGCATGCCGACCGCGGGGCTGCCCCACCAGCTCTCCGACTGGTCGGAGTTCGAGCAGTACATGGCCACGCTGATCGCCAGCGGGTCGGTGCAGAGCGTCCGCGAGGTGTGGTGGGACATCCGCCCGCACCCGGACTTCGGCACGGTCGAGCTGCGCATCTGCGACGGCCTGACCAACCTCGACGAGATCGGCGCGGTCGCCGCGCTGGCGCAGTGCCTGGTCGAGACCTTCGACCGGGCGCTCGACCGTGGCGAGACCCTGCCCGTGCCCGCCGGCTGGGTGGCGCGGGAGAACAAGTGGCGCGCGTCCCGGTACGGCCTGGACGCCGCGATCGTCGTCGACGACGCCGGCACCGTGCGACCGGTCCGCGAGGCGCTCGACGAGCTGGTCGACGAGCTGCTGCCCGTCGCCCGGGAGCTGGGCTGCGCGGCCGAGCTGGCCGACGTCCGCCGCATCGTGGCGACCGGCGGCTCCGCTGCGCGGCAGCGGGCCGTCGCCGCCGCGCACGGCGGCGCGCTGGAGCCGGTCGTCGACAGCCTGCTGGCCGAGCTGCGCGACGGCCTCCCGCGGGCGACCCAGGAGTGAGCGGGGACGACGTGCGCACGGCGGCAGCGGACGGCGCGGGGCGCCCGGGCGAGGACGTCCGGAGCGCCGCGGTCGACGGCTGGGCGCGGGCGCACCAGGCCGAGCTGGTCGCCGTCCGGCGGCACCTGCACGCCCACCCCGAGCTGGGGTTCGCCGAGCACGAGACCACCGCGTTCCTGGAGTCGCGGCTGACCCGGGCCGGGCTGCAGCCGCGCCGGCTCGAGGGCGGCACCGGGCTCGTCTGCGACGTCGGCGGCGATCCGGACGCCGGCCCGGTGGTCGTGCTGCGCGCCGACATCGACGCCCTGCCGCTGACCGACCTCAAGGACGTCCCGTACGCCTCCACCCGGCACGGGCTCGCCCACGCCTGCGGCCACGACGTGCACACCACCGTGCTGCTGGGCGTCGCCCTGGCGCTGGCCTCTCTCGACGACCTCCCCGGCACGGTGCGCTGCGTCTTCCAGCCGGCCGAGGAGCAGGTCCCCGGCGGCGGGCTGCAGGTGCTCGAGGAGGGCGTGCTGGCCGGCGCCAGCCGCGCGTTCGCGCTGCACTGCGACCCCTCGTTGGACGTCGGGAAGGTCGGCCTGCGCACCGGTGCGATCACCGCCGCCTGCGACCGGGTCGAGGTCACCCTCACCGGGCCCGGCGGGCACACCGCCCGCCCGCAGCTGACCGTCGACCTGGTGCACGCCATGGGCCGGGTGGTGACCGAGGTGCCGGGGCTGCTGTCCCGGCTGGTCGACCCGCGCTCGGCGCTGTCGCTCGTGTGGGGTGCGCTCAGCGCCGGCGTCGCGGCCAACACCATCCCCGAGACCGGCCAGCTGCGCGGCACGCTGCGGGTGCTGGACCGGTCGGTGTGGAGCCAGGCCGAGGAGCTCGTGCGCCGGCTGGTCACCGAGGTCGCCGAGGCCTCTGGCGCGGCCGTGCAGATCGAGTACGTGCGCGGGGTGCCGCCGGTGGTCAACGACCCGCGCAGCGTCGCGCTGCTGCGCTCGGCGGCCCTGGAGACGGTGGGCAGCGAGGGCGTGGCGCTGTCGCCGCAGAGCATGGGCGGGGAGGACTTCGGCTGGTTCGCCGAGGCGATGCCGATCGCGCTCGCCCGGCTGGGCACCCACGGCGGCGGCCAGCCGCTGGACCTGCACCGCGGCACCTTCGACGTCGACGAGCGGGCCATCGGGGTCGGGGTGCGGCTGCTGGCCCGCACCGCGCTGCACGCCCTGTCCGCCGACGCCCCCGTGGCCGCCGCGGACCCCCGGTAGCGTCTGCTCCCTCGCGACCGGAGAGGCAGCACCCCGACGATGAGCACCCCCGACCGGCCCGTCCCCGACGCCGGGGACGTCGCCGCCCCGGCGAGCCCGGACGCCGAGGTGCCGGCCCCGCCGACACCGCCCGAGCAGCTGGTGCTGGCCGGCGACTTCCCGCCCGCCACCCGCGCGCAGTGGCGGGAGCTGGTGGCCGGCGTGCTGCGCAGGTCCGGCCGGGACGTCGCGCCGGAGGCGGTCGAGGACGCGCTGCGGCACCCGGTCGCCACCGGGGTGACCGTGGGCCCGCTCTACACCGCCGAGGACGCCGGCGACCTCGCCGCGCGGGCCGGGGTGCCCGGGCGGCCGCCGTTCGTCCGCGGGTCCCGCGTGGGCAGTGGTGACCCCGACGTGCCGGCCGGCTGGGACGTGCGGCAGCGGCACGCCGACCCCGACGTCGCCCGCACCGGCGAGGCGGTGCTCGCCGACCTGGAGAACGGCGTCTCCTCGCTGTGGCTGGTGCTCGGCGAGGGCGCGGTGCCGGTGGAGGCGCTGGGCCGGGTGCTCGACGGGGTGCTGCTCGACCTCGCGCCGGTGACGCTGCAGGGCGGGGTGGCCGCGGCCGAGGCGTTCCTCGACCTGGTCGCCGGCCGCACCGACCTGGCCCCGGGCAGCTGCCTGGGCCTGGACCCCCTCGGCGAGCAGGCCGCGACCGGCCGGCCGCAGGACCTCGGCGGGCTGGCGGCGCTGGCCCGGCGGGCACAGGCGCACCCGGGCCTGCGCTCGGTCGTCGTCGACGGCACGGTGTTCGCCGGCGCGGGCGGGTCGGTGGTCGAGGAGCTCGGCTGCGCCACCGCCGCCGGGGTCGCCTACCTGCGGGCGCTCACCGACGGTGGCCTGACCGTCGACGAGGCGTTCGGCCAGCTGGAGTTCCGGTTGTCGGCGAGCGCCGACCAGTTCACGACCATCGCCGCGCTGCGCGCCGCGCGCCGGCTGTGGGACCGGGTGGGGGAGGCCAGCGGGGCGTCGCCGGCGGCCCGCGCGCAGCGCCAGCACGCGGTGACCTCCGACGTCATGGTCACCCGGCACGACCCCTGGGTGAACATGCTGCGCACGACCGTGGCCTGCTTCGCCGCCGGGGTGGGCGGCGCCGACGTGGTCACCGTGCAGCCCTTCGACGCCGCCCTCGGCCTGCCCGACGCCTTCGCCCGGCGGATCGCCCGCAACACGCAGAGCCTGCTGGTGGAGGAGGGGTCGCTGGCCCGCGTGCTCGACCCGGCCGGCGGCTCCTGGTACGTCGAGTCGCTCACCGCCGCGCTGGCCGAGGCGGCCTGGGCCTGGTTCACCGAGATCGAGCGCGCCGGCGGGCTGGCCGCGGCGTTGGACTCCGGCCTGGTCGCCGACCGGCTCGCCGCCGCCTGGGCCGACCGCGAGCGGCGGCTGGCCACCCGCACCGACCCGGTCACCGGGGTCAGCGAGTTCCCCGACCCGGCCGAGGTGCTGCCCGTGCGCCGTCCCGCCCCGGCGCCGCCGTCCGGCGGGCTGCCCCGGGTGCGTGCCGCGGCCGCGTTCGAGGAGCTGCGCGACCGGGTCGAGGCCGTCGAGCCCCGCCCGGCGGTGTACCTGGCCACCATCGGCCCGGCCGCCCGGCACACCGCCCGGGCCGGTTTCGCCGCCAACCTGTTCGCCGCCGGCGGCCTGGCGACCCCCACCGGCGACGGCGCGAGCGGCCTGGCCGGGACGACGGTGGCCTGCATCTGCGGCACCGACCGCGACTACGCCGACCGCGCCGCCGAGCTGGCCGCCGAGCTGCGCGCCGCCGGCGCCACCCAGGTCTGGCTGGCCGGCAGCGCCGAGGTCGAGGGCGTCGACGGCCACCTGCACACCGGCTGCGACGCCCTGGCGGTCCTCACCACCGTGCTGTCTGCGCTCATCCCCGACGGCCGAAGTCGCGACTTTGGCCCCTCGGACGGCCAAAGTCACGACTTTGGCCGTCCCGACGACGACGTGGAGGTGCGGGCGTGAGCGCGATCCCCGACTTCGGTGACCTGGAGCTGGGCGCCCCGCGCCCCGGCTCCGCCGACTGGGCCGCCGAGTACGAGCGGGTGTCCGGGCACCGCGTGGCCGAGGCGACCTGGCGGACGCCGGAGGGGATCGACGTCCCGCCGCTGGCGACCGCGGCCGACCTGGCCGGCGCCGACTTCCTGGACACCCTCCCGGGCGTCCCGCCGTTCCTGCGCGGGCCCTACCCGACGATGTACACGACCCAGCCGTGGACGGTGCGGCAGTACGCCGGGTTCTCCACCGCGGCGGCCTCCAACGCCTTCTACCGGCGCAACCTCGCCGCCGGGCAGAAGGGGCTGAGCGTCGCGTTCGACCTGCCCACCCACCGCGGTTACGACTCCGACCACCCGCGGGTGGTCGGCGACGTCGGGATGGCCGGGGTGGCGATCGACTCGATCCTGGACATGCGGCAGCTCTTCGACGGCATCCCGCTGGACCGGATGAGCGTGTCGATGACCATGAACGGCGCCGTGCTGCCGGTGCTCGCGCTCTACGTGGTCGCCGCGGAGGAGCAGGGGGTGGCACCGGAGCAGCTCACGGGGACCATCCAGAACGACATCCTCAAGGAGTTCATGGTCCGCAACACCTACATCTACCCGCCCGGGCCCTCGATGCAGGTGATCAGCGACATCTTCGCGTTCACCTCCGCGCGGATGCCGCGGTACAACTCGATCTCGATCTCCGGCTACCACATCCAGGAGGCCGGGGCGACGGCCGACCTGGAGCTGGCCTACACCCTCGCCGACGGCGTGGAGTACCTCGCGGCCGGCCGGGGCGCCGGGCTGGACGTCGACGCGTTCGCCCCGCGGCTGAGCTTCTTCTTCGGCATCGGCATGGACTTCTTCATGGAGGTCGCGAAGCTGCGGGCCGGGCGGCTGCTGTGGGCCCGGCTGGTGCGCGAGGCCGGCGGCACCACGGCGAAGTCGATGTCGCTGCGCACCCACTGCCAGACCTCGGGCTGGTCGCTGACCGCGCAGGACGTCTACAACAACGTCGTCCGCACCTGCCTGGAGGCGATGGCCGCCACCCAGGGCGGCACGCAGTCCCTGCACACCAACGCCCTGGACGAGGCGCTGGCGCTGCCCACCGACTCCTCCGCCCGGATCGCCCGCAACACCCAGCTGCTGCTCCAGCAGGAGTCCGGGACGACGCGGGTCGTCGACCCCTGGGGTGGCTCGGCGCACGTGGAGCGGCTCACCCGTGACCTCGCCCGGCGAGCCTGGGGGCACATCGAGGAGGTCGCCGCGCACGGCGGGATGGCCCGGGCGATCGACGACGGCATCCCCAAGCTGCGCATCGAGGAGGCCGCCGCCCGCACCCAGGCGCGGATCGACGCAGGCACCCAGCCGGTGATCGGGGTCAACCGCTACCGGGTCGACACCGACGAGCCGGTCGAGGTGCTGCGCGTCGACAACGCCGACGTCCTCGCCCAGCAGCGGGCCCGGCTCGCCGAGCTGCGGGCCACCCGCGACCCCCGCGCGGTGGAGGAGACGCTGCGCCGGCTCACCGACGCCGCCCGCGCTGCCGCCGAGGGCCGCCGGGGGCCCGGGTTGGAGCAGAACCTGCTCGCGCTGGCCGTCGACGCGGCGCGGGCCCGGGCGACGGTGGGGGAGATCTCCGACGCGCTGGAGGCCGTCTACGGGCGGCACGCCGGCCAGGTGCGCACCATCTCCGGTGTGTACCGCGACGAGGCCGGCGGGTCCGCCGCCGTGGAGGAGACCCGGGCGCAGGCCGCGGCGTTCGCCGAGGCCGAGGGCCGCCGTCCCCGGATCCTGGTGGCCAAGATGGGCCAGGACGGCCACGACCGCGGGCAGAAGGTGATCGCCACCGCCTTCGCCGACCTCGGTTTCGACGTCGACGTCGGCCCGCTGTTCCAGACGCCCGAGGAGGTCGCCCGCCAGGCCGTCGAGGCCGACGTGCACGTCGTCGGCGTCTCCTCGCTGGCCGCCGGGCACCTGACGCTGGTGCCCGCGCTGCGCGCCGCGCTGACCGAGCTGGGCGCCGACGACGTCCTCGTGGTGGTCGGGGGCGTCATCCCGCCCGACGACGTCCCGACGCTGCGCGAGATGGGTGCCGCCGCGGTCTTCCCGCCGGGCACGGTCATCGCCGACGCCGCGCAGGAGCTGCTGTCCACGCTGTCCGGACGGCTGGGTCACCCATGACGGGGGGCCAAAGTCGCGACTTTGGCCTCCCGGGTGGCCGCCCGGTCGACGTCGCCACGCTCGTGGACGGGGTGCTCGGTGGCGACCGGCGGGCGACGGCGCGGGCGATCACGCTGGTGGAGTCCACCCGCGGCGACCACCGGGACGCGGCCCAGGAGCTGCTCGGCGCCCTGCTGCCGCACGCCGGGGCGGCCCGGCGGGTGGGCATCAGCGGTGTCCCCGGGGTCGGCAAGTCCACCTTCATCGACACCCTCGGGACGACGCTGACCGCGGCCGGCGCCCGGGTGGCGGTGCTCGCCGTCGACCCCTCCTCCACGCGGTCGGGCGGCTCGATCCTGGGCGACAAGACCCGGATGTCGCGGCTGGCGGTCGACCCGCGGGCGTTCATCCGGCCCGCGCCCACCGCCGGCACGCTCGGCGGGGTCGCTCAGGCCACCCGCGAGTCGATGGTGGTCGTGGAGGCCGCCGGGCACGACGTCGTGCTGGTCGAGACCGTGGGCGTCGGGCAGTCGGAGGTGACCGTCGCGGAGATGGTGGACTCGTTCCTCTTCCTGACCCTGGCCCGCACCGGCGACCAGCTGCAGGGCATCAAGCGCGGGATCCTCGAGATCGCCGACGTCATCGCGGTAAACAAGGCCGACGGCCCGGGGGAGGCCGACGCGCGCCGGGCCGCCCGGGAGCTGGCCGGCGCGGTGCGGATGCTGCGCGGGCCCGCCGACGCCGTGCCGGTGCTCACCTGCGCGGGGCTCACCGGCGCCGGCGTGCCCGAGGTGTGGGCCGCGCTGGTGGCCCACCAGGACCGGCTGCGCGACTCCGGTGCGCTGGACCGGCGGCGCCGGGAGCAGCAGGTGCGCTGGATGTGGCAGCTCGTGCGCGACGGCCTGGACCACCGGCTGCGCACCCAGCCGGAGGTGGCCGCGCTGGTGCCGGAGCTGGAGGCCGCGGTGCTCGCCGGCGGGCTGCCCCCGGCGCGGGCGGCCGAGCGGCTGGTGGCCGCGTTCACCGCCGGCCTGCCCGGGCAGCGGCACCCGGCTCCGTAAGGTCGCACCGACCGGGAGCGCCGAGCTCCTCGCCCGGGAGTGGAGATCAACAGCGTGCGTGTCCTGGTCGTGTCCCCGACGTACGACGAGATCGAGAACATCGGGGCGCACGTCACCGCCGTCCTCGCCCGGCCCTCGCGGCCGGAGGTGCTCGTCGTCGACGACGGGTCACCCGACGGCACCGGCGCCCGGGTCCGCGAGCTGGCCGCGGCCCACCCCGGCCGGGTGCACCTGATCGAGCGGTCCGGGAAGCTCGGGCTGGGCTCGGCCTACGTCGCCGGCTTCGGCTGGGCGCTGGCCGAGGGGCGCTTCGACGTCGTCGTGCAGATGGACGTCGACGGCTCGCACGACCCGGCCGCGGTCGACGCCCTGCTGGCCCGTACCGCCGACGCCGACCTGGTGCTGGGCTCGCGGTACGTGCCCGGCGGCGCGGTGGCCGACTGGCCGTGGCACCGCCGCGCGCTGTCGTCGTTCGGCAACCGCTACGCCCGCACCGTCCTCGGACTGCCCGTCCAGGACCTCACCGGCGGGTTCAAGGCCTGGCGCACGCCGCTGCTGGGCGGGCTCGACCTCGACGTCGCCACGTCCGAGGGCTACGCCTTCCAGATCGAGACCACGTTCCGGGCGGTGCAGCGGGGGGCGGTCGTGGCCGAGGTGCCGATCGTCTTCCGCGACCGGCAGTTCGGGGAGTCGAAGATGGCGCCGGCGATCGCCGTCGAGGCGGTCACCGCGGTGTGGCAGATCCGCCGGCGGCGCGCCCGCGTCTGAGGCGGCCTGCGCCCGGCGGTGAGGCAGGTCGCCGGGTCCGCCCGCGTGGATGGCCGACAGGGGCGCGCGGACGGGGGACACTGGACCGGCAACCGTCGTCCCAGCTCGGAGAAGGAACCATGACCCGCATCGTGATCATCGGTGGTGGCCCGGCCGGCTACGAGGCCGCCCTCGTCGCCTCCTCCCTCGGTGCGGACGTCACCGTCGTCGAACGCGACGGCATCGGCGGGGCCAGCGTGCTCACCGACTGCGTCCCCTCCAAGACCTTCATCGCCTCGGCCGGGGCGATGACCTCGGTGCGCGACTCGGCCGTCCTGGGCCTGCGCGGCACCGACCTGGACACCGTCGGCATCGACCTGGCCGCGGTCAACCAGCGGATCAAGGGCCTGGCCGTGGCCCAGTCCGCCGACATCCACGCCCGGCTGGAGTCCGAGGGCGTGCGGGTGGTCCTCGGACAGGCGCGGCTGGCCGACCAGGAGCCGGGGCTGGCCGCCCACCGGGTGCAGGTGCTCGACCAGGACGGCGGGGTCGCCGAGGAGATCGCCGGCGACGTCGTCCTGCTGGCCACCGGCGCCGACCCGCGCGTGCTGCCCGGCGCCGAGCCCGACGGCGAGCGGATCCTGTCCTGGCGCGACGTCTACGACCTCGACGAGATGCCCGAGCACCTGGTGGTGGTGGGCTCCGGCGTCACCGGCGCGGAGTTCGCCTCCGGCTACCTGGAGGCTGGCGTCCCGGTCACCCTCGTCTCCTCCCGCGACCAGGTGCTGCCCGGCGAGGACGCCGACGCCGCCGCCGTGGTCGAGAAGGTCTTCCAGTCCCGCGGCGGGCGGATCGCCGAGCGCGGCCGCGCGGAGAAGGTCGAGCGCACCGAGAAGGGCGTGCGGGTCGAGCTCACCGACGGCCGGGTCGTGGAGGGCTCGCACGCGCTGATGACCGTGGGCACCGTGCCCAACACGCAGGGGCTGAACCTGGAGGCCGCCGGGGTCGCGGTGACCCGCGCCGGGCACATCGTCGTCGACCGGGTCTCGCGCACCAGCGTGCCGGGCATCTACGCCGCCGGCGACGTCACCGGGGTGTTCCAGCTGGCCTCGGTCGCGGCCATGCAGGGGCGGATCGCCATGTGGCACGCGCTCGGCGAGGCGGTGGCCCCGATCCGGCTCAAGACGGTCGCGGCGAACGTGTTCACCCACCCCGAGATCGCCACGGTCGGCGTGCAGGAGGAGTCGCTCACCGAGGGCGCCGACGTCGAGGTGATCCGGCTGCCGCTGTCGACCAACGCCCGGGCCAAGATGGGCGACCTGCGTGACGGGTTCATCAAGCTCTACGCCCGGCGCTCCACCGACGTCGTCATCGGTGGCGTGGTGGTCTCCCCGGGCGCCTCGGAGTTGATCCTGCCGATCGCGCTGGCGGTCACCAAGGGCCTCACCGCCGGTGACCTGGCGCAGACCTTCGCCATCTACCCGTCGCTGTCGGGGTCCATCACCGAGGCCGGGCGCCGGCTGATGGGGATCGAGGACGAGCACAGCTGAGCCGGGCGCGGCCACCCGGGTGGGTGACCGCGCTCCACCTCGGGGCCTCTCCGGCCGATGGAGAGGGGACCGCCTGACCTGCCCGGCGCCTCGGGTGCGATCGGCGGCCTACCGAGGAGTGCTCCGTGCCGCTGTCCCTGTCCCGTGCCCGGTCCGTGCTGCCGCTCGCCCTGGTGGGCGCGCTGGCCCTCCCGCTGGTCCCCGGTCAGCCTGCACGGGCCGAGGAGACCCCGGCGGCGGTCGACCCGGCCCCGGCGTGGGCCGACCCGGCCACGGCGGTGGCGACCGGGGCGCCGGTCGACGAGCTGGTGGCGGTGAGCGCCGTCGTGGTGACCGCCGACTCCGCGGACGTGGTCACCCGCGAGGTGCCGGCGGCCGAGGTGGCGGCCACCCGCGCCGAGCTCGGCGCCCGGCCGGGAGCCGTGGCGGTGTCGGTGGACACCCCGATGTCGATCGCGGGCACCGTGGACCCCTACCGCGGGGAGCAGTGGGCGCTGGCCGACCTGGGGCTGGACGACGGGCCGGTCGGCGCACCGGACGGGGCCGACCAGCTCGTCGCCGTCCTGGACACCGGGGTCTCCGCCGGCCACCCCGACCTGCAGGGCCGCATCCGCTGCGACCTCGGGGCCGACCTGGCCGCCGACGCCGCCACCGTGGACCCGGCGGCGCGGGGGTGCGTCGACCCGAACGGCCACGGCACCCACGTGAGCGGGACGATCGCGGCCGTCTCCGGGAACGGGATCGGCGTCGCCGGGCTGAGCGCGGCGCAGGTCATGCCGGTGCGGGTGCTCGACGCCGCCGGCAGCGGTGACTCCGGGCGGGTCGCCGACGGCATCCTGTACGCCGTCGACCAGGGCGCCGACGTGATCAACCTGAGCCTGAGCGGCGCGTGCAACAGCGTGGTCGACGGCGCCGTGCGCTACGCGGTCGACCGCGGGGTGGTCGTGGTGGCCGCGGCGGGCAACAACCGGCTGAAGGGCAACACGGTCAGCTGCCCGGCCGCCTCGCCCGGGGCCATCGCGGTGGCTGCCACGGACCCCGACCGCGTGTCGGCGTCCTTCTCGTTCAGCGGGCCGACGAACGTGGTGTCGGCCCCGGGGTCCGGGATCCTGTCGACCTACGGCCCCGACGGCTACGTCTACGCGGACGGCACCTCCATGGCCGCGCCGCACGTCGCCGCCGTCCTGGCCCGGTACCTCCAGGCCCACCCCGGTGCCACCCCGGCGCAGGTCCGCACGGCGGTCGTCGACACCGCCATCGACATCGAGCTCCCCGGCCGGGACGACAACACCGGGTACGGCCTGATCGACGGGCGGACGCTGCTCACCCCCGCCGGCGCGCCGACTCGGCTGGCCCCGGGCGACCAGCTCACCGCCGACCAGGCCCTGACGTCGCCCGACGGCCGGTACCGGCTGGTGGGCCAGGCCGACGGCAACCTCGTCGAGTACGCGGCCGACGGGCGGGTGCTGTGGGCCAGCGGCGTGTACGCGCCGGGCGCGCGGACGGTGCTGCAGCCCGACGGCAACCTGGTCACCTACGCCGTGGACGGGCGGGCGGTGTGGGACGCCCGGACCTACGGCAGCGGCGCCACCCGGCTGGTCGTGCAGGACGACGGCAACCTGGTGCTCTACCGGTCCGACGGGCGGGCGGTCTGGTACACCGGCTGGGACACCCCCGACCGGCTCCGGTCCGGCCAGCAGCTCTCCGGTGGCCAGGCGCTCGGCTCGCCCGACGGCCGCTTCCGGCTCGTGGCGCAGGCCGATGGCAACACGGTCGTCTACGGCCCCGGCGGTCGGGCGCTGTGGGCCAGCGGTGCGTACTCCAGCGGCGGCCGCCTGGTGCTGCAGGCCGACGGCAACCTGGTCTCCTACGCAGGCGACGGCCGGGCGGTGTGGCACACCAACACCTGGGGCACCGGCGCGACGCGGCTGGTGGTGCAGGACGACGGCAACCTGGTGCTCTACCGGTCCGACGGGCGGGCGGTCTGGTACACCGGCTGGTACGCCGCCGACCAGCTCCGGTCCGGCCAGCAGCTGTCCGCCGGTCAGGCGCTGACCTCGCCGAACGGCCGGTACCGCGCGGTGTCCCAGGCCGACGGCAACGTGGTGGTCCAGCGGGCCGACGGGCGCGTGGTCTGGGCCAGCTACACCTACGGGCGCGGGGCGCGCCTGGTGCAGCAGGGCGACGGCAACCTGGTCAGCTACGGCGGCGACGGCCGGGCGCTGTGGTGGTCGGGCACCTGGGGCAACCCCGGTGCGACCGCGGTGCTGACCGACAGCGGGGCGCTGGAGGTCCGCCGCCGGGACGGCAGCCCGGCCTGGCAGAGCCCGGCCGACGCGACCCGGTGAGCTCCCGGTGCGGCGTGACCGCACCGGGAGGACGGGTCAGCCGGCGTCGGAGATCGAGCAGAGGACGGCGCCGCTGGTGACGGCGGCGCCGACCTCAGCGGCGAGCCCGGACACGACACCGGCCCGGTGCGCGGTGATCGGCTGCTCCATCTTCATCGCCTCGAGCACCACGACCAGGTCGCCGGCGGCCACGGTCGCGCCGTCGGCCACCGCCACCTTCACGATCGTGCCCTGCATCGGCGCGGTCAGGCTGTCGCCCGAGGCCGCCGCCCCACCCGAGCCGCCGGAGCGCTTCCGCGGCTTCGCGGCACCCGTCGCGGGGGCGCCGCCCCCGGCGGCCAGACCGGCGGGCAGCGACACCTCGAGCCGGCGGCCACCGACCTCGACGACGACGGTCTGCCGGGGCTCGGGCTCGTCGGCCGCGGTGGCCGCGGCCGCGTACGGCGGCACCTGGTTGTCCCACTCGGTCTCGATCCACCGGGTGTGCACGCGGAACGGCTCGCTGGTGAAGGCAGCGTCGCGCACCACGGCGCGGTGGAACGGGACGACGGTCGGCATGCCCTCGACGACCAGCTCGTCCAGCGCGCGGGCGGCCCGCTGCAGCGCCTCGGCGCGGGTGGCGCCGGTGACGATCAGCTTGGCCAGCATCGAGTCGAACGCGCCGGCCACCTCGCCGCCGGCCTCCACGCCGGAGTCCCAGCGCACGCCGGGGCCCTGCGGCACCACGAGCCGGGTGACCGGGCCGGGGGCGGGCATGAAGTTGCGGCCGGCGTCCTCGGCGTTGATCCGGAACTCGATGCTGTGCCCGCGGGGCGTCGGGTCCTCGGTGAGCTCGAGGGGCAGGCCCTCGGCGATCCGGAACTGCTGGCGCACCAGGTCGATGCCGGAGGTCTCCTCGCTGACCGGGTGCTCGACCTGCAGCCGGGTGTTGACCTCCAGGAAGGAGATCGACCCGTCGGTGCCCACGAGGTACTCGACGGTGCCCGCGCCCACGTAGCCGGCGGCCAGGCAGATCGCCTTGGCCGAGGAGTGAATGCGCTCGCGCTGCTCGTCGGTGAGGAACGGTGCGGGCGCCTCCTCGACCAGCTTCTGGTTGCGCCGCTGCAGCGAGCAGTCACGGGTGCCCACCACGATCACGTTGCCGTGGGTGTCCGCGAGCACCTGCGCCTCCACGTGTCGCGGCCGGTCCAGGAACCGCTCCACGAAGCACTCGCCGCGGCCGAACGCCGAGACCGCCTCCCGGACGGCGGAGTCGAACAGCTCCGGGATCTCCTCCAGCGTGCGGGCCACCTTCAGGCCGCGGCCACCGCCACCGAACGCGGCCTTGATCGCCACCGGGAGACCGTGCTCACGGGCGAAGGCGACCACCTCGTCGGCGTCGGCCACCGGGTCCTTGGTGCCGGGCACCAGGGGGGCGCCGGCGCGCATCGCGATGTGCCGCGCGGCGACCTTGTCGCCGAGGTCGACGATCGCCTGCGGGGAGGGGCCGATCCAGGTCAGCCCGGCGTCGAGCACGGCCCGGGCGAAGTCGGCGTTCTCGGAGAGGAAGCCGTAACCGGGGTGGACGCCGTCCGCGCCCGACCGCCGGGCGGCGTCCAGGATCTTGTCGATGACCAGGTAGGAGTCGCCCGGTGTGGTGCCTCCCAGGGCGAAGGCCTCGTCGGCGGTGCGCACGTGCAGCGCGTCGCGGTCGGGCTCGGCGTACACCGCGACGCTGGTCAGCCCGGCGTCCCGGCAGGCGCGCGCGACCCGCACCGCGATCTCCCCGCGGTTGGCGATCAGGACCTTCTGCACGTTCGCTCTCCCTCTCCGACGACCATCGGACTGTAGTCAGCGGCGGCGGGGGGTCGGCGCGCCGGGCGCCGCGCCCGGCACCATGGCCGCCGCGCGCGTCGGCGACGCCGGTGCGGCCGTCCCTCCCCTAGCGTCTGCCCATGGCGGTCGACGGGGACGTGCAGGCGGCGGACGTGGGCCCGGGGCGCGCCCTCAACGGGGGCTTCGACGACGCCCCCGAGCGGTACGACGACCTGCGGGCGACCGGGCACATGGCGCGGCGGCGGCTGGCCTTCTTCAGCACCGCGGTCCGCCGCACGCCCGGACCGGTGGTCGAGCTCGGGTGCGGCACCGGCACGCTGCTGCGCCGGCTGGCGACCGCTCATCCCGACCGGTCGTTCCTGGGGATCGAGCCGCTCGCCAACTACGTCGACTTCGCCCGGGAGCAGGCGGCGTCCCTGGGGCTGGCCAACGTCCGGTTCGAGACGGGGACCGGGGAGGACCTCGGCGCGGTCGTCGCACCGGGCTCGGCCGGCCTGGTGATCAGCGTCGACGCGCTGCACCACGTGCAGGACCTCGACCGCGTGGTCGGTCAGGTGCACACCGCCACCCGGCCCGAGGGCCGGTGGGTGGCGATGGAGCCCGACCGGCTGCACCCCTACGTGCTGGCCTGGCACGTCCTGACGACGGGGGAGCGGACCTTCCCGGCCCGTGACTTCCTGCGGCGCGCCCGGTCCGGGGGGTGGGCGCTCGTCCGCCGGCGGCGGCTGTTCCTCTACCCCAGCGGCGTGGCCCGGGTCCCCGGCTGGGCCGGGCGCCTGGAGCGGCGCCTGGAGCACCGGCCGTTCCTGGCCGGCGCCGTCGTCCACGACCTGGTGCGGTCGTGACCGTCAGCGGCGCCAGAGGTCGGTGAGCCGGACGCCCAGCCGGGCCAGCTGGGCGCGCAGCAGCGGCAGCGACAGACCGACGACCCCGGAGGGGTCGCCCTCGACCCGGCGGACGAACGGCGCGCCCAGCCCGTCGAGGGTGAAGGCGCCGGCGACGTGCAGCGGCTCGCCGGACGCGAGGTAGGCGTCCAGCTCCTCGGGCGTGGGGGTCGCGAAGTGCACGACGGTGGAGGAGACCGCGACGTCCCGGGCCGCGATGGTCCCGTCGCGGACGTCCAGGACGGCCTGGCCGGTGTGCAGCGTGCCGGAGCGGCCGCCCATCCGCAGCCAGCGCAGCCGGGCCTCGGCGGCGTCGGCCGGCTTGCCCAGCGGCTCGCCGCGGAACTCCAGCAGCGAGTCCGCGCCGATCACCAGCGCGTCGTCGGTCTGCTCGGCCACGGCGCGGGCCTTGGCGGTGGCCAGCAGCGCGACCAGCTCCGGCACCCGCGGCGCGGTCACCGCCGACTCGTCGACGCCGCTGACCACCACCTCGGGAGCGAGCCCGGCCTGGCGCAGCAGCGCCAGCCGGGCCGGGGACTGGGAGGCCAGCACCAGCCGCCGGGTCATGCCGGGCCCCCGGCCGCACGCCAGCCACCGGGGCCGGCCTGCAGCGGACGGCGCAGGACGCCGGTGCGGGAGGCCCAGGCGCCGACCGGCAGCGGACGCCGGCGCGCGGGACGGACGCGCGCCAGGGCCGCGACGACGACGGTGAGCGCCGCCAGCTCCTCGGCCGACGGCTCGCCCTTGACGACGGTGAGCAGGGGCGCGCTCACAGCGCCGCCTCCCCGCTCCGCGGGCTGTTCGTTCCGCTCCTCGGTCGCTGGCGCTCCCTGCGATGCTCGCTCACAGGGGGATGTTCCCGTGCTTCTTGGGCGGCAGCGTCTGGCGCTTGTTGGCCAGCAGCCGCAGCGCGCGGACGACGTGGACGCGGGTGTGCGAGGGCGGGATCACCGCGTCGACGTACCCGCGGTCGGCGGCGACCCACGGGTTGGCGAGGGTGTCCTCGTACTCGGTCACGAGCTCGGTGCGCAGCGCCTCGGGGTCCTCGGCGGCGGCCAGCTCGCGGCGGTACAGCAGCCCGACCGCGCCCTGCGCGCCCATGACGGCGATCTGGGCGGTCGGCCAGGCCAGGTTGACGTCGGCGCCCAGGTGCTTGGAGCCCATGACGTCGTACGCGCCGCCGTAGGCCTTGCGGGTGATGACGGTGATCAGCGGGACCGTCGCCTCGGCGTAGGCGTAGAGCAGCTTGGCCCCGCGCCGGATGATGCCGTCCCACTCCTGCGACGTCCCGGGGAGGAAGCCGGGCACGTCGACGAAGGTGAGCACCGGGATGTTGAAGGCGTCGCAGGTGCGCACGAACCGGGCGGCCTTCTCGCTGGCGTCGATGTCCAGCGTGCCGGCCAGCTGCGTGGGCTGGTTGGCCACGACGCCCACGGGGCGGCCCTCGACCCGGCCGAAGCCGACCAGGATGTTGGGCGCCCACAGCGCCTGCACCTCGAGGAACTCCTCGTCGTCGAGCACGTGGGTGACGACGGTGTGCATGTCGTAGGGGGTGTTGGGGGAGTCGGGGATGAAGGAGTCGAGCTCGAGGTCGGCCTCGGTGAGCGCCTCGGGCAGGGCGACGTCGACCGGGGCGACCTCGACCGCCGGCAGCGGGTCGAGGTTGTTGCTGGGCAGGTGCGACAGCAGGGCCTTGACGTAGTCGAGCGCGTCGGCCTCGTCCTCGGCCAGGTAGTGCGCGACGCCGGAGCGGGTGTTGTGGGTGCGCGCCCCGCCCAGCTCCTCGAGCGTCACGTCCTCACCGGTGACGGTCTTCACCACGTCGGGGCCGGTGATGAACATCTGGCTGGTCTTGTCGACCATGACGATGAAGTCGGTCAGCGCGGGGGAGTAGACGTGCCCGCCGGCCGCGGCGCCCATCACCAGGGAGATCTGCGGGACGACGCCGGAGGCGTGCACGTTGCGCCGGAAGATCTCGGCGTAGAGGCCGAGGCTGACCACGCCCTCCTGGATGCGCGCGCCGCCGCCCTCGTTGATGCCGATGACCGGGCAGCCGGTGCGCACCGCGAGGTCGAGGACCTTGACGATCTTCTCGCCGTAGACCTCGCCCAGGCTGCCGCCGAAGACGGTGACGTCCTGGGAGAAGACGCACACCTGGCGGCCGTCGATCGTGCCGTAGCCGGCGACCACGCCGTCCCCGTACGGGCGGCGGGCGTCGAGGCCGAAGTTGGTGGAGCGGTGCCGGGCGAACTCGTCGAGCTCGGTGAACGTGCCCGGGTCCAGCAGCGCGTCGATGCGCTCGCGGGCGGTCATCTTGCCCGCGGCGTGCTGCTTCTCGACCGCGCGCTCGGACCCGGCGTGCGTCGCCGCCTCCACCCGCCGCTCGTACTCGGCCAGCTTGCCGGCGGTGGTGTGCGGGTCGGGAGCAGGCGCTCCTGCGTTCTCCGGTTCGGCGGCACTCACAGCGCCGTAGCGTAGGTGACGTGCCCGACGCCGCCTCCTCCGCTGCCCGCCCGCCGCTGGACGCCGCCGCGCTGACCACCGCGCTGACCGGCTCCAGCGCCCTGTGGCGGGCCGTCGAGGTCGTCGAGGAGATCGGCTCCACCAACGCCGAGCTGGCCGCCCGGGCCGCCGCCGGGGAGCCGGCCGGGCTGGTGCTGGTCGCCGAGCACCAGGTCACCGGCCGCGGCCGGCTCGACCGCAGCTGGACGTCGCCGCCGCGGGCCGGGCTGACCGTCTCGGTGCTGGTCCGCCCCGACGTCCCGGCCGCCCGGCGGGCGTGGCTGTCGCTGCTCACCGGGGTGGCGCTGGCCGAGGCGGTGGCGGAGGTGACCGGTGTCCGCACGTCGCTGAAGTGGCCCAACGACCTGCTCGCCGCCGACGGGGCGAAGCTGGCCGGCATCCTCGCCGAGGGCTCCGGGCAGGCGGTGGTCATCGGCGCCGGCGTCAACGTCTCCACCCGCGCCGACGAGCTGCCGGAGACCGGGACGTCGCTGGAGCTGGCGTCCGGCGCCCCGGTCGACCGGGCCGCGCTGCTGCTGGCCTGGCTGCGGGCCTTCGAGACCCGCTACACCCGCTGGGTCGAGGTGCTCGGCGACCCGGTGGGCTCGGGCCTGGCGCGCGACTACCTCGCCTGGTGCTCCACCGTGGGCACGACGGTCACCGTGACCCTGCCCGACGGCTCGACCCTCGAGGGGGTCGCCGAGGCCGTCGACTGGGACGGCCGGCTGGTGGTGCGCACCGGCGGCGGCACCGTCGAGCTGGCCTCCGGCGACGTGCGACACGTCCGCCCGGCCCGCCGGGAGCCGTGACGTCGCCCGCCGGTTCGGTCATCCTCGACGGGTGCCCTACCCCGACAAGGTCCTCGGCGAGGACGAAGAGGTCGTCCGCCACCTGCACCCGCACTGGCTGACCGTCTTCTGGCCGGTCGTGCTCTTCCTCGTGCTGGTCGGGGCGACGTCCTTCGGCGCCGCGCTGGTGCCCGCAGGGGCGCAGCAGGGGACGTGGCGGCTGGTCCTGGTCGCGGCCGCGCTGGTCGTCGGGGTGGTGTTCGTCGCCGTCCCGCTGCTGCGCTGGCGGACGACGCACTACGTCCTCACCACCCACCGGCTGCTGTTCCGGACCGGCGTCCTGGCTCGGCACGGCCGGGACATCGGGTTGTCCCGGATCACCGACGTCTCCTTCCGGCAGAGCCTGTGGGACCGGGTCGTGAACTCCGGCACCGTCTCGATCGAGACCGCGGGGGAAGGCGGGCCGACGGTGTTCTCCGCCATCCCCGACAGCGAGGGGGTGCAGCAGCTGCTCAACCAGCTGGTCGAGGAGGACGCCGACCGGCGGGCCTCCCGCGGCGGGCACCCGGCCGACCCCCACGACGCCTGGGACCCCCACGACGCCTGGGACGGGCAGCACCCCACCGAGCGGTTCTGAGCCCCCGGACCGGTCCGTCACGGCGTGCCGGTTCCGGTCCTGTCGGAGGGGCGACCTACCGTGCGGGGCATGCGCCTGCTGCACACCTCCGACTGGCACGTCGGTCGTTCCCTGCACGGCACCGACCTGCTCGCCGAGCAGGAGGCGGTGCTCGGGGCGCTGGCCGAGGTGGTGGCCGCCGAGTCCGTCGACGTGGTGCTGGTCGCCGGTGACGTCTACGACCGCGCGGTGCCCTCGGCCGACGCGACGGGGGTGTTCAGCCGGGTCGTCCACCGCCTGCTCCGGGCCGGGGCCCAGGTCGTGCTGACCCCGGGCAACCACGACTCGGCCCGGCGGCTGGGCACGCTGTCGGAGGTGCTCGCCGCCGGCGGCCTGCACGTCCGCGCCGACACCGCGCGGCTCGACGAGCCGGTGCTCTTCACCGACGAGCACGGCGAGGTGGCCGTGTACGGCATCCCCTACCTGGAGCCGGAGATCGCCCGTCACGAGCTGGGCCTGCCCGAGGCCCGCAGCCACGAGGCGGTCCTCGCCGCGGCCATGGAGCGGGTGCGCGCCGACCTCCTCCTGCGGCCCGGCGCCCGGTCGGTCGTGCTGGCGCACGCCTTCGTCGGGGGCGGGCAGCCCAGCGAGAGCGAGCGCGACATCGCCGTCGGCGGGGTCGACCTGGTCCCGGCCGGCGTCTTCGACGGCGTCGACTACGTCGCCCTGGGGCACCTGCACCGCCCGCAGTCGCTCAGCGACCGGGTGCGCTACAGCGGCTCGCCGCTGGCCTACTCCTTCGGCGAGGCCGGGCAGCAGAAGCAGGCCTGGCTGGTCGACCTGGACGCCGGCGGCCTGGCCGGGGTGCGGGCCGTGCCGCTGCCCACCCCGCGCCGGCTCAGCGTGCTGCGGGGCGAGCTGCCGGAGCTGCTCGTCGACCCCGGCCTCGCGTCGGTCGAGGAGCACTTCGTCTCCGTCCAGCTCACCGACCCGGTCCGCCCGGTCGACCCGATGCGCCAGCTGCAGCGGCGGTTCCCGCACTGCGTGCACCTGGAGTGGACCGGCTCGGGCCCCGGCACCGACGCCCGCAGCTACACCGAGCGGCTCTCGGGCCGCAGCGACCTCGAGGTGGCCGGGGAGTTCGTCAGCCACGTCCGCGGGGGCGTCGAGGCCAGCGCCGCCGAGCGCGAGCTGCTGGGCCGCGCGCTCGCCGCCGCTGCCGCCGCCGAGGCCGCCCGGTGAGGGTGCACCGGCTGGAGCTGACCGCGTTCGGCCCGTTCGCCGACACGGTCGCCGTCGACCTCGACGAGGTCGGCCGCGACGGGCTCTTCCTGCTCTGGGGTCCCACCGGCGCGGGCAAGACGACGCTGCTCGACGCGGTCGTCTACGCCCTGTACGGCACCGTGCCCGGTGCGCGCGGGCAGGAGCGCCGGCTGCGCAGCGACCACGCCGGCCCCTCGGTGCGCACCGAGGTGCAGTGCGAGATCACCCTGGGCGGCGAGCGGCTGCTGGTGGTCCGCCGTCCCGAGCAGCAGCGCCCCAAGCTCAAGGGCACCGGCGTGACCAAGGAGCAGGCCAAGCTCACCGTCCAGCGCTGGACCGGCGAGGGCTGGGAGCCGGTGAGCACCCGCATCGACGAGGGCTCCGAGCACCTGCGCACCCGGCTCGGGCTGTCGGCCGAGCAGTTCTGCCAGGTCGTCCTGCTGCCGCAGGGCGACTTCGCCCGGTTCCTGCGGGCCGAGCCCGAGGAGCGCGGCCGGTTGCTCCAGACGCTGTTCGACGTGAGCCGCTTCGCCTCCGTCGAGGGGTGGCTGGACGACCAGCGCCGCACCGCCCGCGAGGTGCTCGACCAGGCCCGCGTGCGGGCGAGCACGCTGCTGGCCCGGGTCGCCCAGGTCGCCGACGTCGAGGTCCCCGAGGAACTGGCGCCCGACCTGGTGGGCGCCCCCTCGTCGGCGCGGGCGGGCGCCTGGGTGCACCAGGTGCGGGCCGAGGCCGCCGAGCACGTGCGGGAGCGCGAGCAGGCCGCCGCCGAGGCGGCGGCCGAGGTGGTCCGGGTCGACGCGGCGCTGGCCGCCGCCCGGGCCGAGGTCGACCGGCACGTCCGCCGCGACCGTGCGCGGGCCGAGCTGGCCCGGCTGGGCGCCGAGGCCGACGAGCTGAAGCCGCTGCGCGACCTGCTGGAGGCCGGCGTGCGCGCCGAGCCGGTGCGTGACGTGCTGGAGGCGGCCGGCCGCGCGGCGCTCGATGCCGAGCGCGCCGCCGAGCAACGGGCCGGCGCCCGGTCCTCCTGGGCCGCCGTCGCCGCCGGCCGGCCCGCCGACACGGTCCTGGCGCGAGCGCTGCGCGACGAGGCGGCCTCCCTGCGCGCCCTGCTGCCGGAGGTCGACCGGGCCGCCGAGCTGGCCACCGCGGTCGACCGCGGGGTCCACCGGGTCGCCGCCCTCGAGCGCCGCAGCGCCGCCGACGACGCCGCGGCCGAGGAGTGGCCCGCGCGGGTGGCCGCCCACGAGCAGGCGGTCGAGGCGGCCGCCGAGGCCGCCGCGCGGCTGCCCGGGCTCGCCGAGGCGCTCGAGCGCGGCCGGGCCGCGGTGCAGGCCGCCGCCGCGGTGCTGACGCTCAGCGCGCGGTCGGAGCTGGAGCACGAGCGGGCCCGGTCGGCCCGCGAGTCCTGGCTCGACGCCCGTGAGCACTGGACCGACCTGCGGGCCCAGCGGCTCGAGGGCATGGCCGCCGAGCTGGCCGCCGGCCTCGCCGACGGCGCCGACTGCCCGGTCTGCGGCGCGGCCGAGCACCCGCGGCTGGCCGTGCACACCGGGCCGGTCGTCACCCAGGCCGACGAGGACGCCGCCCGCGCGGTCACCGACCGGCGCGAGACCGCCGCGCGCGCCGCGCAGCAGCAGGCGGAGCAGACCGAGCGTGAGCTCGCCGCGCTGCGCGCCCAGGCCGGCAGCACGCCGCTCGCCGAGCAGGAGGCCGCCCTCGCCGCGGCCACCGAGGAGGAGCGGGCGGTCCGCGACCGGGCCGGGGTGCTGGAGAGCGCCCGCCGGGAGCTCGCCGCCCTCGTCGCCGAACGGGACGCCGCGGTCACCGCCCGCGCCGCCACCCGGGAGGAGCTGGCCCTGGCCCGTGCCGAGCTGGCCGCCGTCCGCGAGCAGCTCGCCGACGTCCGGCAGCGCCTCACCGCAGCCCGCGGCGAGGACGCCGGCATCGCCGAGCGGATCGGCCGGCTGACCGGGGAGGCCGAGCGCTGCGAGGCGCTCGTCGACGCCGAGGGCGCCGACCTGCGGTTCCGCGCTGCTGCCGGGGCCGCGCAGCGGCTGGCCCAGGAGCGGGTGCTCGAGGCGGGCTTCCCCGACCTGCTCGCCGCCGCCGACGCGCTGCTCGACCGGGGCCGCGCCGCCTCGATCGGTGCCCGGGTGGCCGAGCACGACCAGCGGTGGTCGGTCGTCACCGCGACCCTGGCCGAGCCCGAGCTGGCCGACCTCGCCCCGCGCCCGGACCTCGACGCGGCCACCGCCACCTGCCGCACCGCGACCGCCGCCCGGGAAGACGCCGTCGCCGCGCTCGCCCAGGCGCGCACGCGCACCGCCGCGCTCGACGGGCTGGCCGCCGACCTCACCTCCGTCGAGGTCGAGCTCGACGAGCGGCGGGCCGCTGCCGAGCAGGTCACCGCGCTGGCCGACCTGGTCAACGGCCGCGGGGCGAACGTGCTGAAGATGCGGCTGCAGTCGTTCGTGCTCGCCGCCCGGCTCGAGCAGGTGGCCGAGGTGGCCAGCCGCCGGCTGCGCGACATGTCCGGCGGCCGCTACACGTTCCTGCACAGCGACGCCCAGGGCCGGCACGGCGCCCGCGGCGGCCTGGGCCTGGACGTGCTCGACGAGTACACGGGGGTGCGCCGGCCCACCAAGACGCTGTCCGGCGGCGAGAGCTTCATGGCCTCGCTGGCGCTCGCCCTGGGGCTGGCCGACGTGGTCACCGCCGAGAGCGGCGGCGTGCAGATCGACACCCTCTTCGTCGACGAGGGCTTCGGCACGCTCGACCCGCAGTCGCTGGACGCGGTGATGACCGTCCTCGACGAGCTCCGCCGCGGCGGGCGCACCGTCGGGGTGATCAGCCACGTCGAGGAGCTGCGCACCCGGATCACCAGCCGGCTGGAGGTCGTCAGCGGCCGGGAGGGCTCCCGGTTGGCGAGCTGAGCCCCGCGCCGGGCGCCGCGACCCGGGCGTACCGGGGCGTGGTCAGTGCGTGACGGCCGTGTCCCGGCCGGGAGCCCCGGGAGGCGCCACGTCCGGGGCGGTGAACACCCACCGGCGGTAGCCGAGGTAGCGGATCACCGTGCCCAGCACGATCGACCCGATGTTGGCGATCTGCAGCACCAGCGCGCTGTCCTGGCCCAGGGGGTACCGGACCAGCGCGACGACGCCCAGGCCCAGCAGCAGCGTGACGCCGTTGATCGCGGCGAAGAGCACGTACTCCCGGCGGACGCTGGAGCGGGTCCGGTGGGAGAACGACCAGTACCGGTGGCCGACGTAGGCCACCGTCATGGAGACCACGGTGGCGATCAGGTTCGACCGCACGGCCCCCACGCCCAGGTGGGCGTACAGGAGCTGGAAGCAGGCGATCTGCAGGACGAAGCAGACGGCACCGACGACGCCGAAGGCGCCGAGCTCCTTGACGAGCAGCCGGGTGGAGGTGTGCACCCCGCGCAGGACTGACTCCGGGACGAGACGCACGCTGGCGACTGTACGGCCGTGGTGCCGGACACGCTGCGCTCCGGGCGGGGTCTCGTCCGTGTGGCGCTGCCACCAGCTCTCGGGCGGTCCTGTCGGCCGGGGCTGACCGCCCTCGATCCGATGGGTGACAAGTCGGCCGAGTGCACCTATCGTCCGCTCGACCGTCTGACAGGCGGCGCACACGAATCACGGGGGTCTCAGTTCATGTTCCGTCGTCTTCTCGCGGTCGCGCTCGCGTCCGCCGCCGTCGGCGTTGTGCCGGTGCTGCACGCCGCTCCGGCGCAAGCCGCCCCCGCCAGCAACGACCAGATCGTGCAGTCCTGGTACGGCGACTTCCTCGACCGTGACGACCCGGCCAGCGACCCGGGGCGGTCGTACTGGGTCGGCATGCTGGACCGTGGGGTCCCCCGGCAGTTCGTGCTGGGCAGCATCCTGCGGAGCTACGAGTACGCCAACCTCGAGGTGAGCAGCTACTACAGCGACCTGCTGGGGCGGGCACCTGACTCCGGGGCCGGCTACTGGATCGACCAGACGGCGAACCACGACATGGCGTGGGAGTGGGTTGCTCAGAACGTCCTGGCGAGTCGGGAGTTCGTCAACCGCTACAACTACAGCGGCGCGACGGGGTACATCCGCAACCTCTACTACCCGATCCTCGGTCGCTTCCCCACTGACGCGGACGCCGGGGGCATCAGCTACTGGGTCAACCGCTACAACCAGGTCGGCGCGCTCAACGTGGTCCGTGAGCTCTGGTACACCGATGAGGCCGTCCGCAACCGGCTGAGCGACCACTACAACCACCTGCTGCTGCGCGATGTCGACTACAACGGCGTCAACTACTGGGCTCCGCGGGAACGGCAGAGCGACATCACGGTCCAGGTGGAGCTGGCCTCGACCGCGGAGTACGCGGACCTGGCCTACTACCTGTACTACTGACGGTCCTCCCTGACAGCCGAACGGCCGGTCACCCGCGTCGGGTGGCCGGCCGTTCGGCTGTCTCCTGCCTGGCGCACAGGTGAACGGTCCGGCGATGCCTCGAGCGCTCGGTGGGCGGCGCGCCTCCGCCGGGATGACCGTGTGCGGGGCATGGGTGACAGCCCGACCCGGTGCCCCTAGGGTCCGCATCGCTGCCGGTCAGGTGGTACACATCGACCACGGGGGTCCCAGTCCATGTTCCGTCGTCTCCTCGCGGTCGCGCTCGCGTCCGCGGCCGTCGGCGTCGTGCCGGTGCTGCACGCCACTCCGGCGCAGGCGGCCACCGCCAGCAACGACCAGCTCGTCCAGTCCTGGTACTACGACTTCCTCTACCGGGAGGACCCGGCGAGCGACCCGGGCCGCCTGTACTGGGTCGACCAGCTCGACCGCGGGGTCTCCCGTGAGTACGTGCTCGGCTCGATCGTCCGCAGCACCGAGTACGCCAGCCTCCAGATCGGCATCGACTACGACGTCCTGCTGGGCCGCGAGCCCGACCCGGGCGCGAACTACTGGATCGACCAGACCGCGAACCACGACATGGCGTGGGAGTGGGTGGAGCAGAACATCCTCGCCAGCCCGGAGTTCTACCCCGGCGGGGACACGACGGCCGACGTCGAGTACGTCCGAGCCCTCTACTACTTCATCCTCGACGGCCGGGAGCCCAGCGGCAGCGAGATCAGCTACTGGCTCCGGCGCTACTGGCAGATCGGCTCGCTCAACGTCGTGCGCGAGATCTGGTACACCGACGAGGGCGTCCGCACCCGGCTCGCCGACAACTACGAGGCGCTGCTCGGGCGTGGGGTGGACGGGAACGGGCTGGCCTACTGGGCGCCCCGGGAGCGGCAGAGCGACATCACCGTGCAGGTGGCGCTCGCCTCCACCGACGAGTACGCCGCGCTCGCGGCCGAGATCTTCGCCTGACCCAGCCGCAACCACAGATCGGCACCACGGCCGGTCGCCCCTCGCTCGGGGCGACCGGCCGTCGTGTGACGGCTATCGGCCAGGGAGGGGCCGAGGCAGGTGCGTCCCGCGGCTCGGGGAGCTCGCCGTCTGGCCGGCGTCCCAGCCGGAGTACCAGGACGGCGTCCCGTCGGCGCGGTAGAGGACGACGTTGCCGTCGTCCTGCACGTCGAGCCGGGAGAAGCCCTCACGCCACGTGCCCGAGTCCCACCGCGCGTAGCCCACGCCGTTGTAGGCGACCAGGTTGCCATCGGCCTGCAGGAGGAGCTGGAAGGCGCCGTAGGACCCGGTGAAGAACAGCGGCCGGCCGCCGGCGGTGTAGACGACGACATTGCCGTCGGGCTGCAGGACCAGGTGGTAGCGGCCGTTGGCGCTGGTGACCTGCTGCCCGGTGCCCAGGTACTGGCCGGAGAACAGGCTGGTGCGGTCCCAGCCGGTGTACCAGGCCGCGGAGCGGTCGGCCCGGTACAGCACCACGTTCCCGTCGTCCTGCACCTCCAGCGTCGCGCCCGGGTTGCCGTAGGTGCCGGCGTGCCACAGCACCGCGCCGCTGGCGGCGTAGACCACCAGGTTGCCGTCGGTCTGCATCCTTAGGACCGCGCCGGGGTTGCCGTAGGTCCGCGAGTTCCACAGCACCCGCGAGTTCGGGCCGTAGGCGACGAGGTTGCCGTCGGCCTGGAGGGTCAGGCCGTGGGTGCGGTCGGCCGACATGAGCCACTGGCCGGCGGTCAGGGTCTGCCCGCCGGTCATCCGGTCGGTCTCGGCAGGGCTGGTCGTGGGGTCGGGCACGTCCGCGCGCGGCGGGACCTCCATCGGGGCGCTGCCGCACGACGTCGCGATGTCCCCGAGGGCGGACTTCTCGGCCGGGTCGACCGACAGGTGCCAGCGGTACTTCACCCCGATCCACGCCTGCGCGTAGGTGCACCGGATGGCGGTGGCCGGCGGCAGCCACTCGGCGGGGTCACGCGGGCCCTTCGCCGCGTGGACCGTGTCGGTGACGGCGTTGAGCGACCACACGTGGTCCAGGTCGTTGGCGAAGGCACGCCGCTCGGCGGCGGTCCAGGCCGCGGCGCCGGACTGCCAGGCCTCCTCCAGGGCCACCAGGTGGTCGATCTCGACCCGGGCGGGGTCGGTGCGCTCCTGGCCGTCGAGGAAGGAGACCCACCTGCCACCGACCTGGCAGGCCGGGCCCACCGTCGCCGGGGTGAACGACTCGGCGATGAGCACCTCGGCGCGGGTGTCGCAGCCGTCGCCGTCCGCGTCGACCCAGTGCTGGAAGGCGTCCGGGTCGTAGGGCTGTCCCGTGTACTCGGGCGCGACGACGAGCTGGTCGAGCACCTGGCCGGGGAACGCGGCCGACGCGGCGCCCGCGCCGGCCACGAGACCACCGCCGACGACGGTGGCCGCGGTAAGTGTGATGAGCAGTCCCGACGGTGTGCGGCCCATGCTCTCCCCCTGATCGGCACCTGTGCGAAACGGGGCGGACGCTAGCGCGGCGGAGCGCCGGCCGGGAGACCTCCGCGCGCGGTGGGCACACCGCCTCGACCCGTGCGTCGGTGCGGCCGGCGGCCGCGCGGCGAGGGCCGGCCGGAGCCGGTGGATAAGCTCCCGCTCACCATGAACACGCCTCTCGACCCGCGCACCGGGATGCCCGTCGTCGCCATGGTGGGCGGTGGCCAGCTGTCGCGGATGACCCATCAGGCCGCCGTCGCGCTGGGGCAGTCGCTGCGCGTGCTGGCCGCCGCGCCCGACGAGTCCGCCGCCCTGGTGGCGGCCGACGTTCAGCTCGGCGACCACCGCGAGCTGGCCGACCTCCGACGGCTGGCCGAGGGCGCCACCGTGGTCACCTTCGACCACGAGCACGTGCCCACCGAGCACCTGCGCGCCCTCGAGGACGCCGGCCACCGGGTCGCCCCCGGGTCGGCCGCGCTGGTGCACGCCCAGGACAAGCTGGTGCTCCGCCGGGCGCTCGCCGCGGCCGGTGAGCCGCAGCCCGCCTGGACCGAGGTCGCCACCGTGCACCAGGCCACCACGTTCGCCGACGAGGTCGGCTGGCCGATCGTGCTCAAGACCCCGCGCGGCGGCTACGACGGCAAGGGCGTCTTCGTCGTCGACGGCCCCGACGAGGTGGCCGGGCTCCTCGAGCAGCACGGCACGCTGCTGGCCGAGGAGCGGGTGGCCATGGTCCGCGAGCTCGCCGCCCAGGTGGCCCGCTCGCCGTTCGGGCAGGTCGCCGTCTGGCCGGTCGTGGAGACGGTGCAGCGCGACGGGGTCTGCAACGAGGTGTACGCACCGGCGCCGGACCTGGCCGACGAGCTGGCCACCGCCGCCCAGGAGCTCGCCGTGCGCATCGCCGACTCCCTCGGGGTGGTCGGCATGCTCACCGTCGAGCTGTTCCAGACCGCGGACGGCGTCCTGGTCAACGAGCTGGCGATGCGGCCGCACAACTCCGGGCACTGGTCGATCGAGGGCGCCCGCACCAGCCAGTTCGAGCAGCACCTGCGGGCCGTCCTGGACTACCCGCTGGGCTCCACCGAGATGACCGCGCCGGTCGTGGTCATGGCCAACGTCCTCGGTGGTGCCGCCGCCGACCAGACGTGGGACGGCCCCGGCATCGACGAGCGCGTGCACCACCTGATGGCGCACTGGCCCGACGTCAAGCTGCACTGGTACGGCAAGGGGCAGCGCCGCGGCCGCAAGCTGGGCCACGTCACCGCGCTGGGCGCCGAGCTGACCGAGGTCCGCAGCAGGGCCGTGGCAGCAGCGCGCTACCTCGCCGACGGCGTGGTCGACCCCGCGTTCGCCTTCGACGAGGAGCACTGAGCGCATGAGCGACCCCCGGGGCCCGATCGTCGGCATCGTCATGGGCAGCGACTCCGACTGGCCCACCATGAGCCCGGCCGCCGAGGCGCTGGCCGAGTTCGGCGTCCCGTACGAGGTGCACGTGCTCTCCGCGCACCGCACCCCGCGGCGGATGCTCGACTACGCCGAGGCCGCGGCCGGGCGTGGCCTGCGGGTCATCGTCGCCGGCGCCGGGGGAGCGGCCCACCTGCCCGGCATGGTCGCCGCGGCCACGCCGTTGCCGGTGATCGGCGTGCCCCGCCCGCTGGGCCAGCTCGACGGCATGGACAGCCTGCTGTCCATCGTGCAGATGCCCGCCGGGGTGCCGGTCGCGACCGTCGGCATCGGCGGTGCCCGCAACGCCGGGCTGCTCGCGGTGCGCATCCTGGCGGCCGGTCACCCCGAGCTGCTCGCGGCCGTCGAGCGGTTCCAGGCCGCCCTGGCCGACTCGGTCGTGGAGCGCGACGCCCGGCTGCAGGAGCGCCTCGCCGAGGGGTGAGCACCGGGGCGTCCTGGACGTCCGCTGGTAGCTTCCTGTTCACCCACCGTTCCCGGTCGGGTGCTCAGCGCGGTCGTGCACGCGGCGGCCCGGTCCCACCCCCGGAGAGCGATGCAGCCCTACCGTCGACTGTGGCCCTCCCCGGCAGGCGTGCACGTCGAGGTGACCGAGCCGGCCGACCGGGTGGTCGACCTGCTGCTGGACGGTCGCCGCGTGTGGTCCTTCCGCGAGCCCGCGGAGCCCGCCGACGCAGCAGGGCTGCCCGCCGGCCTCCCGGACGACGTCGACCCCGGGCAGCTGCGCTTCCAGCCCTGGCCGGAGTCGCTGCGCCGCCTGCTGTCGGGCACCTTCTCCGTCGAGCTGCGCCCGCTGGGCACGGACGCCGGCGTCACCACCGAGACCTCGCTGGGCGGCGACCCCGGCCCGCTCCGCCTGGTCGACGTGCACGACCGGCCGCTCGTGGTGAACAAGTGGGGCCGGCTGGGCCACGCGCTGGCCGACGCCCCGGCCGGGATGATCGACCGGATGCTCGACTCGATGGACCGGGTCAGGGAGCTGCTCGAGGAACACCTGGGTCCGGTCGTCTACGTCACCGGCGGCACGCTGCTGGGCCCGGTCCGCGAGGACGGGCACGTCATGCCGCACGACGACGACGCCGACCTCGCCTACCTCAGCCGCCGGTCGCACCCGGCCGACGTCGCGCTGGAGGCCTTCGACGTCGGCCGGCTGCTGTGCGCCGCGGGCTTCGAGGTCATCCGGCTCAGCGTCGCCCACGTACAGGTGCTGGTCAGCCACGACGGCGTGCCCGACCACTACGTCGACGTCTTCTCCGGGTTCCACCTGGAGGGCTGGTGGTACCAGCACTTCCCGATCCGAGCGCGGGTCGGCGTCGAGCGGCTCCTGCCGCCCAGCCGCCTGCTCGTCGAGGGCCGGGACGAACCGGCACCCCGTGAGCCGGAGGTGATGCTCGAGGAGCTGTTCGGCACCGGCTGGCGGGTGCCCGACCCGGCGTTCACCTTCGACGTGCCGGCCGAGACCGGCGACCGGCTCTACGGCTGGTTCGCCGACTACAACGTCGACCGGGAGGGCTGGGAGGACGAGGTCCTGCTGGCCCCGCGGGCCACGGGGACCGTCCTGCCCGAGCCCAGCGACTTCGCCGCCTGGGTCGACGGGCACGCGCCGGCCGGGCACGCGCTGCTGGAGCTGGGCTGCGGCCGCGGTCGCGATGCGGCCGCCCTGGCCGCCCGCGGGCGCACGGTCCGGGCCGTCGACTACTCGCGCTACGCCGTCCAGGACGCCCGGCGGCTGGCCGACGCGCTGCCGGGGGAGGCCGCGCCGGCCCTGGAGGTGCTCAACCTGCTGGACACCCGGGCCGTCGTGCGGCTGGGCGCCGAGCTGGCGTCCGCGCCCGGCCCCTGGTCGGTGCACGGCCGGCGGCTGCTCAACGCGATCGAGGACCGCGGCCGGGACAACGTCTTCCGGCTCTGCGGGATGCTGCTGCGCGGCGGCGGCGCGGCCCGCTTCGACGTCGTGGCCGACCACGGCTACGCCGGGGTCCCGGGCCACCGGCACCTGACCGTCTCCCAGCTGGTCACCGAGGCCGCGCGGCACCGCCTCGAGCTGACCGCCACCGAGCAGGTGGTCGAGCCGTTCACCTGGCTGGACGTGCCGGTGGAAGAACCCGTCCCGCTGACCCGCCTGACGTTCACCCGGAGGTCTCGATGACCCAGCCCCCGTCCCCCCGCGGCGGCCCGCTGCTGCGCCGCGCCCTGTTCCTGCTCCGCCGGGCGACCGCCCCGGCCGCGCTGGAGGTCCAGGCTGAGCTGCCCGGCCTGCGGGCCCAGCTCGCCGGACTGCAGGAGGAGGTCGCGCAGCTGCGCGACCGGGTCGCCACGGCCGAGCGGGAGGCGGCCGAGGTCGGGCAGCGCGCCGAGGAACGGGCGCACGAGTGGGCCCGCACCTGGGCCGACGCGCGGGTCGAGGACCGGCTCGGGGAGCTGGCCGCCGAGACGGCGGTCCTGCGCGACGGCCTGCACGAGTCACGCCGGCTCAACCTCCGCGTCGCCGAGCTCACCGACCTGGTGACCGAGCTGGTGCTGCCGTTGCACGACCGGGACATCGACCCCACCGCGCTGGCCACCCTGCGCGGGGACGTCCGCTGAACCGCACCCGCTGAGCGCGACCCGGCTCAGGCGGCGTGCGGCGCCGTCCCGGCCGGGTCGCGGGGGCGGACCAGCAGCGTGACCGCGGCGATGGCGAGGGCGACACCCGAGCCCACCGTGAACGCCAGGCTCGCGCGCAGCACGAGGTCGTCGACGACGGCGAACAGGACGGCGGCGGTCACCAGCCCGAGCGCCCAGACGACGGCGACCTGGCGGTGCCGGCCGGCGGCGACGAGGGCCTGACCGGCCACGAGCAGGCCCAGGTGCAGGACGCTGCCGACCGCGAGCAGCGCGATCTCCCCGCCCGGCAGGGCGTACCGGGCGCCGAAGACGAGCTCGACGATCGGCGGGCCCAGCCACAGCCCCACGGCGGCAGCCAGCACGGCCAGGACGCCGATCACGGCCAGCCCGCGCAGCAGGAACGTGCGCAGCCGGCTGCCGTCGCCGCTGGTGCCGAGGTTGACCAGGACGGGGACCAGGGCGCTCTGCAGCGGCACGGCGACGAACAGCGGCAGCCGCACCAGCGTGTAGGAGGCGATGAACTGGGCGGCCAGCGCCTCCTCGCCCGGGGCCGCCAGCACGGTGATGAGCACCGGTGCGGCGTTGAGCAGGGCCTGCGCGCACAACGACCCCACCAGCAGGTGGCCGACCGCGGTGACGAAGGGGCGCGCCGGCTCGACCGGGGCGTCCTCGTGGCGGGCCGCCGTCCGCCCGCGGGTCGTCCAGAGCAGCAGCGGCAGGTGGGCCAGCGAGATGGCCAGGACCAGCGTCCACGCGTAGTCCGAGCCCGAGGCGTCGTCGACGGACCAGCCCAGGACGAGGGCGAGCAGCACCCGCAGCCCGGAGTCGACCAGCAGGACGATCCCGTGCAGCCGGAGCCGGCCGGTGCCCAGCATCCAGCCGCGCAGCAGGAACTGCCCCGCGGAGACGACGCAGACGGCCAGCAGCGCCCACAGGAAGCCCACCTGGCCGCCGAGGGAGGAGGTGAGCACGCCGCCGAGGAGCGCCACCAGCACCAGGCAGGCGACGGTGAGCGTGAGCAGGGTCCGGGCCGTGCCCGCCGGGAACCGCGCGCCCGGGGGACGTGCGGAGACCAGCCGGGCCAGCTCCAGCTCCACCGGCAGGAAGGCGCCGAACCCGATGACGAGCGCGAGGGACCAGTAGGAGCCGAACCAGCCGTAGTCGGCGGTCGGCAGCCCGCGGGCCACGAGCGCCAGGTACGCGTAGGTGAACACCCCGGACCCGACGACCGACACCGCGACCAGCCCGAGGGCCTTCGCGTCGGCGCCCTGCCCGGGGTCCGGCGGGGCCTCCGCGCTGCTGCCCGTCTCGTCCCGCACCCCCGCACCGTAACTGCCGCGGCGCGTGGTGCACGGGGGGTGCCGGCAGCGAGTCACTTTTCCGTCACGGACGTCGACAGGTGTTCACTGCTCGGAGCGCAGTGCCGTCCAACCGAGGAGTGGAAGTGTCCCGATCTGTGGTCGCCCGAGACGCGGACGACCTGACCGGTGCTCCGGCCGGTGCCACCGCGCGGCGCCGCGAGGAGCCGTCCGCCGGCCAGTGGCTGGGGCTGTCCGCGCTGGTCGCGGGGCTGGTCGCGGTGCTGGCCACGGTCCTGCTCCCGCTCGCGCCGGTGAACACGAGCGAGCCCGTCGTGTCCTGGCCGCAGTCCGCGTCCGCGCCCACCTCGACGATGCTCCAGCTGACCGCGCAGACACCGCTGGCGATGGACGTCCGGTTCAGCTGCGCCGCGGCCCGTGTGGCGGGTGGGACGGAGGACGGTGTGCTCTTCGCCACCATCCGCCCGGGCCAGCCGGCCACCACCCGCTCGGGGCTGCTCGCCCGCGTCGACGCCGGGACGCTCACCGTCGTGGCCAACGACCGGGAGCTGCTGCGCGGCGGCCCGATCACCGGCGACTGCAGCTACGCCGTCACCGGGGACGCGACCGGTCTGACGGTCTCCCGCGACGGTGAGGTCGTGGGCCGGGGGCGGCCGGACGTGCTGCCGGCCGTCGACGTGCTGGCCACCTCGGTGACCGCGCTGGACCCCGCCGCGGGAGAGGAGCTGTCGGCCCGGATCACCGTGGACGACCAGTTTTCCACCTCGCCGTCGGCAGTCAAGTGGGTCCTCATCGTGCTGGTCCTGGTCGGCGCGGTGCTGTGCTTCCTCTTCCTGCTGGCCGACCACCGGGCCCGGGCCCGCGCCGCCGCCGGACCGCCGGCTCCGCGGGCAGGGCGCCGCTTCGGCGTCGCCGACGTCGTCGTCCCCCTGGTGATGGTCGCCTGGGCCTTCCTGTCGCCGATGTCGGACGACGACGGCTACTACGCGGCCATGGCGCGCGCCTCGGTGGACGGCGGCGCGGTCGGGCAGTACTACCAGCTGCTGAACCAGAACTTCACGCCCTTCACCTGGTTCTACCGGCTGCTCGGCTTCTGGACCGAGGTCGGCAACAGCCCGTTCGTGCTGCGCATCCCGGCGCTGGTCACCGGGCTGCTCACCTGGTGGGTGCTGCGGCGCTTCACGACCCAGCCGGGGGCGCTGCCGGCCGTGCTGCAGGACAGCCGCCGTGGTCGCGCCTCCCTCGACCTGGTGCTGGGCCTGGCGCTGCTGGCCTGGTGGATGCCCTACGGCATGGGCGTCCGGCCCGAGGCCATGGTGGGCTTCCTGGCCGCGGCGACGCTGCTGGCCGTCTCCGCCGGCCTGCGCCGCCGGAGCCTGCCGCTGCTCGCGGTGGCCGTGGTCGCCGCCGCGATGAGCGTCGTGTCCCACCCGACCGGCTTCGTGGCGCTGGCCCCCCTCCTGGTGGGCCTGCCGAAGATGATCGGCCTCGTCCGGGAGGGCGTGCGTCCGCTCGAGGCGCTGCTGCGCGCGGTCGCGGTCATCGCCCCGGGCGCGGTGGCCGGCATCGCGGCCTTCGGGGACGGCTCGTTCAACGACTTCCAGCGCGGGCAGCAGATCTTCCTGTCGATCCAGGACCAGAACAGCTGGTACGACGAGTACCAGCGGTACAACTTCCTCTTCAACTCCATCCCGATGGGCTCCTACGCCAAGCGCGCCGCCGTCGTGCTCGGGCTGGTCTGCCTGGTCTGGTTCGGCCTGCTCGCCGCCGCCTCGCGCCGGCGCGGACTGGTGAGCCCGCAGCTGCTGCTGGCGGGGCAGAGCCTCGCGCTGGCCTTCCTGCTGCTGTGGATCACCCCCAGCAAGTGGACCCACCACTTCGGCGCCGTCGACGGGCTGGGCCCGGCGTTCCTCGGGCTCTTCCTCACCTCCCTGCCGGTGCTCGTGCGCGCCCTGCCCGGCGGCCTGCGCACCGGGTGGGGGAGCGCGGTCCCGGCGATCGGCACGGCGGTGGTGGCGTTCTCGCTGGCGATGCACGGGCCCAACCTCTGGGCCTACTCGTGGATGCAGGGCGTGCCGCACACCGGGGTGCCGCCCTTCGTCTCCGTCATCGCCTTCGACCGCCCGCTCGTCTGGCTGGCGGGCATCCTGCTGCTGGTCCTGCTGGTGCGGGTGTTCGGCCGCCGGCTGCGGCTGCCGACGCGCCGTCCGTGGCTGACCGCCCTGCCGATCGCGACCGTGGTCTTCCTCGGGCTGACCGTCACCTACCTGCTGGGCAGCTTCGGCTACGCCGCGGTCCGCACCGCGGACACCTACTCGCCGTGGGCCGACGCGGTGCAGGACCCGCTGGGCTCCACCTGCGGCCCGGCCAAGGACATCGACGTCCTCGACGTCGACGGGGCCCGGCCGCTGACGCCGGAGTCCGGCACCGGCACCGGCGCGGACGTGTTCACCGCCGACGGCGGCTGGTACCCGCCCAGCCCGCCGCCGTCGGCCCCGGGCACGGGTGCGGCCGCGCAGGTGTGGGGCAGCCTGAACGAGGGCGTCCCCGGCAACACCGACGACCGCGACAACGGCGAGGGCACCGGCGTCTTCGCCTCGCCCTGGTACCCGCTGCCCGCCGACGTGCCCGCCGGTGACCGGGTCGCCTTCCTGGTCAGCGGCAAGCTGGACAGCGCCGGCAACGGCATTACGGTCGAGTACGGCCGCGGCGAGGGCACCGACCGCCCCCGGGTCAGCGAGACGGTGGTCAACGACCAGACCCAGACCGCCACCTGGCGGGTGCAGCCCCTGGACCTCGGGGCGGCGCGGGACGCGGGCGCGGACTCGATGCGCATCGTGGCCCGGGACGACACCACCGACGCCCCCGGCTGGATCGCCTTCACCGGCCCCTCGCTGATGACCACCGAGTCGATGAGCGACTACATCCCGCGCGACGCGGCGGTCGGGGCGGCCTGGCAGTTCACCTTCCTGTTCAACTGCCAGCGCCAGGTGCGCATCGACGAGGGCATCACCGAGCCGATGAGCTACGCGCTCAACTACCACGTGCCCGGCAGCAACGGCCTGCCCGACTCGATCTGGCAGCTGGGCCGGGGCGGTCTGTTCGCCCCCACCCAGCGGGACTCGTCGCTGACGCTCGTCGGCGGGGCGTTCCGGGACTTCCCGCAGATCCCCGACGTGCAGGTGTACCGGGTCGTGGCGCCCTACCCCACGGCCGCCTACGACCTGCAGAGCGGCACCGGGACGCGGTGGGGGTGGCAGGGCCCGGCCGAGGCTGCGTGGCCCTACGGTCTCGACTGACCCGGTCGTGACCGGCGGTCAGTCGAGCAGCCGCGACATGCCCGACACCCGGGAGTCGCCGGCCATCGACGCCAGCCACGCCGACCAGCCGGGCCGGGCGCGCATCGCCTCCAGGGCGCTGCGCGCCCCGGCCCGGTCGCCCCGGCGGGAGGCGGCGAGCGCGGCGTAGAGGTCGCGCGCGCCCTCGGGGGCGAAGACCGCCAGCGTCTCGTAGTCCCGCTCGTCGTAGGCCCGCTGGAGGTTGCGCAGCATCCGCAGCTGGGCCACCGGGTCGCCGGAGTCGTCGACCCGCAGGTCGAGCAGGACCCCGTCGTCGTCGCTGCTGGCCGGGGCGCCGCCGACCACCTGCAGGGCGGCGGACTGGCGGCCGCGGAGGTCGCCACCGGCGTCCTGCCCGGCGGTCAGCGCGGCGAGCAGCCGGTCGGCGAGCCCGCCGCCGGTGGCCGTGAACGCCTGGGACATCGCCGGCAGCACGTCGGCGGAGGCGAGCATGTTGCCCTGCACGCTGAACCCGTCACCGACCAGGTGCCCGCTCACCGGCAGCGAGCCGCGCCCGGTGTCGGCGGCGACCCGCCCGGTGACGTCGAGGACGGCGATCTGCCGGTCGACGTCCTCGGCGGCGTGGGCGGCCCGGCGGACCAGGTCCGCCGGCGAGCTGCCCTCGGACAGCCCGGCCAGCAGCGTCCCGCCCAGGCCGCGCCGGCTGCGCGCCTGGACGGCGACGACCCCCACCCCCGGGCGCACGGCGGGCACGACCCGCCCGACGGCCAGGATGCAGGAGGAGACGGCGATGCCGAGGTCGCCGGTGGCGGGGTCCCGGCCGATGACGGAGAAGGTCATGCCCGCACCGGCCCGGTGGTGCGTCCCCTCACCACGACCCCCCCACCGGCGCATCGGGCCGGCCCGCCGCCGCCCGCCACCATCCTGCCCGCCCCGCGCGGGCGGGGAGCGGTCAGCGCGCCGTCCACCGGGTCAGGCCGGGCGGCCCAGCTCACGGACGCCGTCCAGGGCCAGCCCGAGGGTGGCGGTGACCCGCTCGGTCGCGGCGCGGTGGGCCAGCCCGGCGGGGGCGGCGGCCCGGCACAGGACCAGCGAGGCGCCGGCGGCCAGCGGGGCGAGCAGCCAGGCCACCGGGCCCGCCTCGGTGGCCGCGCGCTCGTCGACCATCACCCGGTCGCCGGCGACGATGCCCAGCCGGCCTGCGAGCTCGGTCGCGGTCTCGACCAGGCCCGCCAGGGTCAGCGACCCGCCGCCGAGCACCAGGCCGACACCGGCGGGGTCGACCGGCTGCCACGGGGAGAACACGTCGCCCTGGCCGCGGACCTCCAGCGCGAAGTCCCGCGCCGGGCCGGTGTAGCCGGTCATGCCCATGCCCAGCGGGTGCAGCGACAGGCCGAGCAGCTCCTCCAGCCCGAGCTCCTCCAGGGGCGGCAGCCGGTCGGCGCCGGCCAGCACGACGTCGGCGGCGGTGAGCCGGTCGTCGTCCTCGGCGGCCGTCTCGAGCACGGCGGCGCCGCAGCTCCACGTGCCGAGCAGGACGGCGGCGGTCTGCCAGTGCACCGGCAGCGCGACCCCGACCGTCCGTCCGGGCCCGACGTCGAACTCCTCCTGCAGGAGGTTCGCCGTCTTGGCCACCCAGTTGGCCAGCGTCGTCGCGGACAGCTCGGTGCGCTCGCCGGAGACGTCGTCGTAGAAGGTGAGCAGCGGGGCGGCGGCGTCGCGCCGGAGCGCTGCGGACAGCAGGTCCTGGGGCGTGGGGGTTCCGGTGAGGGGCACGTGACCAGAGTGGCACCAGCGGACGAACTGGTCCGACGCCCACCGGCCCGGGGCCCCTCCGCGCGGCTAGAGTTCCTCCCCGATGACTGCTGCACGCGGTACCGCCCTGCTCCGACTGGACCACGCGGTGCTCCGCTCGACCCGTCGCGCGCTGGGTGGCACGCCCGCCGTCCCGGTCGCCCGGGGCATGTCCCACTTCGGTGAGCACGCCCTGGGCTGGATCGCCATCGGCGGGGTGGGCTGGCTGTCCGGCCGCCGGCGCGACGAGTGGGCCTCCGGGGTCGTCGGCGTGGTCGCCGCCCACGCCGCCGGGGTGCTGGTCAAGCGGGTGGTGCGCCGCGTGCGCCCCGCCCTGCACGACGTCCCGGCCCTGGTCTCCACGCCCAGCCGGCTGTCCTTCCCCAGTGCGCACAGCACGTCCACCGCGGCCGCGGCCGTGGGCTTCGCCCCGATGCTGGGCGCGCCGGTGATGGCGACGGTGACCGGCGCGATGCTGGTCTCCCGCGTGCTGCTGGGCGTGCACTACCCGACCGACGTCGTCACCGGCGCCGCGCTCGGCGCGACCGTGGCCACGGTGGTCCGGCGACGCCGGACCACCACCCCGACCGGCAGGAAGGCACGACAGTGACGGCGCACCCCGAGCCGGCCAGCCCCGGTGTGAGGCCCGCGCGCGGGCTCACGCCCGTCCAGGACGGCCCCCGGCCCCCGGCCGTCGAGCTCCCGCCCCGCATCCCGGGCCTGCGGGGTTCCCGGCCGTGGGCGGTCGTCCGGGCCCTGCGTCCGCGCCAGTGGGTCAAGAACGCCCTGGTGCTCGCCGCGCCGCTGGCCGCCGGGGCCATCTTCGACCCCGACGTGGCCGGCCCGACCGCCGTCGCGTTCGTCCTCTTCTGCCTGGCGTCCTCGGGCGTCTACCTGGTCAACGACTCCATCGACGTGGAGGAGGACCGGCGCCACCCGCGCAAGCGGTTCCGGCCGATCGCCGCCGGGCTCGTCCCGCGGTCGCTCGCGGTGGCCATGGCCGTCGTCCTCTTCGCCGTCACGCTGGTGGCGGCGGCGCTGCTGACCCGCCCCGAGCTCGCCTGGGTGCTCGCCAGCTACGTGGTCATCCAGCTCTGCTACTGCACGTTCCTGAAGAACGAGCCGGTCATCGACCTGGCCGTGGTGGCCTCCGGCTTCCTCCTGCGGGGCATCGCCGGCGGTGTCGCCGCCGGGCTGGTGCTCTCCCAGTGGTTCCTGCTCGTGGCCGCCTTCGGGTCGCTGTTCATGGTCGCGGGCAAGCGGTACTCCGAGCTGGTGGTCGTCGGCGACGCCGCCGCCACCCGCAAGACGCTGCGGGAGTACTCCGCCAGCTACCTGCGGTTCGTCTGGAGCCTGTCGGCCGGTGTCGCGTGCACCGCCTACAGCCTGTGGGCCTTCGACATGGCCAGCGCCGAGGACGGCGGCGTCTGGGCCACCATCTCCATCGCCCCGTTCGTGATCGGCATCCTGCGGTACGCCGTCGACGTCGACAAGGGCGCTGCCGGTGCGCCGGAGGAGATCGTGCTCGGCGACCGCGTGCTGCTGCTCCTGGGCGCCCTGTGGGCCGCCATCGTCGCGGTGGGCGTCTTCACCCGCTGACCCCCGGGGTCGACCTGCGCCTCGAGCCCCCACCAGCCGTCCCGCGGCCGGTGGGGGCTCGACGCGTCTGCGGGCGACCGCGGGTCACGATCGGGGCACGTGTGCTCCGCGGGCCTCCCGCGGGGACGGACCGGCGGACTACGGTCCGGACCCTGCCGAGGACCCCCGGTGGACCCGCCGACCGGACGGACGTGCCGTGCCCCGCAGACCGCTCGCACCCGCCCGCCGCCGTCCGCTGGGGGTGGCCGCGCTCGCCGCCGCGGCCCTGCTGACCGGCTGTGCCGGGGACGGCACCGTGCTCGACCTGGGCGACGGGGTCACCGGTTACGTCAGCTCGGAGCCCGACGGCGCCCGCACCGCCGCGATCGTCGCCGGCACGCTGGCGGTGTCCGGTGGTGGCTGCCTCGTCCTGGACGACGGCGCGGGCACCCGGTACTTCCTCGCGCTGCCGTACGGCACACGAGCTGCCCCCGGCGCGGTGGGCGTGACGTCCGGAACGGGGCAGGTGCTGGCCGTGGGGGACCAGGTCACCGGCGGGGGCGGGTACGACGAGGACGACGACTGGCGCGACGGCGTCAGCGGCGGCGGGTGGTCCGACGTGCCCGGGGAGTGCCTGGCGGGGACGAGCGGCCTCGCCTACACCTACGACCTCGCCCGGGCCTGAGCGATCGGCAGGACGACGGACGCCCCCCGGGTCGGGCGCCGCGGCGCCTGACCCGGGGGGCGTCCGGGGCGGGACCCGGTCAGTTGATGCAGCTCTGGTCCGCGGCGGTGCGCGGCGGGGCGACCTCGGCGGTGCTGGGGGCGGCGGTCGTGGGCCGGGCGGTGACGGCCTGCCCGACCCCGTTGAAGTCCGCGCCCAGCACGAGCTGGACCGTGCCGGCGGTGGCGTCGTCCGCCGGCACGGTCACCGCCCCCGGGACCGCCGCGGCCAGGGCGGCGGCCAGCGCGTCGTCCCCGGCGGCGAAGCGGATCTCGGTGGCGTCGTAGGTCATGGCGTCGGCGTTGCCGGTGCCGGCGACCGGGAAGCCGGCCTGCGTCAGCCCGGTGGCGGCCTTCGCGGCCAGCCCTGCGGTGCCCGAGCCGTTGAAGACCTCGACCGAGACGTCCGCCGGGGCGGCGGTGGAAGCCGGCGCCTCGCTCACCGGGGCCGCCGCCGCTGCCGGCGGCGGCGGGTCGGCGGACAGGTCGGCGAAGAAGGAGCGCAGCGTGGCGGTGTCGGCCAGCCGGATGATCGACAGGTCGCGCTCGTCGCGGTCCGTGCCCACGTTCGGCACGGTCTGGAAGTCGATGTTGCCGGCGGTCACCGACTGCATCTGCTGCGCCAGCTCCATCAGGTCCAGGTCGGCGTCGATGGTCAGGGCCTGCGACGCGGCCTGGACCAGGTCCTGCTGCTTCCCCAGGTCGCGGAGGACCTCGTCGGACAAGATCTTGCGGAGCACGCCGGCGAGGAAGACCTGCTGCCGGACGATGCGGTCGAAGTCGCCGCCCGCGAGGTGGTGCCGCTGCCGCACGAACTTCAGCGCGTCGGCCCCGCTGATGGTCTGCGGGCCGGCCGGGAAGAAGGCCCCCGACCACTCGCGGTCGTCGACGGGCTCGCAGAGGTTGACGTCGACCCCGCCGACGACGCTGCTCAGCTCGAAGAACCCGAGCAGGTCGACCTCGGCGTAGTGGTCGATGCGCAGGCCGGTGAGCTGGCTGAGGGTCTGCACCAGCAGCTGGGACCCGGCGGCGGACTTCTCCTCCTCGGCGGCGTCCTCGGGGACGTCCTGGCGGCCGTAGGCGTAGGCGGCGTTCAGCTTGTCCCAGCCGTGACCGGGGATCTGCACGTAGGAATCGCGGGGGAAGGAGACGAAGGAGGCCTTGGACCCGTCGGCGGGGACGTGCACCAGGATCATCGTGTCGGTGTTGGTCCCGGCGTCCTCGCCGGCCTTGAGCTCGGCGAGCTGGTCGTCGGTCAGCGCGGCCCTGCTGTCGTTGCCGACCAGCAGCAGGTTCATCGCCGCGCCGGTCGTCACCGTCTGGTCGTTGCCCGCCGTGGGGATGGCGTCGGTGCGGGTGACGGTCGCCTCGGCGACCTGGCCCAGGTACCAGCCCCAGCCGCTGGTGACCAGGAGGGCGAGGGAGAGCAGACCGGCGGTGACCCGCCCGGTCCACACCAGACGGCGCCCGCCGCCGGTGGCCCCGTCGGCCGGCTGACCGGCGCGCGGGTCCAGGTGCGGAGGCAGCGTGCGCCGTCCGGGCTCCTGGGGGCGGGCGTGCTCGTCGTGGTCCATGTCCTGTTCCTCACGTCGACGTGCCGACGTCGGTCTGCTGACCGGATGGTCAGTGGTCCAGCGGCGTGATCGACCCGTGACGTTACGGGCGGTGACAGCCCGGACACGGGAACCCGCCGGTCGGGACGGGGGTCCGGCTGCTCACCGTCCCCGTCCGTCACACCAGGCCCGTGGACCCCGGGGCCGGCGTCCGCGGCGGCGCCGCCGACCTCCCTGGGGCGGGTGGGACGCGGGTGTGGGGGAGGGGCGCAGGGGCCGGCGGGACCCGGTTCCTGGCGGAAGGGGCGCCGAACAGCCAGGTAGCGTGACCGCATGACCTCGACCTCCGCCGACGCCGGGCCGCGGAGCTCGTACCGGGCTCTCGGTGACCTCCGGGCCGGGTGGGCGCAACGACCGCTGTGGGGGCACCTGGGCTGGCAGGACATCCGCCAGCGGTACCGCCGGTCGTTCCTGGGCCCGATCTGGATCTCGATCACGATGGCGATCACCGCCATCGCGCTGGGCATCCTCTACGCCGGGCTCTTCGACACCGACATCGACGTGCTGCTGCCCCACCTGCTGCTGGGCTTCATCATCTGGAACTTCATCTCCGGCTGCATCACCGAGGGCGCGGAGGTGTTCACCTCCAACGAGGGCCTGATCACCCACCTGCCCGCACCGCTGAGCGTGCACCTGTACCGGCTGGTGTGGCGGCAGAGCCTGTTCTTCCTGCACAACGCCGTCGTCTACCTGGTGATGCTGCTGGTCTTCCCGCAGCAGCTGCACTGGACGGCGATCGCCGTCGTCCCGGCCTTCGTGCTGCTCGCGCTGAACGGCGCCTGGGCGGCGATGCTGTTCGGGATCGTCAGCACCCGGTTCCGCGACCTCGTCCCGATCGTCCAGTCGATCATGCAGCTGGCGTTCTTCATGACGCCGATCGTGTGGATCTACCAGGACCTGCTGGACAGCCCGAACCCGACGGTCCGCGAGCGGGCGAGCCTCGCCGAGCTCAACCCCTTCCTGCACTTCCTGGAGATCGTCCGGGCGCCGCTGCTCGGCCAGGACCAGCAGCTGCACCACTGGATCGTCGTCCTGGTCATCACCGTGGTGGGCTGGGCGCTGACGTTCACCGTGCTGCGCCGCTACCGTGCCCGAGTCCCGTATTGGGTGTGAACATGTCCCAGGCAACACAGCAGATCAGCATCACCACCACGAACGCCTGCGTCGACTTCCCGATCTTCGACGCCCGCAGCCGCTCGCTGAAGAAGACGGTGATGGGCCTGGTCGGCGGCAACATCGCCAGCAACAGCAAGGTGCCCATCATCGAGGCGCTGCGCGACGTCAACGTGCACCTCGAGCACGGCGCGCGCGTGGGCCTGGTCGGGCACAACGGCGCCGGCAAGTCGACGCTGCTGCGGCTGCTCTCCGGCATCTACGAGCCCACCCGGGGCGCGGCCGACATCCGCGGCCGGGTGGCCCCGGTCTTCGACCTCGGCGTCGGGATGGACCCCGAGGTCTCGGGGCTGGAGAACATCATCGTGCGGGGCCTCTTCCTGGGCATGACCCGCAAGCAGATGGAGGCCCGGGTCGACGACATCGCCGACTTCACCGAGCTGGGCGACTTCCTGCGGATGCCGCTGCGCACCTACTCCACGGGCATGCGGGTGCGGCTGGCGCTGGGCGTGGTCACCAGCATCGACCCCGAGATCCTGCTCCTGGACGAGGGCATCGGGGCCGTGGACGCCGCCTTCCTGGAGAAGTCCAAGAACCGGCTCAAGGAGCTGGTGGCGCGCTCGGGCCTGCTGGTCTTCGCCTCCCACTCCGACGAGTTCCTCCGCGACCTGTGCGACACCGCCATCTGGATGGAGCACGGCCAGGTGCGGATGCAGGGCGACCTGGAGGACGTCCTGGCCGCCTACAAGGGCGCTACCGCGTGAGCACCGCCGGGCCCCAGGTCGTCGCGGTCATCGTGACCCGGCACCGTCGCGAGCTGCTGGCCCAGAGCCTGGCCGCGATCGCCGGCCAGTCCCGCCCGGTCGACCACGTGATCGTCGTCGACAACGGGCCCGACGACTCGGCCGAGGACGTCGTCGGCGCGTCCGGGCTGGACGCCACCTACCTGCCGAGCCGGCGGAACCTGGGCGGGGCCGGTGGCTTCGCGCTGGGCATGCTGGCCGCGCTGGCCCGGGGGGCCGACTGGGTCTGGTGCGCCGACGACGACGGGCGGCCGGCCGACGACCGGGTGCTGCAGACGCTGCTGGACTGCGCGGAGCGGCACGGGCTCGCCGAGGTCTCCCCGCTGGTGATCGACCAGGCCGACCCGGACCGGCTGGCCTTCCCGCTGCGGCGGGGGCTGCGCTGGCGGCGGCGGCGCAGCGACTTCGCCGGTGTCGAGCTGCTGCCGGACTACGCCTCGCTGTTCAACGGCGCGCTGTTCCGGGCCGAGGCGCTGGACGTCGTCGGGGTGCCCGACTACCGCCTGTTCTTCCGCGGCGACGAGACGGAGGTCCACCGCCGGCTGCTGCGCGCCGGGCTGCCCTTCGGCACCTGCACCGCCGCCGCCTACGTCCACCCCGAGGGGACGACGGAGTTCGAGCCCATCCTCGGGGGGCGGCTGTCGGCGCAGTACCCGGCCAACGAGGTGAAGCGCTTCTTCACCTACCGCAACCGCGGCTACCTGATGGCCCAGCCCGGCATGCGCTGGCTGCTGCCGCTGGAGCTGGTCCGGTTCAGCTGGTTCTTCCTGGTCACCCGCCGCGACCGCGCCGGGTGGCGGGAGTGGCTGCGGCTGACCCGCGCCGGACGGCGGGAGCGCTTCACCCGCAGCTGAGGCCGCGCGTCCCGTCCCGAGACCACGGAGGCCCCCGTCCGCTGCTGCGGACGGGGGCCTCCGTGGTGCCGGCCCCGGCGCCAGGCGGCGCCGGGGCCGGACGTCACACCTGGTGCGAGCCCCAGTCCTGGAACGCCTTGCCCCAGCGGTCCACCGAGGTCAGCTCGCGGGCCGCCGCCTGGTAGCGCTGCTGCAGCTCGGGCCACTCGCGGTAGATGCGGCGCAGCAGCTGCGCCGAGGTGGCGGACAGCTCCCGGAACGCTTGGGGGTCCCGCTGGCGGAAGGTGACGCCGCGGCCGTCCGCGGTACCGACGGTGGCGCTGTCGAGCCGGGCGAGGAGGAACCAGCGGGCGTCCTGGAAGGCCAGGTTGAGCTGCGGCACCTCCTTGTGCGCCGGCGCCACCGAGGTGACGTTGTTGGCGATCGCCTTCACCAGCGTGGAGCCGATCTGGGTCGGGGTCACCGGGATGCGGCGGAACCGCAGCGCCTCGGCCGTGCTCATCGAGGGCAGCGGCAGGTCGGCCGAGCTGGGCAGCACGCGGCCGTCGGGGTGGGTGGCGCGCGTCTCACGCGCCCTGCCCACCGACCCGGCCATGCCCTCGAAGAGGGTCTCGGGGCCGGCGAGGAAGTCGCGGTAGGCCATCTGGTGCAGCTCGACGGTCGAGTACTGCAGGTTGATGAGGAACCGGAGGTCGACCTTGATCATCTCCGGGAACAGCTTCCCGCCGTGCTTGTACGGCGAGTGCAGCGCCGCGGCGATCAACCGGTTGCGGATGTGGAAGTACGCCTGCCAGTCGCTGGCGTCGTCCTTGTCGCCCCAGGAGAGGTGCCAGATCGCGGTCGCCGGCAGCGAGACGGTCGGGAACCCGGCCGCGAAGGCCCGCAGCCCGTACTCCGCGTCGTCCCACTTGATGAAGACCGGCAGCGGCATGCCGATCTCCTCGAACACCGTGCGGGGGATGAGGCACATCCACCAGCCGTTGTAGTCGACGTCGATCCGGCGGTGCAGCTCGGGCGACTGCCGCAGCGAGCGGTGGCCGAAGTCGTGGAAGTACTCGGTGTGCGGCGCGTTGCGCCAGAAGAAGTTCGACCGGTCGACGATCTCGCCCATCGTGTGCAGCACCGAGCGGTCCTGCAGGGCCAGCATCTGCCCGCCCACCAGCATCGGCTTGGACGCGTAGGCGGCGAAGGCGCGGGCCCGCAGGATGCTGTCGGGCTCCAGCTGGATGTCGTCGTCGAGCAGGACGTGGTGGGTCACGTCGGCGTTGGTGAAGGACTCGAACATCGTGCGGGCGAACCCGCCGCTGCCGCCCAGGTTGGGCTGCTCGATGATCCGCAGCCGGTCGCCCAGCGCCGCGGCGACCGCCGGGTACTGCGCGGCGTCGGTGACGTGGTTGCTGCCCTGGTCGGCGACGGTGACCAGGTGCAGGAGGTCGCGGACCGTCTCGTCCTCGACGAGCGCGGTCAGCGCGGCGACGGCGTCGACCGGCCGGTTGTACGTGCAGATGCCGATGCCGAGCTTGGGCTCCTGCTCCGGCGCCTGCGGGGCGTACCAGCCCGCGCGGTGCACCGTGGTGGCGTCCTCGGTCGTGACGTCGAACCAGTACCAGCCGCCGTCGATGAAGGGCCCGAGGTCGAGCTCGAACTCCAGGGTCCGCTCGTCGGTGTCGTCGTGGGTGGCCCCGGTGACGTGCATCGACTCGCCGTCGGCCTTGGACCGGTACACGTCGATGCGGCACGTGCCCGAGACGGTCACCTGCAGCACGATCGTCTTCAGCACCGTCCAGCGGCGCCAGTAGCTCGCCGGGAAGGCGTTGAAGTACGTGGCGAAGGACAGCTCGGAGCCCGCCGGGACCTCGGCGCTGAAGCGGTCGCGGGCCTTGACCCGCGCCGCGGAGTTGACCTCGTCCAGGTACAGGCTGCGGACCTTGAGCTGGTCGGCCGGGCGGGGCATCAGGATGCGCTGCACCAGCTCCACGGCCTTGCCGGGCACGAGCTCCTCAGCGGCGGGCTCGCTGACGACCTCGAGGGAGACGGGCGTGGTGGTGTCGGTCGTCGTCATGGGTGGGTCAGTCCTCCAGGCGGCCGTCGAGCGGGCCGCCCTCGTCGAAGAAGGGGCGGATCCGGTTGTCGAACATCGTCAGGGCCGAACCGATCGCCATGTGCATGTCCAGGTACTTGTAGGTGCCCAGCCGGCCGCCGAAGAGCACGCGCTTGTCGGCCGCCTCCTGGGCGGCGAGCCCGCGGTAGGTCTCGAGCTTCGCGCGGTCCTCGGGGGTGTTGATCGGGTAGTACGGCTCGTCGCCGGGCTCGGCGAAGCGGGAGTACTCCCGCACCACGACGGTCTTGTCGGTGGGGTAGTCGCGCTCGGGGTGGAAGTGCCGGAACTCGTGCACCCGGGTGTAGGGCACGTCCTCGTCGGCGTAGTTCATGACCGAGGTGCCCTGGAAGTCACCGATCGGCAGGACCTCGGTCTCGAAGTCCAGCGTGCGCCAGCCCAGCTCGCCGGCGGCGTAGCCGAAGTACTTGTCGATCGGGCCGGTGAAGACGGTCGGCACGTCGGTGGGCAGCGTGTCGCGGACGTCGAACCAGTCGGTGGACAGCCGCACCTCGATGTTGGGGTGGTCGGCCATCTTCGTCAGCCACGCGGTGTACCCGTCGACCGGCAGGCCCTCGTAGGTGTCGTTGAAGTACCGGTTGTCGAACGTGTAGCGGACCGGAAGCCGGGCGATGACCGCTGCGGGCAGGTCGGTGGGGTCGGTCTGCCACTGCTTCTTGGTGTAGGCGCGGATGAACGCCTCGTAGAGCGGGCGGCCGATCAGCGAGATCGCCTTCTCCTCGAGGTTGGCCGCCGACGCCGTGTCGATCTCACCGGCCTGCTCGGCCACCAGGGCGCGGGCCTCGGCGGGGGAGAAGCTCTTGCCGAAGTACTGGCAGATGGTGGCCAGGTTGATCGGCAGCGAGTAGGTCTGGCCGTCGTAGATCGACCACACCTTGTGCTGGTACTTGGTGAACTCGGTGAACTGGTTGACGTAGTCCCAGACCCGCTTGTTGGACGTGTGGAAGAGGTGCGCGCCGTAGCGGTGGACCTCGATGCCGGTCTCGGGCTCGGGTTCGGAGTAGGCGTTGCCGCCGATGTGGTCGCGCCGGTCGATCACCAGCACCCGCTTGCCCAGCTGGCTGGCCACCCGCTCCGCGACCGTGAGGCCGAAGAAACCGGAGCCGACGACGACGAGATCAGGACTGGCTGAGGTCACGTCCGGCGACGATACCGGCGTCAGCGCGCGGGGACCGGGAGTGACGGACCCATCCGCCTCCCTCGTCCCACGAGCCCCTCGGTCCCGCCGGGCCCTCCGGGGGCGGTGTCGTCACGTCCGTCCCGCCCGTCCCTGGAGTGGTCGGGGGTGCGCGCGGACCCGTGGCCGGGCGGAGCGGCTGCGCTACTTTCGGACCCGAGTCGCGGCGACGCGCTGCGACGATGCGCCGGCCGGGCCCCCGTGCCAGCGGGCGCCCATGGTGTGCTGCGGGCACGGACGACGGCTCCGCCGACCCGGCACATCCAGAACCCTGGAGGAGTGGCGTGGCGCCTGCCCGCACGACCGAGCCCACCGACGATCTGCTGATCGCCCTGAACTACTACGCGCCCTACGTCTCGGGGCTGACCAACGCCGCCCGCGACGTGGCCGAGGGGCTGGCCGCACGGGGCGCCCGGGTGCGCGTGGTGACGACGCAGCACGAGCCGGACCTGCCCCGCTCCGAGGTGGTCAACGGCGTGCACGTCCAGCGCGAGCCGGTGCTGGCCAGCTTCGGCAAGGGCGTGATCAGCCCCGGGTACGTGCGCGCGGCCATCGCCGCGACCCGCTCGGCCACGGTCGTCAACCTGCACCTGCCCATGCTGGAGGCCGGGCCGATCGCGCGGTTCTCCGCCGCCCCCGTCGTCCTCACCTACCAGTGCGACGTCAGCCTCCCGCCGGGCCGGGTCAACGACGTGCAGCGCGTCGCGATCGACGGGTCCAGCCGGCTGGCCATGCGCCGCTCGGCCGCGGTCGGCGTCACCAGCGACGACTACGCCCAGCACAGCCGGCTCTGGCCGGCCATGCGCGGCAAGACCGCCGCGATCCCCGCGCCCTGCCACCTGCGCACCGGCGGTCAGCCGACCTTCCGGGACGGCGACGGCCTGCACATCGGCTTCCTCGGCCGGATCGTGGAGGAGAAGGGCATCGAGTACCTGGTCGACGGGTTCCTCGCCCTCGGGGACCCCGACGCCCGGCTGCTCATCGGCGGCGACTTCAAGCGCATCGCCGGCGGCAGCGTCGTCGACCGCGTGCGGGCGAAGATCGGCGGCGACCCGCGGGTCAAGCTGCTCGGCTTCGTCAGTGACGAGGCGCTGCCCGACCTCTACGCCTCGCTCGACGTGTTCGCCCTCCCGTCGATCAACGCCTTCGAGGCCTTCGGCATCGTCCAGGTCGAGGCGATGATGGCCGGCGTCCCCGCGCTGGCGAGCAACCTGCCCGGCGTCCGGGTCCCGGTGCAGAACACCGGCTTCGGGGTCGTCGTCGAGCCGCGGGACGCCGAGTCGGTGCGCGCCGGGCTGGAGCGGCTGCGTGACGCGCCGCTGGACCGCGCCGAGGGTGCCCGCAAGGCGCGGGAGCTGTACTCCCTCGAGGTGGCGCTTGACGCGTACTCGGAGCTGTTCGACCGGGTGGCGGCCGAGCGTGCCCGGTGACCGCCCCGCCCGCGGCGGGACCGCGCGGGTGACCCGGGGCCTGCAGCGGGCGGGTGTCCTCGCGACCTGCCTGGCGACGGCCGTGGTGGCCGGCGTCGTCGCGCCCGGGGCCTCGGCCTCGGCCGCCGAGCAGCTGACCCTCACCGGGCACGGCTACGGGCACGGTCGCGGGCTGGGCCAGTACGGCTCCCTGGGGTACGCGGTGGACAAGGGCTGGAGCGGCGGCCGGATCCTCGACCACTTCTACGGCGGCACCGTCGAGGGCGACCTCGGTGCGACGGGCATGACCGTCCGGCTGACGGCGCAGGACGGCGCCAGCTCGGTGACCGTCACCTCGGCCGCGCCCTACTACGTCGGCGAGAGCGGCAACGCCCTGCTCGTGGGTGCCGGCCAGGCGGTGACGGTCAGCCGGGCCAACGGGGCGTACACGATGGCCGTCCGGGCCGGTGGCTGCAACGCGGCGGTGACCTCGTCCGGGCCGCTCACCGCAGCGACGCCTGAGGTGTCCCCGGCCGGCGCGGTCGACCCCGCCGACGCCCGGTCGGTCCTCACCCTCTGCGCCTCCGACCGCGGGTACCGCGGCAAGCTGCGGTTCACGGCCAACGGCGCGGCACAGGTGTACCTGGTCAACGACCTCCCCACGGAGGACTACCTGCGCGGCGTCGTCCCGCGGGAGTCACCCGCCGCCTGGGCGGACCTGGGCGGCGGCGCGGGCATCAACGCACTGGCGGCGCAGGCGGTGGCGGCCCGCTCGTACGCGCTCAGCGAGAACCGGTACCCGTACGCCAGGACCTGCGACACGGAGTCCTGCCAGGTCTACGGCGGGGCGGCCCAGGGCGGCCGGTGGCTCGAGGACCCGCGTACCGACCGGGCCGTGGCGGGCACCGCGGGCAAGGTCCGGCTGAAGAACGGCGCGATCGTGCGTACCGAGTTCTCCTCCTCCACCGGCGGGTACACCGCCGGCGGGCTGTGGCCGGCCGTGGTCGACGAGGGCGACGCCCGCTCGCCGTTCCACGACTGGTCGGTCGTGGTCCCCGACGAGCGGGTCGAGGCCGCCTGGCCGGCCATCGGCGACTTCACCCGCATGCAGGTCACCGGCCGCAACGGGCTGGGCGCCGACGGCGGCCGGGTCACGACGGTCGACGTCGTCGGGACCGCCGGCACGGTGGCGACGACCGGCAACGCCGTGCGCCTGGCCCTGGGCCTGCGGTCGGACTGGTTCACCCCGGTCAACGCCTCGGAGCTGTGGTCGCAGTTGCGCGACACCGCGAACGCCGGACCGGCCGACCACTCGGTCTGGTTCGGCGGGCCCGATGCCGTCTCCCTGGGGTGCGACCTCCTCGCCTCCGGCCGCGACCGGCTCGTCGCCTACGACCGGGGCACCTGGTACCTGCGGGCCAGCCTGGACGGCGGACCGGCCGACAAGACGTTCACCTACGGCGCGGCCGGGTGGACGCCGGTCTGCGGCGACTGGGACGGCGACGGCCGGGACGGCATCGGCGTCTACGACGGCAACGGCACCTGGTACCTCCGCAACAGCGCCTCGGCCGGGCCCGCGGACGCGGTCGTCCGGTACGGCTGGTCCGGCGCCACGCCGGTGGTCGGTGACTGGGACGGCAACGGGTCGGACACCCTCGGGGTCTGGGACCGGGCGCGGGGCACCTGGCTGCTGCGCCAGAGCAACACGCCCGGCAGCCCGGACGTGCAGTTCCAGTACGGGTTCGGGGGCGCCGTCCCGGTGGCCGGCGACTGGAGCGGTGACGGCCGCACCGACGTCGGCGTGGTCTCCGGCGGGACCTGGTACCTCCGCACCTCCGCGAGCGCGGGGCCGGCCGACCGGCAGTTCGGTTACGGCCTCGGGACCGACGCCCCGCTGGTCGGCGACTGGGCCGGCCGGGGCGCCGACGGCATCGGGGTGAGTCGCCCGGGCAGCAGGTGACCGGCGGGGCCACCGTTCCCACGGTGGCCCCGCCGCAGTTCTTTCTCACGCAGGGCTACAGCTCCTCGCGGAAAGTGACGAATGAGAGAGGGCGGGTGCGCACAGCGGCCCGCCGGCTCGTCCCCTCGTCGAGAAGGAACTCCCCATGCGTCGCGTGCTCGCGATCGTGATCTCCGCGCTCCTGATGACCCCCCTGATGCTGGTGCTGCCGGTCTACGCCGCACCCGCGCCCCAGCCGACGCCGGTGCAGGCATCGGTGGAGTCGGTGGACCTGGGCTCGGTCACCGCGCCGGCTCCCGAGGCCGACCTGCAGCAGGGCACCACCGACCCGGTCGAGGGCCAGACCCCGCAGGACGCGGCCGCCCCAGTGCTGGCCGTGTCCCAGCCGGTGACCGAGCCGTTCAAGGCCGTCGGCGTCACCTGGGCCTTCGACCCGGCGGTCACCGACACCGTGGTGCAGGTCCGGGTGGCCGACGCGTCGGGCGCCTGGGGCGACTGGACCGAGATCGAGCCCGAGGCCAGCGACATCGACGCCCCGGCGGGGGAGGAGGCCGGCCTCCGCGGCGGGACGAGCCCGCTGTGGACCGGCGAGGGCCACGGCGTCGAGGTGGAGCTGCTGACCCGCTCCGGCGCGGCGCCCACCGACGTGCAGGCCCAGCTGATCGACCCCGGTGAGAGCGCCGCGGACGCGGCGCCGGGCGGCGCGGCGGTGCGGGACCAGGCGCACGCGGCCAGCGCGATGCCGCCGGTGTTCACCCGCGCGCAGTGGGGCGCCGACGAGCGCATCCGCACCTGGGCGCCGGAGTACGCCGCCACGATCAAGGCCGCCACGATCCACCACACGGCGGACTCGAACGACTACACCGCCGAGCAGGTCCCGCAGATCATGCGGGCGATGTACCAGTACCACACGGTCAGCCGCGGCTGGGGCGACATCGGCTACAACGTCCTGGTCGACAAGTTCGGCCGCATCTGGGAGGGCCGGTACGGCGGGCTGGCCAGCACCGTCATCGGCGCGCACGCGGGTGGCTTCAACACCGGCACCTTCGGCGTGTCCATGCTGGGCAACTACGACCTGGTCGAGCCCTCGGCCGCCATGCTCGAGGGCGTGGCGCAGATCATCGCCTGGAAGCTGTCGCTCTTCGGCGTCGACCCCCGCGGCACGACCCGGCTGGTGAGCGGGGGCGGCGGGACGGCGAAGTACGCCGCCGGCGTGGCGGTGAGCGAGCCCACGGTGTTCGCCCACCGGGACGTCGGCGCGACCGCCTGCCCCGGCAAGTACGGCTACGCCAAGATGGACGCGATCCGCAGCCGCGTCACCGCGCTGATGACCACCGTCACGACCGCCACCCCGACCGACCGCTGGTGGGAGCTGCGCGACAGCGCCACCTCCGGCCCCGCGCCCCACCAGGTCTGGTTCGGTGGCCCGGGTGCGGTCGCGCTGGCCTGCGACCCGTTCGGCACCGGCCGCGACCAGCTCGCCGCCTACGACAACGGCACCTGGTACCTGCGTGCCTCCCTCGGCAGCGGCAGCGCCGACAAGGCCTTCTCCTACGGCGCGGCGGGCTGGGTGCCCGTGTGCGGCGACTGGAACGGCGACGGGCGGGACGGCATCGGGGTCTACGACCCGCGCAGCGGCACCTGGTACCTCCGCGACTCCGCCACCCCGGGGAAGCCCGACGCCGGCACGGTCCAGTTCGGCTGGTCCGGCGCCACCCCGGTGGTCGGCGACTGGAACGGCGACGGCACCGACACCATCGGCGTCTACGACCGCGCCGCCGGCGTGTGGATGGTCCGGGGCACCAACACCCCCGGGGCCCCGGACAAGCAGTTCCAGTACGGGTTCGCCGGTGCCGTCCCGGTGCCCGCCGACTACGACGGCGACGGCCGGACCGACGTCGGCGTCATGGCGGCCGGGACCTGGTACCTGCGCCACGCCTTCGGCGGCGGCGCCCCCGACCGGCTCTTCTCCTACGGGCTGACCACCGACCAGCCGGTCGTCGGCCACTGGGTGGCCGACCGCGGCGCCGGCGTGGGGGTCAGCCGGCCCGCCCGGCGCTGACCGGGAGATCACGCACACGAGGAGGGCCGGGGGACGACGTCCCCCGGCCCTCCTCGTGTCCGTCGGCAGACCGGGTGCGGCCGGCCGCGGTCAGCGACGCTGGTAGAACTCGTCGGTCGCCCCCAGGCGCACTCGGACCGTGTGGTCGCTGGAGACCTCGATGGGGTTCCAGTAGCCGTACGCGGCCGCGTCGGCGCCGCGGCCGAGGATGGTGCGGTAGTTGCCGTCGACCCGGACCTGGACGCCCTCGGTGGCGTACCAGATCCCCCGGACGACGGCCAGCCGCCCGCTGGACGCGAGCACCCCGCGCCAGTAGCTGACGTCGGCGTCGGTCGCGCTGCGGTGGAGCAGGTCGTAGTAGAGCGAGCGGATGAACGCGCGGTCGGCGTCGGACGCCCCGGCCGTCCACGTGCGGTAGTACTCGTCGCTGGACACGATGAGCTGTGCGGCCCACTCGGCGACGAACCGCTTGCCGACGACGCCGTCGACCCAGTAGGCGGAGTCGGGGTCCAGGCCGCGGCCCAGGTAGACCGAGTAGTAGTCGGCGATCTCCCGGCTGACGTACTCGCGGCTGCCCGTCAGCTGGTCGAGCACCGCCTCGCGGGTGTTGCCGGCGTCCAGGCGGCCGACCCAGTACGAGCGCCCGGCGTCGGCCGCGGCGTCGGCAGCGGACCGCCCCAGGTAGACGCGGTACCAGGCCTGCACGAGCTCGTCGTTCGTCGTCGCCGCGCTCGCCGGTGCGGCGCCCACGGCGCCGAACGTGACGAGGGCCGCGGCGGCGAGGGCGGTGCAGATCTTCCGCTTCACCGAGACCTCCAGTCGGTCGGTCCAGACGTCCCGGACCGTTCTCGTCCCCGAGCATCGCGCGTGCCACGGGCCCAGACCAGGCGACAGGCCGCAGTGGTTGCGTCACAACCGGCAACGTCGGTCCGGACGTCCGGCCCGCGGGTGTGTCGAGCACCGGGAGACACCCGACCTGTGCGGGCATGGCAGCATCTACCGGCAACCACCGGCCCTCAGGGAGCAGATGATGAAGCGCGCGTTGATCACCGGAGTGACCGGTCAGGACGGTCTCTACCTGGCCGAGCTGCTGCTCGGCAAGGGCTACGAGGTCTACGGCCTGGTGCGCGGGCAGAACAACCCGAAGGTCGAGGTCGCGAGCAGGATCCCCGGTCTCAAGCTGCTCTTCGGCGACCTGACCGACCTCTCCAGCCTGCTGCGTGCGGTCCACACCGCGCAGCCGGACGAGGTCTACAACCTCGGGGCGATCTCGTTCGTCGCCTACTCGTGGGAGAACGCGCACCTCACCTCCGACGTGACCGCCAAGGGCGTGCTCAACATGCTCGAGGCCGTGCGGCTGTACTCGGGCGACGAGCCGGGCAAGGTGCGCTTCTACCAGGCGTCGAGCTCGGAGATGTTCGGCAAGGTGCAGCAGGTCCCGCAGACCGAGGAGACCCTGCTGTGGCCGCGCTCGCCCTACGGCGTGGCCAAGGTCTACGGGCACTACATGACGATCAACTACCGCGAGTCCTACGGGATGCACGCCTCGTCCGGGATCCTGTTCAACCACGAGTCGCCCCGCCGCGGCCCCGAGTTCGTCACCCGCAAGGTGACCCGCGCCGTCGCCCGCATCTCGCTCGGCCTGCAGCAGGGCCTGGAGCTGGGCAACCTCGACGCGCGCCGCGACTGGGGCTTCGCCGGTGACTACGTCGAGGCGATGTGGCTGATGCTGCAGCAGGACGAGGCCGACGACTACGTCATCGCCACGGGTGAGACGCACTCGATCCGCGAGCTGCTCGAGGTCGCCTTCAAGCGGGTCGGCATCGACGACTGGGAGCAGCACGTCACCCAGAACCCGGCGTTCATGCGCCCGGCCGAGGTCGACCTGCTCATCGGTGACCCGGCGAAGGCCGCCGCCAAGCTGGGGTGGACGCCGAAGGTCGGGTTCGAGGAGCTCATCGGGATGATGGTGGACTCCGACCTGGCGGAGCAGCGCGCGCTGGCCGGCTGACGTGGCCCGCGCGCTCGTCACCGGGCTGACCGGGCAGGACGGCGGCTACCTCGCCGAGGCGTTGGTGGCCGCCGGGCACGAGGTGCACGGCACGGTTTCCCGTCCCGACGGGGGAGCGCTGCCGCCGCACCTCGCGGCGCTGGGCCCCGCCCTGCAGGTGCACGTCGCCGACCTCACCCGGCCCGAGACGCTGACCGGGCTGGTCGACGAGGTGTCCCCGGACTGGCTGTTCAACCTCGCCGGCGCCTCGAGCGTCGGGGCGTCCTGGGCCGACCCGGTGGGCACCCTCGACGTCAACGGCCGCGCCGTCCTGGCGCTGCTGGAGCACCTGTTCCGGCGGCAGGAGGCCGGCGGGTCACCGGTCCGCCTGGTGCAGGCCTCCAGCGGTGAGGTGTTCGCCGGGGCGGGTCCGGATCCGGTCGGGGAGACCGCGCCGATCAGCCCGCTGAACCCCTACGGCGCGGCCAAGGCGGTCGCGCACCTGGGGGTGGGCATGTACCGGTCCCGCGGCCTGCACGCCAGCTCGATGGTGCTGTTCAACCACGAGTCGCCGCGCCGGCCCGACCGGTTCGTCACCCGCAAGATCACCAAGGGCGTGGCGGCGATCGCCGCCGGGCGGGCCGACCACCTGACCCTGGGCAACCTGGACGTCTCCCGCGACTGGGGCTGGGCCCCGGACTACGTGGCCGCGATGGTGCTGGCCGCGGAGGCCGACGAGCCCGCCGACTACGTCGTGGCCACCGGTCAGGCGCACAGCCTGCGGGACCTGGTCGCGGCGGCCTTCGCCGAGGCGGGCATCACCGACTGGCAGTCGCTGGTGCGCACCGACGCGGCGTTCGTCCGGCCGGCGGACGCGGCGGTGCTCGTGGGCGACGCGTCCCGGCTGCGGGACCGGCTGGGCTGGGCGCCGACCGTCGACTTCGCGTCGATGGTCGCCGCCATGGTCCGGCACGACCGGGACGAGCTGTCCTGACCACGCCCGGAGCCCCCCTGCGCGTCGTCGCGGTCACGTACTCCCCGGGTGCGAGCCTCGACGGGTTCGTCGAGTCGCTGGCCGAGGCCACCACCGGGCCGACCGACGTGGTGCTGGCCGACAACGGCTCCACCGACGGCGCCCCGGAGCGGGTGTCCGCGGCGTACGGCAACGTCCGGCTGCTGCGCACCGGCGGCAACATCGGCTACGGCGCGGCGGTCAACGCCGGGCTCGCCGACGTGACCGAGGGCTGGGCGCTGGTGGCCAACCCCGACGTCCGCTTCGAGCCGGGGTCGGTCGACGAGCTGCTGGCCGCCGCCGCCCGCTGGCCGCGGGCGGCGACCCTGGGCCCGGCGATCCTCACCCCCGAGGGCGAGCTCTACCCCTCCGCCCGCGACCTGCCGCGGCTGTCCACCGGCATCGGGCACGCCCTGGTCGGCTGGGCCTGGCCGGGCAACCCGTGGACGGCGCGGTACCGGCGCGAGCGGGAGGCCCCGCGCGAGCGCCCGGCCGGGTGGCTGTCGGGCTCGTGCTTCCTGGTCGACCTGGCCGCCTTCCACTCCGTCGGCGGGTTCGACCCCGGCTACTTCATGTACTTCGAGGACGTCGACCTCGCCGCCCGGCTCGGCCGGAAGGGGTACCTCAACGTCTACGTGCCCTCGGCGGTCGTGGTGCACGAGGGCGGGCACGCCACCCGGCGCGAGCCGCACCGGATGCAGCGGGTGCACCACACCAGCGCGCTGCGCTACCTGTCCGCCGAGCACCCGGGGGCCGCGAACGCACCCCTTCGGGGGGTGCTCCGTGTCGGTCTGGGCCTGCGCATGCTGATCTCGTACGTCAGCGGCCGCGTGGCCGCCGGGGCCCGCTTCCAGCGCGGCGCCGACGAGCTGGACTGAGGGAGGAACGGCTGTGCGGCATGCGGTGGTGATGGCGGGCGGTTCGGGGACGCGGCTGTGGCCGCTGTCCCGGCAGGCGCGACCCAAGCAGCTCCTGGACGTGGTGTCCGACGAGACGGGCGCGCACAGCCTGCTGGCCGAGGCGTTCACCCGGCTGGAGGCGGTGCTGCCGACCGAGCAGATCTGGGTCTGCACCGCGGCGCGCTACGCCGACGCCGTCCGGGCCGCGCTGCCCCGGCTGCGCGCGGACCGGCTGGTGCTCGAGCCCGTCGCGCGCGACACCGCCAACGCCGTCGGCCTGGTCGCGGCGCTCGTGGCCGACGTCGATCCCGACGCCGAGCTCGCGGTGGTCAGCGCCGACCACGTCATCCGCCCGGTGGCCGCGTTCGCCGCCGCGCTGGGCACCGCCTACGACGTCCTCGCCGTCCGGCCGCGGGCGCTGGTCACGCTCGGGGTGACCCCGACGTCGCCGGCCACCGGCTTCGGCTACGTGCAGAAGGGCGCCCCGACCGAGGTGCCGGGCGCGGCCGAGGCGGCGTCGTTCCGGGAGAAGCCCGACCGGGCCACCGCCGAGGGCTACCTGGCCAGCGGCGAGTACGTGTGGAACTCCGGCATGTTCGTGTGGCGGGCGCAGACGGTGCTCGACGCGCTCGCCGAGCACCTGCCCGAGTCCGCCGCCGGCCTCGACCGGATCGTCGCCGCCCCGGCCGGGCGTGAGCGGGACGCCGTCCTGGCCGAGGTCTTCCCGGCGCTGCCGAAGATCAGCGTCGACTACGCGGTGCTCGAGCCGGCCGCCGCCGAGCCCGGCCGGGTCGTGGTCGTCGACCTCGACGTCGACTGGCTGGACGTCGGCTCGTGGCCGGCGCTGGCGCACACGCTGGTCACCGACGAGGCCGGCAACGCGACCCGCGGCCTGACCGTGCTGCTCGACAGCTCGGGCAACGTGGTGCTCTCCGACGACCCCGAGCACGTCATCGCCCTGGTGGGGGTGCGCGACAGCGTCGTGGTGCACACCGCCGACGTCACGATGGTCTGCCCGGTCGGCGACGCGGAGCGGGTCAAGGCGCTGCTGGCCCAGGTCGAGGCGCGGTTCGGGCCCCGCTTCTCCTAGCGGCTGCCGCGAGGGGCACCGACCTGGTTAACCTCGCTGCATGAAGGACCTCGCTGTCGCCGCTGTCGTCACCGGTGGGGCCTCCGGGCTCGGCGCCGCCACCACCCGCGCGCTCACCGCGGCCGGGGTGGCGGTCACCGTCCTGGACCTGCAGGAGGAGCTGGGCACCGCCCTGGCGGCCGAGCTCGGCGGGGACACGACGTTCGTCCGCACCGACGTCACCGACGAGGGGTCGGTGCAGGCGGCCGTCGACGAGGCCACCGGCAAGGGCCGGCCGCTGCGGATCGCGGTCAACTGCGCCGGCATCGCCTGGGTCGGGCGCACGCTCACCCGCGACGGGGCGCCGCACGAGCTGCCCGACTTCACCCGCACGGTGATGGTCAACCTCGTCGGCACCTTCAACGTGCTGCGGCTGGCCGCGGCGGCGATGGCCCGCACCGAGCCCGCGGCCGACGGCTCCCGCGGCATCGTCCTCAACACCGCCTCGGTGGCCGCCTACGAGGGCCAGATCGGCCAGGTCGCCTACGCGGCGAGCAAGGGCGGCGTCGTGGGCCTCACGCTGCCCGCTGCCCGTGACCTCTCCTCGGTCGGCGTCCGGGTCTGCACCATCGCCCCCGGCCTGGTCGACACCCCGATGGTCGCCGGGCTGCCCGAGGCGGCGCAGCAGAGCCTGGCCGCGGGCATCCCGTTCCCGAAGCGGCTGGCCCGCCCGGAGGACTACGCCGAGCTGGCGCTGGACGTCATCCGGCACGACTACCTCAACGGCGAGGTCATCCGGATGGACGGTGCCCTGCGGATGGCACCGAAGTGATGGAGGACCACCCTTCTCCCCACGCTTCGCACGCTCAGCGCGGGCCCCTGAAGGGCGGCCCACTGCTCAAGGACGGGGACGACGCCGTCTTCACGCCGGACTGGCCGATCGACGTGCGGCGCATCCTGTCCCGGGACCGGCGCGGCACCGGCGACCCGACGCTGCGCATGGCCGAGGACGGCGTCTGGCGGACGACGAGCACGCCCGACGGGCCGGCCACGGTGCGGCTGTCCGGCGGCGCCTCCGCGGTGCGGGTGCAGGCCTGGGGGCCGGGCGCGGCCTGGGCCGGGGCGACCGCGGCCCGCTGGCTCGGCGCCGACGACCGCACCGACGGCTTCGACGCCTCCGCCCACCCGCTGGTCGAGCGGCTGCACCGCAGCACCCCGTGGCTGCGGCTGGGCAGCACCGGGCGGGTGTGGGACGCGCTGCTGCCCGCCGTCCTGGAGCAGAAGGTGACCGGCATCGAGGCGCACCGCACCTGGCGGGAGCTGCTGCGGCTGGCCGGCGAGCCGGCGCCGGGCCCCGCGCCGGAGGGGATGCGGGTGCTGCCCTCGCCCGAGCGGGTGCTGGCGGTCACCGACTGGCAGTGGCACGCCTGCGGGCTCGACGGCGCCCGCCGCCGCGCGTTGCGGGCGGTGGCCTCGGTGGCTTCCCGGCTGGAGGTCACCGAGTTCGGCGACCACGAGGACGACTGCGCGCTGCTGCGCCGCCGGCTGCAGTCGGTGCCCGGGATCGGGGTGTGGACCGCCGCCGAGGTCGTCCAGCGCGCGCTGGGCTGCCCGGACGAGGTCAGCGTCGGCGACTACCACCTGAAGAACCTGGTCGGCTGGTCGCTGGCCGGCCGCAAGACCGACGACGCCGGGATGCTGGAGCTGCTCGAGCCGTGGCGCGGGCACCGGCAGCGGGTGGTGCGGCTGCTGGGCATCGGCGGCAGCATGCCGCCCAAGCGCGGCCCGCGGATGGCGCCCACGGACTACCGGGCCTTCTGACCGGCCCCCGTGCGGTCGGCCGCGAGCCGGACGCACGGGACCGGTGCCGTCCGGCCCGACCGATCGGGGACGGCGGCCGCGCGGCCGCCGTCCCCGGCGGTTCAGTCGAGCAGGCCCAGCAGGTAGGCGCCGTAGCCGCTCTTGCCCAGCGGCTCGGCGATGCGGCGCAGGCCGTCGTCGTCCAGCCAGCCGTTGCGCCAGGCGACCTCCTCGATGCAGCCGATCTTCAGGCCCTGCCGCTCCTCGACGACCGAGACGAACTCGGTGGCCTGCCGCAGCGAGGCGAACGTGCCGGTGTCCAGCCACGCGGTGCCCCGGTCCAGCACGGTCACGGTGAGCCGGCCGGCGCGCAGGTAGTGGTCGTTGACGGCGGTGATCTCCAGCTCGCCCCGGGCGCTGGGGGTGATGCCGCGGGCCACGTCGACCACGTCGGGGCCGAAGAAGTACAGGCCCGGCACGGCGTAGGAGCTCTTCGGCGCCGCCGGCTTCTCCTCGATCGAGAGCACCCGGCCGTCGGGGTCGAACTCCACGACGCCGTAGGCCTCGGGGTTGGCCACGTGGTAGGCGAAGACGTGCCCGCCGTCGGGCTCGGGCAACCGGGAGAGCGCGGTGCCGAGGCCTGCGCCGTAGAAGATGTTGTCGCCGAGCACCAGGGCGGCAGCCTGCCCGTCGAGGAAGTCCGCGCCGATCAGGAACGCCTGCGCCAGGCCCTCGGGCTCGGGCTGGACGGCGTACTCGATCCGCATGCCGAGCCGGCTGCCGTCGCCGAGCAGGCGGGCGAAGGAGTCGCGGTCCTCGGGGGTGGTGATGACCAGCACCTCGCGGATCCCCGCCATCATCAGCGTGGACAGCGGGTAGTAGATCATCGGCTTGTCGTAGACCGGCATGAGCTGCTTGCTGACGCCGAGGGTGATGGGCCACAGACGACTGCCGGTCCCCCCGGCCAGGATGATCCCGCGCATGTCCCGAACCTAGGGCCATCGGTCCGGACACGGGAGGAACTCTCACCCCGGCGGATGACCGGCTCCGCACCGTCTCCCGGCGGCGTGCTCGGTTGGCTACGGTTCCGGCCATGCGCGTCCTGGTCACCGGCGGTGCCGGCTTCATCGGATCCCACTACGTCCGGACCATGCTGTCCGGCGGCTACCCGGGCTTCGAGGACGCCGAGGTGACCGTCTTCGACAAGCTCACCTACGCCGGCAACCTGGCCAACCTCGCCCCGGTCGCCGACGACCCGCGCTACCGGTTCGTCCAGGGCGACATCTGCTCGCCCGCCGACCTCGACGCCGCGCTGCCCGGGCACGACGTGGTGGTCAACTTCGCCGCCGAGTCCCACGTCGACCGGTCGATCGGGGGTGCGGCGTCCGGTTTCGTGCTGACCAACGTGCTCGGCGCCCAGCAGGTGTTCGCGGCCGCGCTGCGCGCCCGCGTGCGCCGGGTCGTGCACGTCTCCACCGACGAGGTCTACGGCTCGATCGACACCGGCTCATGGACCGAGGACCACCTGCTGGAGCCCAACTCGCCGTACTCGGCGGCCAAGGCCGGCAGCGACCTCCTCGCCCGCGCCTACGCGAAGACCTACGGGCTGGACATCTCCATCACCCGGTGCAGCAACAACTACGGGCCGTACCACTTCCCGGAGAAGGTCATCCCGCTGTTCGTCACCAACCTGCTCGACGGGCACGAGGTGCCGCTGTACGGCGAGGGCGCCAACGTCCGCGACTGGCTGTTCGTCGACGACCACTGCCGCGGCATCCAGCTGGTGCTCGAGCAGGGCGCGAGCGGGGAGTTCTACAACATCGGCGGCGGCCGCGAGCTGTCCAACCGCGAGCTCACCGAGAAGCTGCTGGAGGCCACCGGCCGGGACTGGTCCTACGTCGACCACATCGTCGACCCGCGCGGTGGCGGCCACGACCTGCGCTACTCCGTCGACTACTCCAAGACCGCCGCGCTCGGCTACGCCCCGCGGGTGGGCTTCGAGGAGGGCCTGGCGCTGACCGTCCAGTGGTACCGCGACAACCGCGCCTGGTGGGAGCCGCTCAAGGCCGCCGCCGCGACAGCCCGCGCGTGAGCGCCCCTCCCGCCTGGCTGGTCACCGGTGCCACGGGTCAGCTCGGGACCGACCTGCAGGCGCTGCTGGCCGGCGCCGACGTCACCGCCCTGGGCCGGCGCGAGCTCGACCTGACCGACGAGGCGCAGGTCCGCGGCGTGGTCGGCCGGTGGCGGGACGACGCCCTGGCCCGCGGCGCCCGGCCGGTGGTGCTCAACGCCGCCGCCTACACCGCGGTCGACGCCGCGGAGGCCGACGAGGAGACCGCGCACCGGGTCAACGGCCTGGCCCCGGGCTGGCTGGCCGAGGAGCTGGCCGGGCGGGGGAGGCTCGTGCACGTCTCCACCGACTACGTCTTCGCCGGCGACGCGACCCGTCCCTACCGGCCCGACGACGAGCCGGCCCCGCGCACGGCCTACGGGCGCACCAAGCTCGCCGGCGAGCGCGCGGTCGCCGCCGTGGACGACGACGCCGTGGTCGTCCGCACCGCCTGGGTCTACGCCGCGCACGGGAAGAACTTCGTGCGCACCATGCTCCGGCTCGAGGCCGAGCGGGACACCGTCTCGGTGGTCGAGGACCAGACCGGCAGCCCGACCTGGTCCGCGGACCTCGCCGGCGGGCTGGTCGAGGTGGCGCAGTCGCCGGTCCGCGGCGTCCTGCACGCCACCAACGCCGGCTCGACCACCTGGTACGGGCTGGCGGTGGCGGTCTTCGCCGGGGTCGGCGCGGACCTCGACCGGGTGCTGCCGGTCCCGACGTCGGCCTACCCGACCCCTGCCCCCCGGCCGGCGTACTCCGTCCTGGACGGCGAGGCCTGGACCGCAGCCGGGCTCACGCACCTCGGGTACTGGGAACCCGCTCTGGCGGCGTGCCTGTCCCAGCTCGGCGTCCTCGCCACCTGAGCCCGCCTCCCGAGGAGCCGTGTTCGCCGACACGGCCCCTCGACGGTCAGGCGCGCTGCTCGGCGTAGCGCGCGGCGCACTGCTCCATCGTGGGCAGCAGCCCCTGCTCGCGCGCCTGCTCCAGGGTCGGGGCGGCGAGGTCCTTGGCCGACAGCTCGAACTCCACGTCGGCCGGCCAGGGCAGGTCCAGCGCCGGGTCCAGCGGGTGGACGCCGAACTCGCGGCCGGGGGAGTAGCCGGTGGAGACCAGGTAGGTGACCGAGCTGGCGTCGGCCAGCGAGACGAAGGCGTGCCCCAGCCCCTCGGCCAGGTAGACCGCGCGGGGCTGCTCGCTGTCGAGCAGCACCGCGTCGTGCACCCCGAAGGTGGGCGAGCCGACCCGGACGTCGACGACGACGTCGAGGACCCTGCCCGCCGGGCAGTAGACGTACTTGGCCTGCCCCGGCGGGACGAGCGCGAAGTGCACCCCGCGCAGCACGCCGCGGGCGGAGACGCTGTGGTTGGCCTGGGCCAGCGGGAGCGCGTGCCCGACGGCCTCGCCGAGCACGTCGGCGCGGTACCACTCGGTGAAGCGGCCGCGGGCGTCGCCGTGCGGCACCAGGTCCAGGACGTAGCTGTCGGGAACGGCGAGCTCGCGGATCTCCACGCCCCGACGGTATCGAGCGCGGCGACCCGCCACAGCCGGGCCCACCTCTCAGGGAGGAGGCGCCCCGAGCCGCAGCCGGCCGACCAGCGAGCTGCCGCCCAGGGTGGCGACCGGCTGCCAGCGGGTGGCCCAGCCCTCGGCCTGCAGCTGGACCAGCGCCGCGCCCACGACCGCGCCGACCGACAGCGCCGCAGCCGGCGTGACCGGCTCGGCCACGTGGACGTCGACCACGTCGCCGTCGGCGCCGTCGTCCTCCAGGCCGTAGCGGAACACCACCGGGAACTCCGGCAGTGCCGCGACGGCGACCCGGAACGCCTCGGTGACCGCCTGCTCGGCGCCGGGGCGGCGGGTGAGCAGCGGCACCGGGGTGCGGCTGCCGACGAGGTCGCGGGTGCCGGTGGCGAACAGGTCGCCGGGGCCCAGCCGCACCAGCGGCCGGGTGCCGGTGTCGGGTGCCGGCGCGGTGAGGTGCAGCCCACGGACGACGGCGACCGGGACGCCGGCGAGCTTGCCCTTCACCAGGTCGGCGGCGGCGGCGAGCTCGTCGACCACCGCGACCTGGGTGGTCTCCAGGCGGTTGCCGTGGGAGTCGACGCTGCCGCGGTGGTCGACCAGGGCGGACAGCCCGGCCGCGCCGATGGCCACGTCGCTGACGCCGTCGCGCCAGGGGCGGCCGAAGGTGTCGCTGACCACCACGGCGACGGTCACGCCCAGCAGCTCCGCCAGCCGCGCGCGCAGCCGGCGGGCGGAGGCGTCGGCGTCGGCCGGCAGCAGGACCAGCGTGTCGCTCGCGACGTTGGAGGCGTCGATGCCGGCCGCGGCCACGACCCAGCCGTGCCGGGTCTCGACGATCCGCAGCGGGCCGCGGCGGGCCACCACCCGCACCGACTCGGCGGTGATCGCCCGCTGCCGGACGGCCTCGCGGTCGGCGCCGGGCTCGACGCGCACCAGGTTGCCCTCGACCTTGGCCACGACCTTCGACGTCACCACCAGGACGTCGTCGTCGGCCAGCCACGGCGCGGCCGCCGCGATCGCACCGGCGAGGTCGTCGCCGGGGGTGAACTCCGGCAGGCCCGGCACCGGGTGGACCGAGATCCCCGGGGCAGGCCCGCGCTCAGACACCGGCTGCGTCCAGGGCCGCCCGGGCCAGCGCCCGGGTCGCGTCGGGGTCGCTCATCAGCAGCGGCACCGCGCGGACGTCGGCGCCGGGGACGACCGCGGTGTCGCCGGTGTGCACCAGCCAGGCGTCGAGCACCCCGCCCTCGGACCGGGCGCCGTAGTGCCGGCCCACGCCCTCGGCGCTGACCTCGACCCCGAGCACCGGCAGGCAGCGGTCGGCCATGCCGCGCAGCGCTGCACCGGAGACGATGGGGGAGACCCCGACCACCCGGCCCGCGGCGGCCCGCACGGCGTCCCGGACACCGGGCACGCCCAGCACCGTCCCGATCGAGACCACCGGGTTCGACGGGGCGAACAGCACGGCGTCGGCGGTGGTCAGCGCCTCGACCACCCCGGGCCCGGGGCGGGCGTCGTCCACCCCGACCTGGACGAAGCGGCGCGCGTCGAGCGCGGCGCGGTGGCGCACCCACCACTCCTGGAAGTGGACGGTGCGCTCGGCGCCGGTGTCGGGGTCGAGGACGACGACGTGGGTCTCGACCCGCTGGTCGCTCATCGGCAGCAGCCGGACGCCGGGACGCCACCGCCGGGCGAGGGTCGCGGTGACCTCCGACAGCGGGTGGCCCGCACCCAGCATCCGGGTGCGCACCAGGTGCGTGGCGAGGTCGCGGTCGCCCAGGCCGAACCAGGTGGGCTCGGCGCCGTAGGCGGCCAGCTGCTCCTTGACCGTCCAGGTCTCCCCGCGCTGGCCCCAGCCGCGCTCCTCGTCGATCCCGTCACCGAGCGTGTACATCACGGTGTCCAGGTCGGGGCAGATGCGCAGCCCGTGCATGGTCACGTCGTCGCCGGTGTTGACCACCGCGGTGATCTCGGCGCCGGGCGCGGCGGCCTGCAGGCCACGGAGGAAGCGGGCGCCACCGACGCCACCGGCCAGTACGACGATGTGCACACCACCATCGTGCCTGATCGTCAGAAGTGCACGGAGGACCCGGCAGCCGGGCTGGAGCACTGCACGAAACAGGCCGTCGCGCATGGCAGATGGTGTCCAGGGGTGCGGCGTGTCGGGGTGGCGGGTGACCACTCCGGGACGACGCGGGGCGGGTGTGACCTGTGAGTCTCGGCGATACACCGGTCCGACTTGACCTCGACTCAACGACACGCGTGTAATTCCGATGTTGTCATCAGGCGCTGGCAGCTCGGGATCCGCCCGGGGACGCACGCCGTGACGGAGCGAGAGGGGACGCAACGTGATGGCCGAGGTCTCTTGGTTGAGCGACTACCAGTCCACGACGACGCCCGCGCCGGCTGCCGACGCCCGAGGGGCCGCCGGTGTCCTCGACGCCGGCTTCGGCCTGCTGGACGGCGACGAGCAGGGCTGGCAGGAGCGCGCCCTGTGCGCCGAGACCGACCCGGAGGCGTTCTTCCCGGAGAAGGGCGGCTCCACCCGCGAGGCCAAGCGGATCTGCACCGGCTGCGAGGTCCGGGCCGAGTGCCTGGAGTACGCACTGGGCAACGACGAGCGCTTCGGCATCTGGGGTGGCCTCTCCGAGCGTGAGCGTCGCCGCCTGCGCCGTCGCGCCTGAAGCAGGACCCCTCTGCCCCCCGCCGCCTCGCGAGCCCGGCGGCGGGACCCTGCAAAGGGGCCGTACCGCACGCGCGGCCGTTGACGGTCGATCGGCCCGGTCCCCCTCGGGTGTGGTCGACTGGACGGTGTGCTGACCCACCTGGCCCACGGGCGCGCCCGGGTGGTCGAGGAGATCCGCGCCGCGGCGCCGCTGATGGCCGCCCTCGCCGCTCCCGTGCCCGCGCGTGGGCCGTGGCTGACCGCGGCCCTGAACGTGCAGCCGGCCGGGCCGCTGGCCCGGGTCCGCCCCCGCGCGCTCGTCGTCGCCCGCGACCCGGACGCCCGCCCGGACGCCGCCGCCCTGCTGCTGGTGCGCCGCCGCGGTACCAGCGCCGCCGTCACCCTGCTGGGCGCCGAGCCCGGCCCGCTGCCCGAGGGGCGGCCGCCCGCCCGGCTGCTCGCCCGCGACCCCGAGGCCGCCGCGCACCTGGCCGCGGGCCTGGTCGGCCTGCTCGAGGACCTGCGCGGCCCCTGGACGCTGCGGCTGGCCGGCCTGCCGCTGGGCGACCCGACGCTGGCCTCCCTGGCGGCGGCGATGCCCGACGCCCAGCTGTCCAACAGCCGCAGCCGCCGGCTCGTCGACGAGCTCGACGCCGTCGGCGACGTCCGCCGCACGGTCGACCCGGCCGAGGTCGAGCGGGAGCTCCCCGCGGTGCTGGCCCGCGTCCCCGAGCACCAGCGCGTGTTCGTCCGGGCCGCCGCGCGCCTGCACGCGGCGATCGGCCAGCTCGAGGTGGCCGTCGTCCCGGGCCCGTCCGCCGGCCGGCCGGCCGCGGTCCTGCTGACGCTGCTCGACCGCGGTCCCGCCGGCACCGACCGGTGGCCGTGGTGGGGCGACAGCGACGTCGGTGGCCTGCGCCGCGAGCTGGGCTCGCCGTCGGTGACCCTGACCGCGTCCGCGGGGCTGGTGCGGCTGGGCCGCCGCACCCCGGTGCGTCAGGGGTAGAGCAGCCGGCTGACCCCGGGATCGGCGACGGCCGGGGCGCTGTCGACCCCGATCCGGACGACGCCCGCCGCCGGTGCCGCCCCCTCGCGCGCCGGGCCGTCGGGCGTGAACGCGGCGGTCAGCTGGTAGGCACGGCCGGTGTACACCGGTGGGCCGCCCTTGGGCCGGGTGTAGGTCGGGAACAGGCCGACCAGCTCGACCCGCGCGCCGTCCCGGGAGACCTGCAGCGCCGGGTCGGCCAGGTCGGCGTACTCGGTCGGCGTGGGCACGCAGTTGGCCCGCATCGGGTCGGCCGGGGGCCCGGGGGTGAGGCAGTTCCAGGTGGGCAGCCGCACGTGCGCCAGCGAGCGGCGGCCGTCGGTGGAGACGCTCACGCTCGGGCGGGTGACGGTCAGCCCCACCGCCCGCTGCTCGAGCACCAGCCCCTGGAAGGTCGCCGTCGCGGCGATCCCCGAGGCGGCCAGCGGCACCGACGTGAGCGCGAGCGCCCCGGCGGGCGTCTGCGTGCTCTCCGCCGGCGCCCCGGTGGTGGGCGCCGCGGGGTCCAGGCCGGGGGTCGCGGCCCCGGTCGGGGCGACGAGCGTGCCGCTCGCGCCGGGGTCCGCCGGCGGCGTGGCACCCGAGGAGCCGCCGGTGGCGGCGACCACCACCGCGGCGACCAGCAGCACGGCCGAGGCGGTGAGCCCGAGCGTGCCCGCCCGCCCGGGCGGCCCGTCGGGGTGCGGGTGTGCGGAGGAGGCCGCCGTCGAGCCGGTGCGGGGGGCGTCGTCCGGCGGGGCCGGTGCGGGAGGCGGCGGCGAGGCCGCCCCGGCGTCCCAGCCCGGCGGCTGGTCGAGGAAGCCCGGCAGGTCGTCGTCGGCGAAGCCGCGCACCGGCGCGGGGGGCGGCGGCTCGACCGCCGGTGCCGGGGCGGGGGTGGCCGCCCGGCGCGCCCGGGCCGCCCGGCGGGCGTGCAGCACCCCGCTGAGCAGGACGCCGACGAGCAGGGCCAGCGCCAGGCCGACCAGCACGCCGACGGTGATCCAGGTGCCCGGTTGTGCGTCCGCTGCAGTGCCCATGTCGCCGTCCAGCATGTCAGCGCGGCCGGCCCCGCTCCACCACCTCACCCCGGGGAGGTGGTCGTCAGCCGGTCGGGTCGATCTCCTCCGGGTCGCGGCCCAGCAGCACCGCGACCTGGTCGACGACCACGTCGCGCACCAGGTCGGCGAGGTCGTCGCGGTCGGCGGCCCGGATCTCCAGCGGGCGCCGGTAGACCACGATGCGCGCCGGGTGCTCCTGCCCGCCCTCGCGGTGCGCGGGCAGCACGCGGGCCAGCGGGACACTGCTGTCGTCGAGCACGTCGGAGTCCAGGACCACCTCGTCCGGGCTGCTGTGGTCGACCCAGGGGACGTCCTCGACGGCGAACTCGACGCCGGCCAGCTCCCGCTCCCAGCGGCGCTCGAGGTCCTCCACCGCGTCGAGGACGAGGTCGTCGAACTGCTCCGCGCGGCTGCGGGACAGCGGCACGGTCGGGGGGACGAGGCGGCCGCGCAGGCCGCGGCCGTGGCGGTCGCGCCGGGCGCGTGCAGGGGGACGGTCCATCGCGGTGCGCAGCCTACGTCGCCGCCGGCCCGACCGGCGCCGAGCGCGCCCCGGACGGCGTCCGCGGGGCCGGCGGGACGGGGTGTGCCTGGCGGGACGCGAGGGGTCGCTGGTGCCCACGCCGGTGTCGGTGCTGACCGGACCGGGCGAGCGGGATTACTGTGCTGGGCGTGAGGAACCGGTGGTGAGGCAGTCACGGCGCTGCTCGCGTAGCGGCTGCGCGCAACCGGCAGCGGCGACCCTGACGTACGTGTACGCGGAGTCCACGGCCGTGGTCGGCCCGCTGGCGACGTACTCGGAGCCGCACAGCTACGACCTGTGCGAGTTCCACGCCGAGCGACTGACCGTGCCCCGCGGCTGGGAGGTCGTCCGGCACGAGATCGACGCCGAGGACGCCGGCCCCACCGGTGACGACCTGCTCGCCCTCGCCGACGCCGTCCGTGAGGCGGCCCGGCCCGAGCCGCCGCGCGACCCCGCCGACGACGGCAGCGGCACCCGCCGCGGGCACCTGCGGATCCTGCCCGACCTCCCCTGAGGGGGAGGTCCCCCCGCTCGGCGCGCTGACCCGCCGCCCGCGCCGATAAGGTCGGGCGCCGCCGGTCGTCGGACCGGGGGCTGTCGAGTGCGAGGGTGAGCTGTTGTCCGACCTGTCGTCGATCATCAAGGCCTATGACGTCCGGGGCCTGGTCCCGCAGCAGTGGGACGAGGACGTGGCCCGGGCCATCGGGGCGGCGTTCGCCGAGTTCGTGCACGCCGAGACCGGCGCGACCAGCGTCGTCACCGCGCACGACATGCGCGACTCCTCGGTGCCGCTGTCGCGGGCCTTTGCCGAGGGCGTCCTGTCCCGCGGCGTCGACGTCGTCGAGGCCGGCCTGGGCTCCACCGACATGCTCTACTTCGCGGCCGGCTCGCTGGACGTGCCCGGCGCGATGTTCACCGCCAGCCACAACCCGGCGCAGTACAACGGGATCAAGCTCTGCCGGGCCGGCGCGGCGCCGATCGGCCAGGACTCCGGGCTCGTGCAGATCCGCGAGTGGGCCGAGCAGCTGGTCGACGGCGCGGCGGTCTTCGACCGCGAGGTGACCCAGCCGGGCAGCGTCAGCAGCCGCGACCTGGTCGCCGAGTACGCCACCTACCTGCGTGGCCTGGTCGACCTCTCCGGCATCCGCCCGCTCAAGGTCGTCGTCGACGCCGGCAACGGCATGGGCGGCTTCACCGTGCCCGTGGTGCTCGACGGGCTGCCGCTGGACGTCGTCCCGATGTACTTCGAGCTCGACGGCTCGTTCCCCAACCACGAGGCCAACCCGCTCGACCCGGCCAACCTCGTCGACCTGCAGGCCGGGGTCGTCGAGCACGGCGCCGACATCGGGCTGGCCTTCGACGGCGACGCCGACCGCTGCTTCATCATCGACGAGCGCGGCGAGCCGGTGAGCCCCTCGGCGATCACCGCCCTGGTCGCCGTCCGCGAGCTCGCCAAGGGCACCGGGACGACGATCATCCACAACCTGATCACCTCCCGCGCCGTCCCGGAGATCGTCCGCGAGCACGGCGGCGAGCCGGTGCGCACCCGGGTCGGCCACTCGTTCATCAAGGCCGAGATGGCCCGCACCGACGCCGTCTTCGGCGGCGAGCACTCGGCGCACTACTACTTCCGCGACTTCTGGCGTGCCGACACCGGCATGCTCGCCGCGATGCACGTCCTCGCCGCGCTCGGCGAGCAGCCGCGCACCCTGTCGGAGATCAGCGCCCAGTACGAGCGCTACGCCGCCTCCGGCGAGATCAACTCCACCGTGGCCGACGCCGCCGGTCGGGTCGCCGCGGTGCGGGAGACCTTCGGTGCGCGGGACGGCGTCACCTTCGACGAGCTCGACGGCCTCACCGTGTCGCTGGGCGACGGCTCCTGGTTCAACCTGCGGGCCAGCAACACCGAGCCGCTGCTGCGGCTCAACGTCGAGGCCGCCGACGCGGCGCGGATGGCCGAGCTGCGCGACGAGGTCCTCGCGCTGGTGCGGGCATGACCGCCGCCGGCGGGCCGACGCTGGGCATCGACCCGGCGCTGCTGGAGATCCTCGCCTGCCCCGACACCCACCACAGCCCGCTGACCGTCGACGTCGAGGCCTCCGAGCTGGTGTGCCCCACGTGCCGGCGCGCCTTCCCGGTGCGCGACGGGATCCCGGTGCTGCTGCTCGACGAGGCGCGGCAACTGCCCGACTGAGCGGGTTTGGGGGGTCGCGCCAGGGCACACACCCTGGGGCATGGATCTGACGAACGCCGGCGGGGGAGCAGCATGACCTCGCCCGAGCTGGCCGAGGAGGTCCTCGACGACCTGGGCCTGCTGCGCGCCCGCGACCCCCGGGGCCTGCTCCCGGCGGTCGCCGGCGCCGGCGCGCAGGTGCGGGAGACCACCCGGCTGACCGAGGAGGCCGACCTGTCGCGGGTGACCGCGGCCGGTCGCCCGCGCGGACTGGTCGTGGTCGGCCGCCGCGAGGGCGCCGTCGCCGGTGCGCTGCTGCGCGCGCTGCTCGGCCCGGCCAGCCCGGTCTCCGTCGACGTCGTGCCCGGCCCCGACCTGCCGGTCTGGATGGGCCCCTCGGACATCGCGGTGGTCGCCACGCGCACCGGGGCCGGTCGCTACGCCGTCGCCCCGGCGTACGAGGCGGCCCGCCGCGGGGTGGCGGTGGTGGGCATCGGCGCCGAGGACGCGCCGCTGCACGCCGCCTGCGCCAGCTCCCGGGCCCCCTACGTCGCACTGCCGGCGACCCGGGTCCGGCACGCCACGCTGTGGTCGCTGCTGACCCCCATGCTGCTGCTGGCCGCCGACCTCGGCCTGGTCGGCGCCGACGTGGCCGACACCGAGCAGGTCGCCGCTGCCCTCGACGAGGTCGCCACCGACTGCGGACCGGCCCGGGAGTCGTTCGTGAACCCGGCGAAGACGCTGGCCCTGGAGCTGCTGGACGCCCTGCCGGTGATCGCCGCCGAGGGCCCGCTCGCCGCGGCCGCGGCCGGCCGGGTCGCCGACCAGCTGGCCACCCTGGCCGGGCTGCCGGTCACCGGGTTCCGGCTGCCCGACCAGCGGGCGGCGCTGCGCACCGTGCTCGCCGGCCCGCTGACCTCCGCCGGCGGGGAGGACGACTTCTTCCGCGACCGCACCGACGACGCCGGCCGCCGGCTGCGGCTGGTCACCGTCCGCGACGAGCACGCCGCCGCGCACGCCGGCGACGAGCGGGAGCCGCACTCGGCCGGCGACGCGATGGGCGAGGCCCTGCGCATCGCCGAGTCGCACAACGTCCCGGTCAGCGCCCTGGCCCACACCGAGTCCGGGCAGCACCCGCGCCTGGCCCGCATCGCCCGGCAGCTCGCCGTCGCCGACTTCGGCGCGGTCTACCTCGCACTCGCGCTCGACCACGAGAGGGCCCTCCAGCCATGACCGACAGCACCACGGCCGGCGCCTCCGGCGCCCACCCCGCCCCCGCCCCCGCCGCCGGTGGCGCCGGGCACGGCGGGGGCGAGCACGGCGGGGGAGGCCACGGCGGCGGGACGACGGCGATCATCGCCGCGCTCGGCGCCAACCTGGGCATCGCGGCCGCCAAGTTCATCGCCTTCCTCATCACCGGGGCCTCGTCGATGCTGGCCGAGGCGATCCACTCGGTGGCCGACTCGGGCAACCAGGTCCTGCTGCTGGTCGGCGGCAAACGCTCGAAGCGGGCGGCCACCCCCGAGCACCCCTTCGGGTTCGGCCGCGACCGCTACATCTACAGCTTCATCGTCGCGATCGTGCTGTTCAGCGTCGGTGGCTGCTTCGCCATCTACGAGGGCGTGCACAAGGTCCGCGAGGAGGGCGAGGTCGAGTCGCAGACGGTGGCGATCGTCGTGCTGCTCGTGGCCATCGCGCTGGAGAGCTTCTCGCTGCGCACGGCCCTCAAGGAGACCAACGCCGTCCGCAAGCCCGGGGAGAGCTACTGGGCCTTCATCCGGCACGCCCGGGCCCCCGAGCTGCCGGTCGTCCTGCTCGAGGACAGCGCGGCGCTCACCGGGCTGGCGCTGGCGCTGGTCGGCGTCAGCCTGTCGGCGGCCACCGGCGAGACCCTCTACGACGGGCTGGGCACCATCGCCATCGGCCTGCTGCTCGTGGCCGTGGCCGCCGTCCTGGCGATCGAGACCAAGAGCCTGCTGATCGGCGAGTCCGCCACCCCGGACGCGCAGCGGCAGATCGTGGCCGCGCTGGTCGACGGGCAGTCGGTCCGCTCGGTGATCCACATGCGCACCCAGCACCTGGGCCCCGAGGAGCTGCTGGTGGCCGCCAAGATCGCCGTCCGGCACGACGACACCGCCGAGGCGGTGGCGCACGCCATCGACGCCGCCGAGGAGCGGGTGCGGGCGGCGGTGCCCATCGCCCGGGTGATCTACCTGGAGCCCGACATCCGGTGGTCGGAGGTCCCCGCCGGCCGGTGACGGTCACCCGGTCGGGCGTACCCCGGCCGACGTCGGGGTCACGGGGAGTGCGCGCCGGTAAGGTCGCAGCCGATGTGGCAGATGACGAACGCCGTCCGGCACTACCCGTGGGGCTCCCGCACGGTCATCCCCGAGCTGCTCGGCGAGCCGTCGCCGGCTGACCAGCCGTACGCGGAGCTGTGGATGGGCGCCCACCCCGGCCAGCCCAGCGTGCTCTCCGACGGACGTCCGCTGGACGCCGCGATCGCCGCCGAGCCCGAGCGGATGCTCGGCGACCCGGTGCGGCACCGCTTCGGCGACCGGCTGCCCTTCCTCATGAAGGTGCTCGCCGCCGACCTGCCGCTGTCGCTGCAGGCGCACCCCACCACGGCGCAGGCCCAGGTCGGCTTCGCCGCCGAGGAGGCCGCCGGCGTCCCGCTCGACGACCCCACCCGCACCTTCAAGGACCCGTACCACAAGCCGGAGATCCTGCTCGCGATCACGCCGGTCGAGGCGCTGTGCGGCTTCCGGCCGCTCGCGGAGTCGCTGCACTGCCTGGCCAAGCTGCAGCTGGCCGAGCTGATGCCCACCATCGCCGCGCTGGCCAACGGCGGTCTGCGGGCCGCGATCCCGCAGCTGCTCGCGCTGTCCGAGCGCCGGCGCGCCTCCCTGGTGACCGCGGTCGCCGCCAAGGCCGCCAGCTTCGTGGCCGCCCACGACCCGGAGTTCATCAACACCTACCGCTGGGCGTCCTCCCTCGCCGAGACCTACCCCGGTGACCCCGGCGTGGTCATCTCGCTGATGTGCAACCACCTGACCTTGAACCCGGGGGAGGCGGTCTTCCTGCCCGCCGGCAACCTGCACGCCTACCTGAGCGGAGCCGGGGTCGAGGTCATGGCCAGCTCGGACAACGTGCTGCGCGGCGGGCTCACCAGCAAGCACGTCGACCTGGCGGCACTGATCGAGGTGCTGGACTTCACCGACGGCCGAGTCCCGGTCATCCACCCGGTCCTCGGCCCGGGCGGGTTGCGGTACCCCACGCCGGTGCGCGACTTCGACCTGACCCGCGTGCAGGTCGACGTGGACCCGGGGGTGCTGACCACCGCCGGTCCCCAGGTCGTGCTGTGCACCGAGGGCGCCGCCGAGCTCGAGGGGCCCGATGGCACGGTCTGGCTGCGCAAGGGCGAGTCGGCCTTCGTGCCCGCCGGGCAGCCGGTGACGGCCTGCGGTCCGGCCGTCCTGTACCGCGCGACCACCGCCGCCGCGTAGCCGGCCGGTCCGGGCGCGCCGGCACGCGCCTCGCCCGGCCGGAGGAGGCGGACCGATCCGGCGCAGCGGTAGCCTGGGGACGGCTCGAGCCCCGCCGAAGCCTCGGCATGCTCGCTCAGAGATCAGCAACCGCCTGCGCCCGCCCACCGCGGCCGGGCCGGACACTGGAGCGACATGACCACCAGCACTGGCACCCGTGTGCTCACCGCCGACGACTTCAAGGTCGCCGACCTCTCCCTCGCCGGCTTCGGCCGCAAGGAGATCGCCCTCGCCGAGCACGAGATGCCGGGCCTGATGGCGCTGCGCGAGGAGTACGGCGACGCCCAGCCGCTCGCCGGCGCCCGCATCGCCGGCTCGCTGCACATGACCATCCAGACCGCCGTGCTCATCGAGACGCTGACCGCCCTCGGCGCCGACGTCCGGTGGGTCAGCTGCAACATCTTCTCCACCCAGGACCACGCCGCCGCGGCGATCGTCGTCGGCGACGGCACCCCCGAGGAGCCCACCGGCGTCCCGGTCTTCGCCTGGAAGGGCGAGACGCTGCCGGAGTACTGGTGGTGCACCCAGCGGATGTTCGAGTTCCGCGACTCGAACGGCGACGTCGTGGGCCCCAACATGCTGCTGGACGACGGCGGTGACGCCACGCTGCTGGTGCACCTGGGCACCCGCTTCGAGTCCGAGGCCGCCGTCCCCGACACCACCGACGCCGACTCCGAGGAGTACGGCGTCATCCTGGACGTGCTGCGCGGCACCCTCGCCGAGGACGACACCTACTGGACCCGCATCGGCCAGGGCATCAAGGGCGTCACCGAGGAGACCACCACCGGCGTCATGCGCCTGTACGAGCTCGCCCGCGACGGCCGGCTGCTGTTCCCGGCGATCAACGTCAACGACTCGGTCACCAAGAGCAAGTTCGACAACCTCTACGGCGTCCGGCACTCGCTCATCGACGGGATCAACCGCGGCACCGACGTGATGATCGGCGGCAAGGTCGCCGTCGTCTGCGGTTACGGCGACGTCGGCAAGGGCTCCGCGGAGTCGCTGCGCGGCCAGGGTGCCCGGGTCATCGTCACCGAGATCGACCCGATCAACGCCCTGCAGGCGGCGATGCACGGCTACGAGGTGACCACGCTGGACGAGGTGATCGGCAAGGCCGACATCATCATCACCACGACCGGCAACAAGGACATCATCACCGCCGAGCAGCTCGGGCAGACCAAGCACCAGGCGATCATCGGCAACATCGGCCACTTCGACAACGAGATCGACATGGCCGGCCTCGCCCGCACCCCGGGCATCGTCAAGACGAACATCAAGCCGCAGGTCGACGAGTGGCGGTTCGCCGACGGCCACACGATCATCGTGCTGTCCGAGGGCCGGCTGCTGAACCTCGGCAACGCCACCGGCCACCCCAGCTTCGTGATGAGCGCGTCGTTCTCCAACCAGACGCTGGCCCAGATCGAGCTGTGGACCAACCGGGCCGCCTACGAGGGCCAGACGCCCGGCGTCACCGTGCTGCCCAAGAAGCTCGACGAGCACGTGGCCCGGCTCCACCTCGACGCCCTCGGGGTCAAGCTGACCACGCTCACCAAGGTGCAGGCGGACTACATCGGCGTCCCGGTCGAGGGCCCGTACAAGTCCGAGCACTACCGCTACTGACGCCGGACGCCGGACGCCGGACGCCGGACGCCGGACGCCGGACGCCGGACGCCGGACGCCGGACGCCGGCGGCGGTGCGGGTCGACGGCGAAGAGCTGGTCCTTCTGCTCGTCGGAGATGCACTCCACCGGCGTCG
>NZ_JBISCA010000002.1:169009-336892 GCF_046635825.1 Modestobacter sp. SSW1-42 | reverse complement strand
CGACCCCCGTGAGCTGACGTGGAGCCGTGCCGTGGCGCGGCTCCACGTCAGCCGGTGTGGGTCGACCCGCACCGGCGACGGCCGCCCGACCGGCCGCTGACCAGCACCACCTGCCCCGTCCGGTGAAGTCCGCCGGGCGGGGCGGGGCGTTTCCCGGCGCGCGTCACGCACAATGGCGGCGTGCCACCATCCGCTCCCAGCGCAGGAGCCAGCCGCGGTCGCGTCCTCGTCGTCGACGACGACGCCGCCCTCGCCGAGATGCTCGGCATCGTGCTCCGCCGCGAGGGCTACGACCCCGCGTTCGTCTCCGACGGGGCCCGCGCCGTGGCCACGTTCCAGCAGCTGCGCCCCGACCTCGTGCTGCTGGACCTGATGCTGCCCGGCCGCAACGGCCTGCAGATCTGCGCCGACATCCGCACCCAGTCCTCCGTGCCGATCGTGATGCTCACCGCGAAGACCGACACGATCGACGTCGTCCAGGGGCTGGAGGCCGGCGCCGACGACTACGTCACCAAGCCGTTCAAGCCGGTCGAGCTGGTGGCCCGGGTGCGCGCTCAGCTGCGCCGCGGCGACACCGGTCAGGCCGAGAGCCTGGCCATCGGCGACGTCCAGATCGACGTCCCCGCCCACCAGGTCTCCCGGGACGGCGCCCCGATCGCGCTGACCCCGCTGGAGTTCGACCTGTTGGTGGCCCTGGCCCGCAAGCCGCGGCAGGTGTTCACCCGCGAGCTGCTGCTGGAGCAGGTGTGGGGCTACCGGCACGCCGCCGACACCCGCCTGGTCAATGTGCACGTGCAGCGGCTGCGCGCCAAGGTCGAGCGCGACCCGGAGAAGCCCGAGGTCGTCCTGACCGTCCGCGGGGTGGGCTACAAGGCCGGCCCGCCGTGAGCGCGCCCCGTCGTGGGGCCCTCCCGGTCCGGTGAGCACCACGATCGGGCCGCCGGTCGTCGACCGGGGGCCCCAGCCGGACGGCGGGGGCGCTCCCCGGCCGTCGCGCCGCCGGCCCGCCCAGCTGGGCCGCGGGCTCCGCCGGCGCGTGCGCCGGGTGCGCCGCCGGGCGCTGGTGCGCACCGGCCGGGGGGCCCGCCGCGTGCTGCACGCCTGGCGCGCGTCGCTGCAGCTGCGGGTGGGTGCGATCACGATGCTCGTCGCCGCCGTCGTGGTGGTGATCGTGAGCATGGTGCTGTTCACCCAGATCCGGAACCAGTTGCTCGACGTCAAGCAGCAGGCCGCCGTCGACCAGACGCTGGCCGGCGTCGCCTACGCCCAGACCGAGGTCAGCGGCATCGCCACCGGTGACTCCGCGAGCGTGCGCTCGACCCTGTCGCGCACCGTCGAGGGCCTGCAGCGCCGGGGTGGCGCGGCCGGCGACTTCGACGTGGTGATGATCTACCGCTCCGGCGAGGACGAGCGGCCGGCGGTCAGCCGCCGCGGCGTCGAGCCCGCGCTGCCGGCCGACCTGGAGGCCCAGGTGGCCGGCGGGGCGCAGGCCTACCGCTACGCCCGGGTGCCCGACCTGCGCGGCGAGCCGGTGCCCACGCTGATCGTCGGCGCGCCGGTGCCCACCGACCCCGGGGGCGGCGACAGCGTCGAGGTCTACTTCGCCTTCCCGCTGGACCAGGAGCAGGCCAACCTCTCCGGCATCCGCAGCACGGTGGCAATCACCAGCGCCGTCCTCGTCCTCTTCGTGGCCGGCATCGGCGTGCTGGTGACCCGGCTGGTCGTCGACCCGGTCCGCCGCGCCGCCGGCAGCGCCCAGCGGCTGGCCGAGGGGCACCTGGAGGAGCGGCTGGCGGTGCGCGGGGAGGACGACCTGGCCCGGCTGGCCACCAGCTTCAACGCCATGGCCGAGGGGCTGCAGCAGCAGATCACCCAGCTGGAGGGACTGTCGCAGCTGCAGCAGCGGTTCACCTCCGACGTCTCGCACGAGCTGCGCACCCCGCTGACGACCGTGCAGATGGCGGCCGCGGTGCTGCACGACGCCCGCGGTGAGTTCGACCCCGCGGTCGCCCGGTCCGCCGAGCTGCTGCAGGCCGAGCTCAACCGCTTCGAGGCCCTGCTGACCGACCTGCTGGAGATCAGCCGCTACGACGCGGGTGCCGCGACCCTCGAGCCCGAGGCGCAGGAGCTGGGCCCGCTGGTGCAGCGGGTGGTGACCGGGATGGCGTCGCTGGCCGAGCGGCACGACTGCGCGCTGCTGGTGAGCCTGCCGCCGCGGTCGGTCATCGCCGAGGTCGACGGACGCCGGGTCGAGCGCGTGCTGCGCAACCTCGTCGGCAACGCGATCGAGCACGGCCGCGGGCAGCCGGTGGAGATCACCCTGGCCGCCTCGCGGTCGGCGGTGGCCATCACCGTCCGCGACCACGGGGTGGGCCTGAGCGCCTCGGACGCCGAGCACGTCTTCGACCGGTTCTGGCGCGCCGACCCGTCCCGGGTGCGCACCGTCGGCGGCAGCGGCCTGGGCCTGTCGATCAGCCTCGAGGACGCCCGGCTGCACGGCGGCTGGTTGCAGGTGTGGGGCCTGCCCGGGCAGGGCGCCCAGTTCCGGCTCACCCTCCCGCTGGTCGCCGGCGACGAGCTCACCAGCTCGCCGCTGCCGCTGCGCCCGCCGATGCTGAGCCGGGGGCAGGCGTGACCGGCCGGGCCGCGCGGGCCGGGCTGGTCGGGCTGGTCGCCGTCCTGCTGCCGGCGTGCAGCACGGTGCCCAGCAGCTCGCCGATCACCCAGATCACCCAGGCCGCCGAGCCGCCGGCCGACGCGGTGGGCATCGAGCCGCAGGCGCCCGAGCCGGGGGCGACGCCCGAGGAGGTCGTGCGCGGGTTCATCGACGCCAACGCCAGCACCGCGCGCAACCACCCGGTCGCCCGCCAGTACCTCAGCGCGCAGGCCGCCAGCAGCTGGTCCGACAGCGACGGGGTCACCGTGATCAGTGGTGACTACGCCCCGGTGCAGGCGCAGGCGGGCACGGTGCAGGTCACGGCCAAGGAGATCGGCTCGGTCGACGAGCGGGGCGTCTTCGCCGTCGGGTCCGAGGAGGTCTTCGCCCGCACGTTCACCCTCACCGACGAGTCGGGGGAGTGGCGGATCACCGACCCGCCGGACGGGCTGCTCCTGCTGGAGCCGGACTTCACCCGCACCTACGAGCAGGTCGACGTCTTCTTCCTCGACCCCACCGGCACCCGCGTGGTCCCCGACCCGCGGTACCTGGTGGACGGCGAGGCGCAGCCCAACGCAGTGGTGGAGCGGCTGCTGTCCGGGCCGGCACCGGCGGTGGCGGCCGGGGTGGTCAACCCGCTCACCGGCGCGAGCCTGCGCAGCACGGTGGCCGTCTCCGGGCAGACCGCGACCGTCGACCTGGCCTTCCCCGCCGGCACCAGCGACGAGGCCGTCGCCTCCGCCGCCGGGCAGCTGGTCTGGTCGCTGCAGCAGGAGGAGCTCGGCCTGCAGACCGTCGAGGTGCTGCGCGACGGGCAGCCGCTGGGCCTGTCCGGCGTCCCCGACCGGCAGACGCGCGAGGACTGGCCGCAGCTGAACCCCGACGCCGCCCCGCCCAACGCGGTCGGGCACTACCTCGCCGACGGCGGGCTGCGCCGGGCGTCGGACGGCACGCCGTCCCCCGGCCCGGCCGGGGCGGGGGCGTACGGGCTGTCGTCGGCGGCGGTCTCGGTCGACCCCCGCACCGGCCAGCTCGCGCTGACCGCCGGGGTGTCGACGACCAACTCGCCCACCGGGGCGCCCGCGACGCTGTTCGCCGGCCCCTACGACGGCGACCTCGCCTGGGTGCTGGACGGCGCCAGCTTCACCGCGCCCACCACGCCGGGCACGCGGTCGGAGGTCTGGACGGTCCGCAACGGCACCGACGTGGTGCGCCTGCCGGCCGGTGGCTCCCCGCAGGCGGTCAGCGCCCCGACGCTGCCCGGCCTGGGCCGGGCGACCAGCTTCCAGCTGTCCCCGGACGGCGTCCGTGCCGCGGTGGTGATCGACGGCCCCGGCGGCGGGCGGCTCTACGTCGGCACGGTCGTCCGCGCCGACGACGCGGTCAGCGTGCGCGACCTGCGGTCCATCGCTCCGACCGTGCGGCAGGTGGTCGACGTCGCGTGGCGCAACGCCGGCCTGCTGATGGTGCTGGCCGGTGACCCGAGCGCGCAGCGGACCGTGCCCTACACCGTCGGCGTCGACGGGTTCGGGCTGGCGCCGGTGGTCACCAACGGCCTGCCGGAACAGGCCACCTCCCTGGCGGCGGCACCGGGCCGGCAGCCGCTGGTCGTCTCCAAGGGCACGGTGTGGCAGCTGTCCGGCGGCACCTGGGTGACCCTCGTCCGCGGTGCGCCGCCGCTGGCCGGGCAGGCGCCCTTCTACCCGATGTGAGCCGTCCGGGCCGGCCGCCGTCCCCATCCGGGGGTGCGGTCCCCGGACCGGCCGGCGGTCCGCTCGCCCGGCGCTCCACCCGGCAGGCTCGGTGGCGTGCCGGGGACGACGCAGGACGACGGACCGCCCGGGCTGCTGCGCACCGGGGGGCGGGCGCTGGCCGACCTGGTGCTGCCCCGCGTGTGCGCGGGGTGCGCCGGCCCCGGCGCGGTGCTGTGCCCGGCGTGCCGCAGCCGGCTGACCCGCCCGCGGCTGGCCGAGCCGCGCCGCCACCCGCCCGGCTTCCCGCCGACGGTGGCCGCCGGGGCCTACGCCGGGCCGGTGCGGCCGGCGGTGGTGGCGTTCAAGGAGCACGGGGTGGCGGAACTGGCCGCGCCGCTGGGCGCCGCGCTGGCCCTCGCGGTGGCCGCCGTCCTCGGCGGGCTGCCGCCGTCGCCGGGGCCGGTCCTGCTGGTGCCGATGCCCAGCGCACCGGCCGCGGTGCGGCGGCGCGGCCGCGACCACGTGCAGGAGCTGGCCGCGCACGCCGTCGCGGAGCTGCGCGCCGGTGGGCTGCCCGCCGGGTCGGTGCCCCTGCTGGGCCGCACCGGGCGCACCCGCGACTCCGCCGGCCTGGACGCCGCGGCCCGGCGGGCCAACCTCACCGGCCGGTTCCGGCGGCTGCCGGCGCGGCTGCCGCCGGGGTGCCGGCTGGTGCTGGTCGACGACGTCGCCACCAGCGGCGCCACCCTCACCGAGGCGGCCCGCGCCCTGACCGCCGGTGCCGGCTCCCCGGACGCCGGTGAGCCGGTCGTGGCGGCGGTCGTCGCCGCGACGGTGCGCCGGGGCCCGCGCTCGGCGCCGGCGCGCGCACCGGCCACCTTCACCGTCCGGAGGTGATCCGGACGAGTTAGGTCACTGCTCCCGGTGTCGGGACCGGGCGAGTGCGGCTAGCGTGGGTTCGATCACACCCGCCCGATCGGGAGGTCTCATGGAGATCGTGGTCCGAGGTCGCAACGTCGAGGTGCCCGAGCACTTCCGCCAGAAGGTGGAGGACAAGGTCGGCCAGCTCGAACGATTCGACAGCAAGGTCATCCGCATCGACGTCGAGTTGCTGCACGAGAAGAACCCACGTCAGGCGGCCAACTGCCAGCGTGTCGAGATCACCCTCCGCGGCAAGGGCCCGGTGGCGCGCGCCGAGGCGTGCGCACCGGACTTCTACGCCGCGCTCGAACTGGCCGCCGGCAAGCTGGAGAACCGGATGCGGCGGGCCAACGACCGCCGCCGGGTCCACCACGGCCGGCACACCCCGCCCAGCGTGCGGGTCGGCGGCGCGGCCGTCGACGTCGTGCCGGTGGGCGCCGCGGACACCACCGCCCCGATCGGCGACCTCGCCGAGGCGCCGGCGGCCCAGCCGTCCGCGGACATCGAGGCCGCGCTCGTCGACGGCCCCCTGGTCACCGACCTCGACGAGCACCTGCCCGGGCGCATCGTCCGCGAGAAGGTGCACCAGGCCACGCCCATGCACGTCGACCAGGCGCTCTACGAGATGGAGCTCGTCGGGCACGACTTCTTCCTGTTCCTGTGCGCCGACACCGGCCAGCCCTCGGTCGTCTACCGGCGGCACGCCTTCGACTACGGGCTGATCCGGCTCGGCGCCTCCGTCGCGTCGTCCGAGGGTGCCGCGGCCCCCACCGCGGCCGAGCGCGAACCCGCGCACGCCTGACCGACCCGGCCCACCCGGCGAGCCGTCCTCCGCACCCGCGGCGGGCGGCTCGCCGCACGTCCGGGCCCGCTCGTCCGCCGAGATCTGCGATCTCGTGGCCTCCCGGCAGGAGCCTGCCGCGAGCTCGCGAGTGGTGGGGGCAGGGAGGTCCTTCCTCAGTCGCCGGGCAGGCGGGAGAAGAGGGCGGCGTCGCCGCGGCTGCCGTCGCGGTAGGCGAGGTAGGAGCGCAGCACGCCCTCCTGGGAGAAGCCGGCCCGGCGGGCGACCTGCTGCGAGCCGGCGTTGCGCACGTCGGCGACCAGGTACACCCGGTGGGCGCCGAGCCCGAGGGCCCACGCGGCGAGCGCGTGGGTCAGCTCGGCCGCGTAGCCGCGGCCGCGGCCCTCGGGCGCGATCCAGTAGCCGATCTCCGGGCCCATCGGGTGCACGCCGATCCGGTGGACGCCGGTCGAGCCGACCACCTGACCGTCGACCTCCACCGCCAGGTCGGTCCCGGTGCCGGCCGCCCGTTCGGCCGGGGACTCCTCCAGCACGTAGCTGCGGGCGTGCTCGCGGGTGTAGGGCACCGGGATGTTGATCCAGCGCTGGACCTCGGGGTCCTGGCAGCCGGCCAGCACCGCGTCGACGTCGTCCTCGCGGAAGGGACGCAGTACCAGCCGCTCGGTCCGGATGGTCTCGGTGGCCAGGTCGATGCCCGACAGGTCCATGCCGCCCGGGTGTGCGCTGCTCACGCCGGGGACCCCGCCCCGGGGCCGCGGTGGCGCTCGGCGTTGCCCAGCACCCGGTCCACGCTGATCTCCAGGACGACGCGGGCCGGGTTCTCCCGCGGCTGCCGGTAGCGGGCGGCGTAGCGGGCCACGGCGTCGGCGACCGCGGCGGCGTCGTCGCGCACCACCGCCGTCCCCTCCAGCGTCGTCCAGCAGGCGCCGTCGACCTGGCAGACCGCCACCCGGGTCTGGCCGTCGCGGACGTGCCGGGCCTTTCTCGAGGTGCCCGAGGTGATCACCCGCGCGGTGCCCGTCTCCGGGTCGAGGGTGACCCCGACCGGGACGACGTGCGGGGTGCCGTCGGTGCGCAGCGTGGTGAGCGTGGCCAGGTGCCGTTCGGTGAAGAAGGCCACCAGCCCGGGCCCGAGGAGGGGATCGGGGGAGTCTGAGGTGGAGGACACGCTTCCCGACGGTACGGAGCGGGCGCGCCCGGGTAGCCGGATCGGTCGCCGCGTGGACCAGTTCGGGGGTTCGCCGCCTACGCTGGTGTCGTGGTGTTCAACAAGATCCTGCGTGCCGGTGAGGGCAAGCTCCTCCGACGGCTGTCCAAGATCGCCGACGCGGTCGACCTCCACGAGGCCGACACCGCCGCGCTGACCGACGCCGAGCTGCGCGCGAAGACCGACGAGTTCAAGGAGCGGTACGCCGACGGCGAGAGCCTCGACCTGCTGCTGCCGGAGGCCTTCTCCGTCGTCCGCGAGGCGGCCGGACGCACCCTGGGCCAGCGGCACTACCCCGTGCAGATGATGGGCGGCGCCGCGCTGCACCTGGGCAACATCGCCGAGATGAAGACCGGTGAGGGCAAGACGCTCACCGGTGTGCTGGCCGCCTACCTCAACGCCCTGCCCGGCGAGGGCGTGCACATCGTCACGACCAACGACTACCTCGCCGCCCGCGACGCCGAGACCATGGGGCGCATCCACCGCTTCCTGGGCCTGTCGGTGGGCACGATCGTCTCCGGTCAGCAGCCGGCCGAGCGCCGCGAGCAGTACGCCTGCGACATCACCTACGGCACGAACAACGAGTTCGGCTTCGACTACCTGCGCGACAACATGGCCTGGGCCAAGGCCGACCTGGTGCAGCGCGGCCACGCCTACGCGATCGTCGACGAGGTCGACTCGATCCTCATCGACGAGGCCCGCACCCCGCTGATCATCAGCGGCCCGGCCGAGACCAGCGCCAAGTGGTACGGCGAGTTCGCCCGCATCGCCCCGCTGATGAAGCGCGACCGGCACTACGAGGTCGAGGAGGCCAAGCGCACGGTCGCCGTCACCGAGGAGGGCGTGGAGTTCGTCGAGGACCAGTTGGGCATCGACAACCTCTACGAGGCGGTCAACACCCCGCTGATCGGCTACCTGAACAACGCCCTGAAGGCCAAGGAGCTGTTCAAGAAGGACCAGCAGTACATCGTCACCAACGGCGAGGTCCTCATCGTCGACGAGTTCACCGGCCGCGTGCTGGCCGGGCGCCGCTACAACGAGGGCATGCACCAGGCCATCGAGGCCAAGGAGCGGGTGCAGATCAAGGACGAGAACCAGACCCTCGCCACGATCACGCTGCAGAACTACTTCCGGCTCTACGACAAGCTCGCGGGCATGACCGGCACGGCCCAGACCGAGGCCGCCGAGCTCAACCAGACCTACAAGCTGGGCGTCGTCCCGATCCCGACGAACCGGCCGATGGTCCGCGACGACCGCGCCGACGTCATCTACAAGACCGAGAAGGCGAAGTTCACCGCGGTCGTCGACGACATCGCCGAGCGCCACGAGGCCGGGCAGCCGGTGCTGGTCGGCACCGCGAGCGTCGAGAAGTCCGAGGAGCTGGCGAAGTACCTGCTCAAGCGCGGTATCCCGCACGAGGTGCTGAACGCCAAGAACCACGCGCGTGAGGCCTCGATCATCGCCATGGCCGGGCGGCTGGGCTCGGTCACGGTGGCCACCAACATGGCCGGCCGCGGCACCGACATCCAGCTCGGTGGCAACGCCGAGTTCATCGCCGACGAGCGACTGCGGGCTGCGGGCCTGTCCCCGGCGGAGACACCGGAGGAGTACGAGGCCGCCTGGGACGACGCCGTCGCCGAGGCCAAGGCGCAGGTCAAGGCCGAGCACGACCAGGTCGCCGAGGTCGGTGGCCTGTACGTGCTGGGCACCGAGCGGCACGAGAGCCGGCGCATCGACAACCAGCTGCGCGGCCGCTCCGGCCGTCAGGGCGACCCGGGTGAGTCCCGGTTCTACCTGTCGCTGGGCGACGACCTGATGCGGCGCTTCAACGGCCCGATGCTCGAGTCGATGATGAACACCCTCCGCGTGCCGGAGGACCAGCCGATCGAGTCCAAGATGGTCAGCCGGGCGATCCGGTCGGCGCAGACCCAGGTCGAGCAGCAGAACTTCGAGGTCCGCAAGGACGTCCTGAAGTACGACGAGGTGCTCAACCGCCAGCGCACCGTCATCTACGACGAGCGCCGCAAGGTGCTCGACGGCGAGGACCTGCACGTGCAGGTGCAGACCATGGTCGACGACGTCGTGGCCGCCTACGTCAACGGCGCGACCGAGACCGGCTACGCCGAGGACTGGGACCTCGAGCAGCTGTGGACCGGGCTCAAGGCGCTGTACCCGGTGGGCCTGGACCAGCAGGAGATGCTCGACCGGATCGCCGACGGCGACCAGTCCGCGCTGTCGGCCGACGACCTCAAGGCCGAGCTGCTCGCCGACGTCCACCGGGCGTACGAGGCGCGCGAGGAGGCCCTCGGCTCGGAGGTCATGCGCGAGCTCGAGCGCCGGGTGCTGCTGAGCGTGCTCGACCGCAAGTGGCGCGAGCACCTCTACGAGATGGACTACCTGCGGGCCGGCATCCACCTGCGCGCGATGGCCAACCGCGACCCGGTCGTGGAGTACCAGCGCGAGGGCTTCGACATGTTCAACGCGATGCTCGACGGCATCAAGGAGGAGTCCGTCGGCTTCCTGTTCAACCTCGAGGTCAAGAGCCAGGCGCAGCAGGAGGCCGAGGCCGCCCAGCAGCAGGCGGCCGCCGAGGCCGAGGCGCTCGCCCGCGCCCAGGCCGGCACCCAGGCCGTGCTCGCCCGCCAGGCCGCCGCCCAGGCGGCTGCCGCGCAGGCCGCCGCGGTGCGGGCCGCGATGACCGCTGCGCCGGTCGAGGCCCCCTCCTCGAACGGCGACGGGACGGCGCCCGCCCCCGCCGCTGCCGCCGCCCCCGCCGCTGCCGCCGCCCCCGCCGCTGCCCCCGCCGCTGCCCCCGCCCCGGCCGCTGTCGAGACGCCGGCCGCCCCGGCGCCGTCGAGCAACGGCAACGGCGGGGGGACGACGACGAGCTCGGCCCGGCGCACCCGCAAGCCCGCGCCGGCCGCCGCCACCGCGACGGTGACCGCCGAGCCGGGGACCGCGGAGCCGGAGACCTCGGGCACGGGCACCGGCCCCGACCTGGGCGTCAAGGGCCTGGAGGCGCCGAAGCAGGAGCAGCTGAGCTACAGCGCCCCGAACCTCGAGGCCTCGCCCAAGGAGTCGGGTCCGGCCAAGGCCGCCAAGTCGGTGACCGTGACCGGCACCAAGGAGACCCCGCGCAACGCGCCCTGCCCCTGCGGGTCGGGCAAGAAGTTCAAGCAGTGCCACGGCGCCGCGGGCGCGTGAGGCCCTGACGCACGAGGATGCCCCGTCGACCACCCGGTCGGCGGGGCGTCCTGCTGTGCGGGTCCGTCCTCAGCCGATCTGCAGGGCGGTACAGCGCCAGCGGCCGTCGACGCCCTCGAGCCGGGCGGCGACCGCATGTGCCCGCCCGCCGCGCCGGGCCACCGCGCTCACCTCGGCCACGCCGTCGACCGGCTCGCACACCCGCACCGAGCTGACCAGCAGCGGCGCTGTCCCCTCGGTGCACCAGCGCGGCCGGCGTCCGGCGGTGAGCGCCCCGAACAGCGCCGGGCTGACCAGGCTCTGCAGCTGACCGATCGGGCGGCGGCCGGCGAAGGCCTCCAGCGTCAGCGTCACCAGCCGCCGTCCCGCGGCCTGGGCGTCGGGCAGCTCCGCGCGCTGCGACCACACCGGGCCGAAGTCCGCGGCGTCCTCCGTGCGCGGTACGGGCCGGTCGAGCCGCGGGCGGGGTCCCGGCGCGGGTGCGGGCCGGGCGGTGCGCCGGCCGGGCACCAGCAGGCGCACCGGCGCTGCCTCGTCCTCCAGCGGCGGCCCGGGGGTGGGGACGACGACCAGCCGCAGCCGGCGCGGAGCAGGGCCGGCGACGTCGTCCGGGGACGTCGGGGCGAGGTGCGGGGACGCGGTCATGGCGGCTCTCCTGGGACGGTGCGGGTGGTCGGCGGGAGGGGGCGGGGTCAGCCGGGTGGCCGGAGGACCTGGCCGGGCAGCAGCAGGTCGGGGTCGGGGCCCAGGACGGCGGCGTTGGCCAGCCACCAGGCGTGCACGGCCCGGGCGACCTCGGCGTCGGCGACCGGGGCGCCGGGGTGCTGGCGGGCCAGCCAGGCCGCGGCGATGTCCCAGAGGCAGTCGCCGCGGACGACGACGTGCCCGCCGGGCGCGGGGGCCGGCCAGTCGAGGTCGGGTGCGGGGGAGGATGTCGTCGGCCAGTCGAGGGCGACCGCGGGGCCGGCCTCGCTCGCGACCGCGACGGCCGTCGCGGGGGCGAGCACCGCGGGCAGGACCGTGGGGCCCACGGTGCTCAGGCCCACGCCGATCGCGACCGCGGCCGCCCGGCGGGCGCCGGCGGGGAGCAGACCCCGGAGCAGGACGGCGGAGACCCGGCCGGCCCACCCCGGCGCGGTGGCGGCGGCGGTCAGCAGCAGCCCCAGCGCACCCCAGGCCCAGCACAGCCAGGCCAGCGCCCCGACGCCGACGACGACGAGCGCGTCGGGCCCGGCGGCGTCCACCAGGGCCTGCGGGTCGCCGAGGGCGTCCCGCACCTCGGTCGGCCCTGGCCCGAGCAGCGCCAGCGCCCAGGCCACCAGGCCCATGACCGCGCTCGTCGCGGCCCACCGTCGGATCGACACGGCACCTCCCTCGTTCGTGCGATGACCAAACACCATCAACGCAAGCAAACGCAACCAAATGCAAGGACCTGTGGACGGGCTAGCCTGCCGACATGCGCTGGGAGCAGCTGTTCACCGACCTCGAGGCCCAGTTCGCCGCCCGGGCGGCGGCCGACGAGCGTCTCGACGAGCCGTCCCGGGTGCGCGCCGAGCACGGCCGGGTCCGGTTGGTCGACCGGTTGCGCGGCGCGGTGGGCAGCCCGGTCTCCCTGCGCTGTCCCGGGGCGGGCGAGCTCGCCGGGCGGCTGGTCGACGTCGGCGTCGACTGGGTCCTGCTGGCCGACACCGGCGGGCGGGAGGTGCTCGTGGCGACGCGGGCCGTGGCCGCCGTCGCCGGGCTGACCGCGGTCACCGCCGGGGCCGCCGGGGAGAGCGCGGTCGACCGGCACCTGGACCTGCGCCGTGCGCTGCGGGGGCTGGCCCGCGACCGGGCGGGCGTGCAGTGCCTGCTGGCCGACGGTGGGGTGCTCACCGGCACGATCGACCGGGTCGGGGCGGACTTCCTCGAGCTGGCCGAGCACCCGCTGGACCAGCCCCGCCGCCGCGGTGCGGTGACCGGCGTCCGGGCGGTCGCGCTGCCGGCCGTCGTCGCCGTCCGGACGGCCTGACGCGCGGTCGCCCGGTCAGGCCGGGCGAGGTGGATCAGCGGGCGGAGTCGGCGTCCACGCCGTCGGCGACCTGCTCCTCGGCGGCGAGTGCCCCGCCGGCCTCAGCGTACTTCTGCTGGATGAAGCGTTCCAGCTCGTCCTTCTCCACCCGCCACTGGCCGCGCCCGCCCACCTGGATGGCCCGCAGCTCGCGGCGGCGCACCATCGCGTAGGCCTGCGACCAGGACACGTTCAGGATCTCCGCGACGTCGTCGAGGGTGAGGAACCGCTGGGTGGCCATGGGGTCGTCGTCTCCTGTCGAAGGTGCCCCGTCAGTGTGGCAGCCGGGTGACATCACCCTCCGTCGTCCACCCGAAGGTGTGGACGACGGCTGCAGCCGGTCGCCGGGCTCGGTCATGATCGCCCTCCGCGGTCGTCCGCGGGCCGGTACGACAGGCGAGGGGAGACCGAACGATGAGCGTGCCCACCGCGGCGGCAGCCGCCGTCCGCACCGATGCCGTCCCGGCCGGGCCGTCGCCGCGGCGCGTCCGGCCGCCGCGCTGGCTGGACCTGCGCCTCGTGCTCGGCGTCCTGCTCGTGCTGGGCTCGGTGCTGATCGGCGCCCGGGTGGTCAGCGCCGCGGACGCGACGGTGCCGGTCTGGTCGGCCGCCGGCGACCTGGCCGCCGGCACCGTGCTGGCCGAGGACGACCTGGTCGCGGTCTCCGTCCGGCTCGACGACGCCGCCGGCTCCTACCTGGCCACCAGCACCCGGCCCGGTGGGCGGGTGCTGGCCCGCGCCGTGCGCGCCGGTGAGCTGCTGCCCCGGTCGGTGCTCGAGGGTGCGACCGGCGAGGTCCAGCTGGCCCTGCCGGTGCAGGCCGGGTACGTGCCGCCGGCGCTGGCCCACGGCCAGCTGGTCGACGTCTACGCCGTGGCCGACCCCGCCGTCGGGGCCGGTGCCGCCACCGGCGGGGACGTCGACCTGGTGCTCTCCGGCGTCGCCGTGCAGGCGGTGACCGGCCGTGGCGAGGGCGTGCTGTCGACGTCGGCCACGACGCTGCAGGTCGTGGTGGCCGTCGAGGCCGACGAGGTGCCGCGGGTGCTGACCGCGATCGGTGGCCGGGGTCTGGTCGTGGTCGTCCGCGGGTCCGTCGACGACGCGACCACCGCAGCCGAGGCCGCCGCCGAGGGTGCGGCGCCGGTGGGGCCGACCGGCTGATGGCGCTGCAGGTCTTCACCGCCGTCACCGGAGCGGCCTGGGAGTCCGAGCTGGTCGGGGCGCTCGACCGCGAGGACCACGGCGTCACCGTCGTCCGGCGCTGCGTGGACGTCGGCGACCTGCTCGCTGCCGCGACGACCGGCACCGGCCAGGCGGTCCTGCTGTCGGCGGAGCTGCGCCGGCTCGACGGCGCCGCCGTCGCGCGGCTCACCGCCGCGGGCGTCGCGGTCGTCGGGCTGGTCGAGCCGGGCGACACCCGCGCCACCGAGCGGCTGCGGCAGTGGGGCGTCGGGCGGGTGCTGTCCGCCGACGCCGACCCGGAGACGATCGCCCGGGCGCTGCGCGAGGCGGTCACCGGGGAGCGCCCCGCCGGTCACGAGGTCGGCGACCCGCGCGCCGCGCTGCCGGTGCTGGGGCTGCCGGCGGAGGAGCAGGACCGGCCGGCGGGCCGCGGCCGGGTGGTCGCGGTCTGGGGCCCCACCGGTGCACCGGGCCGGACGACGGTCGCGGTGGGGCTGGCCGACGAGGCCGCCCGCCTGGACGTCGCCACCCTGCTGGTCGACGCCGACGTCTACGGCGGCGTCGTGGCGCAGGTGCTGGGCCTGCTCGACGAGTCCCCGGGCGTGGTGGCCGCCGCCCGGCAGGCCTCGGCCGGCACCCTCGACCTGGCCGCGCTGACCCGGCTGGCCTGGGCGGTGACACCGCGGCTGCGGGTGCTCACCGGGCTGGCCCGCGCCGACCGGTGGCCGGAGCTGCGACCGCAGGGCGTGGAGGTCGTGCTCGAGGAGGCCCGCCGGCTCGCCGCGCTGACCGTCGTCGACTGCGGCTTCGCCGTCGAGGAGGACGAGGAGCTGTCCTTCGACACCGCGGCCCCGCGCCGCAACGGGGCCACGCTCGCGGTGCTGGCCGCGGCCGACGAGGTGCTGTGCGTCAGCGGCGCCGACCCGGTGGCCCTGCAGCGCACGGTGCGGGCGCTCGGTGAGCTCCGCGACGTGCTGCCCGACGTGGAGCCGGCCGTGGTGGTCAACCAGGTGCGCCGCGGCCCGGTGCCCGGCGATCCGCAGCGCGAGATCACCGCCGCGCTCGAGCGCTTCGCCGGCCGCGAGGTGCGCGCGTTCCTCCCGGCCGACCGCCGGTCCACCGACGCCGCGCTCGCCGGCGGCCGGACGCTGGCCGAGGTCGCGCCGGGGTCGCCGCTGCGGACCGGGCTGCGTGCGCTGGCCGCCGAGCTGGCCGGGGTCCCGGCGTCGACCGGCCGCCGGGGTCGTCGACGCGCCTGACCCCCGGGCGGTGGCCCGCGGCCGCCGCCCGTAGCGTGGGGGTCCCGACGGTGAGGAGGGTCACGGTGGTCGAGCGGCTGACCGCGCTGGACGCGTCCTTCCTGTACCTGGAGGAGCCCGGCACCCCGATGCACGTGGGCGCCGTCCTGGTGCTGGACCGCCCCTCCGGCGAGTTCGACCACGAGGCGCTCGTCGAGCTGGTGCGCGCCCGGCTCCCGCTGGTGCCGCGTTACCGGCAGAAGGTGGTCGAGGTGCCCGGGCACCTGGCCAACCCCGCCTGGGTCGACGACCCGGACTTCGACCTCGGCTACCACGTGCGCCGGTCCGCGCTGCCCCGGCCGGGCACCGAGGAGCAGCTGATGGACCTCGTCGCCCGGCTCACCGCCCGGCCGCTGGACCGGAGCCGGCCACTGTGGGAGATGTACCTGGTCGAGGGCCTGGCCGGTGACCGCACCGCCGTGGTCACCAAGACCCACCCGGCGCTGGTCGACGGCCTCGGCGCCATCGACATCGCCCAGGTCATCCTCGACCCCGACCCGACGGCCGGCGCCGCCCCGCTGCCCGACGCCGACCCGTGGCTGCCCCGTCGTCCGCCGGGCCCGGCCGCGCTGGTGTGGGAGGCGGTCGAGGACTACCTGCGCCGCCCCTCGGACGTGCTGGAGACCGCCCGCACCGCGGTGGGGGACGTGCGCGCCACCGCCGCCCGCTGGGCCGGGGTGGCCGGCGGGCTGGCGGCGGCGCTGGCGCGCACGGCCGTCTCACCGGCGCCGGCCAGCTCGCTCAACGCCCCGATCGGCCGGCAGCGGCGGGTCGCGGTCGCCCGGGCCACGCTCGACGACCTGCGGGTGGTGCGCGCCGCGCACGGCGGGACGGTCAACGACGTGCTGCTCACCGTGGTCACCGGCGCGCTGCGGGAGTGGCTGCTGTCCCGGGGCGAGCCGGTGGTCAGCAGCACGTCGGTGCGCGCGCTGGTGCCGGTCTCGGTACGGGGCGAGGACGACGGCGCGGCCGGCGAGGTGCGGTCGTTCCTGGTCGACCTGCCCGTCGGGGAGCCCAACCCGCGCGTGCGGCTGACCCGGATCAGCTACGCGATGCGCGGCGTCGCCCCCAGCGGGCAGTCGGTGGGGGCCGAGACGCTCAGCGCGCTGTCGGGCTTCGCGCCGCCGACGCTGCACGCGCTGGGCGCGCGGGCGGCCAGCGGGCTGTCGCGGCGGCTGTTCAACCTCGTGGTGATCAACGTGCCCGGCCCCCAGGTGCCGCTGTACGCCGGCGGGGCCCGGATGGCCGAGGTCTTCCCGGTGGTCCCGCTGGTGCGCGGTCAGGGGCTGGCGGTCGGGCTGACCAGCTACGACGGGACGGTCTACGTCGGCCTCAACGCCGACCGCGACAGCGTCAGCGACGTCGACGTGCTCGCCGACCTGATCGAGCAGGAGGTCGCCTACCTCGTCGAGTCGGCGACCAGCTGAGCGAGGACGCTCTGCCCTCCCTCGCAGGCTCGCGGCGGGGCCCTGCGAAGGGGCCGGGTGGACGGGCGGCGGGCCGGTGGGGCCCGGCCTGGGAAGATCGCCGGGCCGGTGACGTTGGTGTCGCTGTCACACGACTGAACAGGGGGACCGGGTGCGCGTGTACCTGCCGGCCACGACGACCGTGCTGCAGCGGCTGCTCGACGAGGGCCGGCTGACCGGCCCGCTCACCGTCTTCACGGTCACCCCGCAGCTGCGGGAGGCCTACGAGCTGAGCGAGGACGACGAGGAGCTGGAGTACGCGGCCCTGATCGCTGCGGCGCGGGCCAGCCTGCGGCTGATCGACGTCGACCCGGGCGCGGCCCGGCGCCGCGTGGTGCTGGCCGCCGACGTCCCGGAGTCGACGCTCACGCCGATCGTCGACGAGGGCGCCGACCCGGGCGCGGCGCGCACCACCGCCGACGTGGCGACGGCCGACGTCGCCAGCGCGCACATCGACGTCGCCGAGGCAGAGGACGACGTGCGTGCCGCGGTGGGCGTGGTGCTGGAGGCCGATCTCGGCAGCTCCGATGCGCAGTTCGTCGTCGACCAGGCCGAGGGCCACGAGCTCGCCTGGTACGCCACGCAGGAGATCGGCCCGGCGCTCGAGCTCCTCTGACGGCTCACCCGGCGTCCGGGCCGGTGCGGTGCCGCGCGACCTGGACCCGGGTCGCACCGCGGGCGTCGACCAGCCAGCCCGAGCCCGGGCGGGCCGGGAGCGGGGTGCGCGGCACCCGCAGTCCGAGCAGCTCCGCGTCGCCCGGCGCGGGCTGCAGCAGCAGGGCGGTCCGGCTGCGGCGCAGGCCCGCCGCCGCGCCCCGGAACGAGGCGGCCAGCTCCGCGGCGGTGCCGGAGGCCAGCACCAGCAGCTGACCGCCGGTGCCGCCCAGGGCGTCGGCGACGTCGTCGGGCAGGCCGGTGAGGTCGTCGGCGAGCACGACCGTCCGCCGGCCCTCCTGCCGGGCCAGCCAGGCGCGCACCCCCGCGGCGTCGGTGCGGTCGAGCTGGTCGGGACCGGCCGGGCCGCGCGGGTGCGCCAGCGCGGCCACCGGGACGCCCAGTGCGCGGCAGTGCCGGCCGAGGGCCGCGAGGGTCGCCGACCGTCCGCTGCCCGGTGGCCCGACGACCAGCAGCCCACCGGTGCGCGCGGCGTCCAGCCCGACGGGCGCCCCGTCGTCGCCGCCGGGCCCGAGCGGCAGCTCCAGCGCGACGGCGTCCCCGGAGGCCGGCGGAGGCAGCGGCAGCGCGGGGTCGACCGGCAGCTGCACCACCCGGACGGCGGGGGCCCGCGGCCCTCCGCGGGGCTGCAGCGGCGACCTGGGGAGGGCGAGCTGGCACTCGACCGCGTCCTCGCCGAGCAGCGCCCGGCCGGGTGGGCGGTGGCCCGGGACGGCCCGCGCGGCGACGCCGGCCACCGCGTAGTCGGCGCGGTCGGGCAGCGGCAGGACCAGCCGGGTGCGCACCGCGGCGGCCAGCCGGCTGCCGGGGACCGCGCGCTCGGCGGTGAGCACGACCGTCAGCCCCACCGCCGCGCCGTCGCGCACGAGCCGGAGCAGACCGCCCGCGCCGGCGGCGGGGTCGGCCTCCTCCAGCTGCGCGGTCAGGCTCTCCCAGCCGTCGACGAGCAGCAGCAGCAGCGGGTCGTCGCCGCCCGTGCCGGCGCGGCGGCGGTCGACCTCGGCGACCAGCCGGGACACCAGCCGGGCGCTGCGGTGCGCGTCGTCCCGGCCGACGGTGGTGCCGGCGTGCGGCAGGCCGGCGGCCAGGGCCGCCACCGCGCCACCGCCGTGGTCGAGGACGTGCACCTGCAGCCGCGCCGGGCGCAGCTGGTGCACCGCCTCGCCCAGCACGGTGTGCAGCGCGGTGCTCCGCCCGCTGCGTGGACCGCCGACGAGCAGGAGGCCACCGCCGGCGGACAGGTCCAGCTCCAGCGGCGCCTGCCGTTGCGCGTCGGGGGAGTCCTGCAGCCCGATCCGCAGCACCGTCGGCGGTCCGCCCGGTGGCGCGGGGTCGAGCGCGGCAGCCGGCAGCCGGTCGGGCAGCGGCGGCAGCCACGGGCGGTCCGGAGCGCCGGTCCCGTCGGCCCGGGCCCGGTCGCCGAGGGCCCGGACCAGCCGCTGCAGGTCGGTGGTGCCCGGAGCCCCCGCGGGTGCCCGGTGCGCGCCGGGGGCGGGAGGCCAGGGGCGGCGGGTGACCGACACCGTCGGGACGCCGGCCTCCGGGCCGGTCGACACGCGCGCGACCTGGAGCAGGACCGGGGCGCCGTTGCCGGTGCGCAGGTAGGCCCGCCCCGGCCGGTCGGGCGGCAGCGCCGCGGGCAGCGTGCTGCCCAGCACGTCACGCGCGTCGCCCTCGTCGGTGGTGCGCAGGCAGAGGCGCAGCGAGCAGTTGGCCCGGATCTCCGGGCTGACCACACCCGCCGGGCGCTGGGTGGCCAGCACCAGGTGGACCCCCAGCGAGCGGCCGCGCTGGGCGGTCCCGACCAGCCCGCTGACGAAGCCGGGCAGCTCCTCGGCCAGCGTCGCGAACTCGTCGACGACGATGACCAGCCGGGCGGCGGGCACCTCGGCCGGCAGCTGCGCCAGGTCCCGCGCGCCGTGCTCGGCGAGCAGCCGCTCCCGCCGGGTGAGCTCTGCGGACAGCGAGCGCAGCGCCCGCGCGGTCGACTGGACGTCCAGGTCGGTGAGGACGCCGACCGTGTGCGGCAGCGCCGCCGCCTCGGCGAAGGCCGCGCCGCCCTTGTAGTCGACGAGCAGGAGGCTGCAGCGGTCCGGCGGGTGGTGCAGCGCCAGGCTCGCCACGAGGGTCTGCAGCAACTCGGACTTCCCGGACCCGGTCGTGCCGGCCACCAGGGCGTGCGGTCCGTCGGCGACCAGGTCGACCGCCAGCGGCCCGGAGCCGGTGGCGCCGAGCACCGCGGTCAGCCGGGCGCGCGTGCGGTGCCAGACCCCGGTGGCGCGCTCGGTGGCGGGGGCGATCGACAGCCCGCCCGCGGGCAGGTCCAGCAACCGGGCGGTGTCGGGCACCCCGCCGGCCTGCACCGGCCCGGCCAGCGCGGCCAGGTCGCGGGCGATGCGGTCGGCGGTGTCCTCGGCCACGGCGTCCAGGGTCAGCGGCCGCTCCCGGTCGGCGCCGGGGACGCGCAGCCGCGCCGAGGTGCCGGTCTCGCCGGTGACCTGCAGGCGGGCCAGCGCAGGGAGCGTGAGCCCGGCCTCGGTGTCGGCGAGGTCGACCCGCACGACGTCGGGTGCGCCGGCCACCGCGGCGGCGGTCCGCGGGTCGACCGGCCCGTCCAGGACGACGAGCGTGCGCGGTCCGCCGTCGCCGGCCGGGGTCAGCAGCTCCGCGGGCAGCGGCGCCCCGTCCGCCCGGACGGCGACCAGGTGCGGCAGCCAGCGCGACCAGCGCCAGTCGGCGACCTGGCGCCGTCCGCAGACCAGGACGATGCGCAGGTCGGCGGGCGGGTGCAGGACGGCGAGCTGGCAGACCAGTGCGCGGGCGGCGGCGACGGCGACCGGGCGCGGGCCCACGATGCCGACCCCGCCGGTGGCGCCGAGCGGCACGGTGACCGGCAGGTGCTCGGCCTCCGCGGGGGAGCGGGAACCGTCGGGCTCGACGCGGCTCACGCCGGTCGGGCCGGGACCGGTGCCCAGCCGCGCGGGCAGGGCGTCGTCGGCCGCACGGGACCACAGCGGGCTGGCGCGCCGGCGGGCCGCGGCGGCCAGCCGGGCCGGGTCGGGGTGCGTCTCCTCCCGGAGGGCGAGGTCGGCGGCGACCGCCGCGTCCAGCTCGGCCTCGGCCCGGGCCAGGGCGGCGGCGTGCTCGGCGGCGTCGCGGCGGCGGGCCCGCCGTCCGGACAGCCGGTCGGAGGACCAGGTGGCCACCGCGACGACCGGGCTGAGCAGGGCGAAGAAGAGGAAGTGCGGAGCCGACAGCAGCCAGGCCATGAGCACGCCGCCCACCGCGGGCAGCAGCACCGCCACCCAGCCCAGCCGCCGGCGGGGGGCCTCGGCCGGCGGGGTCGGCAGCCGCACCGATCCGGTGCCGGCCGGCCCGGGGGAGGCGCGCAGCGGGCGCACGAGGACCCGCCCGCCGGGCGCGGGCGCGCACTGCAGGGCGGCTCCGCGGGGACCGGTCAGCCGCAGCGTGCTCGCCCCCGTCCGCACCGTCGCACCGACCGGCCACTCGCGGGGCTCGGTGGTGAGCCGGACCGGGGTGCCGGTGCCGGTGCTCAGCGACGACCCGTTCGACGACCCGAGGTCGGCCACGCCCACCCGGCCCTCGGCCACCGAGACGACGGCGTGCCGGCGCGAGACGTCGGGGTCGGCCAGCGGCAGCGTGCACCCGGCGCCGCGGCCCACGACCAGGTCGCCCTGCGCCAGCGGGACCGTGCGGCCGGCGTCGGGGCCACCGACCACGTGCAGCTCCAGGGCGCCGGACCCCGCGGCCGGGACCGTGCGTGGACCGGGCCGGCCCAGCCCCAGCACCGCCCCGTGCCGCAGCGGCGCGGCGGTGAGCGGGGTGTCGGCGGGCAGGGCGCCGGACCCCGACCAGAGCGCGGTCGCCGGCACCCCGAGCAGGTCGCCGAGCGGTGCGAGCACCTCGCCGAGGACGACGGTGTCGGTGGCCTCGACGTCGACGTCGACGGCGCCCTCGGTGGTGTGCAGGGTCCAGGTGCGGACGCCGGGTCCGCGGTCGGGGAGGGTCACGGCCGGTGCCGTGGACGGGGAGGACGCACGCAGGGATGCTGCCGCCGCAGTGCCCGCCGTGGGGCCCGCGGCCGGGATCTGTGGACGGCGACCCGGCCTGTGGACGGCGGCGGCCGGGGAAGCGGTGGCGGCCCTACCTTCTAGCCCACCGGGAGGTGCCCGGACCGAGGAGGAGCCATGAAGGTCGACATCGCGACGCTCAACACGATGGCCGGGCAGTGCCAGGCGGAGGCGGCGGACACCACCGCCCGGCACGCCACGCTGTCGGCGGGCATCAACAGCTCGGTGCTGGCGGGCTGGACCGACAGCCAGGCGGCCGTGCAGTTCAGCGAGCTCCACGAGAAGTGGCGGCAGTCCAGCCAGGGGGTCAGCGACGCGCTCACCGGCATGGGCCAGCTGCTCAACAGCGTGGCGGCCGCCTACCAGCAGCACGAGTCGGAGATGGCCGCCCGGATCGGTGCCCTGCTCTGACCCGCCGGTCAGCCCGGGGGCGAGCTCGTCGCGGGTGCTGCGTCGGCCGACCGGCGCCGTGCCCCGACGAGCCGCTCCCAGGGCAGGATCGAGGCGATCGCGATGCAGTGCGGCAGGAAGATGATCGTCACCCCGGCGAACACCATCAGGTGGAACCCGATGAGGAACGCGACCAGCGCGATCCGGGCCCGGTCGCGGCGCACCAGCAGCACCAGCGGGGTCAGCGCCTCGAACACGAGCATCAGCCACTGCGCCGCCGGCAGCAGCCACGGCACGTCCAGCGTCCAGTCCGACAGCGGGGTGCCACGGCGGATCACCGCCCAGGTCAGCGTGGCGCCGGTCGCCCAGTTCCAGCCGCCGAAGCGCATCTTGGCCCAGAAGGCCAGGAAGTAGGTGAGCACCACCGCGACCAGCACGAGGGCCATCGCCCAGCCGGCGGCCTCCGAGGACCGCCGGTCCCTGAAGTGCGCCCGCCCGATGGTGGGCAGCACGGCCAGGGCCACCAGGAAGGCGAACCGGTCGTGGTCCACCTTCCCGTAGCTCATCGCGATGACCATCCACTCGAAGTAGAGGGCGAAGACGGTCAGCCCGAGCACCCGCGGTGCGCGGCCGCTCGCGGCGGCCAGGGCGGCGAGCACCAGCGCCCACTGCACGACGACCACGACGGTGTGCGTCGGCGTGGGCAGGTGCAGGACCCGGGCGACCAGCAGCGGCTGGTACCAGTCGGTGGGGACGTCGGCGTGCGCCCGCACGAAGGTCGTCGTGAGGAACACGTCGACCGGGATGAACAGGTAGGCGATGACCCGGAAGACCGCGATCCGGGCCAGCGGCACCGGCCGGAACCACCAGCGCTCCCGCGTTGGCGCGGCCGGCGGGCTCGCCACGGCGGTGCTCACTCCGTCGTCCCGACGGGGGAGCTGACCACGACCCGGTCGGTGAACCCGCCGGTCTGCACCCCGTCGCGCAGCTCGAAGTCGCGCTGGACCACGTCGACGCGCACCAGCGGCTCGGCCGACGGGTTGCGCCGCACGTACGCCTCGCCGAGCGCACCGAGGAGCTCGGGCTGCTCGATCACCCGGCCCAGTTGGCCCTCGAACTCCGCCCGGCGCAGCCCCACCTCACCGCCGGACATCCCCACCTCGGTGCCGTCGGCGGTCACGCCCACGACCCGGGTCGAGCCGACGGGGGCGTCGTTGCCGGCCCGGCCGGCGTACATCAGGAACGGACCCACCGGGAAGTCGTCGTCGCTGCCCCAGGCGGTGCCGGCCAGCGTCAGCGCCAGCAGGACCCCGGCGACGGCCAGCCGCCAGGCGCGGGCGGCGCGGGGCAGCCGGACGACCTCCTCCTCCGCGGTCGGCTCGGGAGCGGTCTGCAGCTGCACGCGGGCATCGTAGGTTCGCCCCGCACCCCGGCGGTGTCACCGGCGCCACCGGCCGGCCCACCGGCCCCAGCCGCCGCAGCGGTGCGGTCAGCAGCGGGGGAGCACGTCCCAGCCGGCGAGCGCGGTGACCACGCCGGGCGCCATGTCCAGTGCGGCGAGCCCGGCGGCGTCGACGAACACCGCGTCGTCGGCGTCGTCCCCGGCGACCGGTCGCTGCCCGGGCGCGGTCAGGGTGCACAGCCAGTCGGTGACCAGGAAGACCACGCCGTGGCCGGCGACCCGGACCGCCCCCAGCACCCGCTCCGGCCGCACCGCCAGCCCGGTCTCCTCCGCGAGCTCCCGCACCACGGCCTGCTCCTGGGTCTCCCCGACCTCCATCCGCCCGCCCGGCACCGACCACAGGCCGGCGCTGGGCGCGTGACCGCGGCGGATCAGCAGCAACCGGCCCGCCTCGTCGTGCACCACTGCGCCCACGCACGGCACCTCGGGCACCGGCTGGTCGGGTGCAGGGGAGTCCACGCCCGCAGGCTACGGCTGCCGGTGCCACCGCCCCGGTGACGCGGGCGGCTCGACGGTGACCGATGCTTGACGCGGCTCCGGCAGAACAGGACGGTGAGCGGCCATGAGCGTGTCCCCGGTGTGCCCGCGGTGCGGGGAGGTCCTCGTGGTCCGGCCCGGCTCGACCGGCGAGGGCTGGTGCCACGTGCACGCCGCCGTCACCCCGCTGCACCACACCGCCGTCATCGCCCACGACGCGATCAGCGCGGTCTGCGCCGACGCCCGCGTCCCGGCCTGGGTGCCCGACCCGATGCCCGGTGGCTGGGCGGTCACCGGGCTGGCCTGGGGCGGCGAGCCCGGCGCCCGCGCGATCGTCGTCGCCTGCGCCGGCCCGGCCCCGCTGGGCGGACCGGCCGAGCTGGTGCTCGTCGCCGAGGAGCCCGGCACCGGCCTGGGCTGCGGGTACGCGGGGCTGCCCGGGGTCGACCCCGGCGACCTGGTGTCCGGGCCCTCGCACGCGGAGGTCCAGGCGGCCGGGCAGCGGGCGCCGCTGTGGATGGTGCCCACCGTCGACGACCGGGCCGCCTACGTCGGGGAGGCCCACGGCGTCTGGCTGTGGCTGGTCACCTGGCCGGCGTCCGCCGCCTGGCTGCTGGCCGAGGACCTGTCGCTGCTCGACCTGCGCGACCGCGTGCACCCCGACCTGCCGCTGGGCCCGCCCACCGACCGGCTGCTCCCCGGCCGCTGAGTGCCCGGTCCGCCCTGCGCATTCGTCGTCCGTCCCCGGCGTGGCGGCTGGTGCTCCGGGTGGGGCGGCTGTTACCCATGTGTCGCGGTCCAGCTGGCCGTCGTGGTGCCGCGCCCTCGTCGCGTCCGCCTGGCCACCTGAGGAAGGAAGCGCGCACGTGCTGAAGAAGGTGCTCACCTGGCTGGCCGTCGCCTTCGTGGTCTTCTACGTCATCCAGCGACCCGAGGACGCCGCCGGGATCGTGCGCAGCGCGGGCGCCGCCCTGGGGGACGCCGCCGCCTCGCTGTCGGCCTTCGTGGGCTCGCTCGTCTAGTGCGGTCGTGACCGGCCCGCGCACGCGCAGGCCCCGCTGGGGCAAGGACGCCGAGAAGTACCTGCTGTCCGACGAGCCGCCGGTCATCGCCACCCGCCGCCACCCGGCGGTGCTCGCCCGGCCGCTGCTCCGGGGCGTCCCGGCGCTGGCCGTCGGCATCTGGGTCCTGCAGCTGGACCCCACCAACCGGGTCTCGGCGGTCGTGGGGCTGGTGGTCGTGCTCGGCGCGCTGGGCTACCTGGCCCTCTACGTCGCCGAGTGGTGGGTGCGGCACTTCCTGGTCACCCGGCGCCGGGTGCTGCTGACCTCCGGGGTGATCATCCGCACGGTCGCCGTCATGCCGCTGCGCCGCATCACCGACCTGACCTGGAAGGAGACCTTCTGGGGGCAGGTCCTGGGCTACGGCACCTTCCGGTTCGAGTCCGCCGGCCAGTCGCAGGGCCTCGACGTCATCGACTACATGCCGCACGCCGACGCGCTCTACAAGCGGCTGTCGGAGCTGATGTTCGGCACCGACTCCTCCTCCAACCCGGTCAGCTCCGACGAGGACGCCGAGGGATCGCTGGCCGCCGACGACCGCGGTGCGCCCCAGGCGCCCGAGCAGCACATGCCCCGGCCGCTGACCAACGGACGCCGGCACGACACGGCGCCCATCCCGCGGCTGCGCCCCACCCGGCCCCGCAACCCGCTGGACGACGACTGACCGCCCGGCGGGCCGGAGAGCGCGTGCGGCAGGCTGGGGGCGTGCGCATCGACCTGCACACCCACTCCTCGGTGTCCGACGGCACGGAGAGCCCCGCCGAGCTGGTCGCCACCGCGGCCGCCGCGGGGCTGGACGTCGTCGCCCTCACCGACCACGACACCACCGCCGGCTGGGCCGCCGCGGCCGCCGCCCGCCCGGCGGGGCTCACCGTCGTCCCCGGCATGGAGCTGTCCTGCAGCTGGTCGGCCGGCGAGGGGGCACCGGTCTCCCTGCACCTGCTGGCCTACCTCTTCGACCCCCTGCACCCGGCCTTCACCGCCGAGCAGGCCCGGCTGCGCGCCGAGCGGCTGTCCCGCGCGGAGCTGATCGTGCGCGCGCTGGCCGCCGACGGGTACCCGGTGGTCTGGGCGGACGTGCTGGCGCGCAGCGGCGGTGGCGTGGTCGGCCGGCCGCACGTCGCACGGGCGCTGGTGGACGCCGGCGTCGTCGCCTCGGTCGACGAGGCCTTCGCCTCCCTGCTGCACCACCGCAGCCCGTACTACGCGGCCAAGGTCGACACCGACGTGCTCGAGGGCATCGCGCTGGTGCGCGCGGCCGGCGGGGTGCCGGTGTTCGCCCACGGGCTGGCCACCTCCCGCGGCCGGGTCGTCGACGACGCCGCGATCGAGGCGATGGCCGACGCCGGGCTGCTCGGCCTGGAGGTCGACCACCCCGACCACCGGCCCGACCAGCGGGCGCACCTGCGGGTGCTGGCCGACCGGCTGGGCCTGCTGTGCACCGGCTCCAGCGACTACCACGGCACGAACAAGCGGACGCCGATCGCCGCCTGCACGACCGAGCCCGACCAGTACGCCGCGCTGCTGGCCGCCGGCACCGGCTCGCCCGTGCTGACCGACTGAGACCGTCGCACCCGCGGGCTACCGTGGACCGGTGGCGACCGCCGGTGACCAGCTCGAGATGCCGGGCATGCCCAAGCGGCTGTTCTCCTGCACGCCTAGCAAGCTGGCCACCTTCGCCGACTGCCCGCGTCGGTACCGCTTCGCCTACCTGACCCAGCCCCGCCCGCCGCGCGGCCCGGCCTGGGCGCACAACACGGTGGGGGCGGCGGTGCACGCGGCCCTGCGGTCGTGGTGGGACCTCCCGGTCGAGAAGCGCACGCCCGCCGCGGCCCGGCAGCTGCTCCACACCGGCTGGTCGAGCGCCGGGTTCCGCGACGACGGGCAGGCGCAGACCTGGCGGGCGAAGGCGGCCGGGTGGCTGACCGACTACGTCGCCGACCTCGACCCCACCGACGAGCCGGCCGGCACCGAGCGCACGGTCGGGGCCACCACCGGGGCGCTGGCGCTGTCGGGCCGGGTCGACCGCATCGACCGGCGCGGCGACGAGCTCGTGGTCGTCGACTACAAGACCGGCCGCACCCCCAGCACCGAGGACGACGCCCGCAGCTCGCCGGCGCTGGCGCTCTACGTGCTCGGCGTCCGGCGCACGCTGCGCCGCGCCTGCCGCCGGGTCGAGCTGCACCACCTGCCCTCGGGCACGGTCGCGGCGTTCGAGCACACCGACCGGTCGCTGGCCAACCACGTGCGCCGGGCCGAGGACATCGCCCTCGACATCACCGCCGCGACCGAGGCCCTCGACGGCGGCGCCGACGTCGACGCCGCCTTCCCGCCGGTGCCCGGGCAGCAGTGCAGCTGGTGCGACTTCCGGTCCAGCTGCCCGACCGGCCAGGCCGCGGCCCCGGCCCGCGACACCTGGAGCTTCCTGCCTCCCGAGCCCGCCCCGGCCGACTGAGCCGGGTCAGCCGCCGGTCGCGCCGCGCACGGCCAGCGACACCGCCAGCGCCAGCATCACCACCGCGATCAGCGCGTCGAGCACCCGCCAGGCGGCCGGCCGGGCGAACACCGGCCGCAGCAGCCGGGCGCCGAAACCCAGGCCGATGAACCACAGGGCGCTGGCCACCGCCGCACCGGCGCCGAACGCCCACCGGCGCTCGGCGTAGGTGCTCGACAGCGAGCCGAGCAGCACCACGGTGTCCAGGTAGACGTGCGGGTTCAGCCAGGTCAACGCCAGCGCGGTGCCGACCGCGACCGTCACCCGCGTGCGGCCGCCCCCGGCGTCGGTGACCAGGGCGCTGGGCCGCAGCGCCCGGCGGGCGGCCATCAGCCCGTAGACCAGCAGGAACGCGGCACCGGCGAAGCAGACGACGGTCACCACGTCCGGCGCCCGGGTGACCAGGGCACCGGCGCCCCCGACCCCGGCGGCGATCAGGACGACGTCGGAGAGCAGGCAGACGGCCACGACCGCGGCGACGTGCTCGCCGCGCAGCCCCTGCCGGAGCACGAAGGCGTTCTGGGCGCCGATGGCGACGATCAGCGACAGGCCCAGCCCGAGTCCGGCGGCGGCAGCGGTGAGCAGGGCGGGTGACATGCCGTCGACGCTAGGGCGCCGACGACCGTCACTCCAGCTGTCTTTCCTGATGCACCTGAAGCGCGTCTAATGACGGGGTGGACCTGGACCTCGCGCAGCTGCGCGCCCTCGACGCGACGGTCACCGCTGGCACGCTCGACGGGGCGGCCCGCGCGCTGCACGTCACGCCGAGTGCGATCAGCCAGCGGCTCAAGGCGCTGGAGGCCGCGACCGGACGCGTCCTGCTGGTGCGCAGCAAGCCGGTGCAGGTCACCGAGTCCGGGCAGCCGGTGCTGCGGCTGGCCCGGCAGGTGGCGCTGCTGGCCGCCGACGCGACGAGGGAGCTGGCCCCCGCGGACGGCGACCGCGCGGTCACCCTGCCCATCGCGCTGAACGCCGACTCGATGGCCACCTGGGTGCTGCCCGCGCTGGCCCCGCTCGCCGGCGACGTCGCCTTCGACCTGCACGTGCTCGACCAGGAGCACACCGCCGCCCTGCTGCGCGACGGCCGGGTGATGGCGGCGGTGACCGCGGCTGCCGACCCGGTGCCCGGCTGCACCGTGACCCGGCTGGGCGGCATGCGCTACCGGCCGATGGCCACCCGGCAGTTCGCCCGCCGCTGGTTCCCCGACGGCGTCACCGCGCAGGCGCTGGCCCGGGCGCCGGTCGTCGTGTTCGACCGCACCGACGAGCTGCAGCACGGCTACCTGCGCGCGCGGGGGGTCGACCCCGCCGTCCCGCCGGTGCACCACGTGCCGGCCTCGGTCGACTACGTCACCGCCGTCACGCTGGGCTTCGGCTGGGGCATGGTGCCGCCGCAGCAGGAGCCACCGGGCGGGCTGGAGGAGCTCGACCGGGACGGCGGCGTGGACGTCGTCCTGTACTGGCAGCAGTGGCGGCTGCGCTCACCGTCGCTGGACCGGGTGGCCGACGCCGTCCGCACCGCCGCCCGCCACCACCTCGACCAGCGCTGACCGGACGCCGGGGTCCTCCCTCAGGCGCTGAGCGGCTCCGCCTGGGCCACGCGCTCGCGGGCGGCCCGCACGATCGGGGACTCCCGCACCCGCGCCGGCACCGCCAGCGTCGCCTGCCGGAAGGCCCGCAGGCCCGCGGTCGCGGCGGCGTCGGTGAGCCCGAAGCCGGGCAGGCCGTAGAGCCGCCGGGCCCACTGCGGCAGCGTGGCCGCCCCCAGCGAGGCCAGCGTCGCCCAGGCCGGGCGGGCCGGGGTGAGCAGCTGAACCCAGCCCGGCATCGGCGGCACCAGGATGAACCGCGACGCGGTGCGGGCGGCCGGCGTGACCGCCAGCTGGGCCTGGACGCCGTCGAAGTACGCGGCCAGCTCGGCCTCGGTGCGCGGGACGTCGGCCTCCTCGCAGCCCACGAGCACCGCGGCCACGACCTGCTCCTCGACGTAGCGGTCGGCCTCGGCGTCGGTGAGCGGCACACCGGCGCGGCGGGCGGTCGACAGCAGCGAGTCGACCTCGCAGTTGTGCACCCACAGCAGCAGGTCGGCGTCGTCGACGTTGAAGCGCCGGCCGGTGGTCTCCTCGACGCCCGCCTTGCCGCGGTGCAGCCCGCGGACCCGGCGCACCTGGCGCAGCGCGTCGCGCCGGGTGCCGAAGGTCAGCGTCGCCACGTACTCGGCGGTGCGGGTCAGCCGCGCCCACGGCTCGTGCTCGAAGGCCACCGAGAACTGGTGGACGCCGTCCATGGCCACCGGGTGCAGGGCCTGCAGCAGCAGCGCGCGGATGCCGCCCACCGAGAACGCCGGGTCGCTGTGGATCCGCCAGCTGACGCTGTCGGGCCCGAAGAAGCCCAGCAGGTCCTCCTCGGGCGTGAAGTCCTTGATCGACGGGGTCGGCCTCACGACTGCGCCCCGACGGTCTGCTCGTCGCGCCGGACCGGGACCGCGGCCCAGGCCGACAGCAGCACGGCGACGGTGGCGTCGGTGTTCTCGATCGCGGGGGAGTGCCGCCCCGGTGCGATCACCTCGTGCCGGGCCCCGAGCCGGGCGGCCATGTCGGCCTGCACGGCCGGGGTCCAGGCGTCGTCGTCGACGCCGTACGCGACCAGCACCGGGACGCCGGTGGCGGCCAGCTCGGCCACCCGGTCGGGCTCGCCGACCAGCGCCTCGGACATGCCGCGCAGCGCGGCCGGGCCGCTGCGGCGCACCACCTCGAGCCGGAACGCGGTCGTCTCCGGCGGGACGGCGGCGCGCGCCGGCTCGGCGGCCCACAGCTCGCCGAGCGTGCCCGCCAGCAGGTCGGTGCCGCCGACGTCCAGCAGCGGGGACAGGTGGGCGATGAGCTCGGTCGACGGGCCGGTGAGCGCGGACGGGCCGCTGTCGAGCAGGGTCAGGGAGTCGAACAGGGTCGGCTCGGCCAGCACGGCCGCGCGGGCGACCAGGCCGCCGAAGCTGTGGCCGAGCAGGTGAAGCGGGCCGCTGCCCTCCGCGCGGAGCCGGCGGCCGACGGCGACCAGGTCACCGGCCAGCTCGTCGATCGAGTAGCGCGCCGGGTCGTCGGGCCCGGCGGACTCGTGCTGCCCGCGCTGGTCGAGCGCCACGACGCGCACCCCGGCAGCCGACAGCGGGGTGAGCAGCGGGGCGAAGTCCTCCTTGCTCCCGGTGAAGCCCGGGACCAGCAGGGCGGTCGGGCCGGCGCCGCCGGTGTCGAGCGCGGCGAGCTCCCCGGCGGTGCCGGGCAGCGTCACCGGGGTGGCCGTGTGTGCGGTCAGCTGGCCGAGCACGCCGGCGGCCGGGGCGACCGGGTCGGCGGAGGCAGAGGGGGCTGGGGCTGAGCCGCCGGGGGAGACCATGCCCCGAGTGTGCCCCGCCGTCCGGTCGTGCGCCGCCGAGCCGGCCGAGGCCGGTCGTGCGGCGGCGTCAACGGTAGGAGCGGACCTCGCCGGCCGTCGCGTGCACGACCACCGGACCCAGGGTGGCGGTCCGGCCGCCGGCCGGGATCCCGTCGACCCGGGCACGGGACTGCTCGGTGCCGTCCGCGGTGGTGCGCCGTACGAACGCGCCGTCCTCGGGGACGGTGAGCGTGCTCGCGTCGGCGGAGACGGCCGGCAGCCCCAGCGCGGGCAGCTGCCAGCGGGCCAGGCCAGTGGTGCGGTCGAGCGCGTAGAGGGTCCCGCGCGCCCACAGCAGCGCGACGTCGCCGGTCCCGGTCTGCAGCAGCGGCTCGGTGAGGGGGTCGGCGCCGGCCGGCAGCGGCAGCTGGGTCAGCGTGCTGCCGTCGGCGGGGGAGAGCACCAGCACCCGGTCGCCCAGGACGACGTCGACGAGATCGTCGGCGCCGGCGATGCGGGCGGTGGCCGCCCCGGTGTCGACGTCGCGGGTCCACACCACGTCGCCGCTGAAGCCGTCGAGCAACTGCACCTGCAGCGCGCCGGCGCAGCGCTGCAGGACGACCACCCCCGCGGTGCCGACGGTCGAGCCCACGACCTGGCAGTCGGCCGCCGGGTCGTGGTGCCAGCGCAGGGTGTTGCCGGTCGGGTCGAGGGTGTCCAGGCCGGTGGAGCTGCTGGCCAGCACGATCCGTGCGGTGCCGGTCAGCTCGACCTCCGGGCCGAACGGGACGTTGCGGTACCAGTCGCGCACGCCGGTGGCGGCGACCAGGCCGACCGCCTCGTCGCAGCGGCCGGTGCCGCGGAACACCGCGACCACGTTGCCGTCGACGGCCGTGGCGTCGCACAGGGTCGCGTTGGCGCGGCGGTAGTGCCACGCCTCCTGGCCGGTGGCCGGGTCGACCATGGCCACGCCGCGCGCGTCGGTGACCAGCACGCGGCCGCTCTGCACCACCGGACCCGGGTCCGGCGCGAGCGCCGCCGACCAGGACTCCGCCAGCTCACTGGCCGGCGCGGACGCCGGGACGTCGGGCGCCGCGCCGGCGGTGGTGCTGGAGGTCGCCGCGGCGTCCGAGGTGCGCCACAGCAGCACGGCGACGGCGGCCACCACGAGGGTGGCCGCCGTCCAGACCCAGATCCGCAGCGGCGGGAGTCGCCGGGGCCGGGCGCCGTCCATCAGGCGGTGGGCTGCTCGCCGCCGGTGCTGCTGCTGCCGCCGCTGCCACCACGGCCGCCGCGACGCCGACGCCGGCGCGGGCGGGCCGCGCCGTCGGCACCGACGGACTCGCCGGAGCCGGGGGCGGTCAGCACGGCGGCGTCGCCCTCGGCCGCCGGGGACCCGGGCTCGGCCATCGCCGCGGCACCGGCGGCCGCGGCACCGCTGCCCCGGGTGCGCTGGCGCGGGCGGCTCTTGCGGGGGCCGGGGGCGGTCTCGTCCTCACCGCGTGCGCCGTCCCGGCCGCTGTCGCGACCCGGGCCGGAGTGGTCGCCGGTGCGGCCGGCGGCCTTCTGCCGCTTGCCGGTCTCGCCGAGGTCCTCGAGCGTCTCGGCGCCCAGGCCCTCACGGGTGCGCTGGGCACGGGGGAGCCGACCGGTCGCCGTCGTCGGCACGTCGAGGTCGGTGTAGACCCACGGCGAGGTCGAGTAGGTCTCCGGCGGGTCGGCGTAGGGCAGGTCCAGCGCCTTGTTGATCAGCTGCCAGCGGGGGATGTCGTCCCAGTCGACGAGGGTGACCGCGACGCCGGTGCTGCCGGCCCGGCCGGTGCGGCCGATCCGGTGCACGTAGGTCTTCTCGTCCTCGGGGCACTGGTAGTTCACGACGTGGCTGACGCCGGTGACGTCGATGCCGCGGGCGGCGACGTCGGTGGCGACCAGGACGTCGACCTTGCCGGCGCGGAACGCGCGCAGCGCCTGCTCGCGGGCGCCCTGGCCGAGGTCACCGTGCACGGCCGCGGCGGCGAAGCCGCGCTCGACCAGGTCGTCGGCGACCTTCTGCGCGGTGCGCTTGGTGCGGCAGAAGACCATGACCAGGCCGCGGTCGCGGGACTGGAGCACCCGGGCCAGCAGCTCGGGCTTGTCCAGGTTGTGCGCCCGGTAGATGAACTGCGTGGTCTGCGGGACCGTCGAGCCCTCGTCGTTGCCGTGCGCCCGGATGTGCGTGGGCTGGGTCATGAACGACCGGGACAGGGTGACGATCGGGCCGGGCATCGTCGCGGAGAACAGCATCGTCTGCCGCTTCTCCGGGACCATCGCCAGCACGCGCTCGATGTCGGGCAGGAAGCCCAGGTCGAGCATCTCGTCGGCCTCGTCGAGGACCAGGGCGCGGACCTTGCCCAGGATCAGGTCACCGCGCTGGGCCAGGTCGAGCAGCCGGCCCGGGGTGCCGACGACGACCTCGACGCCGGCCTGCAGCGCGGCGATCTGCGGCTCGAACGCGCGGCCGCCGTAGATCGCCTGGACGCGGATGCCGCGCTTGGCACCGGCGGCGGCGAGGTCGCGGGAGACCTGCACGCACAGCTCGCGGGTGGGGACGACGACCAGCGCCTGCGGGACGCCGTCGCCGCCCTCGGCCGGGGGCACGACGCGCTGCAGCAGCGGGATGCCGAAGCCCAGCGTCTTGCCGGTGCCGGTGCGCGCCTGCCCGATGAGGTCGTTGCCGGCCAGCGCCAGCGGGAGGGTGAGCTCCTGGATGGCGAAGGTGCGGGTGATCCCGACCTCGGCCAGCGCGGCGACGATGTCGGGGTGGACGTCGAAGTCGCTGAACAGCGGGCTGTCGCTGGCGACGGGCGCGCCGCCGAGCTCCTCGACCTGCTGCTCGAGCTCCTCGGGGGCGGGGGCGCCGGTCTCGGCGCGCTCCAGCTCGGGGGCCGGGATGGTCTCGGTGGGGGTGTTCTCGGTGGAGGTCAGTGCTCTCGCCTCGGTCTGGTGGGGGACCAGGAGCGCTCGGCGGTGCCTGGAGTCAGGCGTTGCCCGGCGGCGCTCGCCGGTCCCGGGGGTCGGTTCCGGGATGTTCGATCCAAGCGCCGACGCGGCCAGCAGACCGGGCGTCAGGTGCGGACGGCCCGGGAGACGGCCCTCGTCGGGCCGGTCTCGAGTTGATGTCCAGCGGTCATCAGCGCACAGGGATGTAGCACGTTCAGGAACGGGCCCGGAGGCCCGCCTGTTCCATCCTAGCCTGGGGCTACCGTTCACCCCCGGGATCCGGCGCCGACGGCCGGGCGGGGAGGCCCGTGCACGCCCGGCGCACGACGAGGGGGGAGCGGATGTCCGAGGTCGAGGGGCAGGCCCGGCGCGGGGCGGTCGTGGAGCTGCTGGGCGTGCTCGCCTACGCCGAGCTGACCGCCTTCGACCGGCTTGCCGAGGACGCCCGGCTGGCCCCCACGCTCGACGGGCGCGCGGCGCTGGCCCGGATGGCCGCCGCGGAGATCACCCACCACGAGCGGCTGGCCGCGCGGCTGCGCGAACTGGGCGTGGACGTCGTCGCGGCGATGACCCCGTTCGTGGCCGCGCTGGACGCCTTCCACGACGGCACGCACGCCAGCACCTGGCTCGAGGGGCTGGTCAAGGCCTACGTCGGCGACGGCCTGGCCACCGACTTCTACCGGGAGGTCGCCGTCTTCCTGCCCGCGCCCGACCGCGCCCTGGTCGAGGAGGTGCTCGCCGACACCGGCCACGCGGACTTCGCCGTCCGGGAGGTGCGGGCGGCGATCGCGGCCGACCCGACGGTGGCCGGGCGGCTGGCGCTGTGGGCCCGCCGGCTGGTGGGGGAGGCGCTCACCCAGTCCCAGGCCGTGATGGCCGAGCACGACGACCTCGCCGACCTGATCATCTCCGGCACCGGTGACCTCACCGGCGTGGGCGCGCTGCTGCAGCGGCTCACCCGGGCCCACGCGGTGCGCATGGACGCCCTCGGACTGCCCTCCTGATGGAGGACCCCGGTGCCCCCCACGCCTCGCGAACTCGGCGCGGGCCCCTGCACCGGGGCCGTTCCATCGGGTTGCCGTCGAGCGCCTCCGGCGCTCAGCCGGCGATGAAGCCGACCCGGCGGGAGTCCGCCTCGGCGATCTCCACGTAGGCGATCCGGTCGGTCGGGACGACGACCCGGCGGCCACGCTCGTCGACCAGCGTGAGCAGGCCGTCCTTGGCGGTCATGGCCGCGGAGACCTCGGCCGCGATCTCGTCCGGCGTCTTGGGGCTGTCGATGACCAGCTCGCGGGGGGAGTGTTGGACACCGATCTTCACTTCCACTGCTGGATGCCTCCTCAGGTCGGACTGCTGGTTCCCCACGCTAGTCCAGGCCCGCGGAGCCAGCCGTCCCGGCGGATGCGCCGACAGCGAACGACGGGTGCCTCAGTCGGCGTCGTCGCGGCGGGGGAAGCCGGAGATGCCGCGCCAGGCCAGCGCCGACATCAGCGACACCGCCTCGTCCCGCGACACCGTGCCCTTGCCGGCCAGCCACCAGCGGGCGTTGGTCTCGGCCAGCCCGGTCAGCCCGGCCGACAGCAGCAGCGCCCGCTCGCGGTCGGTGCCGGTGTCCTCCTCGATGACCTCGGCGATCGCCTCCGTGCAGGCGCGGGAGCCCCGGTCGGCGATCCGGCGCACCTCGGCGTCGTTGCGCAGGTCGGACTCGAACACCAGCCGGAACGCCTCGCCGTCGGCGTCGATGAAGTCGAAGTAGGCGCCCACCGCGGCGTCGACCCGGGCCCGGTTGTCCTCGGTGGCGGCCATCGCCTGGCGCACCCGGTCGGTGAGCTCGTCGACCTGCTCCTCCAGCAGCGCCAGGTACAGCTCCCGCTTGCCCGGGAAGTGCTGGTAGAGCACCGGCTTGCTGACCCCGGCGCGGACGGCGATGTCGTCCATCGCCGCGGCGTGGAACCCCTGGGCGACGAAGACGTCCTGCGCGGCCCGCAGCAGCTGCAGCCGCCGGGCGTCCCGCGGGAGGCGGGCGGCGCGGCGGGGAGCCGGCGGTGCGGTCGCGGGTCGGCTGGGCTGCATGGCGAGCGCGATGCTACCGGCGGGTCGGTGCCCCGCGGCCGTGCAGCGGTGGGCGGCGCCGCGGTGTCCTACCGTCGGGCGCGTGACCGATGCCCGGCTCTCCGACGTCCCGCTGCCGAAGCCCGGTGGGCACCTGCCGCCGTGGCCGGGGGACACGGTGCCGGTGTCCGACGGCGAGGTGTTCGTCCGGCACACGCCCTGGCGCGGCCCGCTCCCGGCCGGCGGCGCACCCGGCGGCGGCGAGCCACCGGCCGACGCCCCGCGGGAGCGGGCGCTGTACGTGCACGGCCTGGGCGGTGCCGCCACCAACTGGACCGACTTCGCCGGCCTGCTCGCCGTCCGCTTCGACGGCTGGGCCCTGGACCTGCCCGGCTTCGGTCAGTCCGCGCCACCGCGCCGTTACTCGATCCAGGGGCACGTGCAGGCGGTCGTCGACGTCCTCGAGTGGATCGTCGCCCGGCCCGGCCCCGGGCAGGGCGAACCGGTGCACCTGGCGGGCAACTCCCTCGGCGGGCTGGTGACCGTGCTCGTCGCGGCCCGCCGGCCCGACCTGGTCGCCACCCTGACGCTGATCTCCGCGGCGATGCCGGTGTACCGGGTGCCCGCCGCGCTCGACCGGGCCGTCGCGCTGGTGCTGCTGCCCGGGGTCCCGGCCCTCGCCTCCCGCCGGCTGGCCGGGGTGAGCCCCGAGCAGCGCGTGCGCGGCCTGCTGCAGGTGTGCTTCGGCGACCCGAGCCGGGTGCCGCCCGAGCGGGTCGCCGAGGCCGTGGAGGAGGCCCGGCGCCGCGACGAGCAGCCGTGGGCCGGGCAGGCGCTGACCCGCAGCCTGCGCGGGCTGATGACCTCCTACCTGCGGGTGGGCCGGGCCAACGCCTGGCGGACGGCCCGCTCGGTGCGGGCCCCGTCCCTGGTGGTCTGGGGCGACCGGGACCGGCTCGTCGACCCACGGCTGGCCCCCCGCCTGGCCGGCGTCCTGCCCGACTCCCGGGTGCAGGTGCAGGCCGGCGTCGGGCACCTGGCGATGCTGGAGGCCCCCGAGCCCACCGCCCGGGCGGTCCTGGCGCTCGCCGAGGACGCCGCCGCCCGGCGGGCTCGGGACGGTGCGTCCCGGTCGCCCGCCGGGCAGGCGTGAGCCGGGCACCGGCACGCCCGGTGCAGCTCTGCCGCCGTACCCGGAGGCCGTGAGAGCCTTGCCGCCGTGACCAGCTCCGGGCCGCACGCCGACCGGGCAGCCGGTCGGGCGCCGGGGCAGCGGCCGGCCGCCGGGGCCCACGCCGCCGGACGGCACCCGCGGCTGCCGGTCCCACCGCCGGGGGAGCGCCGTCCCCGGCCGGGCGACCCGCCCGCCGCCCGGCGTGACCCTGCCCGCCCGGGTCCCGCGCCGGTCCGCCGCCGGCACGCGGGGCCGCCCGCCGGCGGGTGGCTGCGCCGGTTCGTCCGCCGCCACGGCTGGCGCGCCTACGCCCTGCCGTTCCTGGTCCTGGCCACGGTCGTCGCGCTGGTCGACGTGGTCACCGCCGGCGGCGGGGACACCACGACGCCGGTGGCCGCCCCGTCGAGCGTGGCCGCGCCCACGTCGGGGGTGGCGACCCCGTCCGCCGGGCCGCCCTCCTCCGAGGGGGCCCCGGTGCCCGACGCGGAAGGCGAGGGCTCGCCGACCCAGCTGCCGCCGCCGGCGCCGGCCACCTACGTCGAGCAGGGCGCCGGGACGTTGGGCGTGGTCGACGGCAGCTCGGCCGTCTACGGCACCGGGCCGCTGCAGCGCCTCGTGGTGGAGGTCGAGGACGGCATCGGCGTCGACGGCGGGCAGTTCGCCGAGGCGGTCACGGCCACCCTGGGTGACGGCCGGTCGTGGGGTGCGGGTGGCCGGCTGTCCTTCCAGCGGGTCGGCGCGGCCGAGGCGGCGGCGGGCGACTACGACTTCCGGGTCAGCCTGGTCAGCCCCGGGAGCATGGAGACCTGGTGCCCGGGCGTGGGCACCGGCGGCTACACCTCCTGCCGGTACGGCGAGCGGGCGGTCATCAACCTGGCCCGCTGGGAGACCGCCGTCCCCGACTACGGCGGCGACGTCGCCACCTACCGGCTCTACGTGGTCAACCACGAGGTCGGGCACGCGCTGGGCAACGGCCACGAGCTGTGCCCCGGCCCGGGGCAGCCGGCCCCGGTGATGCAGCAGCAGACCCTGGGCCTGCAGGGGTGTGCGAAGAACGCCTGGCCGTACCCCGAGGGCTGACGCCGGTCCCGGAGCGGACGACATCGTCCGTCACGCATCTGCGCCCGGGCGTTGACAACCTGTGACGGCGCCCACAGGATCCTGCCAGGTTCGTTGCTCTGTGCGTACGACCTGGTGGCCCGCCCGACGGCGGGTCGACCGGGCACGCGCCGGGGGAGCGGGCCCGCGTGTCCGGCCCCGGAGCGGCACCGACGCCGCCCCCGGCCGAGCCGGCACGCCCTCGTGGACAACAGAGAGGTTGTCGGATGAGCTCAGCAGGACGAGGACGTCGCAGCCGCGGCGTCGGGGGACTGGCCGCCCTGTCGGCCGCAGCGGTCGGCCTGGCCGTCGCGGTCGCGGTCGCGCCCACCGCGACCGCCGCCCCCGGGCCGGCCAAGGCGACACCGCCCACCACGGTCACGTCGGGACAGGCCCGCTTCGAGGTGCTGTCGCCGACGCTGGTGCGCACCGAGTTCGCCGGCGACTCGCGCTTCGTCGACGCGCCGACCTTCAACGCCATCGGGCGGGACGCGTTCCCGAAGACGCCGGTCCGGACCAGCACGAAGGACGGCTGGCTGACCCTGGACACCGGGGCGATGACGCTGCGGTACCAGGTCGGCTCCGGCCGCTTCACCGACGACAACCTGGTCGTCCAGCTGCGCTCGGGCAGGCAGGACGTCGTCGGCGCACCGTGGGCCGGGCGGGGCCTGGCCACCTGCGACGTGGGCGCGCTCTGCGAGGCCGAGGACCTCACGCTCGACAGCGTGGGCGTGGCCACGGACCACTCGGGCTTCACCGGCACCGGCTTCGCCGCCGGCTTCGAGGGCACCTCGACCTCGCTGTCGTTCGAGGTCACCGCGGCCACCGCCGGGGCCCACCAGCTCGCCCTGCGCTACGCCAACGGGCTGGGCGAGGCGCGCACGCTGACCCTCACCGTGGACGGCGCCGGCGCCCGGCAGATCTTGCTGCCGCCGACCGGTAGCTGGGACACCTGGGCCGTGCTGCCGGTCGACCTCGACCTCACCGCCGGGCTGCACACCCTGGCCCTGACCCACGGCTCCGGGGACACCGGGCAGCTCAACGTCGACAGCCTGGCCGTGCTCGCGCCCGGCGCCGCGTACCCCGCGACCACCGTGGTCTGCGACTTCGGTGCCCTGTGCGAGGCCGAGGGCCTCGCGCTGTCCGGCCGGATGCACGTCGCCACCGACCACCCGGGCTACACCGGCACCGGCTTCGCCGCCGGCTTCGAGGGCGTGGGCGACTCCGCCACCTTCTCCGTCGACGCGCCTGCCGCGGGCGAGTACGACCTCACCGCTCGGTACGCCCGGGGCTTCGCCGAGCCCACCGGCGTCACGGTCGCGGTGCAGGGCGGCACGAGCACCGCGCTGGCGTTGCCGACGACCGGCAACTGGGACAGCTGGGGCCTGGCGACCGCGCGGGTCCAGCTCGCCGCGGGCAGCAACCGGGTGACCGTGCTGCGGCAGGCTTCCGACGGCGGCAACGCCAACCTCGACAGCCTGACGGTCGGCCCGGTCGGGTCTGGTCTCGGGCAGCCCGCGCCGGTGGTCGGCGAGGACTGCGCCTTCGGTTCGATCTGCGAGGCCGAGTCCGGCGCCCTGTCGGCCGGCGCGCGTCAGGCCGCCGACCACAACGGGTACTCGGGTGAGGGCTTCACCGCGGGCCTCGACGTGACCGGTGCGACCGACTCCGTGCACGTCGTGGGCGTGCCGAAGGCCGGCACCTACGCGCTGCAGCTGCGCTACGCCAAGGGCGTGGCCGGCGACGGCTCGATCACCGTGCAGGCCGGCACCCGCCCGGCGGCCGCGGTCGCCCTCCCGGCGACCAGCAGCTGGGACAGCTGGCGCACGGTCAGCACGCCCGTCGTGCTGGCGGCCGGCGACAACGACGTCCGGCTCAGCTGCCCGGCGGCCGGTGGCTGCGGCGTCAACCTCGACACGGTCGCCGTCACCGCGACCACCGCGCCGCTGCTCGCCCCGCACGCCGCCCTCGGCGGCTACCGCCGGAGCCTGGACGGCGTCGACGGCCGGAACGGCAACCCGACGCTGAACCCGGGCCTGCTCTACCAGGACGGCTGGTCGCTGCTGGACGACACGACGTCGGCCACCTACGACCAGGCCACCCGCACCGCCACCCCGCGCACCTCGCACGGGGCCGGCGGCTACCAGGACGGCTACGTCTTCGGCTACGGGCAGGACTACACGAAGGCCCTCGGCGACCTCGCGACCCTGACCGGTCCGTCGATGCTGCTGCCGCGCTGGACCTACGGCGTCTGGTTCTCCGAGTACCTCGACCGCACCGCCGCGGAGTACCAGGCCGTGGTCGAGCAGTTCCGCGCGAACGACGTCCCGCTCGACGCCCTGGTCATCGACACCGACTTCAAGGCGGTCAACACCTGGAACGGCTGGGAGATCGACCGGGAGAAGTTCCCCGACCCGGCCGGCTTCTTCGCCTGGGCGAAGGCGCAGGGGCTGCACACCAGCCTGAACGTGCACCCCAGCATCGACTCCCGTGACCCGCAGCTGGCGCAGGCGCTGGAGACGTCGAAGGGCAAGCTGACCAAGCGCACGAGCGGGTGCAACGGCGGCGGGACCTGCTACACGTTCGACTTCGGCGACCCCGACCAGCTCGAGGCCTACCTGCAGCTGCACGACCAGATGCAGGCGGCCGGCCAGGACGTCTGGTGGCTGGACTGGTGCTGCGACTCCAGCGAGTCCAACCTCGAGGGCGTCACCGGCGACGCGTGGATCAACCAGGCCTACGCCGACTACAGCGATTCCCGGCTCGGGCGCGGGTTCGCCTTCTCCCGCGCCTTCGGGTCGCTGCAGGCCGGCGGCTACGGCAACGCGACGCCGCTGCCGACCGGGCCCTGGGCGGACAAGCGCACGACGCTGCCCTTCACCGGTGACACGACGTCCACCTGGGACATGCTCGCCGCCGAGGTCGGCTTCACGTCCGGGCAGTCCGCTGCCACCGGCCTGTCGCCGATCAGCCACGACATCGGCGGGCACAACGGCGGCAACTGGGGTCTGGAGGGGTCCGACCCGGGCACCGACAAGCTGCCCGACGACCTCTACGCCCGCTGGGTGCAGTTCGGCACCTGGCAGCCGATCGACCGGCTGCACAGCAACCACGGCGACCGGCTGCCCTGGCAGTACCCGGGTGCCGGTGGGGAGTCGGCCGCCGACGCCCTGCGCCTGCGGGAGGCCCTCGTGCCCTACACGTACACGCTGGCCCGTCAGGCCGAGGCGACCGGCGTGCCCGTCGTCCGGGCGCCCTACCTGCACTATCCGGCCGAGCAGGAGGCCTACGCGAGCGCCGGCAGCGAGTACCTGTACGGCCCCGACGTCCTCGTGGCGCCGGTCGTGACGCCGGGCACGACGGCCACCACGAAGGTGTGGTTCCCGCCGAACAGCTCGTGGACCGACTGGTTCACCGGGAAGACGTACGCCGGCGGCACCACCGCCGACATCACCACCGGGCTGGACACCATGCCGGTGTTCGTGCGGTCCGGCGGCATCGTCGCCACCCGGACGAACGACGTCGCCAACGACGCCCAGAACCCGCTGACCGACGTGACCCTCACGGTCGGCAGCGGGGCGAAGGGGGAGTTCTCCCTCTTCGAGGACGACGGCACGACCGACGACCGTGCGCAGAGCCGGACCACCGCGGTCCGCACCTCGCAGGACGGCAACCGCTCGATCGTGCACGTGTCGGCACCCAAGGGCAGCTACGCCGGCGCGGTGGCCGACCGGACGTGGACGGTGCGCTTCCTGGACGCGCACGAGCCCACCTCGGTGATGCTCAACGGCGCCCGGATGGCCGCGAGCAGCTGGACGTTCGACGAGGCGACCCGCGTGCTCACGGTCACCACGCCGAAGCGGCCGGTCCGGCTGCCGATGGAGGTGGCCTACCGCTGAGGGACGGTGCTGACCGGCGGGCCGGGGACATCGGCCCGCCGGTCGGCACCACCTCCCCGGGGTGCCTGGCCGCCCGGGGAATCAGTTCGGCGTGGCACGCTGTTGCGCAGTCCAGGACCCCGGCCTCTGGAGCCGGTCAGCCCTGTCACCGCAGCACTGTGAGGAGCGCGCCGTGCAGTTGCCACCCCTGGTGGAGCCCGCCGCGGACCTGTCGATCGACGAGGTCCGCCGCTACAGCCGCCACCTGATCATCCCCGACGTCGGGATGGACGGGCAGAAGCGCCTGAAGAACGCCAAGGTGCTCGCCGTCGGCGCCGGCGGACTCGGTTCGCCCGTGCTCATGTACCTGGCCGCGGCCGGTGTGGGCACCCTGGGCATCGTCGAGTTCGACACCGTCGACGAGTCCAACCTGCAGCGCCAGATCATCCACGGTCAGTCCGACGTGGGCCGGTCCAAGGCCGAGAGCGCCCGGGACTCGATCAAGGAGATCAACCCGAACGTCGACGTCCGGCTGCACGAGACGCGCCTGGACAGCGACAACGTGCTCGACATCTTCCGCGAGTACGACCTGATCGTCGACGGCACCGACAACTTCGCCACCCGGTACCTGGTCAACGACGCCGCCGTGCTGTTGAACAAGCCGTACGTGTGGGGCTCGATCTACCGGTTCGACGGCCAGGTGTCGGTCTTCTGGAACGAGCACGGGCCGAACTACCGCGACCTCTACCCGGTCCCGCCGCCGCCCGGCATGGTCCCCTCCTGCGCCGAGGGCGGCGTCCTGGGCGTGCTCTGCGCCACCGTCGGCGCCATCCAGGCCACCGAGGCGATCAAGCTCATCACCGGCATCGGCGAGACGCTGCTGGGCCGGCTGATGGTCTACGACGCCCTCGAGATGACCTTCCGCGAGATCAAGGTCCGCCGCGACCCCGAGGGTGAGCCGATCACCGGCCTCATCGACTACGAGGCGTTCTGCGGTGTCGTGTCCGAGGAGGCCCAGCAGGCCGCCGCCGGCTCGACGATCACCGTCGACGAGCTCAAGGACATGATGGACGCCGGCAAGGACTTCGAGCTGATCGACGTCCGGGAGCCCAACGAGTACGAGATCGTCTCGATCCCGGGCGCGACGCTGATCCCCAAGGACGAGATCCTCTCCGGCCGGGCGCTGTCGCAGCTGCCCAACGACCGCCCGATCGTGCTGCACTGCAAGACCGGTGTGCGCTCGGCCGAGGCGCTGGCCGCGGTCAAGGCCGCCGGCTTCAAGGACGCCGTGCACGTGCAGGGCGGCGTGACCGCCTGGGCCACGCGCATCGACAAGGCCCTGCCCACGTACTGAGGAAGGACCTCGTCCCTCCCCACGACACGCTGCGCGCGCCGCGGGCCCCTGGGACGAGGCCGGCGAGGGCCCCACTCCGGTTCGGAGTGGGGCCCTCGTGCTGTCTACTACGGGCATGCCCGAGCCCTCCCGGACCGATCTGTTGATGAGCTACCAGCGGGCGCAGGCGCAGTTCACCGACCGGGTCGACGCGGTCGAGGCCGCCGAGTGGGACGCCCCGGCACTGCCCGAGTGGAGCGTCGCCGACCTCGTCGCCCACCTGACGAACGAGCAGCTGTGGGTGCCTCCGCTCCTGGCCGGCGAGCCGCTGGAGGACGCCGCCGCGCGCATCCCCACCGACACCGAGGAGCTGCTGGCCGGCGACCCGCTGTCCTCCTGGGAGGACGCCGCCGACGCAGCCCTCACCGCCTGGGCCCAGCCCGGCGCGTTGGACCGGACCGTGCACCTCTACTCCGGCCCGGCCGCGGCCGCGGACTACCTCGCGGAGATGACCGCCGACCTCACCGTGCACGCCTGGGACCTCGCGCACGCCCTCGGCCGGGACACCCAGCTGGACCCGGAACTGGTGGCCGCCGCCTTCCGCTACGCCGAGCGCAACCTGGGCGAGGAGGGCGTGCCCGGCATCTTCGAGCCGCCCGTCGACGTCCCGCCGGGTGCGGACCTGCAGACCCGCCTGCTCGCCCGCTTCGGCCGCCGGGCATGACGGAGGGCCCCGCTGCCCCCCTGCAGCGGGGCCGTCAGCCCGGTGCGGAGGCGCGGGACGCGGCGGACGTCGACGAGGCCGTCTACGACGCGGTCGAGGCCATCCCACCGGGTCGCGTGAGCACCTACGGGGCCATCGGCCGGCTGGTCGGCGTCGGCCCGCGCCGGGTCGCCCGTGCGCTGTCCGCCGGCGGGGCCGCCGTGCCCTGGCACCGGGTCGTGCGGGCCGACGGGACGGCGGCCGAGCCGGTGCGGGTGCGGCAGCTGGAGCTGCTGGCCGGTGAGGGGGTCCCGCTGCGCGGCCAGCGGGTCGACCTGGCCGCGGTCGGCTGGCCCGACTGAGCGGGACTGTCGTACCCGCGTGGTCTCATCGAGAGGTGCGTGGGGGAGCAGCGACGGCAGAGCAGGCGCCGGTCTACCGGCTGGTGCAGCCGGAGGTCGTACCCGTGGTGCGGCCGCGGCTCGACCCGACCCAGCAGGCCGTCGTCGACCACCGCGGCGGCCCGCTGCTGGTTCTGGCCGGGCCCGGCACGGGCAAGACCACGACCATCGTCGAGGCGGTCGCGGCACGGATCGACGCCGGCGCCGACCCCGAGCGGCTCCTCGTCCTCACCTTCAGCCGCAAGGCCGCCGCCGAGCTGCGCACCCGGATCACCGCCCGGGTCGGCCGCACCATCCGCGAGCCGGTCGCCCGCACCTTCCACTCCTACGCCTTCGGCGTGCTGCGCCGGGCCGCCGTGCTGCGCGGCGACCCGCCGCCGCGGCTGCTGACCTCCGCCGAGCAGGACGCCGTCGTGGCCGACCTGCTCCGCGGCGACGCCGACCAGGAAGGCGTGGTCCGCTGGCCGGCCGAGCTGACCGAGGCGCTGGCCATGCCCGGCTTCCGCGAGGAGCTGCGCGAGCTGCTGCTGCGGGCCACCGAGCGGGGCATCGACAGCGACCGGCTCGCCGCCTGGGGCCGCGAGCGCGGCCTGCCGCACTGGGAGGCGGCGGCGGACTTCCTGCGCCAGTACCAGGACGTCTCGTACTTCACGACCGTCGCCCGCGGTGGCGCCTCGGGCTACGACCCGGCCGAGCTGGTGCGCACCGCCATCGACGAGCTGCGCGACGACCCCGAGCTGCTGCGGGTCGAGCGCGAGCGCGCGAGCTGGCTGTTCGTCGACGAGTACCAGGACACCGACCCCGCGCAGGTCGAGCTGGTCGAGCTGCTGGCCGGCGGGGGCGGCGACCTGGTCGTCGTCGGCGACCCCGACCAGGCGATCTACGCGTTCCGCGGCGCCGAGCCGCGCGGCATCATCGACTTCCCCACCCGCTTCCGGCACCGCGACGGCCGCCCGGCCGACCGGCTGTCCCTCGGCGTCTGCCGCCGGTCGGGGGCCGAGCTGCTGGCGGTGAGCCGCCGGGTCGCCGAGGGGCTGCCCGGCCCGTGGGAGCACCGCCGGCTCGCACCCGGCGCCGGCATCGAGCCCGGCTCGGCCGAGGTGCACGTCTTCGACTCCCCGTCCACGGAGGCCGCCTACATCGCCGACACGATGCGCCGGGCCCATCTGCTCGAGGGCGTCCCGTGGTCGGAGATGGCGGTCGTGGTCCGGTCGGCCTCGGCCTCGCTGGGCCCGGTCCGGCGCGCGCTCACCCAGGCGGGGGTGCCGGTCGCGGTCTCCGCCGACGACGTCGCCCTCGCCGGGCAGCCGGCCGTCCAGCCGCTGCTGGCCGCGCTGTCGGCGCTGCTGCCCCGCACCGGTGCCGCGGTCCCGGTCGAGGACGGCTTCCCCGCCGACCACCCGGCCGAGGCCGGACTGGACGAAGCGGGGGCGGAGGCGCTGCTGGCCTCCCCGCTGGGCGGGGCCACCGTGCTCGACCTGCGCCGGCTGCGCCGGGCCGTGCGGCGGGCGATGGCCGTGCGCGGCGAGGACTCCGCGGTCCGCAACGCGCCGCTGGCGGCGGTGCTCGACGACGCCACGCTGCTCGACGCGCTGCCCGAGCACCTGGCCCGCCCGGCCGCGCGGGTGGCCCGGGTGATGACCGCCGGCCGGCTGTCGCTGGTGTCCGGAGGCAGCGCCGAGGACGTGCTCTGGGCGATGTGGCAGGCCAGCGGCCTGGCCAACCGCTGGGCCCGGGCCAGCGCCGCCGGCGGGCCGACCGGCGCCGTCGCCGACCGCGACCTCGACGCCGTCGTCTCGCTGTTCGACGCCGCCGCCGGCTTCGTCGACCGGCTGCCGCACGCGACCGTCGCCGCCTTCGTCGAGCACCTGTCGGCGCAGGAGCTGCCCGGTGACAGTGGTGCCGCCCGCGGGCAGGGCGAGCAGACGGTCCGGCTGCTGACCGCGCACGCGGCCAAGGGCCTGGAGTGGGACCTCGTCTGCGTCGCCGGCGTGCAGGAGGGTGTGTGGCCGGACCTGCGCAGCCGGGCCAGCCTGCTGGGCGCCGAGGACCTCGTCGACGCGGTCGAGGGCACCGACCCGGCGACGCTCGACCACCGCACCCTGACCCTGGCCGAGGAGCGCCGGCTGTTCTACGTCGCCTGCACCCGCGCCCGGCGCCGGATGCTGGTCACCGCGGTCGACGGCTCGCTGGAGGGCGGCGACGCCGGCGCGACCGCGTCCCGTTTCCTCGACCTGATCGCCCCTGCCCCGGCCGACGCCGACGGCATCCGGCCGCACACCCCGCTGCCGCGGCAGCTCACCCTGCCCGCGCTGGTGGCCGAGCTGCGCCGGCATCTCACCGACCCGCACACCGACCCGGCCCGCCGCTCCAGCGCGGCCGCGGTGCTGCGCCGGCTCGGCGAGGAGCGGGTGCCCGGTGCCGCTCCGTCCAGCTGGTGGGGGCTGGCCCCGCTGTCCGACGACGCGCCGCTGGTCGACCCGGCCGAGGTCGTGCCGGTGCGCCCGTCGGCCATCGACACCTTCCAGCGCTGCCCGCTGCGGTGGGTGCTCGGCGCGGTCGGCGCCGAGGCCGCCCCCGAGGCCACCCGTACCGTCGGCTCGGCGGTGCACGACGTCGCCCAGCAGGTCGCCGAGGGCCTGGCGCCCGCCGACGCCCCCGGCGTCCTCGACGTCGAGCTCGACGGGCTCGACCTGGGCCCGGGCTGGTTCGACCAGCGCCAGCGCGAGCGCGCCCAGGAGATGCTGACCAAGTTCCTCGCCTGGCACGCCCGGGCCGACCGCGAGCTGGTCGCCGCCGAGGAGGACTTCGACGTCACCGTCGGCCGGGCGCGGCTGCGCGGCCAGGTCGACCGGCTCGAGCGCGACGGCGAGGGGCGCCTGGTGGTGGTCGACCTCAAGACCGGCAAGACCGCACCGCGCGACGTCGAGGAGCACGGTCAGCTCGCCGCCTACCAGGTCGCGGTGGCCGAGGGGGCGTTCGCCGAGCACGGCACCACCTCCGGCGGGGCGTCGCTGCTGCAGGTCGGTGGGTCGCAGCGGGCGGCCAAGGAGCACGCGCAGACGGCGCTGCCCGCCGACGTCGACGCCCGGGAGACCTGGGCCGGCGAGCTGATCGCCACCGTGGGGGAGGGGATGGGCGGCGCGGAGTTCACCGCCCGCACCGACACCGACTGCGAGCGCTGCGCCTTCCGCCGCTCGTGCCCGATGCAGGAGTCCGGCCGGCAGGTGACCCGGTGACCCGGCCGTCGTCCGGGCGGGCGGTCCGCCGCGGTCCGGGGCGCGAGGAGGAGTCGGCGTGACGCAGCTGTCGTTCGAGATGCCGGGGATGGAGCCGGCGGCGGTGGTGCAGCTGCCGCGGCTGCTCACCCCGGCCGAGGTCGCCGCCCGCTGCGGGCTGAGCTACGCGCCCTCGCCGGAGCAGGCCGGCGTCGTCGAGGCCCCGGTCGACCGGCCGCTGGTGGTCGTCGCCGGCGCCGGGTCGGGCAAGACCGAGACGATGGCCGCCCGGGTCGCCTGGCTGGTCGCCAACCAGCTCGTCGCCCCGGAGGCGGTGCTGGGGCTGACCTTCACGCGCAAGGCCGCCAGCGAGCTGAACGCCCGGGTGCGGCTGCGCCTGGGCGCGCTGGCCGAGCACCCCGACACCGACCCGGCGCTGCGCGAGCGGCTGGCCGTGGCGGCCCCCACGGTGGCCACCTACCACGGCTACGCCGCCTCGATCGTGGCCGAGCACGGGCTGCGGATCGGCGTCGAGCCCGGCTCCGGCGTGCTCGGCCCGGCCATGTGCTGGGGTCAGGCCGCCACCGCGGTGGCGAGCCACACCGGCGACATGAGCGACGTCGCCCTCGGCCTGGTCACCACCACCGAGGACGTGCTGCAGCTGGCCGCCGAGCTGGGCGAGCACGACGTCACCCCGGCCGCGCTGCGGGCCTGGACCGCGCGGTTCGAGGCCCAGCTGCGCAGCTACCCCGACGCCGGGCGCAAGAAGGGCCCGTACGCCGACGTGCTCAAGATGGTCGTGCGGCAGCGGGCCCGGGTCGCGCTGCTGCCGATGGTCGAGGCCTTCGCCGCCCGCAAGCGCGCCGCCGGGGCCATCGACTACGCCGACCAGGTGGCGCTGGCCGCCCGGGTCGCGGTCACCTCCGCCGAGGTCGGCCGGCGTGAGCGCGCCCGGTGGCGGGTCGTGCTGCTCGACGAGTACCAGGACACCAGCGTCGGGCAGCTGCGCATGCTCGAGGCGCTGTTCGGCGGCCCGGGCGGGCACCCGGTGCTGGCGGTCGGCGACCCCCGGCAGTCGATCTACGGCTGGCGCGGTGCCTCCGCCGGCACCATCGAGCGGTTCGACCGCACCTTCCCCGGTACACCCGAGCGCCCGGCCGAGCGGCTGACGCTGTCCACCAGCTGGCGCAACGACCGCGCCGTGCTGACCATGGCCAACGCCGTCGCCGGGATGCTCCCCGAGCCGGTCGTGCCGCTGCCCGACCTCGAGGCCTCGCCGGTGGCCGGCCCGGGGGAGGTGCACGTCGGCCTCTACGACACCGTCGCCGATGAGACGACCGCCCTGGCCGACCGGCTGGAGCAGAGCTGGAAGGGCGCCGGCGATGTCGCCAAGCGGCCGACCATCGCCGTCCTCGTCCGGCGCCGGGCGCAGCTGCCGGGGATCGCCGCGGCGCTGCGCGAGCGCGGGCTGCCGGTGGAGGTCGTCGGCCTGGGCGGGCTGCTCGACGTCCCGGAGGTCTCCGACGTCGTCGCCACGCTGCGGGTGCTGGTCGACCCCAGCGCCGGCGACGCGCTGGGCCGGCTGCTCACCGGCGCCCGCTGGCGGATCGGCCCGCGCGACCTCGCCGCGCTGGAGGCCCGGTCGCGGGCGTTGGTGCGCGAGCGGTCCACGTCGCCCGAGCCGGTCGAGGACGCCACCCCGCCCGAACCGGGTGCACCGGCGACGCCGACGCCGCCCCGCGAGCGCGGCAGCATCATCGAGGCCCTCGACGACCTCGGCCGCCCCGAGGCCTACTCCACCGAGGGGCACCGGCGGCTGCGCCGGCTGGCCAACGAGCTCACCGCGCTGCGGTCCCGGCTGGGTGAGTCGCTGCCCGACCTGGTCGACGAGGTCGTGCGCAGCCTGGGCCTGGAGACCGAGCTGGCCAGCCACCCCGACGTGACCCCGGGCGGGGCCCGCACGCACCTGGACGCGCTGCACGAGGTCGCCGCCGAGTTCAGCGAGCTGGCCGAGCTGCCCTCGCTGCCGGCGTTCCTGGGCTACCTGGCCGACGCCGAGGTCCGCGAGCGCGGGCTCGAGCCCGGCGAGGTCGCGGTCAACCCCGAGGCGGTCCAGTTGCTCACCGGCCACTCGGCCAAGGGCCTGGAGTGGGACGTCGTCGCGGTGCCCGGCATGACGATCGGTCAGTTCCCGGCCAAGGGCGACGCCTCCGACTCCTGGATCCGCGACCCCGGCGCCGTCCCGGTCGACCTGCGCGCCACCGACCGCGCCGAGCTGCCGCAGCTGCGGCTGCCCGTGCCCGGGTCCGGCGACCAGGCCGCGGTACGCGACGCGCTGGAGGAGTACGTCGAGGAGTGGAAGGACTTCGGCCTGGCCGAGGAGATCCGGCTCGGCTACGTCGCGGTCACCCGGGCCAAGCACCTGCTGCTGTGCTCGGGCAGCTGGTGGCGTGACGGCAAGACGGCGTGCGGTCCGTCGGCGCTGCTGGTCACCCTCAAGGAGGCGTGCGACCAGGGCGCCGGGGTGGTCGACGCGTGGGCGCCGCCGCCGGAGGACGACGCCGAGAACCCGGCGCTGGCGGAGTGGCCGGTGGGCGTGTGGCCGGCCGACCCGCTGTCCTCGGGGCGCCGCCGGGCGCTCACCGCGGCCGCCGAGCTGGTCGCCGCCACCGAGCCGCACCCGCTCACCGCCGACGCCCTCGGCGCCACCGACGACCCGCTGGTCGCCGACTGGATCCGGGACGCCGACCTGCTGCTGCGCGAGCGGGCCGAGCACAGCCGCGGCACCGTCGACGTCCCGCTGCCCTCGCACCTGTCGGTGTCCGCGCTGGTGGCGCTGCGCCGGGACCCGGCCGAGCTGGCCCGCCGGCTGCGCCGCCCGATGCCGGCCGCGCCGGCGCCGCTGGCCCGGCGGGGGACGGCGTTCCACGCCTGGCTGGAGGAGCGGTTCGGCGTCTCCCGGCTCATCGACCTCGACGAGCTGCCCGGCAGCGGCGACGCCGCCGCGGCACCGGACGCCGCGCTGACCGCGCTGCAGCAGGCGTTCCTGGCCAGCGAGTGGGCCGACCGCCAGCCGGTCGACGTCGAGGCCCCGTTCGAGACGCCGCTGGGGCCGCTGACCCTGCGCGGCCGGATCGACGCGGTCTACGCCACCCCCGCCGGGGGCTTCGAGGTCATCGACTGGAAGACCGGCCCCGTGCCCGGCGCCGCCGAGCTGGCCGCCGCGGGCGTCCAGCTGGCCGCCTACCGGCTGGGCTGGTCGCGGCTGACCGGTGTGCCGGTGGAGCGGGTCAGCGCCGGCTTCCACCACGTCGCCGCCGACCGCACCCTGCGCCCCGTCGACCTCCTCGACGAGGCCGGCCTGCTCGCCCTGGTCACCGGTGCATGAGGTCTGCGTTCTCGGGGGCTCCCGGTTCCGGTCGCCCCGAGAACGCGGATCTCGCGTCCCCGGGTCACGCTGCGATCTGCACCGACGCCGGGCCGTGACGCTGAGGGCCCGGCCTCGACGCACCCCGTCGCACCAGGTCAGCTGCCGACGGTGGCGATCCGGTCGATGACGGCGCGGGCCAGGGCCTCGGGGGCCTGCTCGGGGACCCAGTGGGTGATGCCGGGCAGTTCGACGAAGCGGTAGTCGGCGGTCACCTGGTCCGCGCACGCCTCCGCGGCGATCCGGCCCACCGCCACGTCGCCGTCGCTCCACACGTACGTCGTCGGCACGTCCACCGGGTCGACCCGGGTGCCGGCGTCCATCGCCCGGTACCAGTTGAGCGCCGCGGTCAGCGCGCCCGGCGCGGACAGCTGCGCGACGTACACGTCGACCGCCTCGTCCGGCACCCCGGGCGCCTCCAGAATCCTGCGCAGCCGGCGGGCGTCGTCGGCGAGCAGCACGGCCTCGGCCTCGCCCTCCTGGCGGAACAGGCGCATGTACGCCGAGCGCTCCCGCTGCTCCGGGTCCGCCTTCATCGCCATCGTCATCGCGGTGGGGTGGGGCACCGAGACGGCCGTCAGGGAGTGCACCCGGTCGGGGTGCCAGGCTGCGAGTGCCCAGGCCACGAACGCGCCCCAGTCGTGCCCGACGACGTGGGCGACGGGGACGTCGAGGGCGGTCATCAGGTCCGCGGTCACCTGCACCAGCGACGGCAGCGCGTAGGCGTCGACCTCGTCGGGGCGGGCGCCGGGGGAGTAGCCCAGCTGGTCGGGTGCGTAGGTGCGCAGCCCGGCCTCGGCCAGCAGCGGCGTCACCGCCGACCAGCACAGCGACGTCTCCGGGAAGCCGTGCAGCAGCAGCACCGGCGGGCCGTCGTCCGGGCCGTCGGTCCGTACGTCGAACGTGAGGTCCCCGACGTCCACCTGCAGCATCCCGACGGCCATGCACGCAACCTAGCTCCCGCGACGAGAGACGGCCGGGACGGCGGGATAGCGTGCGGGGCGTGAGCAGCTCCGCGGAACGCGACTTCGTCACCGCCCACCTCGACGACCTGCACGCCGACCTCGACGCCTGGCTGCGCATCCCGTCGATCTCGGCCGACCCGGCGCACGCCGGCGACGTCGCCGCCAGCGCGGAGTGGCTGGCCGAGGCGCTGCGCCGCACCGGCTTCCCGACCGTCGAGGTCTGGCAGACCCAGGGCGCCCCGGCGGTCTACGCCGAGTGGCCCTCCGCGGACGCCGATGCACCGGTCGCCCTGGTCTACGGCCACCACGACGTCCAGCCGGTCGACCCGCTGGAGCTGTGGGAGCACCCGCCGTTCGAGCCCACCGTCGTCGAGACCGCGGCCGGCCCCGAGCTGCACGCCCGCGGCGCCATCGACGACAAGGGCAACGTCGCCTTCCACCTGCTCGGCATGCGCGCCCACCTGGCCGCCACCGGCCGCGACACCCCCGCCGTCACCGTCAAGCTGATCGTCGAGGGCGAGGAGGAGTCCGGCTCGCCGTACTTCGCCGACCTGCTGCGGGAGCACGCCGACCGGCTGGCCTGCGACGTGATCGTGGTCAGCGACACCGGCATGGCCGCCCCCGACGTCCCCAGCGCCGTCACCGCGATGCGCGGGCTGGCCGACGCCGAGATCACCCTGCGCGGCCCGGCCGTCGACCTGCACTCCGGCTCCTTCGGCGGCGCCGTCCCGAACCCGCTGCACGCGATGGCCGAGCTGGTCGCCGGCCTGCACGACGAGTCCGGGCGGGTCACCCTGCCCGGCTTCTACGACAAGGTGCGCCCGCTGTCGGACCGCGAGCGTGAGCTGATGGGCCGGGTGCCCTTCGACGAGGCCGCCTGGCTCGCCGGCCCGGCCGCCTCCCGGGTCGCCTCCGGCGAGGCCGGGTTCACCACCCTGGAGCGGGTCGGCGCCCGCCCGACCGCCGAGGTCAACGGCATGTGGGGCGGCTACACCGGCCCCGGCCACAAGACGATCGTGCCCGCCGAGGCGCACGCCAAGATCACCTTCCGGCTGGTCGCCGACCAGGTGCCGGCCGACCTCGGCGAGCAGGTCCGCGCCTGGGTGCAGGCCAACGTCCCCGAGGGCATCGAGGCCGACGTGCACGTGCCCGCCGGCGGCGTCGCCCCCTGCGCCAGCGACCTCGACCACCCGGCGATGGACGCCCTGCTGCGCTCGATCGCGCAGGCCTTCGACACCGACGCCGACCAGGTGCTGTTCACCCGCGAGGGCGGCAGCGGCCCCGAGGCCGACCTCGCCGGCATCCTGGGCGCCCCGCTGCTGTTCCTCGGCGCCGGGCTGCCCACCGACCGCATCCACTCGCCCAACGAGCGGGTGCTGCTGCCGATGCTGTACCGCGGCGCCGAGGCCACCGCGCACCTGTGGCGCGAGCTCGCCGGCGTCCGCTTCACCGGCTGACCGGCGACCCACGGTGCTGACGTGACCGGACCGGGGCAGGCCGGCCCGCCGCCGGGGTGGTACCCGGACCCCGACGGCGGGGCCGGGTTGGTGCGCTGGTGGAGCGGGTCGACCTGGTCGGACGTCACCACCCCCGCCGGGCCGGGCGTCACCGTGGGCCGGTCGTTCGAGCCCGCGGGCCGGACCAGCACGGAGCCCGCCCCGGCGTGGGACGCCTGGGGGACGCCCGAGCCGGCCCGGCCCCGCCGGACGCCGTCCACCGGGCTGCTCGTCACGCTCGGCGCACTGGGCCTGGCGCTCGTCCTGCTGCTCGTGGCCGTGGTCGTCAGCACCTCCGGGACCGACGACGACGAGCGCGCACCGCAGGCCGCGCCCAGCTCGCCCACCAGCACGTTCCCGCCGGGCACCGTGCGCATCTTCGACCGCGAGGCCGGCATCTCCTACCCGTTCCTCGGCGACGGCTGGTTCGAGTGGGACCGCGGCGACGTCGCCGAGACGACCTCCACCGCGGGCCAGTACTTCGTCACCCAGGACGACGCCCCGGGCAACGAGGACTTCATCGCCCAGTGCACCTCCGGCCCGCTGGCGAGCGGCTTCGGCTGGGGCGGCGGCACGGGCACGTTGCAGGGCACCGTCCAGGCGGTCGCCGACCGGGTGCGCACCAGCTACTACCCGGCGCCCAACCAGCGCGAGGTGCTGCGCAGCGAGGCCCGCACCGTCGACGGCGCCGACGCCTGGCTCTACGAGTTCGACCTCAGCTGGGACGTCGAGGGCTTCGACGCCAGCGGCGAGCGGGCGGCCCTGCTGCTCATCGACGTCGGCGAGCCGTCCCCGGCGCTGCTGTACCTGTCGATCCCCGACACCCACGCCGAGCTCTACGGGTCGATCGACCGCGTCCTCGACGACGTCGACGTGCTCTGAGGCGTCGTCCGGACGGGTGGCGGCAGCGGTCCCGGCGACCGGCGTGTCGTGCAGCGCGGTTAGGGTCGGGTCGTGACAGCAGCTGGGGCCGACCTGACCCTGCGGCACCCGGTCGAGCGGTTCACGCTCGACAACGGGCTGCGGGTGGTGCTCGCGCCGGACCGGAGCGTTCCCGTCGTCGCCGTGAGCGTCTACTACGACGTCGGCATGAGGTCCGAGCCCCCGGGTCGTACCGGGTTCGCCCACCTCTTCGAGCACATGATGTTCCAGGGGTCGGCGAACGTGCCGAAGATGGAGCACGCCCGGCTCGTGCAGGCCGCCGGTGGCACCTTCAACGGGTCGACCCACCAGGACTACACGAACTACTTCCAGGCGCTGCCCTCCGAGGCGCTGGAGCGCGCGATCTTCCTCGAGGCCGATCGCATGGCGGCCCCGGCGATCACCGAGGAGAACCTCCGCAACCAGATCGACGTGGTGAAGGAGGAGATCCGGGTCAACGTGCTCAACCGGCCCTACGGCGCCTTCCCCTGGCTGCAGCTGCCGCCGATCGCGTTCGAGAGCTTCGCCAACACCCACGACGGCTACGGCTCCTTCGTCGACCTGGAGTCCTCCACCGTCGACGACGCGCTGGACTTCTTCGACCGCTACTACGCCCCGGCCAACGCGGTGCTGTGCATCGGCGGCGACCTCGACCCGGCCGAGGCCGAGGTGCTGGTCCGCCGCTGGTTCGACGCCGTCCCGGCCCGACCCGCGCCGCCGGCCCCGGTGGTGGGGGAGCCCTCGCCCACCACGGTCCGCCGCGGCGTCGTCGAGGACCGGCTGGCCCCGCTGCCCGCCGTGGCCCTCGGCTGGCGGGTGCCCGACCCGGTCGGTGACCTCGACACCTACCTGGGCACCGTGCTGCTCACCGAGCTGCTGAGCGAGGGCGACGCCTCCCGGCTGGAGCGCCGGCTGCTGCACACCGACCGGATCGCGGTCGGCCAGAGCAGCTACCTCGGCCTGTTCGGCGACCCCTTCGACGTCCGCGACGCCACGCTGCTGGTCACCGAGGTGCACCACTCGGCCGACGTGCCGGTCGACCGGGTGCTGACCGCCGTGCACGAGGAGGTCGACCGGGTCGCCACCGACGGCGTCGACCCGGCCGAGCTCGCCCGGGTCCAGGCCCGGATCGAGGCGCAACTGCTCCAGCAGGCCGACTCCGTGCTCGGCCGCACGCTCGGCTTCGCCTCCGCCGAGCTCGTCCACGGCCGCGCCGAGCTGGCCGGCGAGCTCGCCGGCCGGCTGGCCCGGGTCACCCCCGACCAGGTGCGGACGGCGGCCGCCGGGCTCTCGCCCGACACCGCCGCCGTCCTCGAACTGCGCGCGACCGGAGGATCCAAGTGACCGCGTCCCTGGTCCCCCCGCTGGGCGACCCCCGCCCGGCCCTGGTCCCCGAGGTGCACGAGACCACACTGCCCAACGGGCTGCGGCTGGTCGTCGTCCCGCGTCCCGGCGTGCCGCTGGTCGAGCTGCGGCTGCGGGTGCCCTTCGCGGCCACCGCGCGCACCGCCGCGGCGCACACCGCCCGGGCCTCGGTGCTCACCGGCGCGGTCCTGATGGGCACCGCGGCGCACGACCAGCTCGAGATCGCCCAGCTGCTGCAGGCCCAGGGCGGCGAGCTGTCGGTCTCCGACGACGCCGACCGGCTGCTGTTCTCCACCACCATGCTGCGCACCGGTCTCGGACCGGTCCTCGACGTGCTGGCCGAGCTGCTGACCTCGGCGACCTACCCGGGCGACCAGGTCCAGGCCGAGCGGGCCCGGGTGGTCGAGCGGATCGAGATCGCCCGCTCGCAGCCGCGCACCATCGCCGGCACCGCGCTGGCCACCCGCCGGTACGGCGCCCACCCCTACGGCCAGCAGCTGCCCTCAGCGGCCCTGGTCGCCGGGGTCACCCCGGCCGCGCTGCGCAAGCTGCACCGGGAGCGCGTGCGCCCGGCCGGCAGCACGCTGGTGCTGGTCGGCGACGTCGACCCCGCCGCGGCCGCCGACCTGGTCGGGGCGGCGCTGGCCGGCTGGACCACCGAGGGCACCGCGGTCACCGCCCCACCGGTGCCGCCGACGCCGGCGCAGCCGCTGCAGCTGGTGCACCGGCCCGGTGCCGTCCAGTCCAACCTGCGTCTCGGTGGTCGGGCACCCGGCCGCACCGACCCGCAGCTGCCCGCGCTCCGGCTGGCCAGCATGGTGTTCGGCGGCTACTTCTCCTCCCGCCTGGTCGAGAACATCCGCGAGCGCCGCGGCTACACCTACAGCCCGCGCAGCGGCGTCGAGCACCTGCTCGCCGGCTCCTCGGTCACCGTCGAGGCCGACGTCGCCACCGGCGTCACCGGCCCGGCGCTGATGGAGACCGTCTACGAGCTCAGCCGGATGGCGCTCACCCCGGTCACCGAGGCCGAGCTCGACTCGGCCCGCCGCTACCTGCTGGGCACCATGGCCCTCGGGACGGCGACCCACGGCGGGCTGGCCAGCACGCTGTCGGCGCTGCTCGGGGCGGGGCTGTCGGCCGAGTGGCTGGCCGAGCACCAGCGGGCGCTGCTGTCCGTGGGCATCGACGAGGTCACCGAGGCCTCGCGGCAGTGGCTGGCGCCCTCGGCGCTCACCGCGGTCGTCGTCGGTGACGCCGACCAGGTCGCCGACCAGCTCCGGGTGCTCGGGCCGGTCGAGGTCAGCACGCCTGCCGCCGAAGCCCAGCCGTGACCGTCCCCGAGGGCGGCAGCACCACGGCCGACAACCCGCCGCCTCCCCGCGGCGAGTGGCCCGACGACAGCCGGGCCGGCGCGGTCACCGACGTCCCGCTGCTGTCGCGTACGGCGCACGACCGCGGGCACCTCGAGCGGCTGCTGCCCGACCCGTCCCGTGGCCGGCCGGTGCGGGTGCTGCTGGTCGACGACCAGCGCACCGTGCCGGTGCACGAGGGGCCGCACGGTCCCGAGCTGGTCTACGACGAGCGCGCGGCCTGGCCGGAGGACGCGATCTACCTGGGGGAGGCCGACGGCGTCCCGTACGCGGCCCTGCGCGCGCCCCGCCCCGGCACGGTCGGCGGTCGGCCGGTCGACACCTGGACCGGGCTGCGCCAGGTCGGTGCCCAGCTGGGCGACCTCGACGCCGGGCTGCTGTCCCAGGCGATCGGCATCATCGAGTGGCACGAGCGCAACCGGTTCTCACCGATCACCGGCGCCCCCACCACCGTCGAGCGGGCCGGCTGGGCCCAGCACGACCCCGCGAGCGGGCGCGAGATCTTCCCCCGCACCGACCCCGCCGTGATCATGCTCGTGCACGACGGCGGCGACCGGTGCGTGCTCGGCCGGCAGGCCACGTGGCCGGCCGGCCGGTACTCGATCCTGGCCGGCTTCGTCGAACCGGGGGAGTCCGCCGAGGCGGCGGTCGCCCGCGAGGTCGAGGAGGAGGTCGGCATCGGGGTCACCGACGTCCGCTACGTCTCCAGCCAGCCGTGGCCGTTCCCGCAGTCGCTGATGCTCGGTTACGTCGCCCGGGCCACCGACCTCCAGCTGGTGCCCGACCACGACGAGATCGAGGAGGCGCGCTGGTTCAGCCGCGACGAGCTGCGCTCGGGCACCGGACCGCAGGCGCTGCCGCCGAACGTCTCGATCGCCCGGCACATCATCGACCGCTGGGTGGCCGGCGAGTTAAGCTGATCGGGTCCGCCCCCGCACCAGGGCGGGCTCAGGCCGACCAGCGGCCCTGGAGGACCAGCGCCGGGCGGTCGGCGTGGTCGGCGAGCACCACCGCGTCGGCCAGCGACACCGGGTCGACCTCGTCGTCGTAGCGGTCGAAGGCCGGCAGCTCCCACGCCCGGTCGGCCGGTGCCCGCCGCCGCCGCGCGGCCGGGGACAGTCGCAGGTGGACGACGACGTCGAAGGCCAGCCCCAGCCCCTGCAGCAGCGACCCGGGCACCAGCAGCACCCCGCCCCCGGGCGCCGGCCGGTGCGGCAGCCGGGCCGCCCGGTCGCGCTCGAGGTCCCACAGCGCCGGCAGGTACTCACCCGGCCCACCGGGACCGCAGCGGTCGAGCACCTCCCGGGCCAGCGCCCCGGAGTCCAGCCAGTCGCTGTAGCGGGCGTCGGGGTCGGTGCGCCCGTGCTCCAGGCGCAGCGACGCCGGCCGGTAGAACCCCTCCGCCGGGACGACGGCGGCCGGCCGGCTGAGCGTCGGCAGCCGCTCGGCGAGCGCCCCGGCGAGCACGCGCGGCCCGGTCACGCCCGGGCTCCCGGGCAGCTCGGGGCCGTCGACGGCGACCCGGAGAGCGGCCGCGCCGGGCTCGGGCGGGACGGCGGCGAGCAGGGCGGCCAGCCGGTCGGCGAGCGCGTCGGGGGAGAGCGGGAGCGGGGTGGTCAGCTCTGTGTCCCGGGCACGGCGTCGTCGTCGGCGGGACGCTCCGGACACGGGTGGTCGGCGCGCGCCTGCTCGGGGCGCGGCACGGGGTGGCCGGCGCCCGTCGCCGGACGGCGGCCGGGCTCCCCGGGGTGGTGCTCGTGGCGCTGGCCGGGGACCGTGGCGCGCAACGGGAGCCCGTCGAGGACCTCGACGGCCAGCGCGGCGGCCGGACGGCCCTGCGAGCGGGCGCGGCCGCGCAGCTCCTCGAAGGCCTCGCGCGGCGTGCAGCCGTGCCGCTCGGCCAGCACGCCGATGGCGCGCTCGATCGACACCCGGGCGGCCAGGGCGTGCTCGAGCTGGGCCACGGTGCGGCGCAGGGCGGCGATCTCGGCGTCCCGCGGGTCGACGGCCTCGGCGGCCGGTGCAGCGCCCGTGCGGGCGGCCCGTCGGCTGGCCCGGTCGGGCTCGGGCCCGGCGCCCAGCTCGCTGGCGAGCAGGTCGGCCAGGGTCATGGCCTCGACCAGGGTGAGCCCGTCGGCCTCGGCAGGGGGTCCGGCGTCCCGGTCGCCGCTGAGCACAGCCCAGCCGCGGGTGGTGCGGACGACCAGGGCCGCCGGGCCACCCGAGGGGCCGTGCACCGCCTCGGGCGGGAACACGACGGGGACGGGCGGGCGCACGGCCGGCTCGTCGCCGGCCGGCGCCCCACCGCAGCCTCCCGGGAGGCGGTGGTCGCCCCCCGAGGGCCGCGGTCCGGGGATCACGCGCGGGGTGACGCCGCGAGCTGGGCCTTGACCTGGTCGATGCTCGGGTTGGTGAGCGCCGTGCCGTCGGTGAACACCAGGGTGGGGACGGTCTGGTTGCCCCCGTTGGCGGCCATCACGATGTCGGCGGCGCCGTCGACCTCCTCGATGTTCACCTCGGCGAACTCGATGCCCTCGCGCTGCATCAGCTTCTTCAACCGCATGCAGTAGCCGCACCAGTTGGTCGTGTACATCGTCACCGCGGCTGCCGGAGCGCTCATCTGGTGGATCCTCCCTCGTCGTCCCCCGGGCGGGACACCCGGGTGGGGTGCGCCGACGTCGGGGGTGTGCCGCTCGCAGAACGCCGCCACCCTGGGGATGCTTCCCCCGTCCGTCGGTCCCGGCTGGGAGGATCGCCCCGTGGGGACGACAGACGTGGCAGGCGCGCGGACGGGCACCGACGGCGGCGCGGGAGCGGACGCCGTCCTGTCCGGGCTCGACGAGCAGCAGCGGGCCGCAGCGGCGGCCGTGCGGGGGCCGGTGTGCATCCTCGCCGGCGCCGGCACGGGCAAGACCCGCACCATCACGCACCGGATCGCCTACGGCGTCCACGTGGGGGAGTACGTGCCCGAGCAGGTGCTCGCGGTGACCTTCACCGCCCGCGCCGCCGGTGAGCTGCGCGGCCGGCTGTCGGCGCTGGGCGTCGGCGGGGTGCAGGCCCGCACGTTCCACGCCGCGGCGATGCGCCAGCTGCGGTACTTCGCGCCCCGCGTGCTCGGCGGCCCGATGCCCGAGCTGATCGAGAACAAGCTGCGGGTCGTCGCGGGCGCGGCCACCCGCAACCGGCTCACCACCGACCGCACCAGCCTGCGCGACCTGGCCAGCGAGATCGAGTGGGCCAAGACCACGCTCGCCACCCCCGAGGACTACCCGGCGCGCGCCGCCGCGGCCGGCCGCGACCTGCCCTTCGACGCCGCCGCGGTGGCCGCGGTCTACCAGAGCTACGAGGAGGCCAAGTCCCGCGACGGGGCCCTGGACTTCGAGGACCTGCTGCTGGTCACCGCCTACGCCATCGAGGAGCACCACGACGTCGCCCGCGAGGTGCGCGCCCAGTACCGGCACTTCGTCGTCGACGAGTACCAGGACGTCAACCCGCTGCAGCAGCGGCTGCTCGACGCCTGGCTCGGCGGCCGCGCCGAGGTGTGCGTCGTCGGCGACCCGAACCAGACCATCTACTCCTTCACCGGCGCCGACCCGGAGTACCTGCTGGGCTTCGCCGACCGCTACGGCGACGCCGAGGTGGTCAAGCTCGAGCGTGACTACCGGTCCACGCCGCAGGTGGTCGGGCTGGCCAACAAGCTCATCGGCCAGGCGCCGCCCCGCAAGGGCCTGCCCGGGCTGCGGCTGCTGGGCCAGCGCGCCGAGGGCCCCGCACCCCGGTTCGTCGAGCACGACGACGAGCCGGCCGAGGCCGCGGCGGTGGCCCGGGCCTGCCGCGAGCTGGTCGACAGCGGCCTGCCGGCCAGCGAGATCGCCGTGCTGTTCCGGATCAACGCCCAGTCGCAGGTGTACGAGTCGGCCCTGGCCGACCTCGGTGTGCCCTACGTCCTCAAGGGCGGCGAGCGGTTCTTCGAGCGCCCCGAGGTGCGGGAGGCGGTGGTGCTGCTGCGCGGCGCGGCCGCCGGCGGCAACGACCCCGGCGCGCTGGTGCCCGCCGTCCGCGACGTGCTGGCCTCCGTCGGCTGGGCCGAGCACCGGCCCCCGCCGGGTGGCGCCGCCCGCGACCGGTGGCAGTCGCTGGCCGCCCTGGTCGACCTCGCCGTCGACCTCGTCGCCGAGCAGCCCACCCTCGACCTGGCCGGCTTCGTCGCCCACCTGGCCGAGCGGGCCAACGCCCAGCACGCCCCGACGGTGCAGGGGGTCACGCTGGCCTCGATGCACGCGGCCAAGGGCCTGGAGTGGGACGCCGTGTTCGTCGTCGGCCTGGTCGACGGGGTCGTGCCGATCGCCCAGTCGCAGTCCCGCCCCGAGGCGGTCGAGGAGGAGCGGCGGCTGCTCTACGTCGCGGTGACCCGCGCCCGCGAGCAGCTCACGCTGTCCTGGTCGCTGGCCCGCAACCCCGGCGGACGCCGGTCCCGCCCGCGCAGCCGCTTCCTCGACGGCCTCGCCCCGGACGCCGCAGCGGCGGTCCGCCGCCCGGTGAAGCGGGCCAGGGTCGTGCTCGAGGGCGAGGCGGGCGAGCTGTTCGAGCGGCTGCGCGCCTGGCGGAGCAGCGCCGCGCAGGAGGCCTCGGTGCCGGCCTACGTCGTCTTCACCGACGCGACGCTGCAGGCGATCGCCGAGGCCCGCCCCTCGAGCCTCGCCGAGCTGTCCGGGCTGCCCGGGGTGGGCTCCCGCAAGCTCGACCTCTACGGCGCCGGGGTCCTCGCGGCCATCGACGCCTGACGGCTCGCTGACCAGCGGGAACACGCTCCTGCAGGAATCGCCGTTAATCGGTTGACCCCCCGGTGGCGGGTCCCCTAGCCTTCGCTGCACCACCTGGGAGTGATCCCGGACGCACCGGCACCACCGCACGCCCACGCACCAGCCAGCACCGAGACCGGCCGAGAGGCCGGGCTCCGTCCCCGGAAGGAGGGGCCCCGTGAACAGCACCGACACGACGACCGTCGGCACCACCGTGACCTCTCCGGCTGCCGGCCGCTGCGCTGCCTCCGTGCGCCCCGCCGTCCTGGCGACGGCCACCGCCGGTGCCCCGTCCACCACCACCGGTCTGCCGTTCGCCGGCATGGCCGTCCGGCTCCGTGGCTCGAAGACCGGCTGGGGCGCGTTCGGCACCACCGGTCTGCCGACCGGCCCCGATGCCCTGCCCGCCGTCGAGATCGGCGCCCAGCGCCTGCCCGCCACCAACGGCGGCTACGCCGAGCGCACCAGCAGCACCCCGGGTGACCTGCCCCGAAGAGCCCTCCTGAGCTGACACAGCTCGGCTGGACCTCCTCGAGGCCGCGGCTCCCGGACACCGGGAACCGCGGCCTCTGTCTTCTCAGGCCTTGTCCGCGGCCCCCACCGACCACTGGTCGGCGGGTCTCCGCCGACCGGACGCACTGACTGAGGAAGAGGAGGAGCGACCGTGCACACCACGATCGACCCCGCGACGTCCCACCGTCGGCCCGGGCTCGACCGCACGCACGTGTCCACCCGGGTACCGGCAGGGCAGGTCGTCCGCCGGGCGCTGCCCTGCCGGGTCACCGACCCCGACCTGTGGTTCGCCGAGAGCCCCGACCAGCTCGAGCAGGCCAAGCGCCTGTGCGTCGAGTGCCCGGTGCAGGCGGCCTGCCTCGCCGGCGCCCTCGACCGGGCCGAGCCCTGGGGCGTCTGGGGCGGGGAGATCTTCGACCGGGGGGTCGTCATCGCCCGCAAGCGGCCCCGGGGCCGTCCCCGCAAGGTCCGGGCGGAGGTCGCCGCGTGAGGCGGCAGCCGCCGGGTGCTCCCCGCCGTCCCGCCGTCCGGCGTCCCCGCGCCGGGCGTCCCGTCGACCGTTGCCAGTCCGTCGCGCCGTCCGCCGGCGCGCTCCGTCCGGAGGAACCGTCATGTACATGATCGACCAGGGCCTGGTCCGCAGCCGGCAGGCCGAGCGGCTGGCCGAGGCCGACCAGGCCTCCCGCGCCCGCCGGGTGGCCAGCGCCCGGCGCTGGGCCCGGCGTGCCGAGCAGGCGTCCCAGCGGGCCGCCCGCGCCAGCTCCGCCGTCTGGTGACCGGGGCGCCCACGTCGTCCCCGGCCGGGAGACCGCGGTCTCCCGACCGGGGACGTCCCGGCCCGGCTCAGCCGGCGAAGCCGGGGAGCCACTCCTCGCAGACGCCGCGGTAGGGCGCCTCGGCGTCGAGCTGGCACAGCACGCCGATCGACCCGATCGTCACGCGGTGGATGAGCAGGTACGCCGGGGGCAGGTTCAGCTGCCGGCCCAGCCGGCTGGCGTCGCTGCGGGGGTCGCCGATCCGCAGGGCCTGCTCCTGCATCCAGGCGCGGGTGAACCGGAACGACGGCGTGGACAGCGGCGCGAGGAACGGCAGGATGAAGTCGAGCACGCCCTGGGCGTCGACCTGGATGTCCTGGCGAACGAAGCCCTCCGCCCGCAGGTCGGTGAGGACGTCCTCGGCCCGCCCGGCGAGCGCCCACTGCACCAGCCGGCCGATCGGCTCGGGCAGCCCGTCGGGCAGCCGGGCGGTGGCGCCGAAGTCGATGACCCCGAGCCGGCCGTCGGGCATCAGCCGGAAGTTGCCCGGGTGCGGGTCGGCGTGCAGCAGCCCGGCGCGCTGCGGGCCGGAGAAGTGCAGCACCGCCATCAGCAGGCCGGCCCGGTCGCGCTGCTCCCGGGTGCCCTCGGCGGTGATCCGCGACAGCGGCGTGCCCTCGAGCCACTCGGAGACGATCACCTTCGGGGCGCTGGCCACGATCCGCGGGACGACGATCTGGTCGTCGTCGGTGTAGGCCTGGGCGAAGGCCCGCTGCGCGTCGGCCTCCAGCCCGTAGTCGAGCTCCTCCTCGGCCCGGGCCTTGAGCTCGGCGATGAGCGGCTTGACCTCCATGCCGGGGAACATCGCCGCGAAGAGCCGGGCGAAGCGCGCCAGCTGGTTCAGGTCGGCCATCAGGGCGGTGCCGGCGCCGGGGTACTGGATCTTCACCGCGACGTCGCGGCCGTCACGCCAGGTGGCGCGATGGACCTGGCCGATGCTGGCGGCGGCCGCCGGGGTGTCGTCGAAGTGGCGGAACCGCTCCCGCCAGCGGGCGCCCAGCTGCTGGGCCAGCACCGCGTGCACGGTGCGCACCGGCATCGGCGGGGCCGCCTCCTGCAGCTTGACCAGCGCCTCGCGATAGGGCCCGGCCATCTCCTCGGGCACCGCGGCCTCGAAGATCGACAGCTGCTGGCCCAGTTTCATGGCCCCGCCCTTGAGCTGGCCGAGGACGGCGAACAGCTGCTCGGCCGCCTTCTCCTGCAGCTCGGCGTTCACCTCGTCGGCCGGCCGGCCGGACAGGCGCTTGCCGATGCCGAGGGTGGCCCGGCCGGCGGCGCCCAGCGGCAGTGCGGCCAGGCGGGCCGTGCGGGACACCGCCCCCCGTGGGATGTCGCGCCCCGTGTCACTCACCCCCACAGTGTCCCCTGTCGCGGCCGGCGCCGCCCCGGCCGCGACCCGCGACCGCTGCGGCGGCGGTCAGCCACCGGCTGCGGCGAGCCGGGCCGCCGCCCCGCAGGCGCAGTCCGGGTGCGGGGGCCAGCGCCGCAGCCGGGGGAGCAGGTCCGGTGGCCGCAGCTCCAGGGTCGCCCCGACGGTGACCGGCTCGTCGTCGCCGTCGAGCAGGGCCAGCACCTGCACCGCGGCGGTCAGCGCGGTGAGCAGGCAGGTGACGGTGGCGCCGCTGGGCCCGGGGTCGGTCGCGGCCAGCTGGGCGGCCAGCCGCGGCCAGGCGGGGTCGTCGTCGCGGCGGCGCGCGTCGGCGCAGCGCAGGCAACTGCTGGTGCCACCGGGCAGCACCAGCGGGCCGACCACGCCGGTCTCCTCGCGGACCGTGGCCACCAGGTGCGGCGTGCCGGCCCGCTGCAGCGCAGCCGACAACGGGTCGGCGGCCGCCCACGGGCGGCAGAGCACGACCAGGTCGGGTGTGCGCTCGGGCGGCAGCGGCCGCAGGTCGGTGAGCGGGCTGACCCGGCGGACGGCGTCCGCGGCGGCCAGTGCCCGGGGCCGCCCCTCGTCGGCCGCCGTCGCCCCGCCGACGACGGTGTCGCCCGCCCGGGTGGGCCCGCGGTCGCGCACGTGCACCCGGCCGACCCCGCTGGCGGCCAGCACCGCGGCCAGCGGTGTGCCCACCCGGGTCGCCCCGTCGACCACCACGGCGCACTGCCGGCGGGACCGCCACCGCCCACCGGTGCCCGCGCGGGGCATGGCCGCGGGCAGCTCCAGCCCGGCCCGGGCCGCGGCCGCCGGGCCCGGGTCGGTCGCCAGCAGGTCGGTGGCGGCGAGGTCGTGCACCAGGCCGGCGCCCCGCAACCCGGCGAGCAGGTCGTCGACCACCTCGGCCGGTACCCCGCCCGCGACCGACTCGCTGCGCACGGCCCGCTCGCTCCGCCGGCCGTCCAGCCCCCGCAGCAGCGCGGTGACCTCGGCCCCGGCGGGGTGCAGGCGCAGTCCCGCGCGGCCGTCGACCCCGCCGACCTGCAGCAGGTCGTCGTCCAGCCGGAGGACCGGGGTGGTGGCGGGCAGCAGCGGGTGCGGGGTCTCGGTCATCGCGGGCAGCGTGCCAGCGGAGCAGCCCCGTCCGCGCAGTTCGTCCACAGGTGCTCCGGCGCGTCGGCGCGGAGATCGTGGACAGCGGCCGTAGGTTCCCGCGGGGCGCGCTGGACGAGCTGTGCCCACAGCCTGTGGACACAGCTGTGGACACCGTGGGGACCCGTCGGGGTGTCGTTGTGCACCGGCAGGGGACCCAGGGGGTGACGACCGGCCCAACGGGGCGTGAACGCCGTCCCCACCAGCACGGACGCGGCGGGCGGCCTGTGGACACGGGACGGCCGTTCCACCGTTCGGGGGACGCCCCGGGGCCAGGTGTCCACTGTCCGTGTGCACCTGTCCACGTCCGGGTGTCCTCATCAGGGGGCGCTCGCGGCTGCCGGTTACGGTGCGTTCGTGCAACCACGACCTGACCGCCGCCCGCCGGCTGCGTCGACGGCCGCCGTCCCCGCCGTGCGCACGGCGCCGCGCCTCGACAGCGAGGTGGAGGTCCGCCGCAGCGCGCGACGCCGCCGGACCGTGACCGCCTACCGCGAGAACGGCCGCACCGTGGTGCTCATCCCCGCGGCGTTCAGCGCGGCCGAGGAGCGGCGGTGGGTCGACCAGATGGTCGCCAAGCTGCAGACCCGCGAGGACCGCCGGCGGCGCAACCTGGCCTCCGACGAGGACCTGATGGTGCGTGCGCTCGAGCTCTCCGACGCCCACCTGCGCGGCCGCGCGGTGCCGGCGAGCATCCGGTGGGTCGACAACCAGAACCGCCGGTGGGGCTCCTGCACCCCCGCGGACCGGTCGATCCGGCTCTCCAGCCGGCTGCGCGGCATGCCGGAGTACGTCGTCGACTACGTGCTGGTGCACGAGCTCGCGCACCTGCTCGAGGCCAGCCACGACGAGCACTTCTGGGCGCTGGTGCGGGCCTACCCGCAGGCCGACCGGGCGCTGGGCTTCCTGGAGGGCGTCGAGCACGGCTCCGCCGGCAGCCGTCCCGAGGACGACGACCTGGAGCCCGGCACCGTCGCCTGACCGGGGCCGCTCGGCACCACCAGGCTCGGTCGACCCCCTTCCCGGGGCCCGCCGCGCGCGGAGCGCGTGGGGCCCCGGGAAGGGGGTCCTTCCTCAGCTCTGCGGTGTGGGGCCTTCGGGGGTGTCGCCGTCCTGGTCGTCGCGGGGGTCGGAGCCCTCGGTCAGCTCGGCGAACGGGTCGGCCGCGCCCTGGCGGGCGACGAAGTCCAGCGGCTCGTCGAGGTCGTCGGAGGTGGGCAGCAGGTCCGGGTGCGACCAGAGGCGGTCCCGCTCGGCCGGGCCGTGCTTCTGCGCCATCGCGCCCCACACCGTGCTGGCGTCGCGGGCCCGGCGCGGGCGCAGGTGCAGCCCGACCAGGGTGGCGAAGGTCTGCTCGGCCGGTCCGCCGGACGCCCGGCGCCGGCGCATCGTCTCGGCCAGCGCGGAGTGCCCGGGCAGCCGCTCGGCGGCCGCGGCCGCCACGACGGTGTCGACCCAGCCCTCGACCAGGGCCAGCAGGGTCTCCAGCCGGCGCAGCGCCATGGCCTGCTCGGGGGTCTCCTCCGGCTCGAGCACACCGCTGCCCAGCAGCCGCTGGATGCTCTCGGGGTCCTGCGGGTCCAGCCCGCCCTCCATGCCGCTCATCGCCTCGTCCAGACCACGCTGGATCGCCTCGGGGTCGACGTGGATGCCGCGGGCGTAGGCGTGGACGGCGTCGGTGAGCTGCTGGCGCAGCCACGGCACGTGCGCGAACAGGCGCTGGTGGGCGGCCTCGCGCAGGGCGAGGAACAACCGGACCTCGTCCTCGGGGCGGTCGAGACCTGCACCGAACGCGGTGACGTTCTGCGGCAGCAGCACGCCGGCGCCCTTGGGCCCCAGCGGCAGCCCGACCTCGGTGCTGGTGGTGACCTCGTCGGCCAGCTTGGCCAGGGCCTGGCCGACCTGGGCGCCGAACATGACGCCGCCCATCTGGCCCATGATCCCGGCGAGCGGGCCGGCGATCTGGGCGGCCTCGGCCGGCAGTGCGCTGGTCATCGCGGCGACGACGCGCTCGGCCAGCGGGTCGATGAGCGCGCTCCAGGCCGGCAGCGTCTGCTCGACCCACTCCACCCGCGACCAGGCCAGCCCGCGGTCGATGCCCGAGGGCAGCTCGGTGACCTGGTCCAGCCACAGGTCGGCCAGGCGCAGGGACTCGGCGACCGCGGCGCGCTCGGCGGCCGAGGTCGGCTGGTGGCCGGGGGCGAGCTGGCTGATCGCGCCCTGCCGGGCGAGGTCCCAGTTCACCGGGCCGCCCGAGTAGTTCATCAGCTTCTGCAGCTCGGCGAACAGCGGCATCTTGCCCAGCAGCTCCGACGGGTCGCCCCCGCCGGGCCCGCCCAGGCCGCCGCCGAACAGGGCGCCGAGGCCGAACGGGTCGTTCGCGCTCGGCCCGGTGCCGCCGGGCCCGTCGGACTCACCCCGTCGCTCGGGGTCGCGGTCGGGGAGTCCGAAGCCGAAGGGCACATCGCTCATGGCTCCACCGTAGCCGCGCGGGCACCCGCCCGACCGGCCCCGACCGGACTCCTGGGCTCCTGCGGTTCCGCCCTCGGCGAACCCGCCCCGGGCCGCCCGGTCGCCGCGGTCACCTACGCTCGCCGTTCGACGGGTGCGCTCGCCGCGGCCTCGGGGCCGACGGGGCCGGGCGGCCAGCCGACGTCGGCCGCTGGCCGCGAGGAGGAACCGTGAGTCGTCGGAGCACCGTGCTGGTGACCGGCACCGTCCTGCTGCTGCTGTTCGGGGTGCTCGGTGCCGTCCTGCCCGTGCCCTACGTGGCGCAGGTGCCCGGGCCCACCTACAACACCCTCGGCGACATCAACGGCACCCCGATCATCACCGTCACCGGCCGCGAGCCCAACGACACGTCCGGGAACCTCAACCTCACCACCGTCGGCATCCCGCAGGGCTCGCTGAACCTGGTGCGCGCGGTCCAGGGCTGGCTCGACGGCGAGGTGACCGTCGTCCCGCGCGAGCAGGTCTACCCGTCGGGGAAGTCGGTGCAGGAGACGCAGGCGGAGAACCGGCAGGCATTCCTCACCTCCGAGCAGTCCGCCCGCGGGGCCGCGCTGGCCGAGCTGGGCTACCCGGTGCAGGTCGTCGTCCAGGGCCTGCCGGAGGGGTCGCCGTCGGCGGGCCGGCTGGAGGACGGCGACGCGGTGGTGGCCGTCGACGGCACGCCCACACCGACCCAGGACGCGCTGCTCGCCGCGCTGCAGGCCATCCCGCCCTCGACCGCGGTGCAGGTCGACTACACCCGGATGGGCGTCGCCGGCACCGCCACGGTCACCACCGGCGCGGCGCAGGAGGGCGACGGTTCGGCGCTGGGCATCCAGGTCCTGGAGACCCCCTACGCGCCCTTCGACGTGTCGATCCAGGTGGACGACGTCGGCGGTCCCTCGGCCGGGCTGATGCTGTCGCTGGGGATCATCGACATGGTCGGCGACACCGACCTGACCGAGGGCGCGGTCATCGCCGGCACCGGCACCATCGACGCCACCGGCGCGGTCGGCCCGATCGGCGGCATCCCGCTCAAGCTCGTCTCCGCCCGCGACATCGGCGCGGTGCTGTTCCTGGTGCCGGCGGCCAACTGCGCCGAGGCGCTGGCCAACGCCCAGCCCGGCCTGCCGATGGCCAAGGTGGCCACCCTGGACGACGCCCTGACCGCGCTGGGTGACCTGCGCGCCGGGAGGACGCCCGCTCCCTGCTGACCGCCCGGGCGCCGGACCGTGGTGTGCTTGTGGCACGGCCGGGAACCCGCCGCCGCCGACAGCAGTTGAGGGAGCGGACCCCAGGCCCGCTCCTCCCCGCTCACGGCGGGGTGCGGGCTCTCCGTGTCCGAGTTCCCGCGGCCGGGCCCCGTGCCCGCGCCCACCCTTGAGACAGGAGTCCGACCGTGGCCATGCGGCCCCCCGTGCCGGTGCCGGCGTTGTCCCGGCGCGCCAAGCTGGCCATCGGCGTCGTCGCCGTGCTGCTGGTGCTGTCCACCGTGATCGGCACGCTGACCAACGTCTACGTCGACTACCTGTGGTTCGACGAGACCGGTTTCACCGAGGTGTTCTGGACCGAGGTGCAGACCCGCGCCCTGCTGTTCGCCCTGGCCGGGGTGGCCACCGGTGGACTGGTGGTGCTGGCGGTGCACCTGGCCTACCGGTTCCGGCCCGCGTTCCGGCCGATGTCGCTGGAGCAGCAGAACCTCGAGCGCTACCGCCAGTCGCTGGAGCCCCGCCGCAAGGTCGTGCTCACCGCGCTGGGGGTCGTGCTGGGCCTGCTGGCCGGGGCGGCCGCGCAGGGCAGCTGGCAGACCTGGCTGGCCTGGCGCAACGCCACCCCGTTCAACGCCACCGACCCGCAGTTCGGCCGGGACATCTCCTTCTTCGTGTTCGACCTGCCCTTCTACCGGCTCGCGCTGGGCTTCGGGTTCACGATCGTGCTGCTGGCGCTGATCGGGTCGGTGCTGACCCACTACGTGTTCGGTGGGCTGCGGCTGCAGACTCCGGGGCAGAAGCTCACCGGCGCGGCCCGGGTGCAGCTGTCGGTGCTGCTGGGCCTGTTCGTGGCGCTCAAGGCGGTCGCCTACTGGCTGGACCGCTACAGCCTCGTGTACTCCGACCGGGGCGGGCTGTACACCGGCGCCTCCTACACCGACGTCAACGCGCTGCTGCCGGCCAAGAACATCCTGGTCGTGGTGGCCGCGATCTGCGCGATCGCGTTCTTCGTCAACATCGCCGTGCGCAACACCGTGCTGCCGGCCGCGGCGCTGGGGCTGCTGCTGGTGGCCAGCCTGCTCATCGGCTTCGCCTACCCCGCGATCGTGCAGCAGTTCGTCGTCCGGCCCTCGGCCGACCAGCGGGAGGCGGAGTTCACCGGCCGGGCGATCACCTCCACCCTGGACGCCTACCAGCTCAACGACATCGAGTACGTCAACTACGCGCAGGACCAGACCGAGGGCGCCGACCGCGACGCGGCCATCGCCGCGCTGCGCGACGACACCGAGACGATCCCCAACGCGCGGCTGCTGGACCCCAACGTGCTGTCCGCGACGTTCACCGCCCGCCAGCAGATCCGCAACGTCTACGGCTTCCCCGAGAAGCTGGACATCGACCGCTACACCGTCGACGGCGTCACCCAGGACTACGTGGTGGCCGTGCGCGAGCTCAACAGCTCCGAGCTCAGCGGCAACCAGAGCAGCTGGATCAACCGGCACACCGTCTACACCCACGGCAACGGCTTCGTGGCCGCGCCGGCCAACGAGGTGGTCGCCGGGTCCGAGGGCGGCGAGCCCAACTTCACCACCGGCGACCTGCCCAACCGCGGTGACATCCAGGTCGACCGCTCGCAGATCTACTACGGCGAGCTGCTCAACAACGACGGCGTCGACGTCTACTCGGTCGTCGGCGGGCCCTCGCCCCGGGAGTTCGACCAGCCCGAGGGTGGGTCCGGCGAGGGGCAGATCAACTCCACCTACGACGGCGCCGGGGGCGTCTCGGTCGGCAGCTTCTTCCGCCGGCTGACCTACGCCATCTACTACCGGGAGCGGAACTTCCTGCTCTCCAGCGCGGTCAACGACCAGTCCAAGGTGCTCTACGTGCGCAACCCGCGCGACCGGGTGGAGAAGGCCGCGCCCTTCCTCACCGTGGACGGCGACCCCTACCCGGCGGTCGTCGACGGCAGGATCGTGTGGATCCTCGACGGCTACACCACCTCGGACGCCTACCCCTACTCCGAGCAGATGTCGCTGCGGGACAGCGCCGCGGACGCGCTGACCGGGACGGGCACGACCGCCCTGCCCGACCAGCAGTTCAACTACATCCGCAACTCGGTCAAGGCCACGGTCGACGCCTACGACGGCACGGTCAGCCTGTACGCCTGGGACGACACCGACCCGGTGCTGGCGACCTACATGAAGGCCTTCCCGGGTCTGGTGAAGCCGCGCAGCGACGTGACCGCCGAGCTGGAGAGCCACGTCCGGTACCCGGAGGACCTGTTCAAGCTGCAGCGGGACATCCTGACCCGGTACCACGTGTCCGACCCGATCGCCTTCTACAACCAGAACGACCGGTGGCAGGTCTCGGCGGACCCGACGCAGCAGGGCACCACCACCGACGAGGACCAGCCCCCGTACTACATCCTGTCGCAGCGGCCGGGTGACGAGGAGGCGAGCTTCCAGCTCACCAGCGCGCTCAACGCCTTCGAGCGGGACAACCTGTCGGCGTTCGTCTCCGCCTCCTCCGACCCCGAGACCTACGGCGACATCCAGGTGCTGCGACTGCCCGGCAACACCCCCTACCGGGGGCCGAACCAGGTGCAGAACGCCTTCGTGACCAACAACCAGGTCCGGCCCGACCTCACGCTGTTCAGCAGCGAGAACTCCCGGGCGGTGTTCGGCAACCTGCTCACCCTGCCGATCGGGGACGCCGGCCTGCTCTACGTCGAGCCGCTGTACGTGCAGGGGACCGGGGAGAACTCCTTCCCGTTGCTGCAGAAGGTGCTGGTCAACTACGCCGACCGGATCGGCTACGCCGACACCCTCGCCGAGGCGCTGGACCAGGTCTTCGGGCAGGGCGTGGGCGAGGTGGCCGCCGACGGCGGGACCCCGCCGGCCACGCCGACCACGCCGACCCCGGCACCGACCGACGGCGCCACCCCGGCACCGAGCGCCGGGCCGGTCGACGAGGCTGCCCGGGACGCGGCGGTGACCCGGCTCAACGACGCGATCACCGCGCTCGGGGAGGCCACCCGGGCCGGCGACTTCGCCCGGATCGGGCAGGCGCAGGCCGACCTGCAGGCTGCGGTGCAGGCCTACCAGGCGGCCAACGGGCAGGCGTCCGCCGCGCCGTCGTCCACGCCGGCCCCGTCGCCGACGGGCTGAGCAGGCGGGTGGTCCCCGGGGTCGTGACCCCGGGGACCACCCCTGCGCAGCGAGCCACCGCAGGTGGGGTATGATTTTCCCAGCGACGCGGGGTGGAGCAGCTCGGTAGCTCGCTGGGCTCATAACCCAGAGGTCGCAGGTTCAAATCCTGCCCCCGCTACCACCGACGAAGGCCCGGTCACCCCCAGGGTGACCGGGCCTTCGTCGTCTCCTGGCTACGCTGCCCGCCGTGCGCAGCCCCGCCGGAGTCCGAGCCGCCGACACCGCCGACACCGCGGACGCCGCGGGGATCGCCGCCGTCTACCGGCCGCACGTCACCGGCTCGGTGGCCTCCTTCGAGACCGTGCCGCCGGACGCGGCCGAGATCGCCCGCCGGATGCTCGGCGCGCCCCGCCTGCCCTGGGTCGCCGCCGAGCGGGACGGCGCGGTGGTCGGCTACGCCTACGCGGCGCCGCACAACGTCCGTGCGGCCTACCGCTGGTCGGTCAGCTGCTCGGTCTACCTCTCCGCCGACGAGCGCGGCGCGGGCACCGGGCGGGCGCTGTACGAGCGGCTGCTGGCCGAGCTGCTCCCGCTCGGGTACGTGACGGCCTTCGCCGGCATCGCGCTGCCCAACGACGCGAGCGTGGGGCTGCACACCGCGCTCGGCTTCACCCCGGTGGGCGTCTACCGCGCCGCCGGGTACAAGGCCGGCCGCTGGCACGACGTCGGCTGGTGGCAGCTGCCGCTGCGGGAGCCGCCGGCGGAGCCGGCCGAGCCCGCGCCCTGGACGCCGGACGGCCCCCCGCGAGCGCGCCGGCCGGACGTGGGGTAGTGTTCTCCCTGCGACGCGGGGTGGAGCAGCTCGGTAGCTCGCTGGGCTCATAACCCAGAGGTCACAGGTTCAAATCCTGTCCCCGCTACCAACCGGAGGGCCCGGTCACCGAACAGGTGACCGGGCCCTCCGTCTGTCTGCCGTGCGTGCCCGTGCAGACTCAGTCCGTTCGGGGGAACACAGCTCGACAGGAGGACGACACACATGGACGCCGGACCCACGGTGGGACACCCCGCCGACGGAGCGGACCAGTGGCCGGGCCAGGTCACCGAGCGGACGATGGCCGACGGCCGTCCGATGTTCTACTTCGACGACGTGGCCACTGCCGGCGCGGTGCACGAGGCCGAGGACACCCGCCCGCTGCCGGAGCCCCCGCACGCCGGTGAGGTCCGCTTCGACGTGCTCACCGGGGAGTGGGTGACGATCGCCGGCCACCGGATGAACCGCACGTTCCTGCCCAGTGCCGCCGACTGCCCGCTGGACCCGACCCTGGACCCGGCGCGACCCACCGAGGTGCCCGACAGCAGCTACGACGTCGTGGCCTTCGCCAACCGGTTCCCCAGCTTCGCGCCGCTGACCGTCGGCCCGGGCGCGGACGCCGCGCCGCCGGCGTTCGGTCCCGCCGACCGGCCCGCGTACGGGCACTGCGACGTCGTGGTGTTCTCCAGCGACCACGAGGCCGCCGTCGTCGACCTGCCCGTGGCGCGGATGCGCACGATCGTCGAGGCGTGGGCCCAGCGCACCGCCGCCCACTCGGCCGACCCGCAGGTGGCCGAGGTGTTCGTGTTCGAGAACAGCGGCCAGGAGATCGGGGTGACGCTGACCCACCCGCACGGGCAGGTCTACGCCTACCCGACCGTGCCGCCGCGGTCCGCGCAGCTGGTCGAGCAGGCCCGCAAGCACCGCGAGGCCACCGGGGGCAACCTGCTCGCCGACGTGCTCGCCGCCGAGCAGGCCGAGGGCACCCGGGTCGTGCTGAGCGGGGAGCACTTCACCGCCTACGTGCCCCGCGCCGCCCGCTGGCCGATCGAGGTGCACCTGGCCCCGCACCGCGACGTGCCCGACCTCGCCGCGCTGCACGACGCGGAGAAGGCCGAGCTCGCGGTGGTCTACCAGGAGCTGCTGCGCCGGCTGTCCCGCTTCCACCCGGGTGTCGACCGGGTGCCCTACATCTCCGGCTGGCACCAGGCGCCGACCGGCGAGGACCGCGACCTGGGCCGGCTGCACCTGCAGCTGTTCTCGCTGCTGCGGGCACCGGGCAAGCTCAAGTACCTGGCCGGCTCCGAGTCCGGCATGGGTGCCTGGATCAACGACACGACGCCGGAGCGCATCGCCGACCGGCTGCGGGAGGTGGCGTCGTGAGCGCCCGGGAACAGGCCGACCTCGCGGTCGCCGAGCTGCGCGCGACCTGGGAGGTCGAGCCGGACGGCGTCTGGACCGCCCCCGGCCGGGTCAACCTGATCGGTGAGCACGTCGACTACAACGGCGGCCGCTGCCTGCCGATGGCGCTGACCCGCATCACCGCCGCCGCCGTCCGCCGCCGGGACGACGACGTCGTCCGGCTGTCGAGCACCGACCCGGACGCCGCGCCGTTCGAGGGCCGGCTGGGCGACCTGGGCCCGGGCACCGCCACCGGCTGGGCCGGCTACGCGGCGGGCACGCTGTGGGCGCTGCAGCAGGCCGGCATCGACGTACCCGGCATGGACCTGTCGGTCAGCAGCGACGTCCCGCTGGGCGCGGGCCTGTCCAGCTCGGCGTCGCTGGAGGCCGCGGTGGCCTTCGCCGCGGCGGAGCTGGCCGGCCGCACCGACTCGGTCGAGCTGCGGCACGTGCTGGTGCAGGCCGCGATCCGGGCGGAGAACGAGGTCGTGGGCGCCGGCACCGGCGGCATGGACCAGACGGTCGCGCTGCTGGCCGAGGAGGGCTCGGCCCTGCTCATCCACACCCGCGACTTCCGCACCGAGCCGGTGCACCTGGGCCTGGCCGAGGCCGGGCTGGAGCTGATGGTCATCGACACCCGGGTCAAGCACACCCTCGCCGACGGCCAGTACGCCAAGCGCCGCGCCGACTGCGACGAGGCGGCCCGCCAGCTGGGCCTGGAGTGGCTGTCCGACGCCACCCCCGAGGACGTCGTCCGGCTCACCGACCCGCGGCTGCAGGCCCGGGCCCGGCACGTGGTCGGGGAGAACCAGCGCGTCGACACCGTCGTCGAGCTGGTGCGGGCCGGCCGGGTGGCCGAGATCGGGCCGATGCTCGACGCCTCGCACGCCTCGCTGCGCGACGACTACGAGGTGTCCGCGGTCGAGCTCGACGTCGTCGTCGAGGCCGCGCGGTCGGCCGGTGCGCTCGGTGCCCGGATGGTCGGCGGTGGGTTCGGCGGCTCGGCGATCGCGCTGATCCGCCCGGCCGACGCGGCCGCCGTGGACGCGGCGGTCGTGGCCGCCTGCCGCGAGCGCGGGCTGACCGAGCCGGTCACGCTGACCGTCACGTCCGGCCCCGCGGCCCGCCGGCTGAGCTGACGCGCTCCCGGGCGGGGGAACACCCCGCCCGGGAGCACCGTTCGGCAGGGGCATGGAACCGACCGTCTCCGACGCCCCGCAGGACAGCCGCTACGAGATCCGCGACGGCGACCGGCTGCTCGGCATCGCCGCGTACCTCCGCAACGGCTCCACGGTGGTGTTCACCCACACCGAGGTCGAGAGCGAGGGCTCCGGGCTGGGCAGCACCCTGGTGCGGGCCGCGCTCGACGACGTCCGCAGCCAGGGCGGCACCGTCGTCCCGCAGTGCTCGTTCGTGAAGGGCTGGATCGAGCGGCACCCCGAGTACCGCGACCTGGTCGCCGACCCTTCCTGAGGTCCGGCGCGGAGCGCCTGCGAAGCTGGGCGCATGCGCGTCCTGGTCACCGGTTGGTTCAGCTTCGACGAGGTGATCGCCACCGTCGGCGACGACCTGGGCGCCGAGGTGGTGGCGGGCTGGCTGCGTGAGCTGGACGTCGACCACTCCGTGGCCTGGGCGCCCTTCCTGCAGCGCGGGCCGAACTGGCGTGACCTCGACCCGGCCGACTTCACGCACCTGGTGTTCGTCAGCGGCCCGGTCTCCGACACCCCGCTGCTGCGCGAGCTGACCGAGGCGTTCGCCGGTGCCCAGCGCTGGGCGGTCAACGTCTCGGTGGTCACCGAGGCCGGCCGGGCCCTGTTCCACGAGGTGTGGGAGCGCGACGCCCCCGGTGTCGCCCGCCCGGACCTGGCCATGGCCACCCGGACGCCCGACGTCCCGGTGCTGGCCGTCGCGTTCGCCCCGCCGCAGGAGGAGTACGGCGACCGCAGCCGGGCGGTCGAGGTGCGCGCGGCCATCGAGGGGTGGCTCGGCGCCCGCGCCATCCCGTGGTTCGAGCTGACCATGGACAGCTTCGAGAAGCCCTACGAGCGGTTCCCGCTGCAGGTCGAGGCGCTCATCCGGCGGGCCGACGCGGTGGTGAGCATGCGGCTGCACGCGCTGGTGCTCGGGCTGGCGCACGGGAAGCCGGTCATCGCCTGCGATGCCATCGTCGGTGGCGCCAAGGTCACCGCGCAGGCCGGTGCGCTGGGCTGGCCGCTGGTGGTGCCGGGCGACCAGGTCGACGCCCACACCCTGGACGCCGCGCTCGAGCACGCGCTGTCCGGCACGCTCGCCGAGGCGATCACCGCCGCCCAGGAGCGTGGTGCGGCGTCCAACGCGCAGGCGCGGGAGTGGCTCAGCCGCCGGCTGCAGGGCTGACGGCCGGCCGCTGGGCGGTGGCGAAGCGTCGCTCCACCTCCGCCGGCACCGGCCGCCGCTGGGCGAGAGCGGCCGGGAGCAGGCGCACCAGCCCGGCCAGCGCCGTCCGGGCGGCCGGCTCGGTGACCGCCCGGTGGGCCAGCCGCGCGGTCGCGGTGAGCGCCACGGGGAGCGGACGGCGCAGCCAGTCGACGAGCACGTCGTTGCGGGTCTGCAGCGACCAGCGGGCCGCGCTGGGCCGGTCCGGCCCGGCCGGGTCGTGCCAGGCGACGACGTCCTCGCTGAACACGAGCTGCCACCCGGCCGCGGCGAGGTCCAGGGCCAGCAGGTGCTCCTCGCCGCCGAAGAACAGCAGCCGCGAGAAGCCGCCCGCACCGAGGTAGGCGTCCCGGCGGACCACCGCGGCGAACGCCGGGAAGCTCAGCACGTCGGGTCCCGCGGGGGAGCGGCCGAGCAGTGCGCGCCGGTGCTTGCGGGTGACGGCGTCCTCGCTGCCGTCGCCGGCCATCCGCACCCGGCCGACGACGACGGCGAGCCGGGGGTGGGCGTCCAGCAGGGCGACGGCGGCGTCCAGGGCGCCCGGCTCCCACCAGGAGTCGTCGTCGGCGAAGGCCACGTACCGGGTCGTGGCGCGGCGGACGCCGTCGGTGCGGGCGACCGCCCCGGCGTTGGCCGGCAGCTCCAGGACGTCGACCCGCGGGTGCTGTCCCCGCACCGCGGCCGCGGTGCCGTCGGAGGAGGCGTTGTCGACGACGACCACCGGGTGGACGCCGTCGTCGAGCCGGGCCAGTGACCGGAGCAGCGAGGCCCGCCGGTCCCGGGTGGCGATGACGACGCTGACCGCAGGCTCGCTGTGCACCGGAGAGTTGTACCCGGGGCGCCGGTCAGGCCGAGAGGGCGGTACCGGTGTCGTCGAGGGCGAGGGCCAGCTCGTCGAGCGGGAGGTCGACGGCCCGGGCGAGGGCGGCGACGGTGAAGAACGCCGGCGTCGGGACGCGGCCGGACTCGATCTTGCGCAGCGCCTCCAGGCTCACCCCCGAGGCGAGGGCCACCTCGCCCGGCGTGCGGGCGCCGCGGGCCTCGCGCAGCAGCGCCCCCAGCCGACGGCCGCGCTCACGCTCTTCCGGGCTCAGCGGCGGTCGCACCATGGGCGTGATAGTAATACCGGGATAGCAATACCAGGACCAGGAGGACGACGTGATCGAACTGCGCACCCCGGGCGAGATCGAGGCCATGCGGGCCGCCGGCGCGGTGGTCGCCCGGATGCACGCGGCGGTACGGGCACTGGCGGCTCCCGGCGTCCGGCTCACCCAGCTCGACGAGGCCGCCCGGCAGGTGCTGGCCGACGCCGGGGCCAGCTCGCCGTTCCTCGGCTACGCGCCGCTGCGCAGCACGCCGCCGTTCCCGGGCGTGGTCTGCCTGTCGGTCAACGACGTCGCGCTGCACGGCATCCCGACCTCCCAGGAGCTCGAGGACGGCGACCTGCTCAGCGTCGACGCCGGAGCCACCCTCGACGGCTGGGTCGGCGACGCGGCCATCACCTTCCCGGTCGGCACGCCCCGCGCCGAGGACCTGCGGCTGCTCGACACCACCACCCGGGCCCTGGAGGCCGGGATCGCCGCGGCCGTCGTCGGCGGGCGGCTCGGCGACGTCTCGGCCGCCATCGGTGCGGTGGGCCGGGCCGGCGGGTGCGGGATCAACACCGACCAGGGCGGCCACGGGATCGGCCGGTCGATGCACGAGGCGCCCAGCGTGCCCAACGAGGGCCGCGCCGGGCGGGGGCTGAAACTGCGCGCCGGGCTGGTCATCGCGATCGAGCCGTGGTTCCTGGCCGGCGGCTCCGACGACTACCGGGTCGACGCCGACGGCTGGACGCTGCGCAGCGCCGACGGCAGCCGTGCGGCCCACGTCGAGCACACCGTCGCCGTCACCGACGACGGCCCGCGCATCCTCACGCTCCCGGCGTAGACGTCGGGCAGGGCCTCCCCTCGGCCCCCGTGCAGGGTCCGCCGCGAGCCTGCGAGCGGTGGGGGGCACGGGGGTCCTCCATCAGCCCAGGGCCTGGTCGAGGTCGGCCAGCAGGTCGTCGACGTCCTCGATGCCCACCGACAGGCGCACCAGGTCGGCGGGCACCTCCAGCGGGGAGCCGGCGGCGCTGGCGTGGGTCATCCGGTGCGGGTGCTCGATGAGCGACTCCACCCCGCCGAGGGACTCGGCCAGGGTGAACACCCGCGCCCGCTCGCAGACCCGCAGCGCGGCCTCCTCCCCGGCCCGCAGCCGGAAGGACACCATCCCGCCGAACTGCGACATCTGCTTCGCCGCGATCTCGTGGTTGCGGTGCTCGGGCAGCCCCGGGTACAGCACGGCCGAGACCGCGGAGTGCTCCAGCAGCCACTCCGCGATGCGGCCGGCGTTGGCGCTGTGCCGGTCCATCCGGACGCCGAGGGTCTTGAGGCTGCGCAGCACCAGCCACGCGTCGAACGGGCCGTTGACCGCGCCCGCGGCGTTCTGCAGGTACGCCAGCCGCTCGCCGAGCTCGGCGTCGGAGACCACCAGCGCGCCGCCGACGACGTCGGAGTGCCCGCCCAGGTACTTGGTGGTCGAGTGGACGACGACGTCGGCGCCCAGGGTCAGCGGCTGCTGCAGGTAGGGGCTGGCGAAGGTGTTGTCGACGACCAGCAGCGTGCCGGCGGCGTGCGCGATCTCGGCGAGCGTGGCGATGTCGGCGATGTTCAGCAGCGGGTTGCTGGGCGTCTCGCACCACAGCACCCGGGTCGTCTCCGGGGCGACCGCCTCGCGGACGGCGTCCAGGTCGTTGAGGTCGACCGGGACGTGCCCGACGCCCCAGGGCTCCTGCACCTTGGAGATGAGCCGGTACGTGCCGCCGTAGGCGTCGCCGCCCAGCACGATCTGGTCGCCGGGCCGGCAGACGGTGCGCAGCAGGACGTCCTCGGCGGCCAGGCCCGAGGCGAACGTCATGGCGCGGCTGCCCTGCTCCAGCGAGGCCAGCGCCGTCTGCAGGGTGTCGCGGGTCGGGTTGGCGCTGCGGCTGTACTCGTAGCCGCCGCGCAGCCCGCCCACGCCGTCCTGCTTGTAGGTGGTGGTCAGGTGCATCGGCGGGATGACCGCCCCGGTCGCCGGGTCCGGCTCCTGGCCGGCGTGGATGGCGCGCGTGTTGAAACCGGTCATGAGGCGACCGTAGGCGGCAGGCCGACGAGGTGCCCGAGGACGTCCTGCCGGGTGACGACACCGGCGGGCTTGCCGTCGACGTGCACCAGCAGCGCGTCGGCGTCGCCCAGCGCGCTCACCGCGGCGGTGACGGGCTCACCGGAGCCGATGATCGGCAGCGGTGCGGACATGTGCCGCTCCACCGGGTCCGACAGCGTGGCCCGGCCGGAGAACAGGGCGTCGAGCAGCGTCTTCTCCGCGACCGAGCCGACCACCTCGCCGGCGGTGACCGGCGGCTCGGCCTTGACCACCGGGAGCTGGCTGACGCCGTACTCGCGGAGGATGTCGATCGCGTCGCGCACGGTCTCGGTGGGGTGGGTGTGCACCAGGGTCGGGGTGGTGCCCGACTTGGCGTCCAGCAGCTCGCCGACCGTCTCCCCGCCTGAGGCGGTGAGGAAGCCGTAGTCGGCCATCCACTCGTCGTTGAAGATCTTGTTCAGGTAGCCGCGGCCGCCGTCGGGCAGCAGCACGACCAGGACGTCGTCCTTCGTGAGCCGCTCGGCCACGCGCAGCGCCGCGACCACGGCCATCCCGCAGGAGCCGCCGACCAGCAGCCCCTCCTCGCGGGCCAGCCGCCGGGTCATGGCGAAGGAGTCGCCGTCGGAGACCGCGATGATCTCGTCGGCGATCGACTTGTCGTAGGCCTCGGGCCAGAAGTCCTCGCCCACGCCCTCGACCAGGTAGGGCCGGCCGGTGCCACCGGAGTAGACCGAGCCCTCGGGGTCGGCGCCGATGACCTGCACCCGGCCGCCGCTGGCCTCCTTGAGGTAGCGGCCGACGCCGGAGATCGTGCCGCCGGTGCCCGCGCCGGTGACGAAGTGCGTCACCTGCCCCTCGGTCTGCGCCCAGATCTCCGGACCGGTGGTCTCGTAGTGCGACCGCGGGTTGTCCGGGTTGGCGTACTGGTCGGCCTTCCAGCCGCCGGGGGTCTCCCGGGCCAGCCGGTCGGAGACCGAGTAGTAGGAGCGCGGGTCGCTCGGGTCGACGGCGGTGGGGCAGACGTGCACCTCGGCGCCGTAGGCCCGCAGCACGTTGATCTTCTCCTGGCCCACCTTGTCCGGGCAGACGAAGACGCACTGGTAGCCCCGGGTCTGGGCCACCAGCGCCAGCCCGATCCCGGTGTTGCCGCTGGTCGGCTCGATGATCGTGCCGCCCGGCCGCAGGGCGCCGGAGGCCTCGGCCGCCTCGACCATGCGCAGGGCGATCCGGTCCTTCACCGAGCCGCCCGGGTTGAGGTACTCGACCTTGGCCAGCACCAGGGGTGCGTCCGGGCCCAGGTGGGCGGTGACCGACCGCAGCCGCACCAGGGGGGTGTCACCGATGAGCTCGATGACGGACTCGGCGTACTGCACGCAGGCCTCCTCGACACCGGGCGCGGCCGGTTGCCGCTGCCCGTGCACCCATCCCACCAGACGGGGACGGCGCAGCGGCCGGCGCCGCCCTGGACAGGCCGGTTGTGGTCGATCGTGTCCAGCGGCACGATGATCGACGGCGAGGTGCCGTTTATCCTCGTCGGTGCCCGGAACTCGATCGGGCACGCGGGACGTCGAAATCACGGCGCATCCGCCGTGGTCTGAGGAGTGACGTACTGCCATGTCCGCCGCTGCCCTGGGGGCGCTGCACGAGCGCCTCGCTGGTGTCGTCCTCGTCGGACGTGAGCTGCCCGACGTGCTCACCGAGATCGTCCGCATCTCCCGCAGCGTCATGCCCGGCGCCGACGCCACCTCGATCACGCTGATCCGGGACGACCGCGCCTACACCGCCGCGTTCGACGGGCAGATCGCCCTCGACGCCGACGAGCTGCAGTACGAGCGCGGCTACGGCCCCTGCCTGGACGCCGGCCGCGCCGGGGAGATCTTCGTCGTCGAGGACATGGCTGCCGAGCAGCGCTGGCCCGACTACGCGGTGCACGCCGCCGAGCGGGGCGTCGGCAGCTCGCTGTCGGTACCGCTGCCCTTCCAGGGGGCGACGATCGGTGCGCTGAACAACTACGCCGTCCGGCCGCGGGCCTTCGGCGAGGCCGACATCGCCCTCGGCGAGGAGGTGGCGGCGTTCGTCGCGATCGCGGTGGGCAACGCCGAGGCCGCCGCGCGGGCCAGCGACGACGTGCTCAACATGCGCCGGGCGATGGCCTCCCGCGGGGTCATCGAGCAGGCCAAGGGCATCCTGATGGAGCGCTACAAGATCACCGCCGAGCAGGCGTTCACGCTGCTCACCCACGCCTCGCAACGCAACAACGTCAAGCTGCGTGACGTCGCCGAGGAGCTGACCACCACCGGCGTGCTCAACGGCGCCTGAGCGCCGGACCTCGCGCGGCGCCCGCCGGGTGCAGGATCAGCGGATGACGTCCCGCCCGTCCGACCCCGTCGTCGTGGGCGCCGACCTCGGCACCAGCGGGCTCAAGCTCGCGGCCCTGGACGACGCCGGAGCCGTGGTCGCCGAGAGCGAGGCGGCCTACGGCGTCGACCGTCCTCGTCCGGGCTGGGCGCAGACCGACGTCGCGGTCTGGCTGCGCGCCCTGGACGACGCCGCTGCCGAGCTGGGCCGCCGGCTCGCGGGCCGGCCGGTCGGCGCGCTCGGGCTGTCGGGCCAGATGCACGGCGCCGTCCTGGCCGACACGACCGGGGCGGCGCTGGCGCCGGCGCTGCTGTGGCCCGACCAGCGGGCGGCCGCCGAGCTGCGGCGGTGGCGGGAGCTGCCCGCCGGCGACCGGGCCGCGCTGGCCAACCCGCTGGCGGCCGGCATGACCGGGCCGCTGCTGGCCTGGCTCACCGCGCACGAGCCCGGGCTGCTCGCCGCTGCGGCCACGGTGCTGCTGCCCAAGGACGCCGTGCGTGCCGCTCTGGTGCCCGGTGCCGACCCGGCGGTGACCGACCGCAGCGACGCCTCGGCCACGCTGCTGTGGGACGTCCCCGGTGACCGCTGGTCGGCCGCCGCGACCGCGGCCGCCGGCATCGACCCGGGCCTGCTGCCCGCGGTCCGGCCGGGGCACGAGGTCGTGGGCACCACGGGCCTGCTCGGCGGCGACACCCCGGTCGTGGTGGGCGGCGCGGACACCCCGCTGGCGCTCTTGGCCGCCGGTACCGGCACCGGGGTCCAGGTGAACCTCGGGTCCGGTGCGCAGCTGCTGCGGCCGGGGGTGCACCCCGCCCCGGCCGCCGACCCCGTCGTCCACTGCTTCGCCGACGCCGGGGACGGCTGGTACGCCATGGCCGCGCTGCAGAACGCCGGCACCGCGTGGGACTGGGTGCGTGGTGTGCTCGGGCTCGACTGGGCCGGGCTGGCCGGCAGCCTGACGGCGTCCCCGCTGGGGGCCGGCGGCGTCTCGTTCGTCCCGTTCCTCACCGGCGAGCGCGGCGGGGTGGCCGGCCCGGGGGCGCGGGGGAGCTGGACGGGGCTCTCGGCCGACACCACCCGCGCCGACCTGGCCCGGGCGGCGCTGGAGGGCGTGGCCTGCGCGGTCGCGGTCGCCCTCGACCTGCTGGCCCCGGTGGACGGCGAGCTGGTCGTGCTCACCGGCGGCGGGGCCCGTGAGCCCGCGGTGCAGCAGCTGCTGGCCGACGTCCTGGGCCGGCCGGTGCAGCACGTGCAGGTGCGCAGCGCCTCGGCCGCGGGGGCCGCGGTGCTCGCCGCCCGCGGGGTGGGGCGGGAGCTGGTGCCGCAGCGGGTCGTGGACCCGGTGGTCGAGCCACGGCAGCCGGCCGCGGCGGTCGCCGTCCGGGAGCGGTGGGCCGCGGCGACCTGAGCTCACCGAGCGGAACGACTCCGCGGCTGTCACCGTTGACATCGACGAGCGGAGCCCGTACGGGGCTCGCCGGAGCAGAGGGGGTGGACGCGTCGTGGCGTCGCTGTTGAACAAGGTCATCCAGTTCGCGAACAGCCCGAAGGGCAAGCAGGTCATCCGTCAGGCGACGGACAAGGCCCAGACGTTCGCCAAGGACCCCAAGAACCGGGCCAAGATCGAGGACGTGCGCCGGCGCATCCAGGGCGGCCGCGGGAACGGGTCCGGCCCGGTCCGCTGACCGGTCGCGCTACACCGACGGCGCTCGCCCCTCGCGGGGGGCGAGCGCCGTCAGCACGTCGGGGTGCAGGACGCCGTTGCTGGCCACCGCGCTGCCACCGGCCGGGCCGGGCGCGCCGCCGAGGTCGGTGAAGGCGCCGCCCGCCTCGCGCACGATGACGTCGAGCGCGGCGAGGTCCCACAGCGAGACCTCGGGCTCGCAGGCCACGTCGACGGCGCCCTCGGCGACCATCATGTAGCTCCAGAAGTCGCCGTAGGCGCGGGTGCGCCACACCTGACGGGTCAGGTCGAGGAACGGGTCGAGCAGGCCACGCTCCTCCCACCCGGACAGCGACGAGTAGGACAGGCTCGCGTCGGCGAGGTCGCCCACCGCCGACACGGTGCACCGCGTCGCGTTCTCCAGCCGGCGGCCGGTCCAGGCGCCGGTGCCCGCCGCCGCCCACCAGCGCCGGTTGAGCGCGGGGGCCGAGACCAGCCCGACCACCGGGACGTCGCCCTCCAGCAGGCTGATCAGCGTGGCCCACACCGGGACGCCGCGGACGAAGTTCTTCGTGCCGTCGATCGGGTCGATGACCCAGCGGCGGTCGCCGCGCCCCGTGCTGCCGAACTCCTCACCGAGCACGGCGTCGCGGGTGCGCGCGCGGGACAGCGTGGTGCGCAGCTGCTCCTCGACCCGGTGGTCGGCGTCGGTGACCGGGGTGAGGTCGGGCTTGGTGTCGACCTGCAGGTCCTGGGCCCGGAACCTGTCCAGGCTGATCGCGTCGGCCTGGTCGGCCAGCACGTGCGCCAGGCGCATGTCCTCGTTGTAGCCCCGCGCGCCAGCCGTCATGGCAGCGAACCTATCGGGCGGGGCGCGACGACCCCGCCCGACGAGCTGGTTCAGTCCTTGAAGACGGCCTTGCTGACGGCCGCGGGGGTGTCGTACTCCTGGTCGTCGATGCCCTGGAGGGCCTCGATGACGTCGTCGCCACCGCCCTGGGACCGGGCGTGCTGCACCACGTCGTCCCGCTTGGCGGGGTACTCGATGCCGGACAGGGCCTTCTGGATGTCGATCGGGCTCACCATGCCCCGGCCCTACCCCGCCGCGGGCCTGCCGAGTCCCCGCCCCGGGCCCGGATACCGTCGGGGCATGGAGGCCGGGACGATCGTCGGGCTGCTGGCCGATCCGGTGCGGCTGAAGGTGGTGGCCGCCCTCGCGCTGGGCGCGGCCACGATCGAGGACGTCGCCCGGGCCGCGGACCTGTCGTTGAAGGACGTCGCACTCGCCGCCCGCCGGCTGGCCCGCGCGGGGCTGGTCGACCGCGACGGGCACGCGCTGGCGCTGCACACCGAGCGGTTCGCTGCGGCCGCCCGCGCCGCCGCGGCCAGCGCGCCGGCACCGGAGCCGCTGTCGGGGGACCCCGGCCAGGACGCCGTGCTGCGCGCCTTCCTCCGCGACGGCCGGCTGGTGTCGATCCCGGCGCAGCGCGCCAAGCGGCTGGTCGTGCTCGAGCACCTCGTGCACGTCTTCGAGCCCGGCGTCCGGTACCCCGAGCGGGAGGTCAACGCGCTGCTCGCGGCCTGGCACCCCGACGTGGCCGCGCTGCGCCGGTACCTGGTCGACGAGGGCCTGCTCAGCCGCGACGCCGGCCTCTACTGGCGCAGCGGTGGCTACGTGGAGGTCTGAGGGAGGACCCCGTTGCCCGCCACGACTCGCGAGCTCGTCGCGGGTCCCGCAACGGGGCCGAGCGGCCTTCGGCCGCTAGTGGCCGGGGCCGAGCTGACCGACGGCGGCGAGGAGGCGGCGGAAGCTGGCCAGGCGCTCCTGCCGGGCGGGCGGCCCGGCGGCGGCCCACGGGTCGAGCGCGCAGCCGGGGTCCTCGGCGGTGTGCCCGCACAGCGGCGGGCAGTCGACCGCGGCCTCGGCGAGGTCGTCGAAGGCGGCGAGGACGTCGCGGGCCGTGACGTGCGCCAGCCCGAAGGACCGGATGCCGGGGGTGTCGATGAGGGTGCCGCCGCCGGGCAGGTCGAGCAGTACCGCCGAGGACGACGTGTGCCGGCCCTTGCCGATCTTGCTCACGTCACCGGTGGCCCGGAACGCGCCGGGCACCAGCCGGTTGAACAGCGTCGACTTGCCCACGCCGGACTGCCCGACCAGCACGCTGGTCCGGTCGCGGAGCCGGGCGACCAGGTCGTCCAGCGGCGCCTCGGGCGACATCGGCACCGCGTCGACGTCCAGGCCGGCGTAGCGGTCCAGCAGCGGCTGGGCGCTGGCGAGGTCGTTCTTGGTGAGCACCAGCAGCGGCTCGAGCCCGCCGGCGTAGGCGGCGACCAGGCACCGGTCGAGGAACCCCAGCGCGGGCTCGGGGTCGGCGATCGAGGTGACGACCACGAGCTGGTCGGCGTTGGCGACCACGATGCGCTCGGTGGGGTCGGTGTCGTCGGCGGTGCGGCGCAGCGAGGTGACCCGGTCGGCGATGGTGACGATCCGGGCCAGGCTGTCGGTGCGCCCGGAGGTGTCGCCCACCAGCCGCACCCGGTCACCGACGACCACGCCGTGCTTGCCCAGCTCGCGGGCGCGCATCGCCGTCACCTCGACCGGGGCGCCGTCGGGGCCCTGCACCCGCACGGTCATCCGGCCGCGGTCGACGGCGACCACCAGCCCGGGCACCGCCTCCTCGTGCGCCGGCCGGGTGCGGGTGCGTGGGCGCGAACCGTGCCGGGACGCCCGGACGCGGACGTCGTCCTCGTCGGAGCGGCTGTCCATCCGCCGCCCGCTCACGACACGACCCCGGGCAGGCCCGCCCCGACCAGGGCGGCCCAGCGGTCGGTGAAGTCGGGCAGCGTCTTGGCCACCGCCCCGGGGTCGGTGACCTCGATGCCGTCGACCGCCAGCGCGAGCAGCGCGGCGGCGTGCACCATCCGGTGGTCGGCGTAGGAGTCCAGCCGGGCCGCCCGGCGCGGGCCCGGGGTGACGACCAGCCCGTCGGGCAGCTGCTCGACCGAGGCGCCCACCGCGGTCAGCACCTCGTCGAGGGCCTGCAGCCGGTCGGTCTCGTGGCCGCGCAGGTGCGCGATGCCGGTCAGCCGGGACGGGCCGTCGGCCAGGGCGCACAGCGCGGCCAGTACCGGGGTCAGCTCACCGACCTCGCCGAGGTCGGCGTCCAGCGGGGCGATCCGGTCGCCCCCGGTGACCTGGAGCCCGGCGTCGGTGCGGACGACGTCGGCGCCCATCGCGGTGAGCAGCCGGTCCAGCTGCGCGCCGGGCTGGGTGGTGTCGGTGGGCCAGTCGCGCACGGTGACCCGGCCGCCGGTGACCAGCGCAGCGGCGAGGAACGGGGCGGCGTTGGACAGGTCGGGCTCGACGACCCGGTCCAGCGGGGCGATCGGCCCGGGGGCCACCCGCCAGCCGCCGTCGGTGGCCGTGACCTGGACCCCGTGCTCGGCCAGCGTGCGCACGGTCATCTCCACGTGCGGGAGCGAGGGCAGGCTGCCGGCCACGGTGAGCGCGACGCCCTCGTCGAAGCGGGCCGCGGCCAGCAGCAGGCCGGAGACGACCTGGCTGGACTCGCTCGCGTCGACGGTGACCGCACCGCCGCGCACCGACCCGGTGCCGTGCACGGTGAACGGCGCCCGCCCGCGGCCCTCGTCGTCGATGCGCACGCCGAGGTCGCGCAGGCCGGTGATCAGCCCGGCGTTGGGGCGGTCGCGCAGCCGGGGGTCGCCGTCGAGCCGGACGGGCCCGGTGGCCAGCGCGGCGACCGGAGGCAGGAAGCGCAGCACGGTGCCGGCCAGCCCGGCGTCGACCTCCGCCGGCCCGCGCAGCTCGCCGGGGGTGACCAGCCAGTCGGCGCCGTCCTCGGTGACCTGGACGCCGAGGGCGCGGAGGGCGGCGGCCATCAGGTCGGTGTCGCGGGCCCGCAGCGGGCGCACCAGGCGGCTCGGGCCGGCAGCGATCGCGGCCAGGACCAGGGCGCGGGCGGTGAGCGACTTGGAGCCGGGCAGGGTGACCACCGCGTCCACCGGGGTGCGGCGCGACGGGGGTGCCCAGACCTCGACCATGGGCCTCATCCTGCCCTGTCCGCCCCGGCCCGGAACGCGTCGACCACGGCGGCGACCCGCCGCTGCCGGGTCGCCTCGGCCTTCGCCCCCTCGACCGCCAGCACGTGCCGGCGCCGGGCGCTGGGGGACAGCTCGTCGAAGCGGGCCCGGGCGCCCGGCTCGGCGTCCAGGGCCGCGGCCAGGTCGGCGGGCACCTCGACCGCACGCGGGGCGTCGTCCAGCTCGACGTCGACCTCGACGGCGTCACCGGCCGCCAGCCCCGCCGCCGCCCGGTTCTGCGCGCTCAGCGGCAGCAGGTACCGCCCGCCCATCGCGGCGATCGTGCTGCGGTAGGTGTGCCCCCCGACGGTGACGGTGACCGGGGGCCGCCTCCCGGCGCCGAGTGCCTCGACGACCTCGGGCGGGACGGCCATGCCGGTGGCGGTCTTCCCGCCCAGCTCGACGGTGCTGGAGAACCTCATGGCCGGACAGGATGGCAGCTCCCCGGGCCGTCCGGGCCGCTCCCGTCGGTGGTCGCCCCTACGCTCGGAGCCGGGCCGCCTGCGCCGGGGCGGCCCGGGGAGGAGCCGTCATGTGTGGTCGGTACGCCGCCAGCCGCCGTCCGGAGGACCTGGTGGTCGAGTTCGAGGCCGTCGTCGCCGAGGGGCAGACGCCGCTGCCGGCCGACCACAACGTGGCGCCCACCAAGGACGTGTACGTCGTGCGGCAGAAGAGGGAGCGGGACGCCGAGGGCGCGCTCACCGGCGGCGCGCACCGCGAGCTGCGGGTCGTGCGCTGGGGGCTGGTGCCCTCCTGGGCCAAGGACGTCTCGATCGGCAACCGGATGCTCAACGCCCGGGTCGAGTCGCTGACCGAGAAGCCCGCCTTCCGCACCGCCGCGGCCACCCGCCGCTGCCTGGTCCCGGCCGACGGCTGGTACGAGTGGGCGCCCCGGCACGACGCCCCCGGCAAGCAGCCGTACTTCGTCACGCCGGAGGACGGCACGGGCCTGGCCTTCGCCGGCCTGTGGGAGGTCTGGGGCCGCGGCGACGACCGGCTCTACACGTGCACGGTGGTCACCGCGCCCGCCGTCGGCGCGCTGGCCGAGGTCCACCCGCGCATGCCCCTGGTGCTGCCGCCCGACCGCTGGGCGCCGTGGCTGGACCCGGCGCAGGAGGACGTCACGCAGGTGGCGGCACCCACCCCGCCGGAGTACGTCGAGCGGCTGGAGATCCGGCCGGTCGGCGCGGCCGTGGGCAACGTGGCCAACAACGGTCCCCAGCTCACCGCCCGCCAGGAGCAGGTCAGCGAGCCGGCCGACCAGCCGGCCCTCTTCTGACGTGGCGACGACGACCCCGCCCGGGCCGCCGGCCGCCGTCTCCCGCGCACTGCCCGACTGGATCGCCGCCGGCGTCACCTTCCTGGCCTCGGGAGCGGTGCTGGTGCTCGAGGTGGTCGGGCTCCGGCTCATCGCGCCCTACGTCGGCATCACCCTGCAGACCAACACGGCGATCATCGGCTTCGCGCTGGCCGCCATCGCGATCGGCGCCTGGGCCGGTGGTGCGGCCGCCGACCGCACCGACCCGCGCCGGCTGATCGCCCCGCTGCTGGTGGCCGGGGGTGCGCTGGTGGTCGCCGTCCTGCCGCTGGTGCGCTTCGCCGGCGAGCTGCTCACCGGCGCCGCCGCGGGCAACGTCCTGCTGCTGGCCGCCGTGGCGGTCGTCGTGCCGGCCGCGCTGCTGTCGGCCGTGCCGCCGATGGTGGTGGCGCTGCAGCTGGGCAGCCTCGCCGAGACCGGGTCGGTGGTCGGCCGGCTGTCGGGCATCGGCACGCTCGGCGGGATCGTGGCCACCTTCGCCACCGGCTTCCTGCTGGTCGCGGTGCTGCCCAGCAGCGTGATCCTGGTGGGCACCGGGCTGCTGGTCGTCCTGGTCGGGCTCGCGCTGGCGGTGCTGCTGCGCCGTCGCACGCCCGGGGTCGCCGCGCGGCTGCCGGCCGGGCTGCTCGTGCTCGCCGTCGCCGCGCCGGTGCTCGCCGCGGTCGCCCCGACCCCGTGCGAGCAGGAGACCTCCTACCACTGCGCCCGGGTCGAGACCGATCCCGAGCGCAGCAGCGGCCGGGTGCTGGTGCTCGACACCCTGCGGCACTCCTACGTCGACCTGGCCGACCCGACGTACCTGGAGTTCGAGTACGTCCAGGCCATCGCCTCGGTCACCGACGCCATGGCCCCGGCGGGCGCCCCGCTGTCGGCGCTGCACGTCGGCGGCGGGGGCGCGACCCTGCCGCGGTACCTGGTGGAGGTGCGGCCGGGCACGGTGGGCCGGGTGCTGGAGGTCGACCCCGGCGTCGTCGACGTCGACGAGCAGGAGCTGGGGCTGCGCACCTCGCCCGAGCTGCAGGTGCAGGTCGGTGACGCCCGGGTGGCGCTGGGGTCGGAGCCGGCCGGCACCCGCGACCTGGTGGTGGGCGACGCCTTCGGCGGCCTGTCCGTCCCGTGGCAGCTGACCACCACCGAGGCGCTGCAGCTGGTCGACGACGCGCTCACCGACGACGGCGTCTACGCGGTCAACCTCATCGACCACCCGCCGCTGGACTTCGTGCGGGCCGAGCTCGCGACCCTGCGGTCGGTCTTCCCCGAGGTGCTGCTGCTGGCCCGCGCCCCGGTGCTGGCCGGCGAGGACGGCGGCAACGTCGTCGCCGTGGCGTCCCGGCGCCCGCTGCCGGCCGAGGCGATCGCCGCGGCGATGGCCGACCGCGGGCTGGCCTGGCAGGTCGCCGCGGGGGAGCAGCTCACCGCGTTCGTCGGCGACGCCGCCGTCCTCACCGACGACTTCGCCCCGGTCGACCAGCTGCTCACCCCGTACGGCTAGACCTCGAGGAGGTCCGGCGGCGGACGTGCGGGGCGCAGGGGTCCGTCAGCGGGCGATCGGGGCGGTGCGGGCCCGGGTGAGCCGCACCAGGTCGGCCGGCGCCAGCTCCATCTGCAGGCCACGGCGGCCGGCGCTGACCAGCACGGTCCCCAGTCCCAGCGCGCTCTCGTCGACCACGGTGGGCAGCGCCTTGCGCTGGCCCAGCGGGCTGATCCCCCCGCGCACGTAGCCGGTGGCCCGTTCGGCGTCGGCGGGCTCGGCCATCGCGGCCTTGCGCCCGCCCGCCGCCGCGGCCAGCGCCTTGAGGTCCAGCGACCCGCTGACCGGGACGACGGCGACGGTGAGCGCGCCGTCCACCCGGGTGACCAGGGTCTTGAACAACCGCGCCGGGTCGACGCCCAGGGCCGCGGCGGCCACCGCGCCGTAGCCGTGCCCCTCCGCACTCATCGCCGGGTCGTACTCGTGCAGGACGCACGCCACGCCGGCTCCCTCCGCTGCCCGCACCGCAGGTGTCGCCGCCACGGCGCAGCAGCCTAGGGCCCCGGGGGAGCGCACCGGCGAGGGAGCGGCGGGGGCGGGAATCGACCCCGGGCGGGCGCCGTTGCACCGACCGTGAGCAGCACAGTCCCGGGCGCACCGGCGCGTACAGCGCGCGGGTCGTCGTCCGTCCGCCGTCCCCCCGGCCGACCCGGCCCCGCCCGGCTACGATCGACCGACGTGGTCGTCCGTTCCCGGGCGCCGCAGAGAGGACGGTCGGTGCCTGAGGAGCCCGCGGTCGACAGCCCCGCCACCACGGCGGCGCTGACCGACCAGACGCCCGAGCAGACCCCCGAGGCGCGCGCCGACGGCAGCCGCAGCGAGCTCGCCGAGACCCGCGCGCAGCGCGACGCCCGGTTCGAGCGCGACGCCCTGCCCTACCTGGACCAGCTGTACCCGGCGGCGCTGCGGATGACCCGCAACCCCTCCGACGCCGAGGACCTGGTGCAGGAGACGTTCGTCAAGGCCTACTCGGCCTTCCACCAGTTCGCCGAGGGCACGAACCTCAAGGCGTGGCTGTACCGGATCCTGACGAACACCTACATCAACAGCTACCGCAAGAAGCAGCGGCAGCCGCAGCAGTACCCGACCGAGCAGGTGCAGGACTGGCAGCTGTACGCCGCGGAGGAGCACACCTCCAGCGGGCTGCGGTCGGCGGAGATCGAGGCGCTGGACCACCTGCCCGACTCCGACATCAAGGAAGCGCTCCAGCAGCTGCCGGAGGACTTCCGTCTGGCGGTCTACCTCGCCGACGTCGAGGGGTTCGCCTACAAGGAGATCGCCGAGATCATGGGCACGCCCATCGGCACGGTGATGTCCCGCCTGCACCGCGGCCGTCGCGGTCTGCAGAAGCTGTTGGCCGACTACGCCCGGGAGCGCGGCTTCGTCCGTGCCGGGGCCGCGGAAGAGGCGACGCACTGATGGGCAACGACGCTCACGAGCTGCACGGTGACGAGATCACCTCGTGCGACGACGTCCTGTCGCACGTCTTCGAGTTCCTCGACAACGAGACCGGCCCCGAGCGCCGCGCGGTCATCGCCGAGCACCTCGAGGACTGCTCGCCGTGCCTGCGGCAGTTCGGCATCGAGCAGGAGTTCAAGGCCCTGGTCCGGCGCCGCTGCGGCGGCGACCCGACCCCGGTGGGCCTGCGCGACCGGATCAAGGTGCAGCTGACCACCGTCTCCTTCGAGGAGGACGGCACCCAGGTGCGCGTCGAGAAGACCAGCGTCGAGACGTTCAGCGTCGACCGCCCCACGGCCTGAGGGCCCCGGCGCCGAGGACCTGAGAGCCCCCTTGCCCCGCCGCGCGGCGGGACACGGGGGCTCTCCGGTTCAGGCGTTGGGGCGCTTGCCGTGGTTGGCGCCGCTCTTCTTGCGGGCGCGCCGCTTGCGTCCACGCTTGGACATCGCTGCCCTCCTCTCCTCAGTGGCCGCCGGACCCTGCGGCCCGGGAGCTGATCGACGGCCGCCGGGGGGTGCTGACGCACCCCGGACACGGCCCGGTTGACCCGCCCAGGGTCTCACGGGTGGCTGCGCCGCCCGGCGGTGGTGCGTCCCGGCCGTCCGTGCCGCCGCGCCCGCCCCCGGGTGCCTGGGGGAGGATGGCCGGGTCAGTGGGGAACGGGGGGACGACGTGGTCCAGGCAGTCGAGAGCGTGCTGGTGGCCGGCCGGGGGCCGATGGCCTGTGCGGTGATCCGGGCCTGCGGGCGGCTGGGCGTGAAGGCCGTGGCCGTGTACTCCGAGCCCGAGCGGGACGCCCGGCACGTGCGGCTGGCCGACGAGTCGGTCCTGCTGGGCCCCGCCCCGGCCGCACAGTCCTACCTCGACGTGCGCCGGCTGGTCGAGGCCGCCCGCCGCACCCGCGTGGACGCCGTCCTGCCGGTGCCCCCCGCCCTGGCCGGCAGCGCCCGGCTGGCGGCCGCGGTCGCCGACGCCGAGCTCACCTGGGTGGGGCCGCCCGCCGACGTCCTCGAGCGGCTCGGTGGCGACGGCGTGGAGCCGGCCAGCGAGCGCGGCTTCCTGGCCTGGGTCACCGCCGACGGGCTGCACCACGTCACCCCCGTGCTGCGCGACCGCGCCGGGGGCACCCCCCGGGTCTCCTGGACCCCCGCCGACGGGCTGGGGCCGCTGCCGCCGGCCGCGCGGCGGCTGCCGGAGATCGGCTGGCGCGGGCTGGTCACCGTGGGCATCGACCCCGACGGCGAGCTGGCCGAGGTGGCGGCCGGCTTCTCCCTGGACATGGCGGTGCTCGAGCGCGCCCACGGCGTGGACGCGGTCGAGCTGGCGCTGCGCAGCGCCTCCGGCCGGCCCGGGGAGCCGACGGTCCTGCCCGGCACCCCGCGCGCCGCCGTCGCGGTGCAGCTGCGCTCGACGCTCCCGCCCGGCACGGCCGGCCGGGTCACCGGGCGCCTGCCGGACATCCGCGCCCGCACCGGCCGCCGTCCGCTGCTGGGCCCGGAGGTCGTCGCCGACAGCGGCTACGAGCCCGGTGACCGGCTGGACGGCTGGTACGACGCCCTGCTGGCCACGGTGAGCGCCTCGGGCCCCAGCCCGGCGCGGGCCGCCGCGGCCGCCACCGACCTGCTCACCGGCCTGCCGGAGACCGGCGTCCCGCACGACGGGGCCGCGGTCTGCGGCGTGCTGCAGCGCATCGCGGGCGCGCTGGTGCCCGACTGCTGACCCGTCCCGTCCACCGCTGGGCGGGACGCGGTCGGTGACCGTGCTTTCATGTGCACTCCGCCGGGGTCCGGCGGGTCGAGGCGAGGAGGAGGCACCGGTGGCGGTCGAGGAGATCCACGCCGAGATGGTCTCCAGCGTGGTGACGGTGCTCGTGGCCCCCGGCACCGAGGTCGCCGCGGGCGACACGCTGGTGATCCTCGAGTCGATGAAGATGGAGATCCCGGTGCTCACCGAGCGGGCCGGCACCGTCGCCGAGCTGCACGTCACCGAGGGCGAGGTCCTCCAGGAGGGCGACCTCATCGCCACCGTCCAGCTCTGACGGCCCCGCCCGGGACGGTCCGGGCCCGGCTACAGCTCCAGGGCGTAGACGCGGAGGTCGACGCCGGGCCGCGGGGCCCAGTCGCGCTCCGGGAGCCGCTGGAAGCCCAGCCGCTCGTACAGCCGGTGGGCGGCGGTCATCAGCTCCCCGGTCGAGAGCACCATGCGCGCCCGGCCGGCCGCGCGGGCGCGGTCCAGGCACGTGCGCACCAGCGCCTCGCCCACGCCCCGTCCCCGGGCACCCGGGTCGACGGCCAGCATGCGGAACGCCGCCTCGTCCGGTGACCGGGTGACCTCACCGAAGTCCCCGGCGAGCACGAGCGCGACGCTGCCGACGATGCTCCCGCCGGCGTCCCGGGCCACGAGCAGCTCCGCGCGGTCGGCCCGGCCGGCCACGTCGGCGAGCTGGGGCACGTACTCGGGGGAGACGAGGTCCTCGCCCTCGTACACGCCGACGGTCAGCTCGGCGATCCGGGCGAAGTCCGCCGGGACGGCCCGGTCGATCGTCAGCGCTGGCACCACGCCCGCAGGCTAGTCGGCCCGGTGCAGGGCCCGGCCCGAGCCTGCGAGGGTCGGGGGGGCGGCCGGGCCCGTCAACTACGCTCTCCCGCACCATGAGCAGCCTGTCCGAACGTCTCACCCGGGGGTCGGCGAGCCCGTCGCAGGTCGACCACGCGCGCCGGCTGGTGGCCGACTGGCAGCTGCTGGCCGACCTCGCCTTCGCCGACCTGACGCTGTGGGTGCCGCTGGCCAGCGGGGCCTGGTGGTGCGTGGCGCAGGTGCGGCCGCTGACCGCCCCCACCAGCCAGCCCGAGGACCTCGTCGGCAGCGAGGTCGCCGGGCCCGCGGCCGAGCCGCTGGTGCTCGCCCAGCGGGAGGGGCGGCCCATCACCGAGGGCGACCCCGACTGGTCCGGTGCGTTCCCCCGGCGGCGCGAGGTCATCCCGGTGCGGCACGACGGTGCGGTGGTCGCCGTCCTGGCCAAGGACACCAACCTGGCCGCGACCCGGTCGCCCTCGGCGCTGGAGCTCACCTACCTCGACATCGCCGCCGACCTGTCGCTGATGGTCGCCGCCGGCACCTTCCCGCCGCGGATGCTCGACGACGCGGAGATGAGCCCGCGGGTCGGTGACGGGCTGGTGCGGCTGGACGCGAGCGGTGCAGCCGTCTACGCCAGCCCGAACGCGCTGTCGGCCTACCGCCGGATGGGCGTGACCGGCGACGTCGTCGGCTCCGACCTCGGTGAGGTGACCCGGACGGTCGCCGCCGACCAGGTCGCGGGGGAGGCGGTGGCGGCGAGCATCGGCGCGGCCGTCGCCGGGCGGTTCCCCGACCCCATGGACGTCGAGAACGAGGCGGCCACGATGCTGGTCCGGGCGCTGCCGCTGCAGGCCCCCGGCGGCGAGGCCGGCGCCCTGGTGCTGGTGCGCGACGTGACCGACGTCCGCCGGCGCGACCGGGCGCTGATGACCAAGGACGCCACCATCCGGGAGATCCACCACCGGGTGAAGAACAACCTGCAGACGGTCGCGGCGCTGCTGCGGCTGCAGGCCCGCCGGATGACCGAGCCGGCCGCCCGCGCCGCGCTGGAGGAGTCGGTGCGCCGGGTCGCCTCGATCGCGGTGGTGCACGAGACGCTGGCCGGCAGCCGCGAGGACGTCGTGGACGTCGACGACGTGCTCGACCAAGTGCTGCCGATGCTGGGCGACGTGACCGCGGTGGGGCGACCGGCCCGGTTCACCCGCGGTGGGGCGTTCGGCGAGCTGTCGGCGGCGGTGGCGACGCCGCTGGTGATGGCGGTGACCGAGCTGCTGCAGAACGCGGCCCTGCACGCCTTCCCCGAGGGGGAGCCGGGCACGATCCTGCTCGGCGCGCAGCGGGACGGCGACGACCTGGTGGTGCGGGTGCACGACGACGGGCGGGGGCTGCCCGAGGGCTTCGACCCGGCGGCGAGCACGGGCCTGGGGCTGCAGATCGTGCGGACGCTGGTCACCAGCGAGCTGCACGGCACGCTGGAGATGGGCCCGCCGGCCAGCGGACCGGGGACCGAGGCCGTGCTGACCCTGCCCGGTGCCGGCCGTCCCCGCCGCTGAACGCAGCGAGAGCCGCTCCCCGAGGGGAACGGCTCTCGCTGCACGACCCCCGGAGGGGTCGTCGTTCAGGCGGTGCGGACGCGGGTGCGGGCGGTGCGGCGCTTGAGGGCGCGGCGCTCGTCCTCGGACAGTCCGCCCCAGACGCCGGAGTCCTGTCCGGAGGTCAGTGCCCACTCGAGGCACGACTCCACGACCGGGCAGCGACGGCACACCGCCTTGGCCTGCTCGATCTGAACGACCGCAGGGCCCGTCGTCCCGATCGGGAAGAAGAGCTCCGGGTCCTCGTCCCGGCAGAGCGCGCGGTGGCGCCAGTCCATGGCGGTGTACTCCTCGGTATCGTCGGGTGTCGGTCGCCGGTCTCCAGACCGCCCCCGCAGGTCAGCGCGCGGATGTCTCAGCACGTTGAACAGCGACCGCCCGCCCTGTTACGGGCAGGTTGCTTGTGTGTGATGCTTTCACGGGACGACGCACTGTCAAGCAGTTCACGTCGTTCCGAGGTGCTCGTGAGGAAGCTCACCACGCCTCCGCGGAGCCCGCCACTCGTCCGGCGTCGACGTCCACGTCAGCTGCGTCACGCCCGCGCTGGGCGCTGGGTCACAGTGCTCCTACACGACCACGCGCAGGGCGTCGGGCACCGACGTCAGCCGCAGGCCGGTCGTGGTGCCCAGGTGGTCGCCGTCGAGCTGCCAGCCCTGCGGCCGGGTGGCCGTGAGCGTCAGCTCGCCGAGGTCGTGCCAGCGGTGCACGCCGCGGCCCCGGGCGTCCGGCCGGTCGGCCATGGTCTGCCGCAGGTGGTGCAGCATCCGCACGATGCCCACCCGGCCCATGGCGAAGACGTCCAGGCCGGTGTCGAAGGAGGCCTCGGGGCTGGGCACGATCGGCCGCGCGCCCAGGTAGGTCCACGGGCTCACGTTGGACACCAGCGCCAGGAACAGCCCGTCGACGGGGGGCTGGCCGGGCAGCTCGAGGGTCATCGGCGGACGGCGGCGGTCGCGGCCCAGCAGGAAGGCGTCGACGCCCGACCGCACGTACAGGGCGCCGCTCGACCGGCGCCCGCGGGCGCGCTGGGCCTCGACCCGGGAGATGACGTCGGCGTCGAAGCCGAGGCCGGCGGCGAAGACGAACCAGCGCGGGCCCGTCCAGCTCCCGTCCTCGGTGAGCGCCGAGGCGGTGCCCAGCGACACCAGCCGGGTGCGGCCGGCGCGCAGCGAGTCGAGGATCTCCCCGGTCGCCTCGACCGGGTCCCGGGAGCGGCCCAGCGCGCGGGCGAAGACGTTGGTCGACCCGCCGGGGACGACGGCCAGCGTGGGCACCGTGTCGCCCGGACCCGCAGCGAGCAGGCCGTTGGCCGCCTCGTTGACGGTGCCGTCACCGCCGAGGGTCACCACGACGTCGACGCGGTCGGCGGCGGCCTGGGCGGCGAGGTCGCGGGCGTGGCCGCGGCGCTCGGTCTCCACGACGTCGACCTGCAGCTCGGTGGACAGCGCGCGGACCAGGACGTCGCGCACCTTGCGGGTGGTGGTCGTGGCCGCCGGGTTCGCCACCAGCAGCGCACGCATGCCGCCAACCTATCCAGCGTGGGGGGCGTCCCCGGCAGCGCCTCCCGACCGGCCCGGCACCCGCGGTGCCCGGCGTAACCTCGGCGTCGTGCCAGGTCAGCAGCCGGACCTCCCCGGACGTCGTCGGTCCCGCGTCGAGGGGCTCCTCGGCAGCGCCGCCGAGCGCACCACGCCGCGCCCCGAGCGGCCCGCGACCGAGGTGCCGGGTTCGGTCCGCCGGGCCGCGCTGGCCGTCGGGGTCGAGGGCACGGCGCTGGCTGCACTCGCCCTGGTGCTGCTCGTGCTGACGGTGACCGGGTCGCCGGACAGCCTGGGCCGGGCGCTGGCCGAGGTCGTGTTCGTCGGCCTGGCGGCGGGCGTGCTCCTGGCCTGTGCGCGGGGGCTGTGGCGGCTGGCGCCGTGGGCCCGCGGCCCGGTGGTGGCGCTGCAGATCTTCCTCGGCATCCTCGCCTACACGGCTGCCTTCCAGGCCGACCGGCCGTTGATCGGCGTCCCGGTCCTGGCCCTGGTCGGCGTCGTGCTCTACCTGCTCGCCACCCCCGAGGCCCGCCTGGCGTACAGCGACCGGTGAAGGGCCCGGCTAGATCAGGTCGATGACCTCGGCGATCGAGGGCAGGACGCGGCTGGGGCGGAACGGGAAGCGGCTGACGTCCTCGGCCCGGGTGGAGCCGGTGAGCACCAGCACGGTGTCCAGCCCGGCCTCGATGCCGGCCACGACGTCGGTGTCCATCCGGTCGCCGACCATGGTGGTCGACTCCGAGTGGGCCTCGATCCGGTTCATGGCGCTGCGGAACATCATCGGGTTGGGCTTGCCCACGAAGTAGGGCTCCGCGCCGGTCGCCTTGGTGATCATCGCGGCGACCGAGCCGGTGGCCGGCAGCGGTCCCTCCGGCGAGGGGCCGGTGACGTCGGGGTTGGTGGCGATGAACCGGGCGCCGGCGCCGACCAGCCGGATGGCCTGGGTGATGGCCTCGAAGGAGTACGTGCGGGTCTCACCGAGGACGACGTAGTCCGGCGCGGTGTCGGTGAGGGTGTAGCCGGCCTCGTGCAACGCGGTGGTCAGCCCGGCCTCACCGATGACGTAGGCCGAGCCGCCGGGCAGCTGGGAGGCCAGGAAGTCGGCCGTGGCCAGCGCCGAGGTCCAGATCGCCTGCTCGGGGACGTCGAGGCCGCTGCGGGCCAGCCGGGCGGAGAGGTCGCGCGGGGTGAAGATGGAGTTGTTGGTCAGCACCAGGAACCGGCGCTGCCGCTCCACCAGCCGGGCGAGGAACTCGGCGGCGCCGGGCAGGGCGTTGCCCTCGTGCACCAGGACGCCGTCCATGTCGCTGAGCCAGCACTGGGACTCGCCGCGCTCGGTGGTCACGCCGTTCTCCTCTTCGGTCGGGTGGGTCACCGTCGGTCGGCGGCGAACCGGGTCAGTGCCTGCTCGGTCGGGGAGTCGGTCAGGCGGAAGACCGTCCACCCGTCCATCGGCAGCGCACCGGCCGCTCTGTAGAACTCGATCGACGGGGTGTTCCAGTCCAGCACCGACCACTCGAGCCGGGCGTACCCGCGGTCGACGCACTCGGCAGCCAGCGTGCGCAGCAGCTCCCGGCCCAGGCCGGTGCCCCGGTGGCGCGGGGAGACGAAGAGGTCCTCGAGGTGGATGCCGTGGGTGCCCCGCCAGGTGGAGAAGGTGAGGAACCACAGCGCGAAGCCGGCGACCTCGCCGTCGGGCGTCTCGGCCACGTGGCCGAACAGCGCGGGGGAGTCGCCGAAGAGCGCGGTGTGCAGCTGCTCGTCGGTCATCTGCGCCTCGTGCTCGGCCTGCTCGTAGGCGGCCAGCTCGCGCACCAGCCGGCACACCGTCGCGACGTCGTCCGGGCGGACCGGGCGCACGCTCACGACAGCGCCTCCTTCACGCGGTCGGGCACCAGCCGGGCCAGCGGGCTGAGCACCGGGATGAACAGCGGCGAGAACAGGTAGCTGTACGCGATCACGCAGCAGGCCACGGTGGGCACCAGGACCAGGCCGACGACGACGACCAGCAGGGTGACCACCAGCCCGTACGGGCGCCCGCTCTTGGGGCTGACCAGCGACCGGAACGACCGGTAGCGCACGTTGCTGATCATCAGCAGGGCCGGCAGCAGGACGACGATCAGCACCCACAGCCGGTCGCGGCCCTGCATGAGGTCGGCGAAGGCGAACACGCTGGCCAGCACGACACCGGCGGCGCCGGGGGAGGGCAGGCCGGTGAAGTACCGCTTGTCGGCCGTCGGGTCGATGGTGGTGTTGAAGCGGGCCAGCCGGATCGCCGCGCAGGCCACCCAGACGAAGCAGGCGATCCAGCCCAGCGCGTCGAGCTCGTCGCGGCCGTCGGAGAACAGCGCGAAGACCAGCAGCGCGGGCGCCAGCCCGAAGGAGACCAGGTCGGCCAGGGAGTCGAACTGCAGGCCGAAGGGGGAGACGGCGCCGACCAGCCGGGCCACCGCACCGTCGGCGATGTCGAAGACGACCGACAGCGCGATCAGCGCGCACGCCAGCCGGTACTCCCCGCGGAAGGCGACCAGGACGGCCCCGAAACCGCACATCATGTTGGCGAGGGTGAACAGGCTGGGCAGCCACGAGCGCGCCCGCCGTCGTCCGCCGCGCACGGACCCGCGGACGAACTCGACCGTGGTGGTGCGCCTGCCCGGCATCCTCCCGCTCCTCAGCTGGGCCGGGACCAGCGGGCGATGACGGTCTCGCCGCCGCGCACCCGCTGCCCCTTCGTGACCAGGACCGCGCACTCCCGGGGCACGAACACGTCCATCCGGGAGCCGAACTTCATCAGCCCGATCCGCTCACCGGTGGCCACCTCCTGGCCCGGCACGACGCGGGTGACGATCCGGCGGGCGAGGACGCCGACGAGCTGGCGGAAGACCACGGTGCGGTCGCCGGCGCTGACCCACAGCTCGCTGCGCTCGTTGCGGTGCGCGCTCTCGGCCCGGTAGGCGGCCAGGAAGCTGCCGGGGCGGTACGTGGACCGGGTGATCCGGCCGCCGTAGGGCGCCCGGTTCACGTGCACGTCGACGACGGACAGGAAGATGCTGACCTGCTGCCAGTCACCCTCGGGGGCCACGCCGGGCTGCGGCTCACCGGCGACCATGACCACGCCGTCGGCGGGGGCGATCACGTCGTCGTCGGCCGGGGCGACGGAGTCGGCCGCCCGCTGCGGGTCGCGGAAGAACAGCGTCATGTAGGCGGACAGCGCCAGGGACGGCCAGGCGAGCAGCCGGACCCAGCGCGCGCCGACGACCCGGCCGAGGGCGGCGGTGGCCGCCGCGAGGCCGAGGGGGACGGCGAGGAAGGGCCAGCCGGCCCGGTCGATGCGCATGGGGGTCCGAGGTTACCGGGGGTGGCTGTCGGTGCCCCGCCGACGGCCGGGCGTGGTCAGGACGAGGCCAGCCGGCGGTCGGCGCCGCCGTCGCTCTCCCGCGGTCGCTGCGGCCCCCCGTACCAGTCCAGGCAGACGACGGTGGCGTCGTCGGTGAGCTCGCCGCCGGTGGCGCGCATGACCGCGGCGCCCAGGGAGTGCACGACCTCGCGGGGGTGCAGCCCGGAGCTGGCGGCCAGCGCCGCGGCGACGTCGAGCTCGACGGCGTTGCGCTCCTGCATGCCGTCGGTCACGAAGACGACCCGGTCACCGGGCTCGAGCGGGAACTCCTGCAGCCGGTACTCCAGGCCCTCCTGCACGCCGAAGGGCAGGTCGACCAGCAGCGGCACCTCCTCGACCCGGCCCGCGCGCAACCGCAGCGGCAGCGGGTGCCCGGCGTTGACCACCTGCGCCCGGTTGGTCGACAGGTCGACCCGCAGCACCTGGCCGGTGACGAACTGGCCGGGCGCGGCGTGCTGGGCGAGCGCGTCGTTGGCGTTGCGGGTCTGCTCGGCCAGGCCGGCTCCGCGCCGGCGCTCGTTGCGCAGGCTGCCGACCAGCAGGGTCGCCAGGAGCGCGGCGCCCACCTCGTGGCCGACGGCGTCGCTGATGGACACCTGGAGGCAGTCGCGGTCGAGGGCGTAGTCGAAGGTGTCCCCGCCCACGGTGGCCGCCGGCTCCAGCCACCCGGCGAGGGTGAACTGCCCGGCCTCGCAGGTGAAGGCCGGTGGCAGCAGGCGGCGCTGGATCTCCGCGGCCAGCGAGAACGGCGTCGTCCGCTGGCCCCACTCGAACAGGTCGGTGTGCCGGCGGTTGGCGATGATCACGTAGGCCAGCGCGTGGCCGGCGGCCCGCACGGCGGCGTGCATCTCCCGGTCGGGCGGCTCGGGCAGCACCAGCTCGAGCAGGCCGATCGCGTCACCGCGGTCGGTGACCGGGACGATCATCCGCACCGTGCCGCCGGCCAGGGACTCGACCTCGGCGCGCTGGGTGCGCAGCACCTGCTCGTGCACCGTGCCCTCCAGGGGCAGTGTCTCGGCGTGCTCGGCGCCCTGCACCCGGGAGCCCTCGGGTGCGCGCACGGCGGTGCCCAGCCGGACCAGGGCGTGGCCGCTGAAGTCGGCGATGAGGAAGGACACCTCGGTGGCGCCGGAGAGCTCGGCGAGCTGGTCGGCGACGGCGGTGACCGCGTCGATCGGCGGGGCCGCCTCCACCCGCTCGAGCAGGGAACGCAGGTCGAACGTCGGGCTCATGCGCAGGGGCTCCAGCCTCGGTGCGGGTCGGCCGGCACCGGGCGGGGGCGGCAGGTACGGGACTGCCGGGCTGCCCCCGCAGGGGAGCCCGGCAGTCCGGTCGCGCTGTGGTCCCGCCGTCGTCCGGCGGGTCCGGGGCCTCAGGCGGCCTTGGTCTCCCAGAAGATCTTGTCGATCTGGGCGATGTGGTCCAGGAGCTTCTGGCCCTCGGCGGGGTCCATGCTGCCCTTGGCGCCCGCGGCGCCGGCCTGCTTGGTCGCCTTGTTGAACAGCTCGTGCAGCTCCGGGTACTTCTCGAAGTGCGGGGGCTTGAAGTAGTCGGTCCACAGCACCCACAGGTGGTGCTTGACCAGGTCGGCCCGCTGCTCCTTGATCAGGATGGCGCGGGTGCGGAAGACCGGGTCCTCGTTGGCCTGGTACTTCTCCTGGAGGGCCTTGACCGACTCGGCCTCGATGCGGGCCTGCGCGGGGTCGTAGACGCCGCAGGGGAGGTCGCAGTGCGCGGTGGCCTCGACTGCGGAGAACATGCTGGACAGACGCATGGGGGTGCCTCCGGTTTCTGGGGGGACGTTCGTCTGCGACCCTACTCTCGGTGATCACCCCGGACTCCGCGAGCGGCCCGGGCCGCACCGTGCCCGGGCTGGCCACCTCCTGGGTGCTCGCCCGGGTCAGCGGGCCCTCGATGTCACCGACGGTGCGCCACGGTGACCGCTTGCTCGTGCGCCGGGTGCGCCCCGGAGCGGCCGTGGCGCCCGGCGCCGTCGTGCTGGCCCGGTTCCCCGCCCGCCCGGACCTGCTGGTGGTCAAGCGGGTGCGCCGGGCCGTCCCGGGCGGGCACTGGGTCGAGGGCGACAACCCGCTGGTCACCGACGACTCCCGGGCCTTCGGCACCGCCGTCGTCGTCGGCCGGGTGGTCGCCCGGCTGCGGCCCCGCCCCGGCCGGCTCCCCCCAGCTCCGCGCTGACGGCCCCGTCGTAGGGGGACGAGGGGTCCTGCTACTGGCCCAGGCGGGCGAGCAGCGGGTCGACCAGGTCCTGGGCGCCGGTGTTCAGGTACAGGAACGCCAGGGTCGCGACCACGAACAGCGGCACGAGCACGGCCTTCTCCACCGTCGCGCCCGTGCGCAGGTGCACCGGGGCCAGCCGGCTGCGGCGCACCAGCCAGACCACCGGGACCGGCACCCCCTCGCGGGTCAGCCAGTCGCCGGCGATGTGGGTCAGCACGCCGACCGCGACGGCCCACGGCAGCCAGCCCGGCGCCGGGCTGTGCGCCAGCAGCAGCCACGCGCCGCCGAAGGAGAGCACCAGGTTGCCGAGCACGGTGTTCTCGGCCCGGCCGGGGATGACCACGTGCAGCGCGCGCAGCGCCAGACCGATGGCCAGCGCCAGCACCAGCAGGCTCGACCAGTGGGCCCAGGCGGCGACGTGGGCGAGCAGCCCGAACGCCAGTGGCGCCAGGACGGCGTCGTGGGTGCCCCAGCGGTGGCCCCGGGCGACGACGTTGACCAGCCCGGACGGCGCGTCGGTGAGCGGGCCCCACATCCGGGAGATGGTCGAGCCCTGCTGGTCGAGGTCGGGCAGCATCGCCAGGCCGCCGACCGCGGAGACCCAGGCGACCTGGGCGACGGTGCCCTCCACGGGCGCCCAGGGGAGGGTGGCGGCGCCGACGGCGAAGCCGGAGAGGGCGTGGGAGTGACCGAGCACGGACCCAGGGTCACCCGGCGGTGCGCCTGTCCCCGGGAGGCGCACCGGCGCACCCCGGCCGGCGCTCAGCCCGGCAGGCGGTCGGCCAGCAGCTCGGCGAGGTGCCGGCCATCCCGGTCGGCGAGGTGGTCGAGCTGCGTTCGGCAGGAGAAGCCGTCGGCCAGGACGACGGCCCCGGGCCCGGCGGCGCGCACGGCGGGCAACAGGTCGTGCTCGGCGATCTGCACCGAGACGTCGTGGTGGCCGCGCTCGACGCCCCAGTTGCCGGCCAGCCCGCAGCAGCCACCGACCCGGGTCAGCGCGGCGCCGGCGTCGCGCAGCAGCCGCTCGTCGGTCGTCCAGCCCATCGTCGCGTGGTGGTGGCAGTGCGGCTGGGCGACCACCTCGGTGCCGGCGAGGTCCGGTGGTGTCCAGCCCGCGGTCGAGGTGAGCAGCTCGGCGAGCGTGCGGGTCGCGGCCTGCACCCGGGCCGCGGCCGGGTCGTCGACCAGCTCGACCACCTCGCCGCGCAGCACCGCGGTGCAGGAGGGCTCCAGGCCCACGATCGGCACCCCGGCGTCCGCCCAGGGGGCCAACCCGGCCACGGTGCGGGTGAGGACCCGGCGGGCGGCGTCGAGCTGGCCGGTGGTGATCCAGGTGAGCGCGCAGCAGGTGTCGGCCGGTGGCACCTCGACCCGGTACCCGGCGGCGTCCAGCACGCGGACGGCGGCGTCGGCGACCTGCGGGGCGAAGTGGTCGGTGAACGAGTCGACCCACAGCGCGACCACCGGCCGGCCGTCGTCCGCGACCGGCGTCCACCCGGCGCGGAAGGTGCGCGGCGCGAACGCCGGCAGGTCGCGGCGCTGGTCGACCCCGGCGCCCCACCGGGCCAGGGCGCCGCCGGGCCGGCTGGCGAGGAACCGGTTCACCAGCGCGGGCGCGCGGGCGGCGAGGTCGGCCCAGCGGGGCAGCCGCCCGAGCGCGTAGTGCGCGCGGGGGCGCAGCCGGCGGCGGTAGGACTGGTGCAGCACTTCGGCCTTGTAGGTCGACATGTCGACACCGGTCGGGCAGTCGCGGGCGCAGCCCTTGCACGACAGGCACAGGTCGAGGGCGTCGTGCACCTCGGGGGAGCGCCAGTCGTGCACCGGCCCGCCGGGGGCGAGCATCTCCTGCAGCACCCGGGCCCGGCCGCGGGTGCTGTCCTTCTCCTCGCGGGTCGCCTGGAACGACGGGCACATGACGGCGCCGGCGTCGGTGAGGTCGGCCCGGCACTTGCCCACCCCGGTGCAGCGGTGCACGGCCGCCGACAGGTCGCCGCCGTCGTGCCGGTACGCCATCGCCAGCCCGGTGCGGCGGGCCGGCGCCGCGGCCACCCGGAGGTCGGCGTCGAGGGGCGCCGGCCGCACCAGCACGCCGGGGTTGAGCACGTCGTCGGGGTCGAGCAGGCCCTTGACCCGGGCGAAGAGGTCGAGCGCGGCGGGGGAGTACATGGTGGGCAGCAGCTCGCTGCGCGCGCGGCCGTCGCCGTGCTCGCCGGACACCGACCCGCCGTACTCGGCCACGAGGGCCGCGGCGTCGCCGATGAACGCCCGGTACCGCCCCCGGCCGGCGTCGGTCTCGGGGGAGCCGGGGCCGAACGGGAAGTCGATGCGCACGTGCACGCAGCCGTCGCCGAAGTGCCCGTAGGGCAGCCCCTGCAGCCCGTGGTCGACCAGCAGCGCCTCGAACCGGCGCAGGTAGGAGCCCAGCTGCTCGACCGGGACGGCGGCGTCCTCCCAGCCGGCGTGCGCGGGCCGGCCGTCGGAGGTGCGGGCCGCGAGCCCGGCGCCGTCCTCGCGGATCCGCCAGATCGCCGCGGCGTGCGCCGCGTCGGTGACCACCATGGTGTCGACGGCACCGGCATCGGCGGCGATCCGCGATCCGCGCGCCGCGACCTCGGCCGGGTCGTCGCCGGTGATCTCCACGATCAGCCAGCCCTCGCCGCGTGGCAGGGCGGGGACGACGGCGGCCGGCACGTCGTGCAGCCGCTGGACGATCCGGGAGTCCAGCCCCTCGATCGCGGTCGGGGAGTGGCGCAGCAGCGCCGGGGTGGCGTCGGCCGCCTCGGGCATCGACGGGTAGCCCAGCACCACCAGCGCCCGGGCGGTGGGCTCGGGCACCAGCCGCACCGTCGCGCCCAGCGTGAGGGCCAGCGTCCCCTCGCTGCCCACCAGCGCGCGGGCCAGGTCGCGGCCACGCTCGGGCAGCAGGTGCTCGAGCCCGTAGCCGGAGACCTGGCGGCCGAAGCGGCCCAGCTCGGTGCGCAGCAGCTCCAGGTGGGCGTCGGTGAGGGCGCGCAGCCGGTCGCCCAGCGGGCTCGCGGGGAGGCCGCCGGTGAGCGCCAGCCGCTCGCCGCCCCCGGTGACGACGTCCAGGCCCACCACGTTGTCGGAGGTGCGGCCGTAGCCCAGCGCCCGGGAGCCGCAGGCGTTGTTGCCGATCATCCCGCCGATCGTGCAGCGGTTGTGCGTGCTCGGGTCGGGCCCGAACCGCAGCCCGTACGGCCGGGCCGCGGCCTGCAGTGACGACTGGACGACGCCCGGGTCGACGACCGCCGTCCGGGCCTCGGGGTCGACGTGGTGCACGCGGGTGAGGTGCCGGCTGGTGTCGAAGACGACGCCAGGCCCCACCGCGTTGCCGGCGATCGAGGTGCCCGCACCGCGGGCGGTCACCGGGACGCCGAGCTCGCGGCACACCGTCAGGGTCGCCACGACCTCGTCGGGGTGCCGGGGCCGGACGACGGCCCGCGGCAGCACCCGGTAGAGCGAGGCGTCGGTGGAGTACAGCGCGCGGGCCAGCCCCGAGCCGTCGACGTCGGCCACCCCGGCCCGGCGGAGAGCCTCGAGCAGGGGGAGGACCTCGCTGCCCCCCACCACGCGCGAGCTCGTGGCAGGACCCTGCAGCGAGGCCATCAGTCGTCTACGTCGTCGTCCGTGCCACCGCGGGCCAGCCACGTGGCCAACCGCTCGACCGGCACCTCGAAGTCGGGGTGCTGGTCGACGAAGGCCTGCAGCTGGTCGGCCAGCCAGGCGAGGGAGACCTCTTCCTCGCCCCGCCGGCCGGCCAGCTCCTCGATGCCGCGATCGGTGAAGTACATCGGGTGCCTCAGTCGGCGAAGGCCTGGGCGACCAGCCCGCGCTGCTCGACCTCGTGCACCTTCGCCGAGCCGACCGCGGGGCTCGCCGAGGCCCGGCGGCTGACCCGGCGCAGGGTGCGCCCGGCCGGCAGCTGCTCGGGCAGGTTGCAGGCCATGAACTGCCAGGCGCCCATGTTGGCCGGCTCCTCCTGCACCCACACGACGTCGGTCGCGTCCGGGTAGGCGGCCAGCGCCTCGGCGATCTCCTCGGCCGGCAGCGGGTAGAGCTGCTCGACCCGCAGGACGGCGGTGGCCGTGTTCTGCTCGGCCTCGCGCTGGGCGAGCAGCTCGTAGCTGACCTTGCCGCTGCACAGCAGCACCCGGCGCACCGCGGAGGCGTCCAGCGGCTTGCCGGCCAGCCCCGGGTCGGGCAGCACCGGGCGGAACCGCTGCTCGGTGAAGTCGGCGACCGAGCTGACCGCGGCCTTGGCGCGCAGCAGCGACTTCGGCGTGAACACCACCAGCGGGCGGTGCACCTCCGACAGCGCCTGGCGGCGCAGCAGGTGGAAGTAGTTCGCCGGGGTCGAGCAGTTGGCGACCGTCATGTTGTTCTCGGCCGACAGCTGCAGGAAGCGCTCGATCCGGCCGCTGGAGTGGTCGGGCCCCTGGCCCTCCAGCCCGTGCGGCAGCAGCATGACCACGCCGGAGCGCTGGCCCCACTTGGCCTCGCCGCTGCTGATGAACTCGTCGATCACCATCTGCGCGCCGTCGACGAAGTCGCCGAACTGCGCCTCCCAGAGCACCAGCGCCTTGGGGTTGGCCACCGAGTAGCCGTACTCGAAGCCGAGCGCGGCGTACTCGGACAGCAGCGAGTCGTAGACGAAGAACTTCGCCTGGTCGGGGGTCAGGTTCGCCAGCGGGGTGTGCTCGGCGGCGTTCTCCCGGTCGATGAGGACCGAGTGGCGCTGCACGAAGGTGCCGCGGCGGGAGTCCTGGCCGGCCAGCCGCACCGGCACGCCCTGCATCAGCAGCGAGCCGAAGGCCAGCAGCTCGCCCATCGCCCAGTCGACGCCGCCCTCGCTGGTCATCGCCGAGCGGCGCTCCAGCATCTTCTGCAGCTTCGGGTGGACGGTGAAGTCGACCGGCAACGCGACCTGCGCGTCACCGACGGTCTTGAGCACCTCGGGGGTGATCGCGGTGTCGACCGTGACCTGCTGCGGGGAGCGGGGGTCCATGACCGGCCCGGGGCCGGAGGAGTCGCTGGCGTCGTGGGTCTCGGCGAAGGCCCGCTCCAGCTGCTCGCGGTAGTCCTTCAGCGCCTCCTCGGCCTCGGCCAGGGTGATGTCGCCCCGGCCGACCAGCGCCTCGGTGTACAGCTTCCGGACCGAGCGCTTGCGGTCGATGATGTCGTACATCAGCGGCTGGGTCATCGAGGGGTCGTCGCCCTCGTTGTGGCCCCGGCGGCGGTAGCAGACCAGGTCGATGACGACGTCCTTCTTGAACGCCTGCCGGTAGTCGACGGCCAGCTTGGCCACCCGGACGCAGGCCTCGGGGTCGTCGCCGTTCACGTGGAAGACCGGCGCACCGATCATCCGCGCGACGTCGGTGGAGTACAGGCTCGACCGCGAGTGCGCGGGGCTGGTGGTGAACCCGACCTGGTTGTTGATGACCACGTGCACGGTGCCGCCGGTGCGGTAGCCGCGCAGCTGGGAGAGGTTCAGCGTCTCCTGCACCACGCCCTGGCCGGCGAAGGCGGCGTCGCCGTGCAGCAGGACCGGCAGCACGGTGAACCCGTCCGGGCCCTTGTCGAGCATGTCCTGCTTGGCCCGCACGATGCCCTCGAGCACCGGGTTGACCGTCTCCAGGTGGCTGGGGTTGCTGGCCAGCGAGACGGCGATCGAGCGGCCCTCGTGCTCGAAGGTGCCCTCGGCGCCCAAGTGGTACTTCACGTCGCCGGAGCCCTGCACGGTGCCCGGGTCGATGTTGCCCTCGAACTCGCCGAAGATCTTGGCGTAGCTCTTGCCGAGCACGTTGGCGAGCACGTTGAGCCGGCCGCGGTGGGCCATGCCGATCGCGACCTCGTCCAGGCCGTACTCGGTGGAGGCCAGCAGCACCTCGTCCAGCAGCGGGATGACCGACTCGCCGCCCTCGAGACTGAAGCGCTTCTGCCCGACGTACTTGGTCTGCAGGAAGGTCTCGAACGCCTCGGCGGCGTTGAGCCGGCCCAGCACCCGCTTCTGCTTCTCCCGGGTGGGCTGGTCGTGCTTGACCTCGATGCGCTCCTGGAGCCAGGTGCGCTCCTCGGGGTCGGTGATGTGCATGTACTCGATGCCGACCGTGCGGCAGTACGACTGCCGCAGGACGCCGAGGATGTCGCGCAGCGGCATGACCCGCTCGCCGGCGAACCCGCCGACGGGGAACTGCCGGTCGAGGTCCCACAGCGTGAGCCCGTGTTGGACGATGTCCAGGTCGGGGTGGGTGCGGACCTTGAACTCCAGCGGGTCGGTGTCGGCCATCAGGTGGCCGTTGCGCCGGTAGGCCTCGATGACCTCGATGACGCGGGCTTCCTTGGCGATCTGCCCCTCGTGCGTGACCCGCTTGTCGGCGACCCAGCGGACCGGCTCGTAGGGCACCCGCAGCGAGCGGAAGACCTCGTCGTAGAAGCCGTCCTCACCCAGCAGCAGCCCGTGCATCCGGCGCAGGAAGTCGCCGGACTCCGCGCCCTGGATCACCCGGTGGTCGTAGGTGGAGGTCAGCGTGATGATCTTCGAGACGGCCATCTCGGCCAGCGCCTCGCGGCTCATCCCCTGGAACTCGGCCGGGTAGTCCATCGCCCCGACGCCGACGATCGTGCCCTGGCCGGTGGTCAGCCGCGGCACCGAGTGGTTGGTGCCGATGGTGCCGGGGTTGGTCAGGCTGATCGTCGTGCCGGAGAAGTCCTCCATGGTCAGCTTGTTGGCCCGGGCCCGGCGGATGACCTCCTCGTAGGCACCCCAGAACTCGGCGAAGTCCATCTCCTCGGCGCCCTTGATGGAGGCGACCACGAGCGACCGCGAGCCGTCGGGCTTCGGCAGGTCGATGGCCAGGCCGAAGTTCACGTGCTCGGGGGTCACCAGCACCGGCTTGCCGTCGACCTCGGCGAACGCGCTGTTCATGTTCGGGAAGTCGTCGAGCGCGCGGACCAGCGCGTAGCCGATCAGGTGCGTGAAGGACACCTTGCCGCCGCGAGCGCGGGCGAGGTGGTTGTTGATCACGATGCGGTTGTCGACCAGCAGCTTGGCCGGCACCGCCCGCACGCTCGTGGCCGTGGGCACGGTCAGCGAGGCGTTCATGTTCTTGACCACGGCCGCGGCGGCACCGCGCAGCGGGGAGCGCTTCGGGCCGCCCTCCTCACCACCGGCCGGACGCGCGGCGGCGGGCTTCGCGGCCTTGGCCGGGGCGGCCGGCTGCTGCTGCGAGGCGCGCTCGGCGGCCCGGGCCACCACGGTGCCCTCGGACCGGGCGTCGGCCGTCGACCGACCGTTCGGGGCCGGTGCCGCGGGCGCGGCCGGCGGCGCGGCGGGGGCCGCGGCGGCAGGGGCCTTCGCCGACGGTGCGGCAGGCGCGGCGGCCGGCGGCGCCGCCGCGGCGGGCGCGGCGGCGGCAGCCGCCGGGGCCTGGGCGCCGTCGCCCGAGCCCGGGCGGAAGTCGGCGAAGAAGTCGTGCCAGGCCTGGTCCACGCTGCGTGGATCGGCGAGGTACTGCTGGTACATCTCCTCGACCAGCCACTCGTTGGTGCCGAAGCCCGCCACCGGGTTGTCGGAGTGGGCAGGGGAGGGCTGGGGTGAGCTCACGCTTGACACAGGGTCGAGTGCCTTCTTCGTCGAGGGACGTCGTTGGACCGGGTGCCGACTTTACGCCTCGCTCCTCGACCCACGGTGATCATGCGTGACGTGGCGCACGTGTCACCGCTCACCGCCGTGCGGCGCGCCGTCCGTCCGGGCCCGGACCGGGGCGGACGGCGCGCCGGGAGCGGACCTCAGACGACGTCCCGCCGGACGGCGAGGAGGGTGCCGACCAGGGAGAACACCAGCGCGTACGCCAGCAGGAGCAGCCCGCCCTGCCAGGCGCTGAGCAGGTCGGTCTGGTTGAACGTGGCGGTCATGGCCTCGAGTGCGCCGCCGGGGAGCCACTTGTAGACCGGCTGGGTCGCCGGGATGCTCGAGATGATCCCCTCGACGACGAACAGGTAGACCAGCGCGCCGACGATGGCCCCGACCTGGTTGCGCAGCAGCGCGCCGACGCCGACGCCGATCACGGTGAAGAGCACCAGCGCGGCCCAGGCCCCGCCGAGCACGCGCAGGTTGTCGCCGGCCAGCGCCGGTGCGTCGCCCTTCGCGCCGGCGTAGACCGAGACCACGACGACGTCGACGGCGATGACGACCAGCGCCATCGGGACGGCGGCCAGCGCGTAGGCCACCAGCTTGGCGATCACCACCCGGCCGCGGCGCGGGGTGGCCAGGAAGGTCGGCGTCGCGGTGCGGTGCCGGTACTCCTGGGTGGTCCCGATGATGCCCAGGACGATGAACAGGATGTTGGCGTTGGCCGCGACGGCCAGCGCCAGCTGCTCGTACTGCGGCGTCCCGACCGGTGCGATGCCGCTGTCGTCGTTGCCGGCGAACGCGGTGAACAGCGCGGCGAAGGCCCCGACCAGCAGGCAGGAGCCCAGCAGCAGGCCGATCCACACCCGGGTGGTCAGCAGCTTGGTCCACTCGGCCTGCACGAGGCGGCCCATCAGGCGGCGTCCTTCCCGGTCGGACCGGCCGCGTACTGCTCGGAGCCGGAGGTGAGCCGGAAGTAGACCTCTTCCAGGCCGCTGGTGTGGGCGCGCAGCTCGTGCAGCTCGACGCCGCCGGTGAAGGCGCGGCCGCCGATCTCGGCGGTGGTCAGCCCGCTGACGGTCAGCCCGTCGGGGACGCCGTCGGTGGGCGCCACGACCGCGCCCGCGGCGCGCAGCAGCTCGGCGAGCGCGGCGGCCCGCGGGCTGCGGACCAGCACCTCGCCACTGCCGGCCCCGGCCCGCAGCTCGGCCATGGAGCCCTGCCGCACGAGCCGGCCCGCGCCGACGATGACCACGCGGTCGACGGTCTGCTCGACCTCCGACAGCAGGTGGCTGGACACCAGCACCGTGCGCCCCTGGTCGTGCGAGAGGTGCCGCAGGAAGCCGCGCAGCCACTGGATGCCCTCGGGGTCCAGGCCGTTGGCCGGCTCGTCGAGGACCAGCACCGCCGGGTCGCCCAGCAGCGCGGTCGCCAGGCCCAGCCGCTGGCGCATGCCCAATGAGTAGCCGCCGGCGCGCCGCCGGCCCGCCGGGCCCAGGCCCACCTGGTCGAGCACCTCGTCGGCCCGGCGGGCCGGCAGACCGGCGGCCTTCGCGTAGACGCGCAGGTGGTCCCGGCCACTGCGGGCGGGGTGGAAGGCGGTCTCGAGCACCGCGCCCACCTGGCGCATCGGCTCGGGCAGCGCCACGTAGGGGACGCCGTTGAACGTCGTCCCGCCCCGGTCGGGGTCGATCAGGCCCAGGGCCATCCGCAGGGTGGTGGTCTTGCCGGCCCCGTTGGGGCCGAGGAAGCCGGTGACCTGGCCCGGCTCGACGGTGAAGCTCAGGTCGTCGACCGCCCGGACCTGGCCGAAGGTCTTGGTGAGGCCCTGCACGTCGACCCGGACCGGGTCGACCACGGCCTGTCTGGCGCTGCTGATGCCGTCCTCCTCGGGTCGCGCCGGGGGTGTCCGGCGTCGCGGCCATCCTGGCGCAGCCGGGCCCGCGGGTGGGCGTCCCGGACGCCCGCGTCCGAGATCCGGCTCACGTCGGCACCCGCTGTCGGATAGCGTCGGTCGCCGTGACCGACGTCGCACGGACCCACCGCTGACCGAGCCCGGGTCCGCCCCGCCCCCGGGCGGCACCGACCCCCGCGAGGCCCTCGAGCAGCTGCTCCTGGGCGGCCCGCGCCGGTACACCCGCGGCGAGGTCTCCCGGCTGGCCGGGATGCCGCCCGAGCGCACCCAGCGGCTGTGGCGGGCGCTGGGCTTCGCCGACGTCGCCGACGACGACCCCGCCTTCACCGACGCCGACGTGCGGGCGCTGGCCCGGCTGTCGGCGCTGATCGACTCCGGCTTCGTCGGCACCGGCGCGGAGGCCTCGGTCGCCCGCGCGATGGGCCAGGCGCTGGCCCGGCTGGCCGACTGGCAGACCGACATGCTCGCCGGGCAGCTGGCGGCCGCCGAGGGGGAGGACGTCGGCGCGGACGTCGTCGCGGCGACCGAGGACCTGCTGCCGCTGATGGCCGAGCTGCAGGACTACGTGTGGCGGCGGCACCTGACCGCCAACGCCGGCCGGCTGTTCGCCACCGGCCCCGGCGCGGTCGACCGGCGCGAGCTGGCGGTGGGCTTCGCCGACCTGGTGGGCTACACCTCGCGCTCGCGCGGCATGGGCGGGCGCGAGCTGGGTGCGATGGTCGAGGACTTCGAGGGCCTGGCCGCCGACCTGGTCGCCCGGCACCGGGGCCGGGTGGTCAAGACCGTCGGCGACGCGGTGCTGTTCACCTGCACCGACCCGGTCGACGCCGTGGAGATCGGGCTGCGACTGCCCGACGAGTGGGCCGCCCCCGAGCGGCCGCCGCTGCGGGTCGGCGCGGCCTGCGGCCCGGTGCTCACCCGGCTCGGCGACGTCTACTCACCGGTGGTCAACCTGGCCAGCCGGCTGACCTCGATCGCCCGTCCGGGCACCGTGCTGGTCGACGAGGAGCTGGCCCGCCGGCTGCGCGGGGTCGCCGCCTACCGGGTCCGCCCGCTGAGCCGGGTGTCGGTGCGTGGCTACGACAACCTGCAGCCCTGGCTGGTCCGCCGCCGGACGGCGGAGGAGGACGCCGACCCGGGGGTGGCCGTCCTGGAGCAGCTGCTCGACGAGATCGCCGACGACGTGCTCTCCGGTTCCGAAGATCCGGAGGCGCCGGGCAGGGGTGCGACGGGATGACCCTGCGCCGCCCCGGCACACGGCGGGGCGCACGTCCGGCGGGGTGCGCGACGGTTACCGTCCGACCACGCAGGCGAGTGCTCGGGGGGCACGATGGCAGAGGCGGGTGGCGTCGCGGCGGCTCTCGGGCTCCGGTACCAGTACCTCCTCACCATCGAGGCAGCCGTACGTGAGTGGCGGCGGGGCGAGCTCGACCTGGTCATCCACACCGAGGACTCCGTGCACCACGCGGTCGACTACTCCCTCAGCGGACCCGACGGCCACTACGTGGAGGTCGTGCAGGTCAAGGGCACGGGGAGCGCCGCGGCGGAACTGTCCCCCCGGGCGGCCGTCGAGACGCTCCTCCAGCTGGTGACGGTCGACTCACGCCGTTACCGCCTCGCCACCAACAGGCAGCTGAGCCCAGGCGTCCGTGCCCTGGCCGACACGTTGACCGCGGCGGACGGCCTGTCGCAGGCCGAGTTCGCCCGAGCCGTCCGGCTCGTGCTGACGCAGTCGCCGGCTGGGTTGTCGCTCCTGGACGGCGTCGACGAGTCCACCTGGTCGAGGCTGACCCGTTGCCGGATCGAGCGTGATGAGCGGGACCTGGCCGCAGTCTGGGGGGACCTGCGTGACGACGTCCTCCGGATCCGCCGGGGCGGTGTCCGGGGGACCGGCCCGGAGTCGGCGTCCCTGATGGTGAACCACCTGATCGCCGACGTCTTTGCCCGTTCCGCGCGATCGGCCGACCGGGCCTTCACCGTGGGCGACTTCGGGCGGCTCCTCCAGCAGGACGGCCTCGTCGTCGCGCGAGCCCTGGGCCGCTACGACTGGGGCCGGCCGGTGGGCGCGCTCCCGCGCAGGCCGGCGGTCGACCGTGGTGAGCTGGTCGAGCGTCTCGCTGCTCACTTCACCGCCCTGGAATTGACGCGGACGCCCCGCCGGTGTGTGCTGAGCGGGCTGTCCGGTATCGGCAAGTCGAGTGCGTGCGCGGACTATGCGCACCGCTACGCGGCCCGGTACGACTGGATCGTCTGGGTCGACGCCGAGAGCGACGACTCGATCCGACACCGCTTGGCCCATGTCGTGGGCGGCTCGACCGAGCACCTGACGACGGACCAGTTCACCTCCGCCGTCCGCGACCACTTCGCGACGTCGCCGGCCACCTGGCTGCTGGTCATGGACAACGCCTCCTCGGGGCGCTCGCTGGCCCCCTGGCTCCCCACGGTCGGGCACGTCGACGTCGTCGCGACGTCGACCGACGGGAACGAGTGGACCTCGTGGGAGCAGGTGGTGGTCGGGACCATGAGCCAGGCGGAGGCGGAGGCCCTGGTGGCGACCCGATTGCTCGGCGGCGGTGTGCACCTGGCCGATGCCACGCAGCACGGTCAGGTCGAGTTGCTCGCGACCAGGCTGGAACGCTGGCCCCTCGCCCTCGAGCTCGCCTGCGCCCACCTGGCCACGAGCGGCAGGGGGTTGGCCTTCACCGGGGAGTACCTCGACGAGCTCGCCCTCCCCGCGCTCAGCGACCCGGCGATGAGGCCGGAGGGGTACGAGACCCACCCCAGTCTCGTGGCCGCCGTCCTGCACGCCCTGGGAGCACTGCGGGCACGGGGCGAGGCCCGGGGTTCCCTGGCGATGGCGGCACTGTGCGCGATGACCTTCCTGCCGGCCCGTGAGGTGCCCACCCGGTGCGCCGCCAAGGCCGGTCAGATGGTCCTGGACGCGCTGCAGGGATCCGGCACCGACGTGGCTGAGCCGGTCCCGGAACTGCTCGTCGACCGCGCTGTGCAGGACCTGGGGCGCGCCAGCCTCGCCACCCGGGAGGTGGGGGACCCGGCCGACGACTCGTCGGACACCGTGTCGACCAACGAGCTGGTCCTGCAGGTGCTGCGCCAGGAGATGCCGCCCGCACTGGCTCGCACCGCGCTGCTGGCCGACGTCGTCGTGCTCGACCACGAGGTGCTGACCCGCATCGACGCGGAGGACTACCGCGGGGTCCGCCGGTTGCTGCCGTCGGCCCTGGTGGCGGCAGGGCATGCGGAGGCCCTCCTGCTCGACGACCCGCCCGAGCCCGAGGCCTCCCTGGCCACGCTCCTGGGGAACGTGAGCAAGTTCCATGCGATCACCGGGGACTTCGACGCGGCCCTGGGCCTGCTGCGCAGGGAGGAGGCGCTCCTGAGCCACTGGGGCGGTCCCCGCACGCCCCTGCACCTGAAGGTCGCCATCGCATCGACCGAGTGCTCGCTGCGAGCGTCGACCAGGGTCGAGGAGGTCGTTGGCGAGGCGGGCAAGGCGATCGCCATCGCGACCGAGGTCTGGGACAGCGGTCGCCAGGATGTCGCGCTGGCCTCCTCCCTGGCCTCCCTGCTGCGTGACCTGCGCAGCCTCGACGGCCGACGGCCGGGACAGACCGGCCTCCGCGCGCTCATCCGGCAGGGCGAGGCGCTGCTGGATCGACAACCTCCCGCGGAGAGGGGGTTCCCGGCTGTCAGCGCGCAGGCCGACCTGCTCCTCGACGACGGTGCGCCGGACGACGCCGTCCGTCTCCTCGAAGGTGCGCTGGCGGTCGAGAACATGGGCCCGCACGCCCGTGGCAGCCTGTCGGCGCAGCTCGTCGAGGCCTATGCGCAGGCTGGTCGCCCAGGTGACGCAGCCCGCCAGCTGCGCTCCACGATGGAGATGCTGGACCAGGCGTCGTTGTCGCGACGGACGGCGACGACCGGCGTGCTCAACGCCTGGTTCGCCACGGTGTTGACAGCACTGATCGGGCCGCTGACCGGGGAGGACCGGGAGTTCATCGACGTCGCGAGGTCGGCCTTGACCGAGGACGACCTCGGTGGACCGGAGGACGTCCACCGCCACGCGGTGCTGGTGGGGACGAGTCTCGCCCTGCTCGGCGGCGACGTCGCCGAGACCGCAACGGCACTCCGCCGGGCGGCCGACCTGCGCGTCGAGCACTCGCTGTTGGTGCGGTCGGGCGAGGTCCTCGACGGCGTGCTGGTCTCGGCACGGCGAGTGCTCGCCCTCCGCGTCGCCGGCGGGGGGCCGCCCCTCGTCGTCGCCGCGCACCGGGTGCTCCCCCCGCGGTCGGGGACCGGCACCGTCGCGCTCCTGCTGAGCGATGACGGTCTGCGGCGTGTGCGGTCCTCGGTCGCCGACCGGCGGGTGCACGGCCGGTGGTCCGTGCACGACGACGGGTCGGCTCTCGCGCTCGTGGACCAGCTGGGCGGCACGGCAGCAGTCCTGTGGCTCCCCGGCTGGCCCGGCAGCCTGGGCATCGCGCCCGCCCCGCCGACGACGGGACGCACTGATGCGGACGTGCTGGCGGCCATCGACCCGCTCCGGAGTGCACCACCGCAGGTCCTCGTCGGGTCGGTGCAGGACGAGCGAGCGGGCCGGTACGACCCGCTCGTCGTCACCGGCTCAGCCGTGTCGGACCACCGGACGCCCGGGAGCGGGTGAGCGCCGCCCGTGCGGTGGCCGGGTCGCCCCCGTGTCACCAGGCACGGGTGGGTCGGCACGATGTGCGGGTGTCCGCCACGCTGCTCGCCCGCTCCCTCGCCGCCGGTCACGGCGCCCGGGTCCTGTTCGCCGACCTCGACCTGGTGGTCGCCCCCGGTGACGTCGTCGGCCTGGTCGGGGTCAACGGCGCCGGCAAGTCGACCCTGCTGAAGACCCTCGCCGGGGTGCTGCCGGCCGAGGCCGGGGAGATCGTGCTCAGCCCGCCGTCGGCGACCGTCGGGTACCTGCCGCAGGAGCACGAGCGGCTGCCGGGGGAGACCGTCCTCGACGCCCTCGCCCGGCGCACCGGGGTCGCCGACGCCCAGCGCGTGATGGACGCCGCCCTGGAGGCGCTGACCGCGGGGGAGGACGGCGCCGACGACGCCTACGCCGACGCCCTGGAGCGCTGGCTGGCCCTGGGCGGCGCCGACCTGGCCGAGCGGTCGGCGGAGGTGGTGGCCGAGGTCGCCCCCGGGGTCGCGCTGGACGCGGAGATGACCGGCCTGTCGGGCGGGCAGGCCGCGCGGGTGGGGCTGGCCTCGCTGCTGCTGTCCCGCTACGACGTCCTGCTGCTCGACGAGCCCACCAACGACCTGGACCTGGCCGGGCTGGAGCAGCTGGAGCGCTTCGTGACCCGGCTGCGCACCGGGGTGGTGCTGGTCAGCCACGACCGCGAGTTCCTGGCCCGCACGGTCACCCGGGTGGTGGAGCTGGACCTGGCCCAGCAGCTGGTGCGCGTGCACGACGGCGGCTACGAGGCCTACTTGGTGGAGCGGGAGGTCGCCCGGCGGCACGCCCGCGAGGAGTTCGAGGAGTTCGCCGAGACCAAGGCCTCGCTGGAGGCGCGCGGGCAGATGCAGCGCAACTGGATGGCCAAGGGCGTCCGCGACTCGATCAAGAAGTCCAAGGACGGCGACAAGCACATCAAGGCCGCCAACCGGGCCAGCTCGGAGAAGCAGGCGGCCAAGGCCAAGCAGACCGAGCGCCGGATCGAGCGGCTGGAGGTGGTCGAGGAGCCGCGCAAGGAGTGGGAGCTGCGGATGGAGATCGCCCCCGCCCCGCGGTCGGGCACCGTGGTCGCCACGCTCAACGGTGCCGTCGTCCGGCGCGGGTCGTTCACCCTCGGCCCGCTCGACCTGCAGGTCGGCTGGGGCGACCGGGTCGCCATCACCGGGGCCAACGGCAGCGGCAAGAGCACCCTGCTCGGCGCGCTGCTCGGCCGCGTCCCGCTCGCGGAGGGGACGGCGGCGCTCGGCTCGGGCGTGCGGCTGGGGGAGGTCGACCAGGTCCGCGGGCTCTTCCTGGGCGACGAGCCGCTGGCGACGGCGTTCGGTGCCGAGGTGCCCGACCTGCCCGACGCGGAGGTGCGCACCCTGCTGGCGAAGTTCGGGCTGCGCGCCGACCACGTGCTGCGCCCGGCCGGCACGCTCTCGCCGGGGGAGCGGACCCGCGCGGCGCTGGCGCTGCTGCAGGCCCGCGGGGTGAACGTGCTGGTGCTCGACGAGCCCACCAACCACCTGGACCTGGCGGCGATCGAGCAGCTGGAGCAGGCGCTGGCCGACTACCCGGGCACCCTGCTGCTGGTCACCCACGACCGGCGGATGCTCGAGGCGGTGCACACCACGCGCCGGTTCGCCGTCGCCGGCGGGCGGGTGACCGAGGCCTGAGCCGACTCCGCCCGCTCGGCCGGTGGCCGAGCGGGCGGGGAGTCGCGGTACGAGCGGTGGGGCTGGTGGTGCCCCCGGCAGGATTCGAACCTGCGCCCCTGCCTCCGGAGGGCAGTGCTCTATCCCCTGAGCTACGGGGGCTCGTACCTGCGGTGTGGCGGTGGTGCTGCGCTCCGCTCTCGCTCGGCGCCGGTGGGACGTTACCAGCCGCCGGTCGGGCCCGGAGCAGGGGGCTCCGGTGACGGTCAGGGAGCCGGCAGCGGGCTGCCGCCGCGGGCCCGCAGCATCTGCTCCATCGTGGTGGTCTCGGCGGTCTGGCTCTGCGCGATGGACCGGGCCAGGGTGGCGACCGCGGGCTGCGTGGCGTGCTCCTCGCCGTACTCGGCCATCTCCAGCCCGCCCTGGTGGTGCCGGGTCATCAGCTGCAGGAACAGCACGTCGAACGGCTGTCCGGTCAGGCTGCGGAGCTCGGCCAGCTCGGTCTCGGTGGCCATGCCCGGCATCACCGCGCCGTCGGCGGCCGCGGCCGGGTCGACCCCGTGCATGCCGCCCATGCCGCCCATGTCGTGCCCGGTCATGGCGCCGTCGTCCATCCAGCCCATGACCTCGCCGCTGGTGGCCGGCAGGCCCCACAGCGCCAGCCAGCCCTGCATCCGGCCCGCCTGGTTGGTCTGGGTGGCGGAGATGTCGAAGGCCAGCCGGCGCACCTCCTCGTCGGAGCTGTTGGTCAGCGCCAGGTTGGCCATCTCGACGGCCTGCAGGTGGTGCCGGGACATGTCCCGGGAGAACCCGGCGTCCACGGAGTCGGCCGCCGGGGTGTCGGTGCGCCCGATGCCGAGGGCCACCGCGAGCCCGCCGCCGGCCACCAGCAGGCCGACGGCGATGACCGCGAGGAGCACCGCGGTCAGCGCCGACGGACGGCGGGTGGTGGTGGCCGCGGACTGCGCGGTGGGCTCGGTCATGTCGGGTGCCTCTCGGGGAGTGCCGCGGCGGGTCGCCGCGGCCGGTGCGCCCAGGGTCAGGGCGCGGGGGTCTCGGAGACCGGCGCGTCGCTGGGCACGGCGGGAGCACCCACCCGGGTCTGGTCACCCACGACGAGCGGGTCCGAGATGAAGGACGGGTTCTCGCAGGTCGCGCCCGGCTCGGGGTAGAAGTCGGCGTTGAACACCATGAAGTCGGCGTACTGCTCGACCCGCTCGTCGCCGGCCGAGTCGACGAACAGCTGGTGGTTCCACGACTGCAGGCTGATCGGGGAGGTCAGCCCGGCGTAGGGGGACAGCATCATGCCCTGCCGGCCGTCGACCAGCTCCTCGAGCGTGGCGAGGTCGCCGTCGGCGATGGTGTCGGGGTTGTAGGTGATCCACACGGCGCCGTGCTCGAGGCTGTGCACCGCGTTCTCGTGCCGGATGTCGACGTCGTAGACGGTGCCGGTGCAGTCGGCCCACTCGTTGTCGTGCGGGCCGCCGACCGGGGGCGACTCGGTGTAGGTCACCGGCGTGGTCACGTGCTGCGCGCCGGCGTAGTCGAAGGTCGCGAGGTCCGCGATCTGGTCGGCCGAGGTCACCTTGTTCGCGTTGGACCGGTTGACGCTGATCACGGCGTAGCCCAGGACGGCGACGGCGAACACCGCGACCGCGACGGCGGCGGCGATCAGGCCCCAGGGCCGCTGCGGGGTGACCACGTTGGCCGGCGGCCGGGTGCGGCCCTTGCCTCCGGGTGCGCGCCCGCCGGTCGAGCCGGCACGGGTGGCGCCACCGCTCCGGGGCTTGGGGTCCTTGGCCACTGCCGCTCCTGACTGCTGTGCGTCTGATCGCGCTGCTGACCGGGGAGGCGGGCCTCCTCCGTCCCGGGGCGGGAGTCCCGTCCGGCGGCAGCGAGTGTAGGTCGCCCGCCTGTGGGGAACCCGGTCCTGCTGGGTGTCGGCGTGCTCACCCTGTGGGACGCGGAGCGGGGTGGGAGGGACGGGGTCGCACCTCTCCGTACGATCGAGCGGTGACACCCGAGCAGCTCAGCGACGTCGTCCGGTCCGCAGTCGCGGCGGCCGTGGAGCGCGGCACGCTCGCGGTCGCCGTCCCCGACGCGGTCGTGATCGACCGTCCGAAGAACCCCGAGCACGGCGACTACGCCACCAACATCGCCATGCGGCTGGCCAAGCCGGCCGGCCGGCCGCCCCGCGAGGTGGCCGAGGCGGTGGCCGCCGAGCTCCGCGCGGCCGACGGCGTGGCCGCGGTCGACGTCGCCGGCCCCGGCTTCCTGAACATCACGCTGGCCAAGGACGCCCTCGGCAAGGTCGCGGTGCACACGGTCACGGCGGGGGAGGCCTACGGGCGCACCGACGTCCTGGCCGGGCAGCGGCTGAACCTGGAGTTCGTCTCGGCCAACCCGACCGGCCCGGTGCACATCGGCGGCACCCGCTGGGCCGCCGTCGGCGACGCGCTGGGCCGGCTGCTCACCGCCAGCGGCGCCGAGGTGTCCCGGGAGTACTACTTCAACGACGCCGGCTCCCAGATCGACCGGTTCGCCCGGAGCCTGATGGCCGCGGCGCACGGCCGGCCGGTGCCGGAGGACGGCTACGCCGGCGACTACATCGGCGAGATCGCCGCTCAGGTCGTCGCCGCCGACCCCGGCGTCCTGGAGCTGCCCGAGGACGAGCAGCAGGAGCGGTTCCGGGTGCACGGCGTCGAGCTGATGTTCGCCGAGATCAAGCGCAGCCTGGCCGGCTTCGGCGTCGTCTTCGACACCTACTTCTCGGAGAAGACGCTGCACGACAGCGGCGCGCTGGAGAAGGCGATCGCCCGGCTGCGCGAGCAGGGGCACGTCTACGAGACCGACGGCGCGGTGTGGCTGCGCACGACGGACTTCGCCGACGACAAGGACCGGGTGCTGGTCAAGAGCGACGGCGAGCCCACCTACTTCGCCGCCGACTGCGCCTACTACCTGGACAAGCGCGAGCGCGGCTTCGACCGGGTCGTGATCATGCTCGGCGCCGACCACACCGGCTACGTCGGCCGGTACAAGGCGCTGGTCGCGGCCATGGGCGACGACCCGGCCACCAACCTGGAGATCCTGATCGGCCAGCTGGTCAACCTGGTCCGCAACGGCGAGCCGGTGCGGATGAGCAAGCGGGCCGGCACGGTCGTCAACCTCGAGGACCTGGTCGACGCGATCGGCGCCGATGCCGCCCGCTACGCCCTGGCCCGGGCCTCGGTCGACCAACAGATCGACCTCGACCTGGACGCCTGGACCCGGAAGACCAACGACAACCCGGTCTTCTACGTCCAGTACGCCCACGCCCGGATCGCCTCGCTGCTGCGCGGGGCGGCCGATCTGGGCCTGCCGCTGGGCGAGGCCGCCGCCGTCGACACCGCGCTGCTGGAGACCCAGCGGGAGAGCGACCTGCTGCGGGCGATCGCGGAGTTCCCGCAGGTGGTGTCCTCGGCCGCCGAGCTGCGCGCCCCGCACCGGGTGGCCCGGTACCTGGAGGAACTGGCCGGCACCTACCACCGGTTCTACGACGCCTGCCGGGTGCTGCCGCGCGGTGACGAGGAGGCCACGCCGCTGACCACCGCCCGGCTGTGGCTGTGCGCCGCGACCGCCACGGTGCTGCGCAACGGGCTGACCGTGCTCGGCGTCTCCGCCCCGGAGCGCATGTGACCGCCCCCCAGGGGCCAAAGTCGCGACTTTGGCCCCTCCAGAGCTGGAGGGACCGGACGTGAGGGCACATCCCGCGGGGCCGCTGCACGGCAACATCTCCCCGCCGCCGGCGGTGGGGGCCGCGCCGGAGGACCTCGGCGCGCTCGACCCGCAGGTCTGGCCGCGCTCGGCCACCCGCGTCGACGGCGAGCTGCACCTGGCCGGCCGGCCGGTCACCGAGCTGGCCCGCGCGCACGGCACCCCGCTGTTCGTGCTGGACGAGGCCGACTTCCGCAGCCGGGCCGCGGACTTCGCCGACGCGTTCGCCGACGCCGACGTCCACTACGCGTCCAAGGCGTTCCTGTGCGGACAGGTGGCCCGCTGGATCGCCGAGGACGGGCTGCACCTGGACGCCTGCAGCGGCAACGAGCTGGCCGTGGCGCTGGCCGCCGGCTTCCCGGCCGAGCGGATCGCGCTGCACGGCAACAACAAGTCGCTGGTGGAGCTGCAGCTGGCCGTCGATGCCGGCATCGGCCACGTGGTGCTCGACTCCTTCGACGAGATCGACCGGCTGGTCCCCATGGCCGCGGCGCGGGTCGCCGCCGGGGGCACGCCGGTGCCGGTGCTCATCCGCTCCACGGTCGGCATCGAGGCGCACACCCACGAGTTCATCGCCACCGCCCACGAGGACCAGAAGTTCGGCTTCTCCCTGGCCACCGGCGACGCGCTGACCGCCGCGGTCCGGGTGATCCGGGAGCCGGCGCTGCACCTGTCGGGCCTGCACAGCCACATCGGCTCGCAGATCTTCGACACCGCCGGGTTCGAGGCCGCCGCGCACCGCGTCGTCGGCCTGATGGGCCAGGTGCACCAGGCCACCGGCGAGGTGCTCGGCGAGCTCAACCTCGGCGGTGGCTTCGGCATCGCCTACCTGTCCGACGACGACCCGGTGAGCGCGGAGGACGTCGCGGTGAAGCTGCGGTCGGTGGTCGCCGCCGAGTGCGCCGCGCTGGGGCTGCCGGTGCCGCGGCTGGCCGTCGAGCCGGGCCGGGCCATCGCCGGGCCGGGCACGGTCACCCTCTACGAGATCGGCACCATCAAGCCGGTCCGGCTGGGCGGGGGCGGCGGCGCGCCCGGTGCCCCGCTGGTGCGCAACTACGTGTCCGTCGACGGCGGGATGAGCGACAACATCCGCACCGCCCTCTACGACGCCAGCTACACCTGCGTGCTGGCCAACCGCAGCTCCGACGCCCCGCCGGCGCTGTGCCGCGTGGTCGGCAAGCACTGCGAGAGCGGCGACGTCCTGGTGCGCGACCTGTGGCTGCCCTCCGACGTCCAGCCCGGTGACCTGCTGGCGGTCGCCGCCACCGGCGCCTACTGCTGGTCGATGGCCAGCAACTACAACTACCTGCTCAAGCCCCCGGTGGTCGCCGTGCGCGACGGTGCGGCCACCGAGATCGTCCGGCGGCAGACCCTGGCCGACGTCTTCGCCCTCGACGCCGTCCTCGCCGGCGTCCCCGCCCCCAGTCCGGCGATCGACCAGCCGGCGCCCGAGCACCCGGTCGGAGCCACCTCGTGAGCGAGCCCCTGAAGGTCGCGCTGCTCGGCTGCGGCACCGTCGGCGGTGCCGTGCTGCGGCTGCTGTCGGAGCAGTCCGGGGACCTCGCGGCCCGCGTGGGCCGGCCGATCGAGGTCGCCGGGGTCGCCGTCCGGCGTCCCGACCGGCACCCCGACGTCCCCGCCGACCTGCTCACCACCGACGCGCTGGGCCTGGTGACCCGCGCGGACGTCGACCTGGTGGTCGAGGTGATCGGCGGCATCGAGCCGGCCCGGTCGCTGCTGCTGGCCGCGATGGCCGCGGGCAAGTCGGTGGTCAGCGCGAACAAGACGCTGCTGGCCGACGACGGGGTGGCGCTGCACGCCGCGGCCGCCGACGGCGGGGTCGACCTGTACTACGAGGCCGCCGTCGCCGGTGCCATCCCGCTGCTGCGCCCACTGCGGGAGTCCCTCGCCGGTGACCAGCTGCGCCGGGTCGTGGGCATCGTCAACGGGACGACCAACTACATCCTGTCCCGGATGGCCGAGACCGGCGCCGGGTTCGGCGAGGCGCTGGCCGAGGCCACCGAGCTGGGGTACGCCGAGGCCGACCCGACCGCCGACGTCGACGGCTTCGACGCCGCCGCCAAGGCCGCCATCCTCGCCTCGCTGGCCTTCCACTCCCCGGTCACCGCCGCCGACGTGTACCGCGAGGGCATCTCCGCGGTCTCGGCCACCGACGTCGCCCGCGCCGCCGAGATCGGCTGCACGGTCAAGCTGCTGGCCATCTGCGAGCGGGTGGCCGGGGCCGAGGGCGCCGACGACGCGGTGGCCGTGCGCGTGCACCCGGCGATGATCCCGACGACGCACCCGCTGGCCGCGGTCGGCGGGGCCTTCAACGCCGTCTTCGTCGAGGCCGAGGCCGCCGGCGAGCTGATGTTCTACGGCCGCGGGGCCGGTGGCGAGCCCACCGCCAGCGCCGTCCTCGGCGACCTGGTCGCGGTGGCCCGCAACCGGCTGGCGGGCGCCGCCGGCCCGGGGACGACGGGCTACGCCGGGCTGACCGTGCGCCCGATGGCCGAGACGCCCACGAGGTACCACGTGAGCCTGGACGTCGCCGACGTGCCGGGCGTGCTGGCCACCGTGGCGCAGGAGTTCGCCGCGCACGGCGTCAGCATCGCCACCGTCCGCCAGGACGGGCACGGCGACGCCGCCACGCTGGTGATCGTCACCCACCGGGCGCCCGACGCGGCGCTGGCGACCACGGTGGAGAAGCTGCGGGGGATGCCCGCTGTCCGGGGCGTCACCAGCGTCCTACGAGTCGAGGGGCTGTCATGACCGGGACGACGTTGCGCGGAGCGGTCTCGCCGCACTGGCCGGGGCTGATCGAGGCCTACCGGCACCGGCTGCCGGTGAGCCCCTCGACGCCGGTGGTGACGCTGCAGGAGGGCGCCACCCCGCTGGTGCCCGCACCCGAGCTGTCCCGCCGCACCGGCTGCGAGGTGTTCCTGAAGGTCGAGGGCGCCAACCCGACCGGGTCCTTCAAGGACCGCGGCATGACCATGGCGATCACCAAGGCCCTCGAGGAGGGGGCCAAGGCGGTCATCTGCGCCTCCACCGGCAACACCAGTGCGAGCGCGGCCGCCTACGCCGCCCGCGCCGGGCTGACCTGCGCCGTCCTGGTGCCCACCGGCAAGATCGCCACCGGCAAGCTCGCCCAGGCGCTGGTGCACGGGGCCAAGCTGCTGCAGGTCGAGGGCAACTTCGACGACTGCCTGGCGCTGGCCAGCAAGCTCGCCATCGACTACCCGGTGAGCCTGGTCAACAGCGTGAACCAGTACCGCATCGAGGGCCAGAAGACCGCGGCGTTCGAGATCGTCGACGTGCTCGGCGACGCCCCGGACGTCCACTGCCTCCCGGTGGGCAACGCCGGCAACATCACCGCCTACTGGCAGGGCTACCGCGAGTACGCCGCCGACGGCCCGGCCACGCACACCCCGCGGATGTGGGGGTTCCAGGCCGCCGGTGCCGCGCCGATCGTGAGCGGGAAGGTGGTCGAGCGTCCCGAGACGATCGCCACCGCCATCCGGATCGGCAACCCCGCGTCCTGGACCAAGGCGCTGGCCGCCCGCGACGACTCCGGTGGCCGGATCGACGCCGTCACCGACCGCGCCATCCTGGCCGCCTACCGGCTGCTCGCCCGCAGCGAGGCCGTCTTCGTCGAGCCGGCGTCGGCCGCCTCGGTGGCCGGGCTGCTGCAGGTCGCCGAGGCCGGCGGCCTCGAGCCGGGCCAGCGGGTGGTCTGCACGGTCACCGGCAACGGCCTCAAGGACCCCGAGTGGGCCATCGCCGGTGCGCCGGTGCCGGTCACCGTCCCGGTCGACGCCGGCGCCGCGGCCGCCCAGCTCGGACTCTGAGTGACCGGCGTCCGCATCCAGGTCCCGGCGACCAGCGCGAACCTCGGGCCGGCCTACGACTGCGCGGGGCTCGCGCTCAGCTGCTGGGACACCCTCGACGTCGAGGTCACCGACGGCGGCCTGGTGGTCGAGGTGACCGGCGAGGGCGCCGGCTCGCTGCCCACCGACGAGTCGCACCTGGTCGTGCAGGCGTTCCGCGCCGCGTGCGCCGAGCTGGGCTGGACGCCGTCCGGGCTGCGGCTCACCGCGCGCAACGGCATCCCGCAGGGCCGGGGGATGGGCTCGTCGGCCGCCGCCGTCACCGCCGGGGTGCTCGCCGCCTGGGCGCTGTGCCCCGACGTACGAGCCGTCGACGACGCGGCCGTGCTGCGGCTGTGCTCGGAGCTCGAAGGCCACCCGGACAACGTCGCGCCGTGCCTGCTGGGTGGGGCGACGCTGTCCTGGACCACCCCGGCCGGGGCGCGGGCCGTGCGGCTGGCCGTCGACCCGCAGGTCGTCCCGGTGCTCTTCGTCCCGGGGACGACGCTGTCGACCCATCTGGCCCGCGAGCTGCTGCCGGCCACGGTGCCGCACGCCGACGCAGCCCACGCCGCCGCCCGGTCCGCGCTGCTGGTGCACGCGCTCACCCGCGACCCGGCGCTGCTGTTCGACGCCACCGAGGACCGGCTGCACCAGGCCCAGCGGGCGCCGGCGATGCCCGACAGCGCGGCCCTGCTGGCCCGGCTGCGCGCCGACGGCCACGCCGCGGTGGTCTCCGGCGCCGGCCCGTGCGTGCTCGCCCTCGCCGTCCTGGGCCCCGACGAGCACCCCGGCGACCCGGCCTCGGCCGCCGCGGTGCGGGAGCTGGCCGCCGCCGTCCCCGCGGGCTGGGCCTGCCTGCCGCTGCGGGTCGACCACGACGGTGCGGTCGTGACCACGCTGGGCGTTAATCACGGTGCGGTATCGTCTGGGTCGCCTGGAACACACCGGTGACGGACTGTGTTGTGGGCGACGTCAGGCTGTGTCTAGGCTGACGCCGTAGCCGCCTCCGGGCGCGCCTCGAGCGGGGCGTGGGCCGCGATCCGTCGCCGCCGACCTCCTCGCACCTCCACAGACCCGTGCACTCCCCGCCGACGCGGACGTCCACACAAGGGCTCTCGCCTCAGGGAGCGGGTCACCTCCTGCGCTGGTAGGCGCAGGTCACCGCAGGGAAGGACCTGTACGTGAGCGAGACCACCGACCTCCTCGACGGCGCGCGCGACGCCGCCCCGTCCGACGAGGCTGCTGCCGGCAACGGGGCCGCGCGTTCCCGTCGCCGCGGCACCGGGCTGTCCGGGATGCTGCTGCCCGAGCTGCAGCGCCTGGCCGGCGAGCTGGGCATCCCCGGCACCGGCAAGATGCGCAAGAGCGACCTCGTCGCCGCCATCTCCGAGCGGCAGGTGGGTGGGTCCGGCAGCAACGGCTCCGCCGTCCCGGCCGCCGAGCCCGTCGCCGCCGAGCCGGCGCCGCGCGCCGAGAGCACCCCGGGCGACACCACGCCGTCCGACGACACCGCCCCCACCGGCGGCGTCGCGACCTCGGCCGCCCCGCTCGAGGCGCCGATCAGCGGTGGCGCCAACGGGGGACCGGTCACCGGCACCCCGGAGCAGACCACGAACGACAGCACCGCCGACGGCGCCCCCACCGGCCGCCGCCGCCGGGGCGCGAGCCGTCCGGCCGGCGCGCCCACCGCGGACGCCGAGTCGGCGGCCGAGCCGGCCGCCGCCGACACCGCCCCGGTCCAGGCGGGCGGCCGCGAGGCGCAGGCCCCGCAGGCCGAGGCCCGCACCGAGGGCGAGCGCCCGCCGCGCAACCGCCGCGAGCGCGCCGCCCGTGACGGCGCTGAGCGTCCGGCCCGGGACGCCGGCGAGCGTCCGGCCCGTGACGGCGCCGAGCGCGAGGACCGCGGTGGCCGGGACGACCGCAACCGCGACGACCGCAGCCGTGACGCCGCCGCCCGTGACGGTGGCCGCGACGGCGCCCCCCGCGACGGCGAGGAGCGCGGTGGCCGCAACCGCAACCGCAACGCCGCCGACGGCGCCCGCGACGGCCGGGACGGTGCCCGCGACGGGCGCGACGCCGCCCGCGACGGGCGCGACGGTGCCCGGGACGGTGCTCGCACCGACACCCGTACCGACGCCCCGCGTGACGCTCGCCCCGACGAGGACGACGACGACTTCGACGGCCGCGGCCGGCGTGGTCGTCGCTACCGCGACCGCAACCGCCGGGGTGGCAACGCCGCCGGTGGCCGCGAGCGCTTCGACTCCGGTGAGCCGACCGTCAGCGACGACGACGTGCTGCTGCCCGTCGCCGGCATCCTGGACGTGCTCGACAGCTACGCCTTCGTGCGCACCTCCGGCTACCTGACCGGCCCGAACGACGTCTACGTCTCCCTGGCCCAGGTGCGCCGCTACGGCCTGCGCCGCGGTGACGCGATCACCGGTGCGGTCCGCCAGCCCCGCGAGGGCGAGAAGAAGGACAAGTACAACGCGCTCGTGCGCCTGGAGTCGGTCAACGGCCTGGACCCCGAGCAGGCCAAGGACCGTCCGGAGTTCACCAAGCTGACCCCGCTCTACCCGCAGGACCGCCTGCGGCTGGAGACCGAGTCGCACCTGATGACCACCCGGGTCATGGACCTGGTCATGCCGATCGGCAAGGGCCAGCGCGCCCTGATCGTCAGCCCGCCCAAGGCCGGCAAGACCATGGTGCTGCAGTCGATCGCCAACGCCATCGCGGTGAACAACCCCGAGGTGCACCTCATGGTCGTGCTCGTCGACGAACGGCCCGAGGAGGTCACCGACATGCAGCGCTCGGTGAAGGGCGAGGTCATCGCCTCGACCTTCGACCGGCCGCCGGCCGACCACACCACGGTCGCCGAGCTGTCGATCGAGCGGGCCAAGCGCCTGGTCGAGATGGGCCACGACGTCGTCGTCCTGCTGGACTCGATCACCCGGCTGGGCCGCGCCTACAACCTGGCGGCCCCGGCCAGCGGGCGCATCCTCTCCGGTGGTGTCGACTCCACGGCGCTCTACCCGCCGAAGCGCTTCCTCGGTGCTGCCCGCAACATCGAGAACGGCGGCTCGCTGACGATCATCGCCTCGGCGCTGGTCGAGACCGGGTCGACGATGGACACGGTCATCTTCGAGGAGTTCAAGGGCACCGGGAACGCCGAGCTCAAGCTCGACCGGCGGCTGGCCGACAAGCGGGTCTTCCCCGCCGTCGACGTGAACGCCTCCAGCACCCGCAAGGAGGAGATCCTCCTCTCCCCGGACGAGCTGGCGATCGTGATCAAGCTGCGTCGGGTGCTCTCGGCGCTGGAGCCCCAGCAGGCGCTGGAGCTGCTGCTCGACCGCATGCGCAAGACCCGCAACAACATCGAGTTCCTCATGCAGGTCCAGAAGACCACCCTGGGCCTGGGCGAGAAGGACTGAGGCCGGAGCGGCCCCCGACGAGGGGGCCGCTCCAGCACCTCGCCGGGGCCGTACACTGGCCCATCGAGCCTTCGTCGCGTGGGTCGGCCAGACCCCGGCGGCGTGCGAGACACCAGACCACGAGACCAGAGAGAGGGTGTACCGGCATGAAGGCCGACATCCACCCGGACTACCACGTCACCACGGTGACCTGCGGTTGCGGCAACACGTTCCAGACCAAGAGCACGGCGCCCGGCGGCACCATGACCGTCGAGACCTGCTCGGCCTGCCACCCGTTCTACACGGGCAAGCAGCGCATCCTGGACACCGGTGGCCGCGTCGCCCGCTTCGAGAAGCGGTTCGGCAAGCGCAACACCGGCGCCGTCGTCGTGTCCGTGCACACCCGGGCGAAAGTGGCCACTTTCGCCCCTCCCTCTGAGAGGCGCCGCCCGTGAGCAGTCCCGAGTCCGGCAGCGACCGGCTCGCCGGCCTGCTCGCCGAGCACCGCGAGCTGGAGGCGGAGCTCGCCGACCCGGCTGTGCACGCCGACGCCGCCCGCGCCCGCCGGCTGGGCCGGCGCTACGCCGCGCTGGCGCCGGTCGTCGAGACCGCCCGCGCGCTCGACGCCGCCCGGGACGACCTGGGCGCGGCCCGCGAGTTCGCCGCCGACGACCCCTCCTTCGTCGCCGAGGCCGAGCAGCTCGAGGCGACCGTCGGCGAGCTGGGCGCCCGGCTGACCGAGCTGCTGCTGCCCAAGGACCCCGACGACGAGAAGGACGTCATCCTCGAGGTCAAGGCGGGGGAGGGCGGTGCGGAGTCCGCGCTGTTCGTCGGGGACCTGCTGCGCATGTACCTGCGCTACGCCGAGCGGCGCGGCTGGTCGACCGAGGTCCTCGAGGCGGTCCCGGCCGAGCTCGGCGGCTACAAGGACGTCGCGGTCGCCATCAAGTCGCGCACCGACGAGGGCATCTTCAGCCGGCTGAAGTTCGAGGCCGGCGTGCACCGGGTGCAGCGCGTGCCGGTCACCGAGTCCCAGGGCCGCATCCACACCTCGGCCGTCGGTGTCCTGGTGCTGCCCGAGGCCGAGGACGTCGACGTCACCGTCGACCCCAACGACCTGCGCATCGACGTCTTCCGCTCGTCGGGCCCCGGCGGGCAGAGCGTGAACACCACCGACTCGGCGGTGCGGATCACCCACCTGCCCACCGGCATCGTGGTCAGCTCGCAGAACGAGAAGAGCCAGCTGCAGAACCGCGAGTCCGCGCTGCGCGTGCTGCGCTCCCGGCTGCTGGCCGCCGCCCGCGAGGAGGCCGAGGCCACCGCCTCCGACCAGCGCCGCAGCCAGGTGCGCACGGTCGACCGCAGCGAGCGGGTGCGCACCTACAACTACCCGGAGAACCGGATCTCCGACCACCGGGTGGGCTTCAAGGCGCACAACCTCGACGCCGTGCTGGACGGCGAGCTCGACCCGGTGCTCGACGCGCTCACCGCCGCGCACACCGCCGAGCTGCTGGCGGGGGAGTCCTGACCGCCCAGGCCCTGGTCCGCGAGGCGGCCGCCCGGCTGGCCGCGGCCGGCGTGGAGTCCCCGCGCGTGGACGCCGAGCTGTTGCTGGCCGCCGCGCTCGGCGTCTCCCGCACGGCGCTGCTCACCACCGGCGAGGTCGCCGACGGGCCCGCCGCGCGGTTCGCCGCGCTGGTCGAGCAGCGGGCCGACCGGGTGCCGCTGCAGCACCTCACCGGCAGCGCGCCCTTCCGTCACCTCGAGCTGTCGGTCGGGCCCGGCGTCTTCGTGCCCCGCCCGGAGACCGAGCTGCTCGCCGGGTGGGTGCTGGAGCGGATCGCCGGGCTGCCCGCGCCGACCGTCGTCGACCTCGGCACCGGGTCCGGCGCGATCGCGCTCGCGGTGGCCAACGAGCACCCCGGCGTCCGGGTGGTGGCCGTCGAGCGCGACCCCGGGGCCATCGAGTGGACCCGGCACAACGCCGCGGCCCGCGCCGCGGCCGGCGACACCCCGGTCGAGGTGCTCGCCGGCGACATGACCGACCCCGGCCTGCTCACCGGGCTCGACGGCACGGTCGACGTCGTCGTGTCCAACCCGCCCTACGTCCCGGACGACGCCCGGCTGCCCCGCGAGGTGGTCGACCACGACCCGCCGCTGGCGCTGTGGGGCGGCCCGGACGGCCTGGACGTCGTCCGCGGGCTGCTCGACACCGCCGTCCGGCTGCTCCGCCCCGGCGGCTGGCTGGGGATCGAGCACGCGGACCTGCAGGGCAGCGCGCTGCCGGCGCTGGTGCGCGCGCACGGCCGGTGGACCGACGTCGCCGACCACCCCGACCTCGCCGGCCGGCCGCGCTACACGACCGCTCAGCTGTCGGGGCACCACTCCACCACGTAGGCCGGGTCGCCGGGCAGGGTGACGTCGAGGTCGCGCCGCTGGACGCTCGTCCCCGGCGTCCCGCACGCCGCGTCGAACCCGTCGTCGGTGTACTCGACGTCGAGCACGGTCCCGTAGGCGGCGGTGTAGACCGCACACTCGTCGTAGGCCCCGCAGTCCTCGGCGACGGCGTAGTCGAAGCCCAACCCGGCCGCCGTCAGCTCGGGGGCGTTCTTCTGCCCGATCGCCAGCCCGGCGCCGTGCGCGCGGTCGACCAGGGCGCGGGCCATCGCCGCGGCGTCGTCGGCCTCCAGCAGGCCGTCGGAGCGGGTCCAGCTGTCCAGGTTGTCCGGCTCGACGGCGGAGAAGCCGGCGGCGGCGCACCCGTCGAGCCACGGGCCGACGACGGCGAGCGCCCGGTCGCGCTGCCCGGCGGTGCCGATGTCGACCAGGAACTCCCCGGGCCAGTCCGGGTCCTCCACGGGCTCGCCGTCCGCGCCGCGCAGCAGGAGGTCCGCCGGCCAGTCGGTGCTGCCCGGCTGGGTCTGGAAGGCGTTGACGTAGCAGGCCGACCAGAGACCGGCGGCGGGTGCGGCCGTGCGGTCCCGGACGACGCCGGCGACCGCCGCGGCGGGTGGGTGGGGGCCGCCGAGCTGGTAGTCGACCCGGGCGCCCACGGCCAGCCCGGCCAGGGCCGCGGCCGGCGTCCCGGACGTCCCGGGAGCCACCTCCGCCGGCTGCGCGCCGCACCCGGCCAGCAGGACGGCGACGAGAGCGGGCACGGCCGCGCGCACCGTCGGTACACCCACCTGTTGCACGGGCGCAGCGTAGGTGGGGGAGACTCCCCAGCCGTGGCGGACCTCTACGACTGCAGCGACCCCGACCAGCGCGAGGCGGGCCTGACCGCTGCCGTCCTCTCGCTGTCCCGCGGCGACCTGGTGCTGACCCCGACCGACACCGTGTACGGCGTCGCGGCCGACGCGTTCACCCCGGCGGCGGTCGGTAAGCTGCTGGCGGCGAAGAACCGCGGGCGCAACATGCCCGTCCCGGTGCTGATCGGCGAGGCGCCCACCCTCGCCGGGCTGGTGGCCGCCGTGCCCCCGTCGGCCAGCGCGCTCGCCGAGGCGTTCTGGCCCGGTGGCCTGACCCTGGTCGTGGAGCACGCGCCCACGCTCGCCTGGGACCTCGGCGACGCGGAGGGCACGGTCGCCATCCGGCTGCCCGCCGACGACATCACCCGCGACCTGCTCCGCCGCACCGGCCCGCTCGCCGTCTCCAGCGCCAACCGCTCCGGCCGCCCCGCCGCGACGACCGCCGCCGAGGCGGTCTACCAGCTCGGCGAGATGGCCGCCGTCGTGCTCGACGGCGGCCCGCGCACCAACTCGGCGGCCAGCACCATCGTCGACTGCACCACCCTGATCCCGCGCGTCCTCCGCCTGGGCGCCGTCGACCTGGAGTCCCTGCGCACCGTCGTCCCCGAGATCACGGACTGACCTGCGACCCTGCCGGGCCGCACCGCTGCCAGCCGTACGGCCCGATGTGAGGGTGACCACGGTCGGGCCCGACCTCAGGACGTGACCCCGGCGTCCGGAGGACCTCGGGACGTGACCCCGGCGTCCGGAGGACCTCGGGACGTGACCCCGGTGTCCGGAGGACCTCGGGACGTGACCCCGGCGTCCGGAGGACCTCGGGACGTGACCCCGGCGTCGTCCGGAGGACGACTGTGGGAGGACGGCGCGGGCCCGGAGGGTCCCGCCGTCCTCGCACTGAGCGGCTCAACGGCAGCCGGGGACGGCACGTGGCCGCGATGCGATGCGGAGCATCGCCATGACACAGCGATACCGTGGTGCGACAGCCGCGTGTCCCGTCCGAGGGTGCGCGCGGGCACCGGCACCGAGCAGCAGGAGTGCACCCGCGATGAGCACCCCCGCCACGACCCCGTTCTGGGGCCCTGACTTCGACGCCCTGGCCGCCTTCGACCCGGAGATCTCCAGCGTCGTCGTCGACGAGCTGGACCGGCTCCGCAGCGGCCTGCAGCTGATCGCCAGCGAGAACTTCACCAGCCCCGCCGTCCTGGCTGCGCTGGGGAGCACGCTGTCGAACAAGTACGCCGAGGGCTACCCCGGCCGCCGCTACTACGGCGGGTGCGAGGTCGTCGACCGGGCCGAGTCGCTGGGCATCGAGCGGGCCAAGGAGCTCTTCGGCGCCGAGCACGCCAACCTGCAGCCGCACTCGGGCGCGAGCGCGAACCTGGCCGCCTACGGCGCCTTCCTGCAGCCCGGCGACACGATGCTGGGCATGGCGTTGCCGCACGGTGGCCACCTGACCCACGGCACCAAGGTCTCCTTCTCGGGCAAGTGGTTCAACGCCGTCCAGTACGGGGTGGACCCGGAGACCGAGCACATCGACTACGACCAGGTCCGTGACCTCGCCCGCGAGCACCGGCCGAAGCTGATCATCGCCGGCGGCTCGGCGATCCCGCGGCTGATCGACTTCGCCGCCTTCCGGGAGATCGCCGACGAGGTCGGCGCGGTCTTCATGGTCGACGCGGCGCACTTCATCGGCCTGGTCGCCGGCAAGGCGATCCCCTCGCCGGTGCCCTACGCCGACGTCGTCACCTTCACCACCCACAAGGTGCTGCGCGGCCCGCGCGGCGGGGCGATCGTGTGCAAGGCCGAGCACGCCAAGGCCATCGACAAGTCGGCGTTCCCGATGATGCAGGGCGGGCCGCTCATGCACGCCATCGCCGCCAAGGCGGTGAACCTCAAGGAGTGCCTGCAGCCCGAGTACCAGGCCTACACCCGCCAGGTCGTCGCCAACGCCCAGGCGCTCACCGCCGGCCTGGCCGACCAGGGTCTCCGCCCGGTCGCGGGTGGCACCGACACCCACCTGGCCCTGCTGGACCTGCGCAAGGTCACCGACACCGCCGGTGAGCTCGTCACCGGCAAGGTCGCCGAGGCGCGCTGCGACGCCGCCGGGATCGTGCTGAACAAGAACGCGATCCCCTTCGACCCGCAGCCGGCGTCGGTCGCCTCGGGCATCCGGGTGGGCAGCCCCTCGGTCACCACGCAGGGCATGGTCGAGGCCGACATGGCCGAGATCGCCCAGCTCATCGGGGTGGCGATCCGGGACGCCGACGGCTCCCGCACCGCCGAGGTCGCCGCGGGCGTCGAGAAGCTCGTCAGCGCGCACCCCGCGTACCCCGAGCCCGCCCGGACCGTCTGAGCCCATGCGCGAGTACGCCGTCGTCCTCCTGGCCGCCGCCCTGGTCACCTTCCTGGCCACGCCGGTGGTCCGGGTGGCGGCGGTCCGGTTCCGGGTGATGGCCGCGGTCCGCGACCGCGACGTGCACGTCATCCCCACCCCGCGCGGTGGGGGAGTGGCCATGTACCTCGGGGTCGCCGCCGGCGTGCTGGTCGCCACCCAGCTGCCCTCGCTGCAGCGCAGCTTCGAGTTCAGCACCCAGACCATCGCCGTCCTGGTCGCCGGCGGGCTGATCTGCCTGCTCGGCGTCCTCGACGACCGGTTCGGCCTCGACGCGCTGACCAAGCTGACCGGGCAGATCGCCGCGGCCGGGGTCATGGTCCTGCTCGGCGTGCAGCTGGCGTACCTGTTCCTGCCGGTCGCCGACATCGGCACCCTCTCGCTGGGCCCGGACGTCGGGGTGCCGGCCACCATCGCGCTGACCGTGCTCACGGTGAACGCGCTCAACTTCATCGACGGCCTCGACGGGCTGGCCGCCGGGGTGTCGGCGATCGCGGCCCTGGCCTTCTTCGCCTACAGCTACCACCTGGGGCTGGTCGGCTACGACGACGTCGCCAGCGCCCCGGCGCTGATCACCGCGGTGCTGGCCGGTGCCTGCCTGGGCTTCCTGCCGCACAACTTCAGTCCGGCCCGGATCTTCATGGGCGACTCCGGGTCGATGCTGGTCGGGCTGATGCTGTCCGCCGCGGCCGTCTCGGCCACCGGGCAGACCGACTCCCAGACGTTGAGCTCCGCCGCGGGCCTGCTGCCGCTCATGCTGCCCCTGCTCGTGCCGGCGGCGGTCCTGTTCATCCCGTTCGCCGACCTGGTGATGGCCGTCGTCCGGCGCACCCGGCGCGGCCAGTCGCCGTTCCGGCCGGACAAGATGCACCTGCACCACCGCCTGCTGTCCATCGGGCACTCGCACCGGAGGGCCGTGCTGATCATCTACTTCTGGGCCGCGCTGCTCAGCTTCGGCGCCGTGGCGCTGTCGATCACCGGCGGCACCGTCGAGGTGCTGGTCGTGATCGGCGCCCTGCTGGTCGTCGGCGTCGTCGTCGTGCTGAGCCCGCGGGCCCGGCGCGCCGCGATCGCCGCCCGGCAGGCCGAGATCGCCGCGCTCAAGGAGCGCAGCCGCGCCGCCCACCCGGCCAGCCGCGGCGTGCGGGGTGAGGGGCCGGGTGCGGTGAGCCCGCCGCGCACGGGCTCCTCGACGACCGCGACGGTGCCCCGGTGAGCGCCGACCGGGACCGGGGCGTCTCCCCGTGGAGCCTGTCGTTCCTGCGCGCCGGGCTGCTGGCCAGCATGCCGGCCGCCGCGCTCGCCGCCGTGGTGGTGGGCCTGCTCATGGGCTGGGCGGCCGCGGTCAGCGTGCTGCTCGGCGCCGGTGTGGTCGCGCTCTTCTTCTGCCTGTCGGGAGCGGTCATCGCCTGGGCGGGCCGGGTGGGTGACGCCTTCACGCTGCCGGCGGCCCTGGGCACCTTCGTCATCAAGGTGGCCGTCATCGGGGCGGTCTTCGAGTCGCTCCCGGACGACGGCTGGCTCGACCGGCGGGTGCTGGGCTGGACGGTGATCGCCGGAGCGCTCTTCTGGAGCGTCGTGCAGAGCCGGTGGGTGTGGACCCGTCAGCTGTACTACGTCACGCCGCCAGCCCCTCGCGCTCCGCATCCCCCCCAGCACGCCTCCACCACCGCGCCACCCCTCACGGGTGACCCGGAAAACCGCACGACAAGCGGCTGATAGTGTCCGGACCGATGGCCGAGGACACTCCCGCCCGCGGGGGAGCCCGACCGCGACCCGAGAACCCGGACGAGCACCACAGCGGTGCTGATGTCGGGTGGGGGATCACCGGCACGATGCTGTCGGGGATCATCGTCTGGGGTGGCGCCGGGCTGGCGCTGGACCACTGGCTGGGAACGCGCTTCCTGGCCCTGGTCGGGCTCCTGCTCGGTCTCGGCGTGGCGATCTACATCATCGTCATGAAGTACGCCCCGCCCGTGCCACCGCCCGGTCGGGGAACAGGACACAACCGCCCGGGTGGCCGATCCAGTCAGCCCAGGACGCAGAAGGGACACCGGTGACCTCCAGCGCCCTCGCGCTCGTCAACGTGCTCGCCGCCGAGAGCGGCGAAGGGGACAGTGGCTTCCAGTCGCCGACGATCGAAGAGTTCTACCCCGAGTCGATCGCGTCGTTCTCGCTCCTCGGGGTGGACTTCGAGATCACCCGGATCACGATCATCATGTGGATCGCGACGATCGCGATCGGCGCCCTGCTCGTCGCCGCGGTCCGCAAGCCCAGCATCGTGCCCGGCAAGATGCAGTGGCTGGCCGAGAGCGGCTACTCCGTCGTGCGCGACGGCATCGCCCGCGACGTCATCGGCCCCAAGGGCCTGCCGTTCGCGCCGTTCCTCGCCTCGCTCTTCTTCTTCATCCTCGCCAACAACGCGATGAGCATCATCCCGTTCGCGCAGATCTCGCCGAACTCCAAGTTCGCCGTGCCGCTGGTCCTCGCGGTCATCTGCTGGGTGATCTACAACTACATCGGCATCCGTGAGCAGGGTGCGGCCAAGTACTTCAAGGACGCCGCCATCCCGCCGGGCGTGCCCAAGGCAGCGCTGATCCTGGTCACGCCGATCGAGCTGCTGCAGGTCTTCGTGATCCGGCCGTTCACCCTGGCCGTCCGACTCTTCGCGAACATGTTCGCCGGCCACATGCTGCTGGTCGTCTTCTCCCTGGGCGCGGTCTACCTGCTCCAGGTCGGCAACTTCTCGGTCGTCTTCGCGCCGCTCTCGTTCCTCATGGCCCTGGTCATGACGTTCTTCGAGCTCCTCGTGATCGTGCTGCAGGCCTACGTCTTCACCGTCCTGATGGCCACCTACCTCAACGGTGCCGTCGAGCCTGCACACTGATCCGCCGCAACACCCCACAGCTGCACCACCCAGCACCACCCCGCCAGCCGCCCGGGACGACCTCGGGCGACCGACACAGGAGGAACACCCCGCAATGGACGTTCTGGCAGAACTGACCGGCTCCATCGGCTCGGTCGGCTACGGCCTCGCAGCGATCGGCCCCGGCATCGGTGTCGGTGTCGTGTGGGCGGCCTACATCCAGGCCACCGCGCGTCAGCCCGAGTCGGCCGGCCTCACCCGCACCTACGCGTTCCTCGGTGCCGCCCTCTCCGAGGCGTTGGCCCTGATCGGCCTGGTCGTTCCGTTCATCTTCGGGCAGTGACGTCCCTCCTCCCAGGGGCGTTCCCAGCTGACGTAGGGACGTGCAGAGCATGAACATCCTGGCCGCGGAAGCACACAACCCGCTGCTGCCGCCCGTCGGCGAGATCGTCGTCGGGCTCATCACCTTCGGCATCCTGCTGTTCGTGCTGATCAAGTTCGTCTTCCCGCAGCTGGAGAAGACGTTCGTGGCGCGGCGCGAGGCGATCGAGGGTGGCATCGAGCGCGCCGAGGCCATGCAGGCCGAGGCGAAGGCTGCGCTGGAGCACTACCGCGCGCAGCTGGCCGAGGCCCAGGCCGAGGCCGCGAAGATCCGCGACGACGCCCGCGCCGAGGGGCAGCAGATCATCGAGGAGCTCCGCGCCCAGGCGCAGGCCGAGTCGGCCCGCATCGTGGCCCGCGGCGAGGAGCAGCTCACCGCGTCCCGGCAGCAGGTCCTCAACGAGCTGCGTGGCCAGATCGGCACGCTCGCCGTCGACCTGGCCGGCCGTGTCGTCGGGGAGTCCCTCGCCGACGACGCGCGTCGCAGCGGCACCGTCGACCGCTTCCTGAGCGAGCTCGACGGCATGTCGGCGACCACCGGCTCCGCCGACGGTCGTGGCGGCAGCACGGCGTACGTCCCGCAGGACGCCCGCTGATGCACGCCTCCAGCCGGGCCGCGATGGAGGAGTCGCGCGCCAGCCTCCAGCGGTACACCGACGGCGCACGCAGCCGGACGCGCGGTGACGCGCTGCTGGTGCTGGCCGACGAGCTCTACGCCGTGGCGCACCTGCTCGACGGCCAGCCCTCGCTCCGCCGGGCCCTGTCGGACGCCTCCTCGCGTCCGGAGGACCGGGCGGGCCTGGCCCGTCGTCTGCTGTCGGCCCAGGTCGGCGTCGACACCGTCGCGGTGGTCGAGACCGTCGCCCGGCAGCGCTGGTCGCGGCCGCTGGACCTGGTCGAGGCCACCGAGACCCTCGCGATCGAGGCGGCGCTCGACGCCGCCGACGCCCGCGGGGAGCTCGACAGCGTGGAGGACGAGCTCTTCCGCTTCTCCCGCATCGTGGCCGCCGACGCCGACCTGGCCCGGATCCTCGGGAACCGGTCGGCGCCGCGTGAGGGCAAGACGGCGCTGCTCGACCGGTTGCTGACCGGCAAGGTCAGCCCGGTCACCGAGCGGCTGGTCCGGAACTCCCTGACGAGCTCGCACGTGCACAACGCGGAGAACGAGATCGAGCGGTTGTCCACGGCGGCGGCTCGCCGGCGTGGCCAGTCGGTCGCCCACGTGGTCAGCGCGGTGCCGCTGACGGCCGCTCAGGAACAGCGGCTCACCGCCACCCTCGGGCGGCTGTACGGGAGGACCATGGGCCTGCAGGTCCAGGTCGACCCGACGGTGCTCGGCGGCCTGGTGATCCGCGTCGACGACGAGGTCATCGACGGCAGCATCGCGCACCGCCTCGACGAGGCCGGACGCCGCCTGGCCGGCTGACCGACCGCTCCACGCGGGCCGGCACCGCCGACCGCGGCTCCACCGCACCACCACAGACACCAGCAGAAGAGGACGCGAAGCCATGGCCGAGCTGACGATCTCCGCGGACGAGATCCGCAGTGCCATCCAGAACTACGTCTCCGACTACACCCCGGACGTCTCCCGGGAAGAGGTCGGGGTCGTCACCGAGGCCGGCGACGGCATCGCCCGGGTCGAGGGCCTGCCCTCGGTCATGACCAACGAGCTGCTCGAGTTCGAGGGCGGCGTGCGCGGTCTGGCGCTGAACCTCGACGTGCGCGAGGTCGGCGTCGTGATCCTGGGCGACTTCGCCGGCATCGAGGAGGGCCAGACGGTCCGCCGGACCGGCGAGGTCCTCTCCGTGGCCGTCGGCGACGGGTACCTGGGCCGGGTCGTCGACCCGCTCGGCAACCCGATCGACGGTGCGGGCCCGATCGCGACCACGTCGCGGCGCGCCCTCGAGCTGCAGGCCCCCACGGTCGTGCAGCGCCAGTCGGTGCACGAGCCGATGCAGACCGGGATCAAGGCCATCGACGCCATGACCCCGATCGGCCGCGGTCAGCGTCAGCTGATCATCGGTGACCGCCAGACCGGCAAGTCGGCGATCGCGCTGGACACGATCATCAACCAGAAGCAGGCCTGGGCGACCGGCGACCCGTCGCAGCAGGTGCGCTGCATCTACGTCGCCGTGGGCCAGAAGGGCTCCACCATCGCCGCCACCCGTGCGGCGCTGGAGGACGCGGGCGCGATGGAGTACACGACCATCGTCGCCGCCCCGGCGTCCGAGCCGGCCGGCTTCAAGTACATCGCCCCCTACACCGGTTCGGCCATCGGTCAGCACTGGATGTACGAGGGCAAGCACGTCCTGATCGTGTTCGACGACCTGTCCAAGCAGGCCGAGGCCTACCGTGCCGTCTCCCTGCTGCTGCGCCGTCCGCCGGGCCGCGAGGCCTACCCCGGCGACGTCTTCTACTTGCACTCCCGCCTGCTCGAGCGCTGCGCGAAGCTCTCCGACGAGCTGGGCGCGGGCTCGATGACCGGCCTGCCGCTCATCGAGACCAAGGGCAACGACGTCTCGGCGTACATCCCGACCAACGTCATCTCGATCACCGACGGGCAGATCTTCCTCGAGACCGGTCTGTTCAACTCCGGTGTCCGCCCGGCGATCAACGTCGGCGTCTCGGTGTCCCGCGTCGGTGGGTCGGCCCAGATCAAGGCGATGAAGTCCGTCGCCGGTCGTCTGCGCCTGGACCTGGCCCAGTACCGCGAGCTCGAGGCCTTCGCCTCGTTCTCCTCGGACCTGGACGCCTCCAGCCGGGCGACGCTGGACCGCGGTCAGCGGCTCGTCGAGCTGCTCAAGCAGGGCCAGTACTCGCCGTTCCCGGTCGAGCGCGAGGTCGTCTCGCTGTGGCTGGGCACCACCGGCAAGCTGGACCTGGTCCCGATCCCGGACGTGCGCCGCTTCGAGTCGGAGTTCCAGGAGTTCATCTCCCGGGGCGACAACACGATCTTCGCCGACATCCGCAACTCCAAGCAGCTGTCCGCCGACACGGTGAGCAGCCTGGAGCGGGCCGTCGAGACCTTCTACGGCCGGTTCACGACCTCCGAGGGCGAGAAGCTCAAGGGCCACGAGCCCGAGGTCGAGGCCATGGCCGCCGGTGACCGTGGCCAGGAGACCGTCCAGGTCAAGCGAGGCCGCTGACCATGGCCGGTTCCCTCCGCGCGCTGCGGCGCCGCATCCGCTCCACGCAGTCGACGAAGAAGATCTTCTCGGCGCAGGAGCTGATCGCCGGTGCCCGCATCGTGCGCGCCCAGGCCCGGGTGGAGGCCTCCAAGCCCTACGCCCGGGAGATCACCCGGGTGCTGTCGGCCCTGGCCGGGTCGGCCAGCCTGGACCACCCGCTGCTCACCGAGCGCTCCGGCGCCCGGCGGGTGGCGGTCCTCGTGATCACCTCCGACCGGGGGTTCGCCGGCTCGTACAACGTCAACGTGCTGCGCCGCACCGAGGAGCTCCTCGGCCTGCTGCGCAACGAGGGCAAGGAGCCGGTTCTCTACGTCGTCGGCCGCAAGGGCGAGACGTACTACCGGTTCCGGGACCGGGCGATCGTCGACTCGTGGACCGGCTTCTCCGAGCAGCCCGGCTACGAGGACGCCCAGGAGGTCGGCCGCGCCCTCATCGACGCCTTCACCGCCGGTGAGGACGACGACGAGACCGGCGGCGGTGCCGACGGCATCGAGGGCGTCGACGAGCTGCACATCGTCTACACCGAGTTCCGCTCGCTGCTGTCCCAGGTCCCCGTGGCCAAGCGGATGGCGCCGCTGGTGGTCGAGGAGGTCGACGAGTTCCGCGACGAGGCGCCCGCCGCCGAGCGGAACAGCGAGGTCCCGACCTCGTACGAGTTCGAGCCGTCGGCCGAGGCGCTGCTGGACGCGCTGCTGCCGAAGTACATCACCACCCGCATCTACGCGGCGATGCTGGAGGCCGCGGCCTCGGAGTCGGCGTCGCGTCGTCGGGCGATGAAGTCGGCCTCGGACAACGCCGAGGAGCTGGCCAAGAACCTCGCCCGGCAGGCCAACCAGGCGCGTCAGGCGGAGATCACCCAGGAGATCAGCGAGATCGTCGGCGGCGCCGACGCGCTGGTGACCGCGGGTTCGGACAACTGAACGCCTGAGCACCGAGCACGACCCCGGTCGCGGCGGCGCACGTCGCCGCGACCGGGGACACTCAAGACACTGATCGACAGCGGGACCCACACAGCCCGAGGGCAGGAGAGCAGCACAGATGACCGTCACCGAGGATCGTCCGAGCACCCAGGGGACCACCGGCGCCGGCCGGGTCGTCCGGGTCACCGGGCCGGTCGTCGACGTCGAGTTCCCCCGCGACGCGATGCCCGACCTGTTCAACGCGCTGAAGGTCGACGTCACCCTGGCCGACCTGGGCAAGACGCTGACCCTCGAGGTCGCCCAGCACCTGGGTGACAACGTGGTCCGCACCATCTCGATGGCCCCCACCGACGGCCTGGTCCGCGGTGCCGAGGTCCGGGACACCGGCTCGGCCATCTCCGTCCCGGTCGGCGAGGCCGTCACCGGCCACGTGTTCAACGCGCTCGGCGAGTGCCTGGACACCCCCGGCTACGGCGCGGACGCCCCGCACTGGACGATCCACCGCCACGCGCCGAAGTTCGACCAGCTCGAGGGCCGCACCGAGCTGCTCGAGACCGGCATCAAGGTCATCGACCTGCTGACCCCCTACGTCAAGGGCGGGAAGATCGGCCTCTTCGGCGGTGCCGGCGTGGGCAAGACGGTCCTCATCCAGGAGATGATCCGTCGCGTCGCCCAGGAGTTCGGTGGCGTCTCGGTGTTCGCCGGTGTCGGCGAGCGCACTCGTGAGGGCAACGACCTCATCACCGAGATGACCGAGTCCGGCGTCATCAACTCGACCGCCCTGGTCTTCGGCCAGATGGACGAGCCGCCGGGCACCCGCCTGCGCGTCGCGCTCTCGGCCCTCACCATGGCCGAGTACTTCCGCGACGAGATCCAGCAGGACGTGCTGCTGTTCATCGACAACATCTTCCGGTTCACGCAGGCCGGCTCCGAGGTCTCCACGCTGCTGGGCCGCATGCCCTCCGCCGTGGGCTACCAGCCGACCCTCGCCGACGAGATGGGCGAGCTGCAGGAGCGGATCACCTCGACCCGAGGCCGGTCCATCACCTCGCTGCAGGCCATCTACGTGCCCGCCGACGACATCACCGACCCGGCACCGCACACGACGTTCGCCCACCTTGACGCGACGACGGTGCTCTCCCGGCCGATCTCGGAGAAGGGCATCTACCCGGCCGTCGACCCGCTGGACTCCACCAGCCGGATCCTCGACGCCCAGTACGTAGGGCAGGAGCACTACGACACCGCCCGCGAGGTGCAGCGGATCCTGCAGCGCTACCAGGAGCTGCAGGACATCATCGCGATCCTCGGCATCGACGAGCTCGGTGAGGAGGACAAGGTCACGGTCAACCGGGCCCGTCGCATCGAGCGCTTCCTGTCGCAGAACATGTTCGTGGCCGAGGCCTTCACCGGTCAGCCGGGTTCGTACGTGCCGCTGAGCGAGACCCTGCAGGCCTTCAAGGCGGTCGCGGCCGGCGAGTACGACCACGTCCCCGAGCAGGCGTTCTTCATGTGTGGTGGCCTCGAGGACCTCGAGCGCAACTACGACAAGCTGAAGAAGAGCTGATCGAGCACCCGTCCGCACCTGGACGGGTCGCGCAACGGCCGGGTCCCCACGGGGGCCCGGCCGTTGCCGTTCCCGGGGCCCCGTGAGCGTGCTCGCTGCCGTCGCCGGGCGGGGGAGGTCGCAGGGTGCCATCCGATCGGGTGGCAGGGCACCCCGGCGCTCAACCGATCGGGTGCAGCGACCGATGATGGGAGGAGCGCGTCCGAGCCGCGGACGCCAGGTCCGGGAGCAGCACGTGCAGAGGTCGGGAGTCGCCGCGGTGCTGCGGCGCAGCAGCACCAGGACGGCGACCGTCACCGGGGCGGGCCGGGGCCTGCCCGACGTCCTCCCGGCCGATGCGCTGGAGTGGAGCTGGCCCCCGTACGCGCCGGTGCTGGCCGACGTCGAGTCCTTCGACACCGACGAGTGGGCACCGCCGTCGGTGGTGTGGCACCCCCAGCTGCGCGTCGGGCGCTGGACCGTCCTGTACCGCCGCGACGCCGGCTGAGCGACTCCCGCGCGCACCGCGGCTCCCGCAGAGCGCGGGGGCTGGACCGGCCCTGACCGGGCTGTGGCGCAGTGCCCCGCGACACGCCGCTAGAGTGGAGCAAGACCCGTCGCCGGGTCCGTCCGGACCGGCGACCCGCACCGCCGCCCTGACGGGCCGGCCGGTGGACCCGGAGGAGAGACGTGGCGACCCTGCAGGTCGAGCTCGTGGCCGTCGAGAAGATGATCTGGTCCGGTGAGGCCAGCATGGTGATCGCCCGTACGACCGAGGGTGAGCTCGGTGTCCTGCCCGGCCACGCGCCGCTGCTCGGCGAGCTGGCCCCCGGCGGCGTCGTGCGCATCCGCCCCGAGTCCGGTGAGGACCTCCTCGTCGCGGCCCACGGTGGCTTCCTCTCGGTCACCGAGCGCGGGGTGTCGATCCTCGCCGAGACCGCGGAGATCTCCACCGACATCGACGTGGAGCGGGCCCGCGAGGCGCTCCGCCGCGCCGAGGCCGCCGGTGACGACCCGGAGGCGCTGGCCGCCGCCCGGCGTGCCGAGTCCCGGCTCCGCGCCGCCGGCCAGGACGCCTGACCCGCCTCCGCCCGACCCCCTCCGACCTCGCAGCGGCCGACAGCCAGCCCCGGTGACCACCGCCGTCCTGGTCGTCCTCGCCGTCCTGGTGGTGGCCCTCGTCGCCGCGTTCCTGCTGCGGCGCCGGTTCCTGCTCTCCGGGCTGGGCGCGGTCACCATGTGGCTGCGCGCCCCCGGGGCGCCGCGCTGGGCCGTCGGCGTCGCCTGGTACTCCGGCAACGACCTGCTCTGGTACCGGGCGCTGTCGCTGTCGGTGCGCCCCAACCGGCGGCTGTGCCGGTCGGCGTTCCACGTCGACGCCCGGCGCCGGCCGACCGCCGACGACCTGTCGCTGCCGCGCGAGACGGTCATCCTCACCTGCCAGACGGGGCTCGGCCCGCAGGAGCTGGCGATGGACTCCTCGACGGTGACCGGTTTCCTGTCCTGGATCGAGTCCGCCCCGCCCGTCGACCGCTGACGAAGGACCTCCTCGCCCCACCGCTCGCAGGCTCGCGGCGGGCCCTGCGAGGAGGTCGGTCGTGGCGGGGTGCGTCGGTCAGCGTGGGGTGCGGGCGGCGCGCTGCGCGTGCACCCCGCTGTGCGCGCCCGGCTCCCACAGGACGTCGCCGTCCGGGTTGGCCGCGCGGGCGAGGATGAACAGCAGGTCCGACAGCCGGTTGAGGTAGCGCGCGTTCTCGGCGTTGGTGCGCTCGCCGTCGACGGCGAGCAGGGCCCACACACTGCGCTCCGCACGGCGGGCGACCGTGCGCGAGGCGTGCAGCAGCGCGGCCAGGGGCGTGCCCCCGGGCAGCACGAACGACGTCAGCGCCGGCAGCTGCTCGTTGGCGACGTCGCAGGCCGCCTCCAGCCGCTCGGTGTAGGCGGCGGTGATGCGCAGCGGCGGGTGCTCGGGCGCCGGCTGCACGGGCGTGGACAGGTCGGCGCCCAGGTCGAACAGGTCGTTCTGGATGCTCAGCAGCAGGTCGGCGACCTCCGGCGGCGGGCTGCCCAGCGCGATGGCCACGCCCAGCGAGCTGTTGGTCTCGTCGACGTCGGCGTAGGCCACCAGGCGCGGGTCGGTCTTGGTCACCCGGCTCATGTCGCCCAGGTGCGTCTGCCCGGCGTCGCCGGTGCGCGTGTAGATGCGGGTCAGCCGGACGGTCATGCGGCCAGCCTAGAAGGGGCCGGCCGCCCCTCGGCAGGGGCGGGCGCGCGGTGCGGGCGTCCGGCGGGCCCCCCGTAGGCTGGCCGGGTGGAGTGCTTCGAGGTGACCGGTGGGGCGTCCCTGCGCGGCCGGGTCCGCGTCACCGGGGCCAAGAACAGCGCGCTCAAGCTGATGGCTGCCGCGCTGCTGGCCCCGGGACGGACGACGCTGGACGAGGTGCCCGACATCCTCGACGTGTCGATCATGAGCGAGGTGCTGCGGCGGCTGGGCTGCGAGGTGAGCTTCGAGCGCTACCCGCTCGAGCCCGGCAGCAGCCCGAGCGGCGGCGGGCGGGTGCTGATCGACGTCCCGGAGCGGCCCTCCAGCGAGACCGACTACGACCTGGTCCGCCGGATGCGTGCCTCGATCAGCGTGCTCGGCCCACTGGTCGCCCGGCTGGGCACCGCCAAGGTCGCCCTGCCCGGCGGCGACGCCATCGGCTCGCGCGGGCTCGACATGCACATCGCCGGCCTCGAGCGGCTCGGCGCCACCATCGTCAGCGAGCACGGCTTCCTCGTCGCCACCGCGCCCCGGCTGACCGGCACCTCGATCTGGCTGGACTTCCCCTCGGTCGGGGCCACCGAGAACCTGGTGATGGCCGCCGTGCTGGCCGAGGGCACCACCGTCGTCGACAACGCCGCCCGCGAGCCGGAGATCGTCGACCTGTGCCGCATGCTCGTGGCGATGGGCGCCCGGATCGACGGCGCCGGCACCTCGACCATCACCGTCGAGGGCGTCGAGGGGCTGCACCCGGTCGCCTACACGACCGTGCCGGACCGCATCGTGGCCGGCACCTGGGCGATCGGTGCGGTCATGACCCGCGGCGACCTGCTCGTCGAGCGGGCCGTGGCCGAGCACCTGAGCGTCGCGCTGGACAAGCTGGTCACCGCCGGCGCGACCGTCGAGCCCCAGGCCGACGGCGTCCGGGTGCGGATGGACGAGCGGCCGCGCGGCGTCGACGTCGTCACGCTGCCCTACCCGGGCTTCCCGACCGACCTGCAGCCGATGGCCGTGGCGCTCGCGGCGGTGTCCACCGGCACCGCGCTGATCACCGAGAACGTCTTCGAGGGCCGGTTCATGTTCGTCAACGAGCTCGTGCGGCTGGGCGCCGACGTGCGCATCGACGGCCACCACGCCGTCGTCCGCGGCCGCGAGCGGCTCTCCAGCGCCCCGGTGCTGGCCACCGACATCCGCGCCGGGGCGGGGCTGGTGCTGGCCGGCCTGCTGACCGACGGCGTCACCGAGGTGCAGGACGTGCACCACGTCGACCGCGGCTACCCCGACTTCCTCGAGCAGCTGCGCGGCGTCGGCGTCCAGATCGAGCGCACCCAGCGCCCCAGCTGAGCCCCGGGCCCCGGCGCCGGGGTCCGTGCTCAGTTGCCGCCGAAGGAGAGCGCGAGGGCGCGCGCCCGGGCGAGGTCCTCGGGGAACACGAGGACGTCGGCGCGGTGCGCGGCGGGCTCGCGGATCGTGGACCGGATGCCGGCGTCCGACAGCACCGCGCGCAGCGCCAGTGCGGACTCCCGGCGGGTCAGCGTCGCCACCGGCGTCAGCAGCTCCTCGGCCTTGACCGGCTTGGCGGTCGAACCGGAGCCGAAGGCCCAGCGGGCGAAGAGCGCGATGACGGCCAGGGCCACCAGGGCGATGCCCGGTCCGACGGCGAAGTGCAGGCTCCCGGCGTCGATCGGCATGCTGACCTCCTGCTCGGTGCGGCCGACGGCCACGCCCCTCGGCCGAGTGTGCCACTCCCGTGCACCCGCTGTGGCGGAGTGGATCCGTCGAGCTGACGCCGACGGACCCACTCGGCCTCAGCCGAGGTGGACGACGACGCCCTCGGTGGCGCTGCGCCGGGCGGCGTCGAGCACGGTGGCGGTCGCGACGGCGTCCCGGGCGTCGACGGGCACCAGTCCGCGACCCCGGACGGCGGCGGCGAAGGTCGGGTAGAAGGTGTCCCAGGCGCCGGGCAGCGTGGGCACCACGACGGCGGTGTCGCCGCTGCGCAGCCGGCCCCAGCGCGCCTCGGGCTCGGCGCCCCACGCGTCGCCCAGGGTGCTCGGGCTGTGCCCGGCGACCAGCGCGTCCTCCTGCCCGTCCATCGGCCCGTCGACGACGTAGCTGCCGGTCGAGCCGGTGACCCGGAACCGCCAGCCCGGCGCCCCCTCGCTCCAGCTGCCGGCCAGCAGCGAGTGCGCCCCGGAGGTGTGGGTCAGCGCCACCAGGACGTCGTCGTCGAGGCCGCTGTCGCGCACCCGCCACTCGGCGTAGACGGTGGCGACCGGGCCGAGCAGCACCAGCGCCTGGTCGACGAGGTGGCTGCCGAAGTCGAGCAGGGTGCCGCCGCCGGAGGGGGCCGGGCCGGGCTCGGGGGTGAAGCGCTCGAAGCGTGACTCGAAGCGGGTGACGGTGCCCAGCACGCCGTCGCCGACGAGCGCGCGCACGGTGCGGAAGTCGGAGTCCCAGCGCCGGTTCTGGTACGGCGCCAGCGGCAGCCCCAGCCGCTCGGCCTTCTCCACCGAGGCGCGGGCGGCCGCGGCGTCGAGGGCGAACGGCTTGTCGCACACCACGGCCAGGCCGAGGTCCAGGGCGCGGTCGGTCAGCGCGCTGTGGGTGTCGGCGGGGGTGGAGATGGCCACCGCCTCGGCGCCGGCCTCGGCCAGCTGCTCCAGGGAGTCGAACGCCGCGGCGCCGGGGTGTTCGCGGGCCAGCAGCGCACGGCGGTCGGCGGAGCGGGTGACCACGCCCAGCAACGTGCACTCGGCCGCGGCGGCGATCAGCGGGGCGTGGAAGTACCGGCCACCGAAGCCGTAGCCGACCAGGCCGAAGCGGACGGCGTCCGTGCGAGGGGTGCTCATGCGCCGAGTCGACCACGCGCGGCCGGCCACGTCACCGGCGGGCCGAACCGGACGGCGACCCCGGCGGAGAACAGCACGCTGTCCGGCGCCCCGGTGACGCCGGGCAGGCCGGCCGCGGCCAGCAGCGACTCGTCGAGCTCGAGCAGCTCGGCCCGGTGCAGCGGCCACTCGGCGTGCTCGTTGGGCCAGTACGCCGGCCCGCGCCGGCCGGGGCGGTGCAGTCCCCAGCGCGCGGTGAGGAAGGTGCCCAGCGGGTCTCCGCCGGGCAGCCGCTCGCCGACCTGCACCTGTACCCGGCTGTGCGCGCCCCGCGGGCCCGGCCAGCGGCGCGAGGACGTGTAGGTGACCTGGTCGCCGTCCCGGGTCACGTCCATGCCGGCCCAGGTGTAGGGCAGCCGGGCGACCCAGCGGGCGGCGAGCACCGGCAGCAGGCGGCTGGCCTCCAGCGAGCGGAAGACGACGCCGCGGCGGCCCAGCGCGTCGACGGAGTACAGCCGCACGTTGGTCTCCGGGAACGACCCGAGGTACGGCAGGCCCGGGGCGCCGAGGAAGCCGATCCGGTGCATCCGGAAGGGGATCAGCCCGACGTAGGTGACGCCGTCGAGCAGGTCGGGCGTCGTGCCGGCGGGCAGCAGCGGCGCGACCAGCGCCGGGTCGACGGCCCAGTGCAGGAAGGCCAGGTCGCGCCAGCTCTGGGTGAAGACGGTGCGCCCCGCCGGCCGCGGCGCGGTGAGGGTCAGCTGCTCGGGGTCGGCCACCGGTCCAGCCTGCCCGCCACGGCCGCCGTCCACCCGGTGGGGTCGCAACGGCCGGTCCCGGCCGGCAGCGGCGACGGGTAGCGTCCCACCCCGTGCGCCTGGTCATTGCCCGCTGCTCCGTGGACTACATCGGGCGGCTCACCGCCCATCTCCCGCTCGCCACCCGGCTGCTGCTGGTCAAGGCCGACGGCTCGGTGTCCATCCACGCCGACGACCGCGCCTACAAGCCGCTGAACTGGATGACCCCGCCGTGCACGCTCAAGGAGGAGCTGACCGACGGCGCGGGCACCTGGACGGTCACCAACAAGGCCGGTGAGCAGCTGGTCATCACCATCGAGTCGGTCGAGCACGACCACCGGCACGACCTCGGCATCGACCCGGGCCTGCAGAAGGACGGCGTCGAGGCCGACCTGCAGCGGCTGCTGGCGCTGCACGTCGAGACCTTCGGCGAGGGCTGGTCGCTGGTCCGCCGCGAGTACCCGACCGCGATCGGCCCGGTCGACCTGCTGTGCCGGGACGCCACCGGCACCACCGTGGCCGTGGAGATCAAGCGGCGGGGCGAGATCGACGGCGTCGAGCAGCTGACCCGCTACCTCGAGCTGCTCAACCGCGACCCGCTGCTGGCCCCGGTGAAGGGCGTGTTCGCCGCGCAGGAGATCAAGCCGCAGGCGCGGGTGCTGGCCGCCGACCGCGGGATCGACTGCCTGACCGTCGACTACGCCGTCCTGAAGGGCACCGACGACCCCTCGCAGCGGCTGTTCTGACCCGGCTCCCGCCCTCCGCCGGACGGGGCCCGCGGGTCGCAGTGGGAGACTGCACCGGACCACCGACGCGGGAGGAGGGGCAGATGGCCACAGCAGCGACGCAGGCCGGCCCCGCCGGTCCGCGAGGTGACGCGGCTGGTCGCGGTCCCCGCGACCGGCGGCGGTAGCGCCGTGGGCCGTCGGGGCGGGAACCGGGGCGGACGTCGGGACGAGCACCGCTCGCCGTCCGGGACGTCGCCGTCGCGCCGTCCGGTGCAGCCGATCGAGCAGGCCGGGGACGGCGACTGGGTGGTCCGCCCGCTGACCGGGGCCGCCAGCGACAAGACCTACCGCTGCCCCGGCTGCGACCAGGAGATCCGCCCGGGGGTGCCGCACGTCGTCGCCTGGCCCGCCTACGCCCGCGCCTCCGACCTGGAGCCGTGGGACACCGAGTCGTCCGCGGACTGGCGCCGGCACTGGCACACCGCGTGCTGGCGCAACCGCGACCGGCGCCGGTGAGGCGCTGTCCTCAGGCCGCGCGGGCGTAGACCACGACGTTGTCGGTGTAGCTGCGGCGGCTGCGGTCGAAGGTGCCGCCGCAGGTGATCAGCCGCAGCTCCGCGCCGGTGGTCGGGCCGTACACCTCGGTGGTCGGGAACGCCGTCTTCGGGTAGGCGGCCACCTCGGTGACGGTGAAGGCCACGCGCCGGCCGTCGCTGCGGGTCACCAGCACCTCGTCGCCGGGGACGAGCTCCTCCAGCCGGAAGAACACCGCCGGCCCCGACCGGTCGTCGACGTGCCCGGCCAGGACCGCCGGCCCCACGTCGCCGGGTGCGGGGCCGGCGGAGAACCAGCCGGCCTGGTCGAAGTCGGCGGGCGGGAGGAGGGCGCCGGCGGCGTCCACGCCGATGCCGACCAGGTCGGTGTCGAGGTCGATCGCCGGGACGGTGACCTGCACGGGCGCGGCGACCGCGTCGGCGACCGTGCCGGTGCGCACCACCGGCGCCGGCGGCGCCTCGGCCGCCGCGGGCACGACCGGTTCGCTGCCGGTGCCCGACACGAGGGCCACCGCGCCCGCGGCGAGCGCGACGACGACGAGCAGCACCCGCAGCACGACCACGCCGCGGCGGGGCGGCCGGCGGTGCCGGCCCTCGACCCGCGCCGGGCGGACGGTGCCCCCGCCGTCCGCCACCCGGGCCAGCACGGCGGGCACCCGGGTCGCTCCCTCCGGCGCCCGGTCGGGGCCCTCCGGCACGGGCGTCAGGCCGCGAGGTGCCGCGGCTCGTGCCCGCGGCGGGGGAGCCGGCTGCGCAGCGTGAGCAGCAGCAGGCCGACCGCGAGGCCGGCCAGCGCCAGCGGGCCGGCCGGCACGCCGCCGTCGGCAGCCGCGCCACCGGCACCGGCCTCGACCCCGCCGACCGGGACGACGCCCGGGCTGGCGGCGTCGAGCTCGGTGGAGACCGACAGCCCACCGTTGCTGCGGTCGAGCACCAGGACCGTGTAGACCGAGCCCGCCGCCAGGTCGACCGGCAGGTCGGCGGGGGCGCCGTCGGCCGGGGCGACCTCCAGCGTCTCGGCGCCACCCGGGATGTCGACGTAGTCGGTGTTGTCGGCGAAGGTCAGCCCGCGGGCCAGGGACGTGTCGGTGCCCAGGGACAGGTCGACCGGCGATCCGGTGGCCGCGGCGTTGATGACCCGGGCGCGCGACTGGCCGGCCGGGGGCAGGGTGAGGTCGTCGGGCAGGACGGCGAAGCCCAGGTCGGCGAAGTACCCGACGCCGGCGATGGTGGTGGCGGTCCCGCCGGCGACCGTGACCGTCGTCGCCAGCACCGGCGGGCTCGACGGGTCGGCGCCGGCGCCGCGTGCGCTCACCGTGTAGGTGCCGGCCGGGACCTGCTGGTACGGGGAGACGTCGCCGTAGCTCACGCCGGGCAGCACGACACCGGTGCCCGGTGCGGACACCGAGTCGATGTAGGCGTCGACCGAGGGGGTGTCCGGGGACAGGTGCATCATCCGGACCAGACCGGTGTCCGAGCCGGGCGTCGGAGCTGCCGAGGCGGCTGGGAGTCCGAGCGCGCACAGCCCTGCACACAGCAGGGCGAGCAGGGGGACTCGGGTGAGCCGGGACATGGAGCTCCTTCGATCACGGTGGCCGGTCCGTCCTGGTGTACCCGAGTGACCGGGATCCCGCACGCCGAGTCCGCGGTCATCGACGCAGGGTGATCAACGCCGGGGGGCGGTGACGAGCGCGTCCGGGTCCCTCGCCAGGGCGTAGCCGATCAGCAGCCCGCCGGGCACCGCCGTGACGCGGTCGGGCACGTAGGGCTCATGCTGTGCGCCGAGCCAGCCGCGGAGGCGCTCGGTGGCGGCCGGGTCGTCGGCCAGCTGCGTCCCGCCCACGGTGGTGAGGACCGCCTGCCGCACCGGGGCGTCGCCCGGCTCACCGGGGACGGCGGGCAGCGATCCGACCCCGACCCCGAACTGCGCGCCGATGCCGGCCAGCAGCGTCAGCAGCCGCGGGTCGACCCGTCCCTGGGTCAGCAGGTCGGCGTCGGCGGCGGGGAACCGGTTGGTCGGGTTGGCCAGCAGGGCCGCGCCCAGCTGCTGGCGGGCCGCCAGCTGCTCGGGTGTGGGGGTGACCGCCTGCGGGTCGGTGACGACGAGGCCGCCGTCCGCGCCGAACCGGGCGACCGGCGTGCCGCCGGCGGGCGCGGTGCCGGAGGTGATCTGCAGGACCGGGGCGGTGAGCCCGGTCGAGGCGGGCACCGGGAGCTCGGCGCCGGGCAGCACCCGGTCGGGGTCGGCGCCGGCGTGCACCAGTTCCGTGGTCAGCCGGGGGTCGGCCGTGACGACGGCGTCGTCGGGCAGCTGCCCGTCCAGCCAGTCGACCAGCTGCGCGTCGGCCGCGGCACCGAAGTCGCTGCGCGGGGTGCGGGACAGGCTGGTCGCGGCGAGCGCACCCAGGACGACCAGGGCCAGCGCCCCGGCCAGCCCGGCGACCAGCCGGGCCCGCGGGCGCACCAGCACCGGCCGCCCCAGGTGCGCGGCGGCGAGCGTGCCGAGTGCGGCCACGAGCAGCGCGGCCACCGGCAGGGCCACGAGCAGTGCCGCGACCCGCTGCGAGGGCGGTGCGACCGACAGCAGCGCGGCGGCGGCCAGGGCGACGCCCAGCGGGCGCCGGCGGGGGAGCAGCAGGGTGGCCAGCACGCCCACGGCGAGCAGGACGCCGGTCGTCACCAGCACGCCGGTGCGGTCGGCGCCCCAGCGGGCCGGGTCGGCGGCCTCGGGCGCCCAGCGCTCGACCAGCGCCCGCCCACCGGTCAGCAGCAGCACGCCACCGGCGGCCACCGCGGCTCGCCGCGCGGGGTCGCCCCGCCCGGCGGCGGCGGTCGCCAGCCCGGCGACCAGCAGGAGCAGCACGTCAGGGGCCAGCAGCACGGCCAGCACGACGGCGACGGCGGCGAGCAGCCCGACCGCGACGGGCACCCGGCCGCGCAGCGAGCCGCCCGCCTCGTGGTCGCCGGCCGGGCGCAGCCAGTTGGTCAGCAGCCATCCGGCCAGCAGCAGCCACGGCACGGCCAGCGCGGCCGGGGTGGCGACGGCGTGCAGCGGCACCAGCACCGGCAGTGCGCCGAAGGCCAGCACGCCGAGCGCGCACCCGGCGTCGGGGACGCCGAGCCGGCGCGCGGTGCGCCAGAGCAGGGCGGCGCTGACCACGAGGACCACCAGCAGCAGCTCCCGCTCGGCGGCGACGAGGGTGGCGGAGCGCTCGAACGCCCGGGTCACCGTCGCGTAGACCGCGGCGTGCACGGCGGCCAGCCCCTCCGGGGACAGCGGGGCGAGGTCGGCCGTGCCGCGGGAGAGGGCGAAGGCGGGTGCGGCGAGGTCGCCGTCGCCCGGGAGCGGGAGCCCGCGCAGCATCCGGGCACCCACCAGCCCGACCACGACCAGGGCGAACAGCGGCCACAGCAGGCCGACCCGCACCCGCTCCGGCCACGGCTGCCGGGCCGCCCGGTGCCGGGCGCGCCGCTGGACGGCCGGCGGGGCCGCGGCGGACCCCGGCCCGTCGACGGCGCCCGTGCTCACCGCGACGGACGACGAGGGCCGGACGGGGGGCGCCTCGGCGGGCTGCCGGGCGCGGCGGCTGCGGCGACCGGGGACGGTGTGGGGCGCGGCGTCGCGGGCCGCCCGGGGACCGCCGTCCTGGCCGGTGACGGTGGCGCCGGGGTCGGTCGGCTCGGCCACGGTGACCTCCTCCGGCGCTCGGTGCGGCTGCTGCGGCGACGGGCGCACCGGTGCGGTGCGGTGGGCCGACGTCGTGGACCGATGGTGCCCGGTCTGCTGCCGGATGCCCACCGCGGACCTGTGGCGTGGCGCCACGCAACGCACACGGACCCGCCGGGCAGTGTGCCCGGCGGGTCCGTGGGGAGCGGCTGTGGTGCGGTCAGCCCCGGTTCGGGGCCGCCGGCCCGCCGGTGGGCGCGGGCAGCGGGGGAGCGGCCGGGGGCTGGGTGCGGGCGGCCCGGGCGGGCACCGGCGGGGTCTGCCGGGCGCCCTGGGCGGCGACGCGCTCGGCGGTCACCGGGCCCTGCGCCGCCTGCGACGTCGGGTGCGCCGGGGTGGGCGTGCGACCGGCCTGGCGGGGCGCGGCCGGCGCCTCGGCCGGTGCGGAGGTGCCGAACGGCGCCGGGACCCGGACCTCCTGGGTCTGCGCCGCGACCGGCTGCTCCTGGGGGCGCTCCGGCGCGGCGGCCGGCTCGGCCGGGAGGTCGGCGGTCGCGACCTCCGCGGTGGCCTCCCGGGCCGCGGGCTGCGCGGCGGGTGCCTGCGCGGCAGCCGGCTCGGCGGCGGGCTGCTCGGGCTGCTCGGCGGCCGGGGCCCCGGCTGCCCCGTCGGCGGGGGCGGGCCCGGCCTGCGCGGTGGCCTGCGCGGTGGCCTGCGCGGGTGCCTGCTGCGGCTGGTCGGCCAGGTCGGGCAGCTGCCCGAGCAGCGTGCGGACGTCGGCCAGCCGCCGGGTCACGTCGTCCCGGATCCGGCGGATCTCGACGGCCGAGGCGTCGGCCTCGGCGACCGTGCGGGCGGCGTGCGCGTCGGCAGCGGCGACCCGCTGCTGGGCGGCGGCGACGGAGGCCTGCTCGCGCTCCTCCTCCAACCGGGCGGCCTCGGTGCGGCGCGCCCGCTGGGCGATCTCGAAGTCCTGCTCGACCTTGGTGCGGCGGGCCTGGGAGTCGGCGTCGAGCTGCGCGGCGCGCTCCCGGGCCTTGTTGACCAGGTCGTCGGCCCGGGCCTGGGCGACGGCGGAGATCTGCTCGGCGTGCTGGCGGGCCTCGAAGACCAGCCGCTCGGCCTCGGCCTGGCTGGCGGCGGACCGCTCGCCCAGGGCCCGCTCCTCACCGGCGACCCGCTCGCGGACGGCGTCGACCTCGGCGGCCACCGCGGCCTGCAGGGCGGCGGCCTGCTCCTGCGCGGACCGGCGGATCTCCGCGGCCTCGTCCTGGGCCAGCTGGAGCATGTTGGAGATGCGCTCGCCCATGTTCTCGAACGTGGGGGCGCTGGCGCTGGCCGCGCGGCGGCGCAGCGCCTCGGCCTCGCCGTGCAGGGCCTGCAGCTGGCGGGCCAGGTCGGCCGACCGGGAGACGGCCGCGTCGCGGTCGGCCAGCGCGACCCGCAGGTCGGCGTCCAGTCCGGCGAGCGTCTCGGCCACCTGTTCCCGGTCGTAACCCTTGCGCACCACGTCGAAGGTGGGTGCGCTCTCGCGGAACGTGAGCTGGTCGTCGCGGGGGTCGCTCATGCGGTCATCCTCGCATTGCGGACGGCTCCGGGGCACTGTGGTCCGGACCTCTCACAGCCGACTCCGGCCGACGGCAGGGCGGCTCCGACCCGGCGGTCGCTGCCCGTCCCAGGGGCGTCACGGTCAGTGCGCGGCAGGCTCCACGAGCTCGATCAGCACGCCCCCGGCGTCCTTCGGGTGCACGAAGTTGACCCGGCTGCCGGCGGTGCCGCGGCGGGGCTCGTCGTAGAGCAGTCGCAGGCCGCGGCCGCGCAGCACGTCGGCGGCCGCCTCGACGTCGGTGACCCGGAACGCCAGCTGCTGCAGCCCCGGGCCCGACCGGCCGATGAAGCGCGCGATCGTCGACTCGGGGGTCAGCGGGGCGAGCAGCTGGATGCGCGTCGTCCCATCGCCGACGGCCAGCATCGCCTCGCGCACGCCCTGCTCCTCGTTGGTCTCCTCGTGCACCGAGTGCACGCCGAGCGTCTGCGCGTAGAACGCGATCGCGACGTCCAGGTCGGGCACCGCGATGCCCACGTGGTCGATCGTGGTGAACAGGTCGTCGGCGGGGGTGGCGGTCACCCCCCGCATCCTGCCGTCCCCGCGTCGACCGGGGCAGGGCAGGACCGGCCTGGCTGCAGGGTCCCGCCACGAGCCGGCGGACGGTGGGGGCGGCCAGGTCCTCCACCAGCGGGCGAGGGGCTCCAGCAGGGCGGTGGCTCGGCGTCGGTGACCGGCGTCCGAGAGGCGCACCCGGTGTCCGCCAGGGGGACCGGAGGCTGGTCGCCGCCGGTCGCTGCTCGTTATCCTCAGCGCGCCGACGACCCGGAACGGTCGCGGTGTCCGCGGAGAGCGGTCGCCAACGGCGGCGACCGGAGCACCTGGAGCCCTGATGAGCCAGCCCACCCGTCCCCGGTCCGTGATCGTCGGGGGTGCCCGCACCCCCATGGGCCGCCTGCTCGGCGCCTTCACGGACCTCTCCGCCGCCGACCTCGGCGGCATCGCGATCAGGGCCGCGCTCGAGCGGGCCGGGGTCACCGGCGACCAGGTCGACTACGTGATCATGGGCCAGGTCCTCCAGGCCGGCGCCGGGCAGAACCCCGCCCGCCCGGCCGCCGTGGCCGGTGGCATCCCGATGTCGGTGCCCTCGTTCACGCTGAACAAGGTCTGCCTGTCCGGGCTGGACGCGATCGCGCTGGCCGACCAGCTGATCCGGGCCGGGGAGTTCGACGTCGTCGTCGCCGGCGGCATGGAGTCGATGTCCCAGGCGCCGCACCTGCTGAAGGGCTCGCGCACCGGCACCCGGTTCGGCGACGCGACGCTGGTCGACGCGATGGCCCACGACGGGCTCACCGACACCTTCGACCAGGTCGCCATGGGCGAGCTCACCGAGGCGGCCAACAGCCGCTACGGGCTGACCCGCGAGGAGCAGGACGCCTACGCCGCCGCGAGCCACCAGAAGGCGGCCCGGGCGGCGAAGGACGGCACCTTCGACGCCGAGATCACCCCGGTCCTCGTGCCGCAGCGCAAGGGCGACCCGATCGAGGTCCGCGCCGACGAGGGCATCCGCCCGGACACCACCGTCGAGAGCCTGGCCCGGCTGAAGCCGGCCTTCGCCGCCGACGGCACGATCACGGCGGCGTCGGCGTCCCAGATCTCCGACGGCGCCTGCGCGGTCGTGGTCATGTCCGCGGCGAAGGCGGCCGAGCTGGGGTGCACGGTGCTGGCCGAGATCGGCGCGCACGGCGTCGTCGCCGGCCCCGACGCCACCCTGCAGACCCAGCCCTCCCGCGCCGTGCAGCGCGCGTGCGAGCGCGAGGGCATCGACCCCGCCGAGCTGGACCTGGTCGAGTTCAACGAGGCCTTCGCCGCGGTCGCCATCGTCTCCACCCGCGAGCTGGGCATCGACCCGGCCAAGGTCAACCCCAACGGCGGCGCGATCGCGCTCGGCCACCCGGTCGGGATGAGCGGCGCGCGGATCGTGCTGGACCTGGTGCTCGAGCTCGGCCGCCGCGGCGGCGGGGTCGGGGCCGCCGCGCTGTGCGGCGGCGGCGGGCAGGGCGACGCGCTGCTGCTGCACGTCCCCGCCCGCACCTGACCGGGCGGGCGGGACCGTACGCGGGGAGGATGGCCGCGTGAACGGGACCCCGGACGCTGTCGTCGTCGGAGCCGGCCCCAACGGGCTGGCCGCCGCCCTGCGGCTGGCCGCCGCCGGCCTGCGGGTGCAGGTCGTGGAGCGCGGTGACCGGGCCGGCGGCGGGCTGCGCACCGAGGAGGTGACGCTGCCGGGCTACCAGCACGACATCTGCTCCACCGTGCACCCGATGGCCGCCACCGCGCCGTTCTTCCGCGAGTTCGACCTGGCCAGCCGCGGGGTCAACGTCCTGCAGCCCGAGATCAACTTCGCCCACCCGCTGGACGGCGGCCGCGCGGCGCTGTCGCACCACTCGCTGGAGCAGACCGCCCAGGGGCTGGGCCGGGACGGCGACGGCTACCGGCGGCTGTTCGCGCCGCTGCTGGCCCACGCCGACGACATCACCGAGTTCTTCCTGACCTCGGCCTTCCGGCGGCTGCCGCTCAAGAGCCCGCTGGCGGTGGCCAGCTTCGGGCTGCAGGGGCTGCCCAACGTGAAGTGGCTGGCCGAACGGTACTTCGAGGACGACGCCGCGAAGGCCCTGCTGGCCGGCGCGGCCGCGCACGGGATGCTCGACCTGTCCCGCCCGCTGACCGCGGCGCTGGGCATGTTCCTGGGGATGATGAGCCACCACAACGGCTGGCCGGTCATCGAGGGCGGCTCGCAGGTGGTCGCCGACGCGATGGTCACCGCGCTGGAGCAGCAGGGCGGCGAGGTGGTCACCGGGCACGAGGTCTCCGACCTGCGCGAGTTCGCCGGCGTCCCGGCGGTGCTGCTGGACACCTCGCCCGGTGCGTTCGTCGCGATGGCCGGCAACCAGGTCCCCGACGGCTACCGGCGCTGGGTGCAGCGGTACTCGCACGGTCCCGGCGTCTTCAAGGTCGACTGGGCGCTGTCGGAGCCGGTGCCGTGGACCAACCCCGACGTCGCCCGGGCCGGCACCGTGCACCTGGCCGGCACGATGGAGGAGACCATCGCCGGCGAGGCCGCACCCGCTGCCGGCCGGCTGGCCGAGAAGCCCTACGTGCTCGCCGTCCAGCCGACCGTGGTCGACCCGTCGCGCGCCCCGGCCGGTGGGCACGTGTTCTGGGCCTACGTGCACGTGCCGCACGGCTCGACGGTCGACATGACCGACGCGATCGAGGACCAGGTCGAGCGGTTCGCCCCCGGCTTCCGCGACACCGTCCTGGCCCGGCACACCATGCACGCCGGGGAGATGCAGCAGTGGAACCCCAACGACGTCGGTGGCGACATCTCCAACGGCGAGGCCTCGCTGCGGCAGATGCTGGCCCGGCCGGTGCCGCGCTGGAACACCTACAAGACCCCGGTCCGCGGCACCTACCTGGCGTCGGCGGCCACCCCGCCGGGACCGGCGGTGCACGGGCACTGCGGTGACAACGCCGCCCGGGTGGCGCTGCGCGAGGTGTTCGGGATCCGGCGGGCGCCGCGGCTGAAGCCCGCGCTCTGAGCGGGCCCCCGGGGGCGGGCACCTAGGCTCGCGGCCATGGTGCGACCGCTGGGCCTGCCGTTCGACCCGATCGAACGCGCGGCGCAGACGTGGGAGGAGCGTTTCGGCCCGGCCGGGTCGATGCGCGCGGCGACGTCGGTGTTCCGGGTGCAGCAGATCCTCATCTCGCACTTCGACGAGGCGCTCAAGCCGCACCGGCTGACCTTCGCCCGCTACGAGGTGCTCGTGCTGCTGACCTTCTCCCGCACCGGGGCGCTGCCGCTGAAGGTGATCGGCAGCCGGCTGATGGTGCACCCGACCAGCGTCACCAACGCCATCGAGCGGCTGGTCGCGGCCGGCTACGTCGAGCGCCGGCCCAACCCCGCCGACGGCCGGGGCGTGCTCGCCGCGATCACCGACCGCGGCCGGGAGGTCGTGCCGCCGGCGACCGCGGCGGTGACCGGCCAGGACTTCGGCATGTCCGACCTGACCGAGGCCGAGCTCGACACCCTCTTCCAGCTGCTGCGCAAGATCCGCCTGGGCGCCGGGGACGTCGCCGCCCCACCGGACTGACCCCGGCCCGTCCGGTTGCCCGGCGGTGGGATGATCGAGGTCATGCAGCCGAACCGTCCCGCTCGTCCCGCTCCGCGCACCGACCCCCGCGCCGCTGCCCAGCAGGCACGGATGGCGGCCTCGCTGGCCGGCGCGGTCGACCTCGCCGCGGTCCAGGCGCGCAACGAGGCGGCCGCCCGTGCGCAGGCCGCGCCGCCGCCCAGCGCCGCCGCGCCCGTCGGCGCCCCCGGCAGCGCCGTGGTCGACGTCGACGAGGCGACCTTCCAGAGCGAGGTCCTCGACCGGTCGTTCCAGGTGCCGGTCGTGCTCGACCTGTGGGCCGAGTGGTGCGGGCCGTGCAAGCAGCTGTCACCGGTGCTCGAGCGGCTGGCCGCCGAGGGCGGCGGCACCTGGGTGCTCGCGAAGATCGACGTCGACGCCAACCCGGCGCTGGCCCAGGGCCTGCGCGTGCAGGGCATCCCCGCGGTCAAGGCCGTCTGGCAGGGCCAGCTGGTCACCGAGTTCACCGGCGCCATCCCCGAGGAGCAGGCCCGGCAGTTCATCACCGAGCTCGTCGCGGCCACCTCCGGCGGCGCGCTGCCCGGCGCCGAGGACGGCGACGGCGCCGAGCCCGAGGACCCGCGCCTGGACGCCGCCGAGGCCGCGCTGGACGCCGGGGACCTCGCCGGGGCCGAGGCCGCCTACCGCTCGATCCTGGACACCGAGCCCGACCACCCGGTCGCGGGCCTCGCCCTGCGCCAGGTCCAGCTGTTCCGCCGGGCGGAGGAGGCCGGGCCGAACGCGCTGGCCGCCGCCGAGGCCGCGCCCGACGACGTCGCGGCCCAGACCCGTGCCGCGGACTTCCTGCTCGGCACCGGGGACGTCGACGCGGCCTTCGCGTGGCTGCTCGACGTCGTCCGGCGCACGGCCGGCGAGGACCGGGACCTGGCGCGCACGCACCTCATCGACCTGTTCGGCATCGTCGGCGACGACGACCCCCGGGTCGCCCCCGCCCGCCGGGCCCTGATGGCCGCCCTGTTCTGAGGCCGGACGGTGATCAGGTCCCCTGATCACCGTCTGTCCCCCTGCACCGACGTTGGTGCAGGGGGACAGAGTTCGATCAGGGGACCTGATCACCGTCGGCCCGGCGCCCGGCCGGTCGGCGGTGCTGGCTCAGGCGCCGATGTCGCAGGCGGGGAGACCCTCGAACACCCCGCCGCGGAAGACGTCGACCAGCTGGAAGCCGGTGAGCCCGCTGTCGCCCAGCACCGAGGGGTCGCCGCTGGACTCCAGCAGGAACGACACGCTCTCGTCCACGTCGCCGGGGGAGATGACGACGGTCGTCTCCCCGTTGCGCACGCCCTGGGTGAACGCCCCGGCCAGGCAGACCGCGGACCGGACGGCGTCCGGACCCTCGGTGGACAGGCCCAGCTGGTCGCGGACGGCCAGCCCGTAGGGGATCGCCACCGCGGTCACCACGGCGTAGTCGCCGCCCTCCTCCGAGGCGTACACCGGCTGGGTGAGGTCGGTCTCGTCGAAGCCGACGGACCGGTCGGCGGGGCAGTACACGAGGTCGGTGTCGGGCTGCTCCCCGTCGCACTCGGGTGCCCGGCCGGAGAACGGCTGGAGAGCGGGCGGCTCGAAGGTCACGCCGCGGGCCTGCAGGGTCGCCGTCCAGTACTGCGCGAGGCCCTCGGGCATGATCGTCCCGACCGTCTCCGGATAGGAGGCGTTGCCGCCGGACAGCAGGTCCTGGTCGCTCTGGAACTGCTGCTGGGTGAAGGGCCGGGTGGCCCCGAACTCGTCGCGGCAGGCGACCGGGCCGTCGTCGAAGCCCTGCTGGAAGGCCGACACCCGGTCGAAGTACGAGCCGTGGGCCTGCTCCTCGCGGGTGCCGGTGCCGACCGGGTCGCGCAACAGCAGGTAGCCGCGCAGGACGTCGTCGAGCTCGCCGGGCCGGATGGAGTTGTGCGGGGCGGCTCCGGAGGCCACCCACGCCGTCCAGGCGCCGGCGAAGCAGTCGGCCTGGGTCTCGACGTTGATCGACCGCTCGACCGGGTACCCGACGCGCCCCTGCACGGCGTGGCCGAACTCGTGGGCCATGACCAGGGCCGGGATGAACCGGCCGTACCCGTCGGCGAGCTCACCGAGGAAGGCCCGGTCGTACTGGATCGCGTCGCCGCCGGGCTCGCCGGGCTCGGACGAGCAGTAGAAGGCGTTGCCGGTGACCGCCTCGATCTCCTGCCCGCACCCGATCTGGCCGTTGGGGTAGCGGGCGGGGTCGAGGTCGTCGGGGTCGACGGAGAAGTAGCCGCCGGTGAGCGGGGTGAACTCCTGGCCGAAGGTCTCGGGGAACTGCTCGCCCCAGTAGGTGTTCAGGTCGGCCAGCGCGTTGCGGGCGCCGCGGTCGACGTCGTCGTCGGCGGCCCCGATGATCGGGAAGTCCGCCGGTGCGACGTCGGCGCGGGCGCCGGCCTCCGGGGTTGCCACGCCCTCGATCAGGGTGGCCGCGCAGCCGGTCAGCGCGACCGACGCGACCAGTGCACCCAGCACGGCGCGGCGCAGCGCCCGGCGGGGCGTGGAGGACATGGGCTCCCGATCGGTCCGGGCCGCCGGCACCGGCGGCTGTGCCCCCATCCTGCCGGACCGGCGCGCTCCCGGCAGGTGGGGCGACCGACGCCGGCCGCCCCGGGACGACGACGGGGCGGGGACCCGCAGGTCCCCGCCCCGTACGCCTGCTCCGCTCAGCCCTGGGTGGGCTCGGCCACCTCGACCTGACCGGCCGCCTCGAGGTCGCCGGACGCCTCGGCGGCGGCGATCTGCGCGGGGTCGGCGGCCTCGCCGTCGTCCGGCAGCTCGGGCTCGGGGCCCTCGTGCACGAACCACACGGTGCCCAGTGGCGGCGCGGTCAGCGTCGCCGACCACGGCTGCCCGTGCCAGGACTCCGGGACCGCCTCGATGCCGCCGAGGTTGCCCGAGCCCGAGCCGCCGTAGCCCTCGAAGTCGGTGTTGATGACCTCGCGCCACCGGCCGCCGCGGGGCAGGCCGATCCGGTACTCGGTGTGCGGCTGCCCGGAGAAGTTGGCCACGCAGGCCAGCGCCTGGCCGTCCTTGCCGTAGCGGAGGAACGTCAGCGTGTTGCCCTGGCTGTCGTTCGCGTCGATCCACTGGAAGCCGGCCGGGTCGTTGTCCTGGGTGTAGAGCGCCTCGTGCTCGGCGTACACCGTGTTCAGGTCGCGGACCAGGTCGAGCACGCCCCGGTGGGCCGGGTCGTCGAGGTGCCACCAGTCCAGCGAGCGGCTCTCGGCCCACTCCGACAGCTGGCCGAACTCCGAGCCCATGAACAGCAGCTGCTTGCCCGGGTGGGCCCACATGAAGGCCAGGAACGCCCGCACGTTGGCCAGCTGCTGCCAGCGGTCACCGGGCATCTTCCGGATCAGCGAGCCCTTGCCGTAGACGACCTCGTCGTGGCTGATCGGCAGCACGAAGTTCTCGGAGAAGGCGTACACCAGCGAGAACGTGAGCTGGTTGTGGTGGTAGCTGCGGTAGATCGGCGCGGTGGACATGTAGTCCAGCGAGTCGTGCATCCAGCCCATGTTCCACTTGAAGCCGAAGCCCAGCCCGCCCAGGTGCGTGGGGCGGGTGACGCCGGGCCAGGACGTCGACTCCTCGGCGATGGTGATCGCGCCGGGGACCTCGCGGTAGACGGTGGCGTTGAACTCCTGCAGGAACGCCACGGCCTCGAGGTTCTCGCGACCGCCGTACTCGTTCGGCGTCCACTGGCCGTCGGGCCGGGAGTAGTCCAGGTACAGCATCGAGGCGACCGCGTCGACGCGGATGCCGTCGACGTGGAACTCCTTGAGCCAGTACAGGGCGTTGGCGACGAGGAAGTTGCGCACCTCGCTGCGGCCGAAGTCGAACACGTACGTGCCCCAGTCCAGCTGCTCGCCGCGGCGGGGGTCGCCGTGCTCGTACAGCGCGGTGCCGTCGAAGCGGCCCAGCGCCCACTCGTCCTTGGGGAAGTGGCCGGGGACCCAGTCGACGATGACCCCGATGCCGGCCTGGTGGGCGCGGTCGATGAGGTAGCGCAGGTCGTCGGGCGAGCCGAAGCGCGAGGTGGGCGCGTAGTAGGAGGTGACCTGGTAGCCCCACGACCCACCGAAGGGGTGCTCGGCGACGGGCAGGAACTCCAGGTGGGTGAACCCGGCGTCCTTGACGTAGTCGACCAGTTCGTCGGCGAGCTCGCGGTAGGACAGCCCCTGTCGCCAGGAGCCGATGTGCACCTCGTAGACGCTCATCGGGCGCTCGTGCCAGTTGCCCTCGGCGCGGCTGGCCAGCCACGCGTCGTCCTGCCACTCGTGCCAGGACGCGGTGACGACCGAGGCGTTGGACGGCGGCACCTCGGTGGCGAAGGCCATCGGGTCGCTCTTGACCAGCCACTGGCCGTCGGCGCCGAGGATGTGGAACCGGTACCGGGTGCCCACCTGGGCGCCGGGCACGAAGATCTCCCACACGCCGGAGGAGCCCAGCGAGCGCAGCGGGTAGGCGCGGGCCTCCCAGTAGTCGAAGTCGCCGGTGACCTTCACGCCGCGGGCGTTGGGCGCCCAGACGGCGAAGGAGACGCCCTCGACCCGGCCACCGGGGGTGTCGTAGCCGCGCACGTGCGCGCCCAGGACCTTCCACAGCTCCTCGTGCCGGCCCTCACGGATGAGGTGCTGGTCGAGCTGACCCAGGGTGGGCAGCCAGCGGTAGGGGTCGTCGACGGTGTAGGTGTTCGTGCCGCCGGCGCCGTCGGGGTAGACGACCTCGACCCGGTAGTCGCCGGGCTGCTGGGGGAGCCGCGCCTCGAAGACGCCGCCCCGGAACACCTGCCGTGCCTCGTAGCGGGTGCCGTCCTGGTCGACCACGGCCACCGCGACGGCGTCCGGGCGCAGGGTGCGCACCGCCCAGCCCTCGGGCAGCCGGTGGGCACCGAGCACGCCGTGCGGGTCGTAGGACCAGCCGTCGACGACGGCGGCCAGCGCCTCCTGGCTGACCTCCGTGCCGGCCGGCGTGGAGGCGGCCGGCACCGAGGTGCTGACCGGCGTCTCACCGTCGGGCAGCGCCTCGACCAGGGCGGTCGAGGTGGGCTCAGGGGCCTCGTCGGGAGCGGCCGGCAGGTCGGTGACCTCGCTGGTGACCAGGTCGGCGGTGGTGACCTCGGCGCCGGAGACCGCGGGCGCGGGCTCGGGCTCGGCGGCCCCGGCCGTGGCCGGGACGTCGGTGCCGGTGGTGTCCGGCTCCGTGGAGTCGTCCGTCGCCGTGGTCGGCGCGGCCGACTCGGTGCCGGCGGGCTCGGGCACGGTGTCGGGGACCAGCTCGGCGCCGGGCTCGGAGGCGGTGTCGGCCGGCGAGCTGCCGCCGGTGCCGGCGTGCTCACCGTCGGCGGGCGCCTGCGGCTCGTTCGGCTCGGCCGGGTCGGGGCTCGGCGGCTCCGGCTGCGGGGCGGAGGGCGCCGCGGGGTTGCCGGGCTGGGCGATCGGTGCCGGCGCGACCACCGGGGTGGCGGTGACCTTCTTGGCCGCGGCCTTGCGGGTGCGCTTGGCCGGGGCGGCGGGGGCGCCGTCCTCGGCGGCGGCCGGGGCGGCCTTCTTCGCCGCGCGCTTGGTGGCCTTCTTGGCCGGGGCCGGGGGCGCGTCCGCCTCGGCGGCTGCCCGCACCGCCTCGGTGGTCTCCTCGACCGCGCGCATCAGCTCGTCCTTGCCGGCGGGCTGCTCGTTCGTCTCGACGGCTCCGGCCTTCTTGGCGGCGGCCTTGCGGGTGCGCTTGGCCGGGGCGGCGGGGGCGCCGTCCTCGGCGGCGGCCGGGGCGGCCTTCTTCGCCGCGCGCTTGGTGGCCTTCTTGGCCGGGGCCGGGGGCGCGTCCGCCTCG
>NZ_JBISCA010000002.1:0-168909 GCF_046635825.1 Modestobacter sp. SSW1-42 | reverse complement strand
GCGGCTGCCCGCACCGCCTCGGTGGTCTCCTCGACCGCGCGGGTGAGCTCGGCCTTGTCGGCCGGCTGCTCGTTCGTCTCGGTCGGCGGCTGGCCCGCGTCGTCGATGCTCATCGGTGGTCCTTCCAGGTACCTCTGGGTGTCACGTGCGTCGTCCGGTCCGGCCGCTGGCAGCCAGGTCCTGCCTCAGTCACCGGACGTCAACCGGGACAGCGAGCTCAACGGGATCATGAGCCAGTTCGGCCTGTTCCGCGCCTCGTACACACACTCGTACACGGCCTTGTCCGCCTCGAAGGCGCGCAGCAGCGCGGAATCGCTGGACAGGGTGACGCCGTGGGCGGCCGAGTAACCGGCGCAGAACGCCTGCCGGTTGCGCTCGGCCCACTCCTGCGCGCGGTAGGCCCGCTGCTGGTCCTCCGGCTGCTCGACGAGCATGTGCCGGGCGGCGTAGTCGAAGGAGCGGAGCATCCCGGCGACGTCGCGCAGCGGGGTGTCCAGCTCGCGGCGGGAGGCCAGCGGCCGGGCCGGCTCGCCCTCGAAGTCGAGCACGATCCAGCCGGTGGTCGTGCGCAGCACCTGGCCCAGGTGCAGGTCGCCGTGGACCCGCTGGCGGACCACGGGCTCGTCGGTGCCGGCGACCGCGGCATAGAGCGCCCGCAGGCCCTCGGCGTGCGCGGCGAGGTCGGGGACGACGGCCAGCGCCGCCTCGAGCCGGGCGTTCATCTGCTCGGAGACCGCGGTGTACCAGTCGCGCCCGGCCTCCTCGGTGGGCAGCACCCGGGCGAGGTCGGCGTGCACCGAGGCGGTCGCCTCACCGAGCCGCTCGCTCTCGCCGGCGAAGTCACCGCCCACCTCGTCGGCGTGCAGGTCGCCCTCGGCGTAGAGGTCGCGGACGCTGGAGGTGGCCAGCCGCCACCCGTCGCTGGCGTTGGCCACGAACGTCTGCAGCATCGCGACGGTGGAGGGCTCCTGGCCCGGCTCGTCGATCTCGATGTGCGCGAGCAGCGGGGCGATGTGCTGGTTGTCGGCCTGCCGCAGCGCGTCGTGGATCTCGACGTCGGGGTTGAGCCCGGGCTCGAGCCGGCGGAACAGCTTGAGGATCGCGGACTCGCCGTAGACCAGCGAGGTGTTGCTCTGCTCGCCGGAGATGATGTCGCCGGGCAGCCCCTCGGGGATGTGCGCGACCCCGGCCGGGTGGAAGTGCATCGGCCCCACGGTGGACGCGGCCACCAGGTGGGTCAGCCACGGCACGGTGGCGTCGCGGTCGCGCATCGCGTCGTAGGCGTAGGTGGAGCCCGACGCGCCGGGGACGGCGCCGACCAGGGCCGACGCGAGCTCCTCGGCCGGGGCGCTGCGCCACGACAGCGGCACCAGGTAGGTCTCGGTGACGCCGTCGGTGTAGCTGACCCGCACCCGGTGCACGGACAGGGCGGGGTCGGACTGGTCGAGGAAGAAGCCCTCCTCGCTCACCCCGGCCCACTCCCGGCCCTTGCTGGCGAACCACCGTTGCCCGGGCATCCAGTCGGCGAGGATGTCGGTGAGCGCGCTCATCAGGCTTCTCCGTGCTTCGTCGTGGTCGTCGGGGCCTCGGCGCCGAGGCCCCCGCTGCCGGCGGGGGCGTCGGTCGCACCGACGACGCCGGCGTCGAGCAGGGACTGCGCCACGCTGCTGCTGACCGTGGTCTCCCAGCCCTCGTCCTCCTCGACCGCCGGGGTGGCGGGCTTGGAGAGCTCGAACCAGTAGAAGCCGTGGCCGCTGAGGGTGAGCATGTACGGCAGCACCCCGATCTGCGGGAACTGCACGCGCCCGGTCAGCTCGACCGGCGTGTAGCCCTCGAACCGGCGCAGGTCCAGCTCGACCGGCTGCGGGAAGCGCGAGAGGTTGTTGACGCACAGCACCACGTCGTCGCCGAACTCGCGGACGAACGACAGCACCGTGGGGTTGCGCGAGCTGATCTCGGCGTAGGTCCCGAGACCGAAGGTCGGGTGCTGCTTGCGCACCGCGATCATCGTGCGGGTCCACTGCAGCAGCGAGTTGGTGTTGCGCAGCTGGCCCTCGACGTTGGTGACCTGGTAGCCGTACACCGGGTCGGCGATCAACGGCAGGTGCATGCGCTGCGGGTCGGCCGTGGAGAACCCGCCGTTGCGGTCGGGCGTCCACTGCATCGGGGTGCGCACGCCGTCGCGGTCACCGAGCCAGATGTTGTCGCCCATGCCGATCTCGTCGCCGTAGTACATGACCGGCGAGCCGGGCAGCGACATCAGCAGCGCCGTGAACAGCTCCAGGGTGTCCAGGTCGTTGTCCAGCAGCGGGGCGAGCCGGCGGCGGATGCCGATGTTGGCCTTCATGCGGGGGTCCTGGGCGTACTCGCCCCACATGTAGTCGCGCTCCTCGTCGGTGACCATCTCCAAGGTCAGCTCGTCGTGGTTGCGCAGGAAGATGCCCCACTGGCAGTTGTCCGGGATGGCCGGCGTCTGCGCCATGATCTCCGAGATGGGGAACCGCTGCTCCCGTCGCACGGCCATGAACAGCCGCGGCATCACCGGGAAGTGGAAGGCCATCTGGCACTCGTCGCCGTTCTCGCCGAAGTACTCGACGACGTCGGCCGGCCACTGGTTGGCCTCGCAGAGCATGACCTTGTCGGCGTAGTTCTCGTCGACGACCTTGCGGACGTGCTTGAGGAAGGCGTGGGTCTGCGGCAGGTTCTCGCCGTTGGTGCCCTCCTCCTCGAACAGGTAGGGGACGGCGTCGAGCCGGAAGCCGTCGATGCCCAGGTCCAGCCAGAAGCGCAGGGCGTCGATGATCGCCTCCTGCACCTTCGGGTTCTCGAAGTTCAGGTCGGGCTGGTGGCTGAAGAACCGGTGCCAGAAGTACTGCTTGCGCACCGGGTCGAACGTCCAGTTCGAGCTCTCGGTGTCGACGAAGATGATCCGCGCGTCGGCGTACTTGGTGTCGTCGTCGGCCCACACGTAGAAGTCGCCGTAGGGGCCCTCGGGGTCGCTGCGGCTGGCCTGGAACCAGGGGTGCTGGTCCGAGGTGTGGTTCATGACGAAGTCGATGATCATGCGCATGCCGCGGGCGTGGGTCGCGGCGATGAGCTCCTTGAAGTCCTCGATGTCGCCGAACTCGGGCAGGACCGCGGTGTAGTCGCTGACGTCGTAGCCGCCGTCGCGCAGCGGCGAGGCGAAGAACGGCGGGAGCCACAGGCAGTCGACGCCGAGCCACTGCAGGTAGTCGAGCTTGCCGATCATGCCGCGCAGGTCACCGATGCCGTCGGCGTTGCTGTCGGCGAAGCCGCGGACCAGCACCTCGTAGAAGACGGCGCGCTTGAACCACTCGGGGTCGGTGCCCGGGGCGGGCAGGGTCGACTGCTCGCCCGCGCCGGGGGTCGACTGTGCTGGGACGGGGAGGCTCATGAACTCGGTCCTCGTTCGTTGCGGGGGAAGCGGATCGGTGCGGCGACGGCGCCGGCCGGCGACTGGGCCGGCGCCGTCGCGTGAGGACGGGAGTGTGTCAGCGGGTCACTGCGGCGGGACGGGGGTGGGCAGGCTGCGGTGCACCGTGAAGACGTGCGCCGGCTCCCGGTAGGGGTCCAGCTCCACGTAGTTGTTCTGGCCCCAGTCGTAGTGGGCGCCGGTGATCTCGTCGGTGACGGCGAACCGGTCCGACCAGTCCAGGCCCAGCGCCGGCATGTCCAGGGCCGTGGTGCCGATCTGGGTGTAGGTGCTGTTGAGCGACACCACCACCAGGACGGCGTCGTCCGAGGCCGGGTCGGTCTTGGAGAACACCAGCAGGTTCGGGTTGTCGACCGGGTGGAAGCGCAGCGTGCGCAGCTGCTGCAGCGCCGGGTGGGCGCGGCGGACCTCGTTGAGCCGGCGCAGGTAGGGCGCGAGCGTGCGCCCGGAGGCCTCGGCGGCGGCCCAGTCGCGGGGACGCAGCTGGAACTTCTCGGTGTCCAGGTACTCCTCGCTGCCCGGGCGCAGGCCGACGTGCTCGAACAGCTCGTAGCCTGAGTAGACGCCCCACGTGGGGCTCATCATCGCCGCCAGCACGGCCCGGATCTTGAACATCGGCGGGCCGCCGACCTGCAGCGTCTCGTGCAGGATGTCCGGGGTGTTGACGAAGAAGTTCGGCCGCATGTAGTGCGCGTTGGCGGCCAGCTCCCGGCCGTACTCCGCCAGCTCCCAGGCCTCGGTCCGCCAGGTGAAGTACGTGTAGCTCTGGGTGAAGCCGATCCGGGCCAGCTGGTGCATCATCGCCGGCCGGGTGAAGGCCTCGGCGAGGAACAGCACGTCGGGGTCGGTCTTCTTGACCTCCCAGATCAGCCAGTGCCAGAAGTTCAGCGGCTTGGTGTGCGGGTTGTCGACGCGGAAGATGCGGACACCGGCCTCGACCCAGACCCGGATGACCCGCAGGCACTCGGCGTAGATGCCCTCGGGGTCGTTGTCGAAGTTGATCGGGTAGATGTCCTGGTACTTCTTCGGCGGGTTCTCCGCGTAGGCGATCGTGCCGTCGGGCTTGGTGGTGAACCACTCCGGGTGGCTGGCCACCCACGGGTGGTCGGGCGTGGCCTGCAGCGCGAAGTCCAGCGCCACCTCCATCCCGAGCTCCTTCGTCCGCTCGACGAAGGCCCGGAAGTCCTCCATCGTGCCCAGCTGCGGGTGGACGGCGTCGTGCCCGCCGTCCTCGCTGCCGATCGCCCACGGCGAGCCGACGTCGTCGGGGTGCGCCACCAGGGTGTTGTTCTTGCCCTTGCGGTTGGTGTGGCCGATCGGGTGGATCGGCGGCAGGTAGACGACGTCGAAGCCCATGTCGGCGATCGCCGGCAGCCGCTCGGCGGCCTGGGCGAAGGTGCCGTGGGTGGGGGTGCCGCCGACGACGGGGCCCTCGGAGCGGGGGAAGAACTCGTACCAGGAGCCGTACAGCGCGCGCGGGCGGTCGACCCACAGCTCGTACACCTGCGAGCCGGTGACCAGGCGCCGCACCGGGTGGGCGTACAGCACCCCCTGCAGCGCCGGCGACAGCGCCGGGGCGATCCGGGCGGTGAGCTCGAGCGACCCGTCGCGCAGCGCGGCCGCGGCGGCGGTGAGGTCGGCGCGGTGCTCGAGGACGCCCCCGTGGTCGTCGGGGACGGCGGCGGCGACCTCCTCCAGCAGCCGGGCGCCGGTCTCGAGGTCGTTGGCGAGCTCCTCGGGGCCCTGCCCCGCCTCGACCTTGACCTCGACGTCGTGGAGCCAGGTGCCCAGCGGGTCGTCCCAGGCCTCGACCTGGTAGGTCCACAGCCCCTCGCGGTCGGGGACGACGGTCGCCGTCCACCGGTCGGGCTCGGGACCGAACCTGACCATCCGGGTGAGGACCGGGGTCGCGGACGCCCCCGGTTCGGCCGGCGGGGTGAGGACCACGGTGGCCGCGACGGCGTCATGGCCCTCGCGGAACACGGTGGCGGTGATCGGCAGGTGCTCGCCGACCACGGCACGGGTCGAGAACGACCCGCAGGACACGACGGGGGCGACATCAGAGATGCCGAGGCGGAGGTCAGCGCGGCCAGTCATCGGCGCAACGCTATCCAGATCACGCCCGGCGCACACGTCGGCGCCGGGCGGGCTCCACAGTGCGAGGGAGCCGGTGGGTCCGCAGGTGTGACCGCCGTCTCTCCCGGTGCGCCACGCGGGCGGCTGCGCGGCTAGGGTCGCGCCCGTGCGAGCCCTCCGCCGTCTCACCGTCCGCGCGGCCCTCCCGGACGCGCTGCTGCCGCTCTCGCAGCTGGTCACCAACCTGCGCTGGTCCTGGCACGCCGAGACCCGCGACCTGTTCGAGGCGCTGGACCCGCAGCTGTGGGAGAGCTGCGGCGGCGACCCGGTCCGGGTGCTGGGCGAGGTCTCCGCCGAGCGGCTGGCCGCCCTCGCCGACGACCCGGCGTTCCTGCAGCGCCTGGGGTCGGTCACCGCCGACCTGCGCTCGTACCTGGACTCCCCGCAGTGGTACCAGTCACTGGGGGAGGAGGCGCCGGCCGCGGTGGCCTACTTCTCCGCGGAGTTCGGCATCACCGAGGTGCTGCCCCAGTACTCCGGCGGGCTCGGCATCCTGGCCGGGGACCACCTCAAGGCCGCCTCGGACCTCGGCGTCCCGCTGATCGGGGTCGGGCTGCTCTACCGGGCCGGCTACTTCTCCCAGGGGCTGTCGGCCGACGGGTGGCAGCTGGAGCACTACCCGGCGCTGGACCCGCACGGGCTGCCGCTGAAGCTGGTGCGCGACGCCGAGCGCAACGCGGTGGTCGTCAGCGTCCCACTGCCCGAGGGGCGCACGCTGTCCGCGCACGTCTGGCGGGCGCAGGTGGGCCGGGTGCAGCTGCTGCTGCTGGACAGCGACATCGAGGAGAACGCCCCGGCCGAGCGCGGGGTCACCGACCGGCTCTACGGCGGCGGCGAGGACCACCGGCTCCGGCAGGAGATGCTGCTGGGCATCGGCGGGGTGCGCGCGGTGCGCGCGTACTGCTCGCTGACCGGCGCCCCCGCGCCGGAGGTGTTCCACGCCAACGAGGGCCACGCCGGCTTCCAGGGCGTGGAGCGGATCCGCGAGCTCACCGAGTCGCACGGGCTGACCTTCGCCGAGGCGCTGCAGGCCGTCCGCGCCGGGACCGTGTTCACCACGCACACGCCGGTGCCCGCCGGCATCGACCGGTTCCCGCGCGCGCTGATCGAGCGGTACTTCGCCGGCTTCGGCGTCCCGGTCGACCAGCTGCTCCCGCTGGGCGCCGAGCGGGACCCGAACACCTTCAACATGGCGCACATGGGCCTGCGCCTGGGGCAGCGGGCCAACGGCGTCAGCCGGCTGCACGGGCACGTGAGCCGGGGGATGTTCGGTGACCTGTGGCCCGGCTTCGACCCCGACGACGTCCCGATCGGCTCGATCACCAACGGGGTGCACGCCCCGACCTGGACCGCCCGCGAGCTCGTGGAGCTGGGCACCCAGACCGGCGACGGCGACGACGGGCGGCCCGGGCCGGCGCACTTCGGCGGCGTCGACCGGATCCCGGCCGAGGTCCTCTGGGGCACCCGCCGGCTGCTGCGCGCGCGGCTGGTCGAGGAGGTGCGCCGCCGGGTGCGCGCCACCGCCGTCTCCCGGGGCGCGACCGAGGCCGAGCTGGGCTGGACCGAGACCGTCTTCGACCCCGACGTGCTGACCGTCGGCTTCGCCCGCCGGGTGCCCTCCTACAAGCGGCTGACCCTCATGCTGCGCGACCCGGCGCGGCTGCGCGCCCTCCTGCTGGACGACGAGCGGCCGCTGCAGCTGGTGATCGCCGGCAAGAGCCACCCGGCCGACGACGGCGGCAAGCAGCTGATCCAGCAGATGGTGCGCTTCGCCGACGACCCCGAGGTCCGGCACCGGATCGCCTTCCTGCCCGACTACGACATCGGCATGGCCCGGCACCTGTACTGGGGCTGCGACGTCTGGCTGAACAACCCGCTGCGGCCGCTGGAGGCCTGCGGCACGTCGGGGATGAAGTCCGCGCTCAACGGCGGGCTCAACCTCTCCATCCGCGACGGCTGGTGGGACGAGTGGTTCGACGGCCAGAACGGCTGGGCCATCCCCACCGCCGACGGCGTGGCCGACCCCGACCGCCGCGACGAGGTGGAGGCGCAGGCGATCTACGAGCTGCTGGCCCGCCAGGTCGTGCCCCGCTTCTACGAGGCCGGCCCGGACGGCGTCCCGCCCCGCTGGGTGGAGATGATCCGGACGACGCTGCGCGAGACCGGGCCGAAGGTGCTGGCCACCCGGATGGTCCGCGACTACGTCCGCACGCTGTACGTCCCGGCGGCCGGTGCCGCCCGCGTGATGGCCGCCGACGGGTACGCCGCCGCCCGCGAGCTCGCCGTGTGGCGCTCGCGGCTGCTGGAGCACTGGCCGGGGGTGCGGGTCGGGCACGTGGAGGCCACCGGCGTGGGGGAGACCCCGGAGATCGGTGGCGGCATCGGCCTGCGCGCCGAGGTCGACCTGCCCGGGCTCAACCCGGCCGACGTCCTGGTCGAGGCGGCCTACGGGCGGGTGGACGACGCCGACCGGCTGCACGCGGTCACCACCGTGCCGCTGCAGCACGACGGCGGCGACGGGTCGCGGCACTGGTTCACCGGCACGGTCCCGCTGACCCGGACCGGGCCGTTCGGGTACACGGTGCGGGTGCTGCCCCGCAACGAGCACCTCGCCGTCCCGGCCGAACTGGGCGTGGTGGTCACCGCCTGACGAAGGACCCCCTCGCCCCACCACTCGCGAGCTCGCGCTGGGGCCCGGCGAGAAGCCGAGATGGACAGATGGAGCCGCTCGTGACCAGCAGTGCTGGTCCGACAGCGCTCCGTGTGGTTTTTGCTGTGACGGGTGTGACCGCTGGTACAGGTCGTGCGCAACTGGCCCAGGTACCGGCGTGGCACGCCGACGCGCGGGCGCAGGATCGGGTCCGCGCTCATTAGGCTGGCCGTCATGCCCGACCGCTGTGAGGTGCTCCCCGGAGACTCTGTCGTCGCCCGCCGTGGCGGTGGCCTGCTGTGGGTCGACGCCCCGGGGTCGCCGGCGCTGGTCGCCGCCCTGCACGCCTGCCTGGGCGTGGCGGGTCCCGGCGCCGACCGGGTGCTGGCCGCCGTCGCCGGGCAGGTGTCCCGGCTCGCCGACGGCCCGGCGTCCTTCGCCCTGGTGCTCGCCGACACCACCGGCGGCACCGGCGCCGCCGTCGCGCTGTGGTCGGGCAAGGGCCAGCCGGCCGTCGACGGCGTCCCGGTCTCCGGCTCCTCGGTCGACGGCTGCACCCTCGCCACCGGCTTCTCCCTCGGCCAGACGCTCTACGTCGGCCCCGGCCAGCCCGCCGCGGCCATGCCGCCGGGCGTCGCCCTCGACCTCGTCGAGGGCACCGTGCCCGGCTCCGGTGCGCTGCTGCAGCTCGCCGCCGCCGCGTCGTCCGCGGTCGTCGCGCCGCCGGCCGGCCCGCTGCCCAGCGGCGAGTCCTTCACCGCCGGCTCCGACGCCGGGTTCGGCAGCTCCAGCCGCGCCCCCGGCCAGGCCCCCGGTGGCGAGCAGACCGCGTTCTGGCGCCCCGAGCCGCCGGCCGCGCCGGTGCTGCGCTTCGACGACGGCATGGTCGTCACCGTCGACGAGGACCTCGTGCTCGGCCGCCGTCCCGACGGCCACGACCTGGTGACCAGCGGCAACGCCCGCCCGGTCCCGATCGCCGACACCCAGAACGTGCTGTCCTCCGCGCACGCCGCCATCCAGCGGGCCGGCCGCGAGGTCTCGCTCACCGACCTGGGCTCGCTCAACGGCACCCACGTCGCCGGCCCCGAGGCCACCGAGTGGACCCAGCTCGAGCCGGGCGTGCCGCACCCGCTGACCGACGGCGACCGGCTGCTGCTCGGCTGGACCGTCATCACCTTCGAGCAGACCCCGGAGTAGGGGATGGGACGGCGACGATCACACGGCGACCCTGACGGGCCGCACCGCGGCCAGGAGCCGTCCCCGGCAGCCGTGAGCCGCTGAGTCGCTCGGTCCCGGGACCCTCCGGGCCCCACTCCTCACGATCCCCAGGGGTCACCTGGTCACGACGTGACGCGCCCCCGTTCCCGCCCTGGGAACGGGGGCGTCGTGCTGTCCCGGCGGTCTACTCGGCGTGGGGGACCGGCTCCGGCGTCCTCAGCACCCGCAGCGCCCACACCGACCGGCCGGGCAGCTGGGTCGGGCCCGGGGGCAGGGCGGTCGGGCGCGGAGGGAGGCCGGTGGCGTACTCGGTGGCCAGCGCCAGCTCGTACCCGTCGCCCCAGGGCGCGCCGGGCAGGACGACGTCGACCGGGTCGGCGCCGGCGTGCAGCCAGATCAGCCACGAGTCGTCGACGACCGGCCGCCCCCGCTGGTCGCGCAGCCGCAGCCCGCGGCCGTCGAGGTACATGCCGACCGTCTGCAGCTCGTTGTCGAACCAGTCGCTGCTGGTCAGCTGCTCGCCGCCCGGTGCGAACCAGGCCAGGTCGCGGGTGCCGCCGGAGCCGGGGACCTCGCTGCCCTCGAAGAACGCCTCCTGGCGCAGGACGGGGGAGTTGCGGCGCAGCCCGACCGCGTGGGAGACGAAGCTCCACAGGTCGGCGTCGATCGCGGCCCAGTCCAGCCAGGAGACCTCGTTGTCCTGGCAGTAGGCGTTGTTGTTGCCGCCCTGGGTGCGGCCGAGCTCGTCGCCGGCGGTCAGCATCGGCACGCCGGTGGACAGCAGCAGCGTGGCCAGGTGGTTGCGCACCTGCCGGGCGCGCAGCTCCACGACCGCCGGGTCGTCGCTGGGCCCCTCGACGCCGCAGTTCCAGTTGCGGTTGTGGCTCTCGCCGTCCCGGTTGTCCTCGCCGTTGGCCTCGTTGTGCTTCTCCTGGTAGGTGACCAGGTCGGCCATCGGGAAGCCGTCGTGCGCAGTGACGAAGTTGACCGAGGCGAAGGGACGGCGGCCGTCGGAGCGGTAGAGGTCGGAGGACCCGGTGAGCCGGTAGGCCAGGTCGCGCACGCCGACCTTCGCGCCCGACCACACGTCGCGGACGGTGTCGCGGTACTTGCCGTTCCACTCGGTCCACGGCGGCGGGAAGTTGCCCACCTGGTAGCCGCCCTCGCCGACGTCCCAGGGTTCGGCGATCAGCTTCACCGTGCTGACCACCGGGTCCTGGTGGACGACGTCGAAGAAGGCCGACAGCCGGTCGACGTCGTGCATCGAGCGGGCCAGGGCCGAGGCCAGGTCGAAGCGGAACCCGTCGACGTGCATCTCGGTGACCCAGTAGCGCAGCGAGTCCATCAGCAGCGCGAGCACCGGCGGACGGCGGACGTCGAGGGTGTTCCCGCAGCCGGTGTAGTCGGTGTATCGGGAGGGGTCCTCGCCGTTGAGCCGGTAGTAGCCGCCGTTGTCCAGGCCCCGGAACGACAGGGTGGGGCCGGTGTGGTCGCCCTCGGCGGTGTGGTTGTAGACCACGTCGAGGATCACCTCGATGCCCGCGGCGTGCAGCGCCTTGACCATCGCCTTGAACTCGGTCACCTGCCCGCCCCCGGAGCCCACCGAGCTGTAGGCGGCGTGCGGGGCGAAGTAGCCGAGGGTGTTGTAGCCCCAGTAGTTGGTCAGCCCGCGGCGCAGCAGGTGCGGCTCGCTGACGAAGTGGTGCACCGGCAGCAGCTCGACCGCGGTGACGCCCAGCGAGACGAGGTGCTCGACGAACGCCGGGTGCGCGAGCCCCGCGTAGGTGCCGCGCAGCGCCGGCGGGACGTCGGGGTGGGTCATCGTGGCGCCCTTGACGTGCACCTCGTAGACCACCGTGTCCGACCACGGGGTGCGCAGCAGCTGGTCGCCGTCCCAGGGGAAGGAGTCGTGCACGACCACCCCGCGCGGGACGAACGGCGCGGAGTCGGTGGGATCCGGCTGGCCCGGGTCGCGCCGGTCGAACCCGAACAGCGCCTCGTCCAGGCGCAGCTCGCCGTCGACGGCGCGGGTGTAGGGGTCCAGCAGCAGCTTGGCCGGGTTGTAGCGGGCGCCGACGGCCGGGTCGAAGTGCCCGTGCACCCGGTAGCCGTAGCGCTGACCGGGCCCGACGCCGGGCACCCGGCCGTGCCAGACCTGGTGCGTGGTCTCCTGCAGCCGCTGGCGGTGCTCGGTCCCGTCGGGGTCGAACAGGCACAGGTCGACGGCGGTCCCGCCGGCCGACCAGAGCGCGAAGTTGGTCCCCGTGCCGTCCCAGTGGGCGCCCAGTGGCGCCGGGACCCCGGGCCACACCTCCACCTGTCGGCCGGTCGTCGATGCGGTCACCCCGAGCATGGTGCCCGACTCGCCCACCACCGGCCGCCCGTCCCGTCCGGCGGGTTGGTTGGATGGGTGGCGTGTGGACTGAGCCGGTCGTCGAGATCCGGGGTGTGGACGTCGTCCGGGGCACCGCGCACCTGTTGCGCGGGGTCGACTGGACCGTCCGGCCCGACGAACGGTGGGTCCTCCTGGGCCCCAACGGCGCCGGGAAGACCACGCTGCTGCAACTGGCCGGCGCGCAGCTGCACCCCAGCGCCGGGGAGGTGACGATCCTCGGCGAGACGCTGGGCTCGGTCGACGTCTTCGAGCTGCGGCCGCGCATCGGGCTCACCAGCGCGGCGCTGGCCCAGCGGATCGACCCCGGCGAGCGGGTCGGCGACGTCGTGGTCAGCGCCGGGTACGCCGTCGTCGGCCGGTGGCGGGAGCGCTACGACGTCCACGACCTGACCCGCGCCGCGCTGCTAATGCAGCAGTGGGGCGTGGCGCGGATGGCGCACCGGCCCTTCGGCACGCTGTCGGAGGGCGAGCGCAAGCGCACCCAGATCGCCCGGGCGCTGATGACCGACCCGGAGCTGCTGCTGCTCGACGAGCCCGGCGCGGGGCTCGACCTCGGCGGCCGCGAGGACCTCGTCGCCCGGCTGTCGGACCTGGCGCGCGACCCGTACGCCCCGGCCCAGGTGCTGGTCACCCACCACGTCGAGGAGGTCCCGCCGGGCTGCACCCACGGGCTGCTGCTGCGGGCCGGCGAGGTGGTCTCGGCCGGCCCGATCGAGGAGGTGCTCACCGCGCCGCTGCTGTCGGACGCGTTCGGCATCCGGCTGGAGGTCCAGCGTGAGCGTGGCCGCTACAGCGCCCGGCGCGCTGCCTGACCCGGTCGGGTCCACCGCGGCACCGGCGCGCCGGACGGGCCGGCCCGGCTGGGCCGCCGTCCTGCTCGCCGTCGGCCTGGCCGTGCAGCTGGCGCCGCTGCTGCTGCTCGACCTCGTGCTCACCCAGGACGGGCCGGCGCACGTCGACAGCGCGTGGGTGCTGCTGCACCACGGCGACCCCGGCGTGGTGGGCGACGCGCTGCGCGAGCACTACCTGGTCGACCTGAGCCCGGTCCCGAACCTGCTCACCACCGGGCTGCTCGCGGCGCTGCTGCCGCTGCTGGGGCCGGACTGGGCGGAGAAGGTGGTGGTCGCGGGCTTCGTCCTGGCGCTGGTCGCCGGCCTCCGGTACGCGCTGCGCGGGGTCGACCGGCGGGCCGGCTGGCTCGCCGTGGCCGCGTTGCCGTTCGCCGGCAGCCACCTGGTCGCCTACGGCTTCTACAACTTCGTCTGGGGCGTGGCCCTGTCGCTGGTGGCGATGGGCGTGGCGCTGCGGGCGCGCGAGGGGTGGACGGCGCTACGCACCGTCGGGCTCGCGCTGTTGCTGCTGCTCACCTGGTCGGCGCACCTGATGCCGGAGGTCGCCGCGGTCGGGGTGGTCGGCGCGCTGGCGGTCGGCAGGCTGCTGGCCACCCGCGGCGCGCTGGGCCGGGGCCCGGCGCTGCGCCGTCACGTCGCCGGCCCGGCGCTGGCCGTCACCCCGACCGTGCTGCTCACCGGCTGGTACGTGGTGACCGGAGGAGGGGAGCACGGCGAGGTGGTCGGGGGGCCGTCACTGGTGCGGGTCGGCTGGCTGCTGTCGATGTACCGGCCGCTGGTCGTCGGCAGCTGGTGGGAGCTGCCGGCGGCGCTGCTGGTCGCCGGCACGCTGATCGCGCTGCTCGTCGTCGCGGTGCGCCGCGGCGGTGCCCCGCGTGCCGACGGCACCGACGCCGCGCTCGCCCGGGCCGACCGCGCCGTGCTGGGGCTGTCCACGGCGCTGGCCGCGCTGGCGGTGCTGCTCACCCCGTCGCGGCTGGGCCAGGAGTACGGCTTCCTGCCCGACCGGCTGGCCTGGTTCCCGCCGCTGGTGCTGCTGCTGTTCTGCGCCACCCGGCTGCCCCGCCGGGCGGGCACGCACCGGCTCGTGGCCGGGGCGCTGGTGCTGGCCGCGACGGCGGCCGCGCTCGTGCGGCTGCCCACCCAGCTGCAGGACGAGCGCGCCGCCGAGGAGCTGCTCTCGGTGGCCGCCGACATCCCGGCCGGCTCGACCTTCCTGGTGCTGCGCTTCGACGGGCACGAGGCGGCGATCGCCCCGCTGGAGCGCGAGCCCGACACGCTGCGGCACGTCTCGAGCCGGCTGGCGGTCGAGGTCGGTGGTGTCGACGTCGGGCACTACGAGGCGGCCTTCCCCTACTTCCAGGTCCGCTTCACCCCCGAGCCCGGGATCCGGGCCGCGATCGACCCCGAACGCGAGGGGATCGAGCGCATCCCGCCCACCGTCGACCTGCCCGCCGCCGGACGTGACCTCGACTACGTCGTCGTGGTGGGCCTGGACCGGGCCGCGGACTGGGTACGATCGGACGACCGGACGTCGCGGGTGCTCGCCGACCTCCGGGCCGGTTACGAGGAGGTGGCCGTCTCCGGGACGTCGGGGTACGCCACGGTGTGGCGGCTGCGCGCCGCCCCGGGCGAGTAGCTCCGCGCGGCACACTGCTCGGGGCTGGAACCGACCGGCCCGGGTCCGACACACCGCCCGTCCCCGGGCGGCGTGGTCCGGGCCGTTCCACCGCCCGCCCCGTCCCCGGGGCCGGCACGTCTGCCTGGAGGAACCCCTGTCCGAGTCGCCGAGCGCCTCCCCGGACGTCGTGACCGGTGCGGGGGCGACCGCCGCGGACCGGGAGCCGGACGCCGGGACGTCCGAGGGCACCGGCTGGGGTGGTCGCGGGACCGTGGTCGCCGCCGTCCTGGCCGTGCTGGCCGGCACGGTGCTGCGCTTCGTCGCCCCCGAGGCCCTGTGGCTGGACGAGGCGCAGAGCGTGGCCATCGCCCGCTCCGACCTCGACGGCCTGTTCACCGGGCTCCGGCAGGACGGCTCGCCGCCGCTGTACTACCTGCTGCTGCACGGCTGGATCGGGCTGTTCGGCGAGAGCGCCGGCTCGGTGCGCGCGCTGTCCGGGCTCTTCGGCGTGCTGGCGCTGCCGCTGGCCTGGGTGCTGGGCCGCCGGCTCGGTGGCCCCCGGGTCGCGCTGGCCTTCACCCTGCTGCTGGCCAGCTCGCCGTTCGCGATCCGCTACTCCAGCGAGACCCGGATGTACTCGCTGCTCGTGCTGCTGGCCCTGCTCGCGGCGGCGGCGGTCACCTGGGCGGTGCGCCGGCCCGGCCCGCTGCCGGTCGTGGCGGTCGGGGTGTCCTCGGCCGCGCTGCTGCTGACCCACTACTGGGCGGTCTACCTGCTGGTCGCCGCGGGCCTGGTCGCGCTGGCCGCCCTGCGGTGGGACCGGGCCGCCGCGGTGCGCGTGCTGGCCGGGTTCGTGCTCGCCGGGGTGCTGTTCCTGCCCTGGGTGCCCACGCTGCGCTTCCAGCTCGCGCACACCGGGACACCGTGGGCCGCCGTCGGTGGGCTCGGCTCGATCACCACGGCGCTGGACGCCTGGCGCGGCGGGCCAGCGGTCCTGCCGCAGCTGCTCGGCTACACGTTCGTCGTCCTGGCCGTGCTCGCCGTGGTGACCCAGCCGTTCGCCGGCGGCGTCCGGCTGCGGCTGTCCCGCGGCCGGGGGCGCTGGCAGCTGGTGGCGCTCTCGCTGGGCACGCTGGTCGTGGCCGGGGTCGCCAGCCTGCTGACCTCCAGCGCGGTCTCCGGCCGCTACACCAGCGTCGCGCTGCCGGCCTTCCTCGCGCTGGTCGCCGTCGGCATCGTCGGGCTGCCCAGCCGCCGCACCGCGGCCGTCCTGCTCGTCGGCTGCGTCGTCGTCGGACTGGGCCTGGCGGCCTCGTCGGCCGGCAGGGACCGGACCCAGGCCGGCCAGGTGGCCGAGGCGCTGCAGGACGCCGCCCCCGGTGACACCGTCGTCTTCTGCCCCGACCAGCTCGGCCCCTCGGTGAGCCGGCTCGCCCCGGCCGGGCTGGACCTCGTGGTCTACCCGGACCTGCGGCCGGCCGACCGCGTCGACTGGACCGACTACTCCGAGCGCAACGAGTCCGCCGACCCGGTGTCGGTGGCCGCGCAGCTGTCGGCCCGCGCCGGCGACGGCTCGGTCTGGCTGGTCACCAGCCGCGACTACCGGGTGCCCTCGGACGAGGCGTGCGCGGCGGTGGGGGAGTCGCTCGAGCAGCTGCGCGGCCCCGCGCGGGAGCTGCTCGAGCCCCGCCGCGGCGCCGGCGAGGTCATGCGGCTGGAGCGCTTCGCCGCCCCGGTGCCGGCCGCCCCCTGAGCCGGGTGCCCGCGCCCGGCGGGTCCTAGGGTGCTGGGCATGGCAGCTCCCGAGTTCGTCACCCTGTCGGTCGCCGACGGCGTCGGCACCATCCGGCTGGACCGGCCGAAGGTCAACGCGATCGACGAGCAGCTGCACCGGGAGCTGCGCGCCGCCGCGCAGGAGGCCGGCGAGCGCGCCGACGTGCGGGCCGTCGTCCTCTACGGCGGGGAGCGCGTCTTCGCCGCCGGTGCCGACATCGCCGCGATGGCGCAGCTGGACGCCGGGCAGGTGGCCGCGTGGGGCACCGAGCTCACCACCTCCTTCACCACCGTCGCCCGGCTGCCCAAGCCGGTGATCGCCGCGGTCACCGGCTACGCCCTGGGCGGCGGCTACGAGCTGGCGCTGTGCGCGGACTTCCGCGTGCTGGGCGCCGGCGCGCGGGTGGGGCAGCCGGAGGTCCTGCTGGGCGTCATCCCCGGCGCCGGGGGCACCCAGCGGCTGGCCCGGCTGGTCGGCCCGGCGAAGGCCAAGGACCTCGTGTTCACCGGCCGGCAGGTGGGGGCGGTGGAGGCGCTGGAGATGGGCCTGGCCGACGCCGTCGTCCCCGACGACGAGGTGTACCCGACCGCGGTCGCCATGGCCCGCAAGTTCGCCGCTGGCCCGCCGCTGGCGCTGGCCGCGGCCAAGCGGGCGATCGACGAGGGCCTCGACGGCGACCTGGACACCGGGCTGGCGCTGGAGGCCCGGCTGTTCGCCGGGCTGTTCGGCACCGAGGACCAGCGCGCCGGCATGGCCTCGTTCCTGACCGGGGGCCCCGGCCGGGCCACCTTCACCGGCCGCTGACCCCGCTGGGGGACCATGCCTGGGTGACCGCCGCACCGCCGACCCCCTCCGACGTCGACCGCTCCGACCCGGGCGGCCGGGCGTGGGTGGAGCGGGCGGTGTCGCTGGTCGAGGCCGACGCGCACCGGTCGGCCGACACCCACCTGCTGGTCCACCCGCTGCCCCCGGAGTGGGGTGTGGACCTCTACCTCAAGGACGAGTCGACCCACCCGACCGGCAGCCTGAAGCACCGGCTGGCCCGCTCGCTGTTCCTCTACGCGCTGTGCTCCGGCCAGCTGCACGAGGGGAGCACCGTCGTCGAGGCCTCCAGCGGCTCGACCGCGGTCAGCGAGGCCTACTTCGCCCGGATGCTCGGGCTGCCCTTCGTCGCGGTCATGCCGGCCACGACGAGCCCGGAGAAGATCGCGCTGATCGAGTTCCACGGCGGCCGCTGCCACCTGGTGCGCGACGCCGGCACCGTCTACGACGAGGCGCGCCGGATCGCCGCCGACACCGGCGGGCACTACCTCGACCAGTTCACCAACGCCGAGCGGGCCACCGACTGGCGCGGCAACAACAACATCGCCGAGTCGGTCTTCGAGCAGATGGGCCGCGAGCGGCACCCGGTGCCGGAGTGGGTCGTCGTGGGCGCCGGCACCGGGGGCACCAGCGCCACCATCGGCCGCTACGTGCGCTACCGGCGGCTGCCCACCCGGCTGGCCGTCGTCGACCCGGAGGCGTCGGCCTTCTTCCCCGGCTGGCGGGACGCCGACCCGGCCACCACCGGCTCCGGGTCGCGGATCGAGGGCATCGGCCGCCCGCGGGTCGAGCCGTCGTTCGTGCCGACGATCGTCGACCGGATGATCTGCGTGCCCGACGCGGCCTCGCTCGCGGCGATGCGGCACCTGGAGCGGGTCACCGGACGGCGGGCCGGCGGCTCGACCGGCACGAACCTGTGGGGTGCCTTCCGGCTGGTCGCCGAGATGGTGGCGGCGGGGCGCACCGGCAGCGTGGTCACGCTGCTGTGCGACGGCGGGGAGCGCTACGCCCGCACCTACTACGACGACGCCTGGGTGGCCGCCCAGGGGATGGACCTGGCGCCGCACACCGCCGTCCTCGAGCACTTCGCGCGCACCGGGGAGTGGATCGCCGACGGAGTGTGACGCCCGTCGCCCCGGCGTGCGTAGCCTCGGTGGTGAGCCCCGACCGACGAGCCGCCTGGAGGTCCGCCGATGCACCTCGTCGTGCTGGTCAAGCAGGTCCCCGACCCGACGGCCGAGCGCCGGCTGGACCCCGCCGACGGCACCCTCGTGCGCGACACCGCCGACGCCGTGGTCGACCCGCTCGACCTGCACGCCCTCGAGGCGGCGCTGGCCCTGCGCGAGGCCTCCGGAGGCACGGTCACCGCGCTGACCGTCGGGCCCCCGCCGGCGACCGCCGCCCTGCGGCACGCGCTGGCCACCGGGGCGGACCGCGCCGTGCACGTCAGCGACCCGGCGCTGCACGGCGCCTGCGCCCCGCAGACCAGCGCCGTCCTGGCCGCGGCTCTGCGCCGGGTGGGCTTCGACCTGGTGCTGTGCGGGGCGGCGTCGGCCGACGGCGCACTCGGGGTGATGGCGGCGCTGCTGGGCGAGCGGCTGGGCGTGCCGCACCTGTCCGGCCTGCGGACCCTCGCCGTCACCGGGACGACGGTGACGGGGGAGCGGGCGACCGAGGACGGCTGGTGGGAGCTCGCGGCCGACCTGCCGGCGGTGGTGTCGACCTGGGCGCTGCCGTCGGTGCCCCGGCGGCGGTCGGTGGCCGGCATCCGCGCCGCGCAGGCGAAGCCGCTCACCACCTGGACGCTGACCGACCTGGACGTCGACCCGGCGACCGTCGGCCTGGCCGCCGCGACCAGCCGGGTCGTCTCCGCCGGCCGCCCGGACCGCACCACGGGGCGCACCGGCGACACCGCCGAGCTCGTCCGCTTCCTGGCCGACCGTGCCCTCGTCTGAGGCGGCCGGGGTGCCGGAGGTCCTGGTCCTGGCCGGGCTCACGGGGGACGGGGAGCCGACCCGGGCGACGCTGGAGGCGCTGACCGCCGTCCGGGTGCTCGGCGAGCCGGTCGCGGTCGTCCTGGGCGCCCCGGGCACCGCCGCCGCCGTCGCCGAGCGGCTGGCCCGGTACGGCGCCCGGCGGGTGCTGGCCGGGGAGTCGCCCGCACTCGACGCGCACCTGGTGGGCCCGCGGGTCGGCGTCCTGGCCCGGCTGGTCGCCGACCGGTCCCCGGCCGCGGTGGTCGTCCCGGCCGGCGCGGAGGGCCGGGAGGTCGCCGCCCGGCTGGCGGTGCGCACCGGCAGCGGCTTCCTCACCGACGTCGTCGGCCTGGCCGCCGATGGCACGGCCACCCGGTCCGCCCTCGGCGGGACGACGGTCGTGCAGGCGCGGGTCACCACCGGGACGCCGGTGCTCGCCTGGCGCGCGGGCTCGCTGACCCCGGTGCCCGCGCCGGTCCCGGCCGTGGTCGAGCACGTGCCGGTCGAGCTCTCGGGGGCGCGCGAGGCCAGGGTCACGAAGCGGGTCGTCGAGCCCCCGGGCGGGCGGCCGGCGCTCGCGGAGGCCCCGGTCGTCGTGGCCGTCGGGCGCGGGGTCGCCGGTGCGGCGGAGTTCGCCGCGGTCGAGGAGCTGGCCGACGCCCTCGGCGCCGCGATCGGCGCCTCCCGGGCGGCCGTGGACGCCGGGTTCTGCCCGCCGTCGGCGCTGGTCGGGCAGTCGGGGACCCGGGTGACGCCGCGGCTCTACGTCGCCGTCGGGATCTCCGGCGCGGCCCAGCACTGGTCGGGGGTGCGGTCGGCGCACACCGTCGTCGCCGTCAACTCCGACCCCGACGCCCCGGTGTTCGCCCTGGCCGACTTCGGCGTCGTGGGCGACGTGGCCACGGTGGTGCCCGAGCTCACGGCGCAGATCACCGCCCGCAGGGCCTGATCGGCGCCCGCGTCGCCGAGGGCGGCGCCTACGCTGGTCGGGCCATGACCTACCTCGACCACGCGGCCACCACGCCGATGCTCCCCGTCGCCCTGGCGGCGATGACCGAGCAGCTGGCCCGGGTGGGCAACGCCTCCTCGCTGCACGCCAGCGGCCGTCAGGCGCGGCGGGTCGCCGAGCAGTCCCGCGAGCAGCTCGCGGCCGCGCTCGGCGCCCGGCCCTCGGAGGTGCTGTTCACCGCGGGCGGCACCGAGGGCGACAACCTCGCCGTCAAGGGCCTGTACTGGGCACGCCGGGCCGCCGACGACCGGCGCCGCCGGATCGTGGCCAGCCCGGCCGAGCACCACGCGGTCCTCGACAGCGTCGAGTGGCTGGAGGCGCACGCCGGCGCCGAGGTGACCTGGCTGCCGGTCGGCCCGACCGGCCGGGTCACCCCTGAGGCGCTGGCCGACGCCCTCGGCGACGGCGCCGACGTGGCGGTGGCCAGCGTGATGTGGGCCAACAACGAGATCGGCGCGGTCAGCGACGTGGCCGCGCTCGCCGTGGTCGCGCACGAGGTGGGCGTACCGCTGCACACCGACGCGGTGCAGGCGGTCGGCCAGCTCGCGGTGGACTTCGCCGCCAGCGGCGTCGACGCGCTCACCCTGACCGGGCACAAGCTGGGCGGCCCGATGGGCGCCGGCGCGCTGCTGCTGCGCCGCGACGTCGAGTGCACCCCGCTGCTGCACGGCGGCGGTCAGGAGCGCGACGTCCGCTCCGGCACCCTCGACGTCGCCGCGATCGTCGGGCTGGCCGCGGCCGCCCGGGCGGCGGTCGACGACCGGGTCGAGCGCACGGCGCGGATCACCGCGCTGCGCGACCGGCTGGTGGCCGGCGTCCTGGCCGAGGTGCCCGACGTCCAGCTCAACGGCCCCGCCCTGGACGACGTCGTGGCCGGCGGGCCCGGCCGGCTGCCGGGCAACGCGCACCTGTCCTTCCCCGGCGCCGAGGGTGACGCGCTGCTGATGCTGCTCGACGCCCGCGGCATCGAGTGCTCGACCGGCTCGGCGTGCAGCGCCGGCGTCGCCCGGCCCAGCCACGTGCTGCTGGCCACCGGCGCCGACCCGGCCCGCGCCCGCAGCTCGCTGCGGATGAGCCTGGGCCACACCTCGACCGAGGCCGACGTCGACGCGGTGCTCGCGGTGATCGGACCCGTCGTCGAGCGCGCCCGCCGGGCGGGTGCCCGATGAGGGTGGTCGCCGCGATGAGCGGGGGAGTGGACTCCGCGGTCGCCGCCGCGCTGGCCGTCGAGGCCGGGCACGACGTCACCGGGGTGCACCTGGCGCTGTCCCCGGACCGCCAGCAGCTGCGCAGCGGCTCGCGGGGGTGCTGCAGCGTCGAGGACTCCCACGACGCCCGCCGGGTGGCCGACGAGCTGGGCATCCCGTTCTACGTCTGGGACCTCGCCGACCGGTTCCGCGAGGACGTGGTCGAGGACTTCGTGGCCGAGTACGCCGCCGGCCGCACGCCCAACCCCTGCCTGCGCTGCAACGAGAAGATCAAGTTCTCCGCCGTGCTGGACCGGGCGCGGGCGCTGGGCTTCGACGCGGTCGTCACCGGCCACCACGCCCGGCTGGTCGACGGGGAGCTGCGGCGCTCGGTCGACGCGGCCAAGGACCAGTCCTACGTGCTGGGGGTGCTGACGCCCGAGCAGCTGGCCCACGCGGTCTTCCCGCTGGGGGAGATGACCAAGGACCGGGTGCGCGAGATCGCCGCCGAGCGCGGCTACGCGGTGGCCACCAAGCCCGACTCGCACGACATCTGCTTCATCTCCGACGGCGACACCCGTGGCTTCCTGACCCGGCGGCTGGGCGAGCAGCCCGGCCCGGTGGTCGACGCCGCGACCGGCGCGACGGTCGGTACCCACGCCGGCGCGTACGGCTTCACGATCGGCCAGCGCCGCGGGCTGGGCGTCACCGCCGGCGACCAGCGGCCGCGGTTCGTCCTCGGCATCGAGCCGGTGAGCCGCACCGTGACCATCGGCACCGCCGAGCAGGCCGAGGTCGGCGAGGTGCTGACCGCCCGGCCCACCTGGACCGGGCCGGTGCCCGAGCTGCCCTTCCGGGCGCAGGTGCAGGTGCGCGCGCACGGCGCCCCGGTGCCGTGCGAGGTGTCCGCGGCCGAGGACGGGGGGCTGCGGATCACGCTGGACGAGCGCCAGCGCGGGGTGGCCCCGGGGCAGTCCGCGGTGCTCTACGCCCCGGACGCGCTGCGCGGCGACCGCGTGCTCGGCCAGGCCGCGGTCGGCGCCACCGCCTGACCGGGGTCAGGAGCGGCCCGCCGGCTCCGCGCCGTTGGCCGCGGTGACCAGGGCCCGCCCCGCGGCGTCCCCGCCCGCGCCGTCCGGTGGCCGCCCGGCCGGGACGGAGGTGGGCCGGGCTGCGACCGGGGGCAGGCCCGAGGCGCCGTCGAGCAGGTCGGCGGCGACGTCCCGGACCTTGCGGTGCGAGCGCTGTGACAGGTCGGAGAGCAGCGCGAAGGCCTCGGCCTCGCCGACGCCGTGCCCGCGCATCAGGACGCCCTTCGCCCGCTCGATCACCGCGCGGGAGGCCATCCCCTCGCGCAGCTGGCACACCTCGCGCCGGAGCTCGGCGATCTCCGCGTCGCGGGGACGCTCCTCCTCCTCGCGGCGGGCCGGGCCCAGCTCGTTGTGGACCTCGGCGAGCACGCGCTGGAGCGAGGACATCATGTCCGTGGCCGCGGTGAGCAGGGAGTCGACGAGCCGGAGCCGGGCAGCCAGGTCGGTGCGGTCTGTGTCACCCATGGCGGCACTGTGCCGCACTGTCACGCTGCGTTGCAGGTCGCGGATCGCCCTCATCGGCTTGCCCGCGTTCCTTGTCTCTCCGTGATCGCCCGGCTACTCGAAAGCGGAACCAGTTCGGCTCTGTCGCCTGGGTCGCAGCGGTGCTACGTTGCCGTCGGTCGAGGAACGCCCCGCTGACCGGCGGTGTCCCCGGCGGACGCTCGAGCAGACGAGCAGCAGCGCAGAACCGCGCACGCCCGCCGGACGTCACCCGCTGTGACCGTCCACCGGGCGGTCCCTCGCCCTGCCCCCGCACGCGGCGTCGCCGTCCCCGTCGACGCCCACCGCGCCGTCCGCGACGCGAGGTGCCGTGCGGTGTCCCTCCGCGGCGCCCGAGCGCCGCACGTCCCCTCCCCGGCGCGGCCGTCCTCCGACGGGCCGTCCTGCCGGGCTCATCGCCGGAGGTAGAAGTGTGTGGGATCGTCGCGTGCCGCGGCCGGGAACGGGCCGCTGAGTTCCTGGCGGGGGCCCTCTCCCGCCTCGAGTACCGCGGGTACGACTCGGCCGGCATCGCCGTGACCGGGCTGGGCCAGGAGGGGCTGACCGTCGTCCGCGCCGTGGGGCGGGTCGCCTCGCTGCAGGAGCGCCTCGCCGCCCTGGCCCCGCCGGCCGGGTCGTGCCTGGGCATCGGGCACACGCGGTGGGCGACCCACGGCAGCGTCTCGGAGACCAACGCCCACCCGCACCGGGACTGCCAGGGCGCGATCGCGGTGGTCCACAACGGGATCATCGACAACGCCGATGAACTGGTGGCCGAGCTGCGGGGGCGCGGGCACCTGTTCACCTCCGACGTCGACAGCGAGGTGGTCGCCCACCTGGTGGAGGAGCACTACGCCGGCACCGGGTCGCTGGCGGCCGCCACCCTCGCCGCGACCCGCCGGTTGCGGGGCACCTGGGCGCTGGCGGTCACGGCTGCCACCTCCCGGGACGTCGTCCTCGCCTCGCACCGCTCGCCGCTCGTGGTCGGCTCCGGTCCCGAGGGGCACGTGGCCGCCAGCGACGTCACCGCGCTGGTGGGCACGGTCGGCTCGGTGAGCGTCCTGCAGGACGGCGACGTGGTCGTCCTCGGCGACGAGGTCACCTGGTTGGACGCCACCGGCGCTGCGGTGCCGCACCGGGAGAGCGTCCGCCTGCACTGGGCGGCCGACGACGTCGAGCGCGGCGCCTACGACGACTTCATGGAGAAGGAGATCGCCGAGCAGCCGGCGGTGGTGGGCCGGCTGCTCGAGCGACTGCTGCCCGAGGTCGCCGACGGCCGGCTGTGGTCCCGGACCGGGCTCGCCGCGCCGGAGCGGCTGCGGTTCCTCGCCTGCGGCAGCTCCCGGCACGCGGCCGAGGCGGTGGCCCGCGCCTTCGGGGTGCTGGGTGGGGTCCCCGCCGAGGTCGTCGTCGCCTCCGAGCACGACGAGCTGGTCGTCCCCGGGGGCGCGGACGGCGTGCTCACGGTCGCGATCTCGCAGTCCGGGGAGACGTCCGACGTCCTGCACGCCCTCGAGGACGTCCGGGGGCCGGTGCTGGCCATCACGAACCGTCCGCACTCCTCCCTCGCCCGCCGCAGCGACGCGGTTCTGGAGACCGGCGCCGGTCCCGAGATCGGGGTGGCGGCGACCAAGACGTTCACCACCCAGGTGGTCGCCGGGGCTGCGCTGGCGATCGCGCACGCTGCGGCCACCGGGGCACTGAGCCGCCAGGCCGTGGCCCAGCACGGACTGCGGCTCGGGTCGCTGCCCGGCCGGCTGGCGGCCGCGCACACGACGTCGTTCCCGGTCGCGGTGGCCCTCGCCGAGGAGCTGGCCGAGGCGCAGTCGTTCTTCTTCGTCTCCCGCGGCGCCGGGCTGCCCTACGCCGCTGAGGGCGCGCTCAAGCTCAAGGAGATCACCTACCGCAACGCCGAGGCGCTCCCGGCCGGGGAGTTCAAGCACGGCCCGATCGCGCTCATCGAGCAGGGCACACCGGTCCTCCTGCTCGAGAGCGGGGACCCCGCCCGGCTGGCCGGCGCGGCCGCCGAGCTCGCCGCCCGCGGGGCCCGGGTGATCCGGATCGGCTCCGGCGGCACCGACACCTTCCCGGTCCTCTCCGGGCCCCCGTCGGCCTGGGGACCGCTGGAGTCCGTCGTCGCCCTCCAGCACCTCGCCCGCTGTGTCGCCGTCGTGCTGGGACGGGACGCCGACAAGCCGCGCAACCTCGCCAAGTCGGTGACCGTGCTCTGACGCCGGGGCGCCCCACCACCGGCTCCGGGACGGGGCGGGCCGGGGGTGGGGCGCCCGGCGGGGGACGGGCGCGGGCCCCGTTGCGGGCAGGTGAACGCCGGCTGTCGATCCACAGCTGCCCCTTGGCCCACGCGGAGGAGGCGGTTGGCGTGCCGTGACGGACCGGTCCCGACCGGTCCACGCGCGCCCCGCCCCCCGGTGGGGCTCGTCAGCTCTGCGCCGTGCCACCTCGTCCCGGTCGGCACAGACGCCCTGTCCTGGAGGAACCTCCTGTGCGCCGAACGCGCCTGTCCCTCGCCGCCCTGGTGGCGGCGTCGTCCGCCGTCCTGGCCCTGCCCGTCACCGCGTCCGCCGCCGAGGAGGCGCCGGCCGCGGACGTCGCGGTCCAGCTCCTCACCGTCAACGACTTCCACGGCCGGATCGACCAGCCGACCGGTGACGACGGCGAGGCGGCCGCTGCGGGTCCCGACGGCGCCTACGGGACCGCGGACGACGAGGTCGTCGCCGTCGGGGGCGCCGCCAGCCTGGCCGAGACGATCACCCGGGCCCGCGCCGGCTTCGTCGCCGACGGCGGCTCGGTCGACGACTCGCTGCTGATCGGGCTGGGTGACGTGATCGGTGCCTCGCCCTTCGAGTCCAGCGTCTTCCGGGACGAGTCCACGATCGAGACCGCCAACGCGCTCGGCATGGCCGTCTCGGTCGTCGGCAACCACGAGTTCGACCGGGGCACCGACGAGCTCCGGCGGGTGTCCGGCGCCACCGACGGCGTGGCCGGTGACGACGTCACCGCCTGCGACCCCGACCTCGTGGAGGTGGGGGTCACCGGCTGCTTCACCGACAGCACGGGTGCGGCCTTCGCCGGTACGGACTTCCCCTACCTGGCCGCCAACGTCGTCTCGCGGGACAGCGGTGAGCCGATGCTGCCGCCCTACGCCGTCGTGGAGGTCGGGGGCGGCAGGTCGATCGGCATGATCGGCGTGGTCACGGACACGACCCCGACCATCGTCGCGCCGGCCGGCATCGCCGACGTCGAGTTCCTCGACGAGGCCGAGTCGATCAACCGCTACGTGCCCGAGCTGCAGGCCCAGGGCGTGGAGGCCATCGTCGCCCTGGTGCACGAGGGGGGCGAGAACGCCGGTGCCGACGCCGTCGACCCCAACGGCTGTGCGCAGCTCAGCGGGCCGATCGCCGACGTCAACGCCGACACCGACGCCGCGGTCGACCTGATCGTCAGCGCACACAGCCACCAGGGCTACAACTGCATGCTCACCGACCCGGAGGGCCAGCCCCGGCTGGTGACCCAGGCCGAGTACTACGGCCGCATGCTCACCGACATCCGGCTGGTGCTGGACGGCGAGACCGGCGACGTGGACCGGCTGTGCGCGGACTACCGCGCCGGCAACGTGCTCAACGTCCGGACGAGCGAGGACGTGGCGATCGGCGACGTCGTCGACTACTGGACCGCGCAGGCGGCGGAGGCCGGTGACCGGGTGGTCGGTGAGGCCACCGCGAACATCCGCCGTGCCGGCACCGAGAACCCCGACGGCTCCTTCACGGCCCGCCGCGACGGGGAGTCCAGCCTCGGCAACCTCGTCGCGCAGATGCAGCTGGAGGCCGTGCAGGACCCCAGCTTCGGGGACCCGGTGCTCGCCTTCATGAACCCCGGCGGCCTGCGGACCGACGTCCTCGCCGGTGAGGTCACCTACAGCGAGCTGTTCGACGTCCAGCCCTTCGGCAACACGGTCAACGTCGTCACCCTGACCGGCGCGGACATCCGCGGTGTCCTGGAGCAGCAGTTCCAGGCCGACCAGGGGCGCGGCAGTCAGCTGATCCTGGGCACGTCCGAGGGCTTCACCTACCGGTACGACCCGGCCCAGCCCTACGGCCAGCGGGTCGACCCGGGGTCGATCACGCTCGACGGCACCGCGATCGAGCCGGCGACGAGCTACCGGGTGGTGGCGAACTCCTTCCTGATCGGCGGCGGTGACTCCTTCGCCGCGTTCACCAACGGCACCGACCCGGCCACCGGCCCGGTCGACGTGGACACCGCGGTGGCGTACTTCGAGGCCGACTCCCCGGTGGCCCCGCCCGCCGCGGACCACGCGCAGCGGGTGACCTTCACCGCGGACCAGGTCCCCGCCCCGGCCGCCGGGCTGGGTGGCACCACCACGGAGCCCGAGCCGGCGACCACGGTGGACGGCGTCAGTGGCCTGCTCGGCGTGGCCGGGGCCGGCTTCGCGTGTCCGGTGCCTGCGACGCCGACGCCGACGCCGACGCCGACCCCGACGCCCACTCCGGCCCCGATGCCGATCCCGGTGCCGACTCCCACCGAGCAGCCGACCCCGACGCCGACTCCCACCGAGCAGCCGGCTCCGGCGCCGACCTCGGCCGCGCCGTCGACCCACCCGGTCGCCGGCGCGGGCTCGGGCAGCAGTGGCGGTGGCGGTGGCGGGCTGGCCTACACCGGGTCCCCGGTCGGGGCGATGCTCGCCGCCGGTGGGGTGCTGCTGGCGGCCGGCGTCGGCCTGACGGCGGCGGGCTACCGTCGTCGCCGTGGCCTCGCCGACTGACGACCGGGACGACAGCACCACCCCGGGCGATGAGCCCGGCAGCACCGACGACCTGAGGCCGGCCCCCGCACCCTGGGGGCCGGCCTCCGGCGTCGGGTCGCTGCCCGGCACCGACCCGGTGGAGGCCGTGCGGCTGGTCGTCGGCGAGCTGCCCGACCTCCCGCACCTCCCCGAGCTGCCCGGCCGGGGCGCCGGGGCGGACATGATCGGCCGGACGGCGGCGCTGCTCGTCGACATCGCGGTCGACCTCACCCCTGCCGGGTGGCGGCTCGTCCCGCGACCGGGCAACGACCTGCGGCGGGCGCAGGAGCTGCTGGACCGCGACCTCGACGCGCTCTTCGACGTCGCCGAGCGCTACGCCGGCCCGTTCAAGCTGCAGGTCGCCGGGCCCTGGACGCTGGCCGCCGGGCTCGAGCGCACCCGCGGTGACCGGGCCGTCGTCGACCCGGGTGCCCGGCGCGACCTGGCCCAGTCGCTGGCCGAGGGGGTCGCCGCGCACGTGGCCGCCGTCTCCGCCCGTGTGCCGGGCGCCCGCGTCGTCGTCCAGTTCGACGAGCCCTCGGTGCCCGCCGTCCTGCAGGGCGGGCTGCCGACGGTCAGCGGCTTCGGCAAGCTCTCCGCCGTCGAGTCGAACGTCGTCGAGGAGCAGCTCGCCGTCCTGGTGGCCCGGGTGCCGACGCCGGTCGTCCTCCACTGCTGCGCCACCCGGGCTCCGCTGGACCTGTTCCGGGCCGCCGGCGCCGCGGCGCTCTCCTTCGACCTCGGTCTGGTGCAGGACCTCGACGCGGTCGGGACCGCTGTCGAGGCCGGCACACACCTGTTCGTGGGCGTCGTCCCCGGCACCGACGCGACGCTGCCGGCGCCGAAGGCCACGGCCAGCCGGCTGCAGGCCTGGTGGCGCGAGCTCGGCTTCCGGGCCGAGGACCTGCACGCCGCCGTCACCCTGACCCCCGCCTGCGGGCTGGCCGGGGCGAGCCCGGCGTACGCCCGGAGGGCCATGACGCACGTGCGCGAGGCAGCCCGGTACCTGCTCCCGGAGTGAGGTCCCGGGTTGCGGAGTCGACGTCCCCGCCGCATGTCCAGAGGGTCGCCCGATCTGTGGACAGGCCGCTGAGCTGGTCTTTCATGTTGTGAGCACGACTCCCGACCGGTAGGATTCGAACAGGTGTTCGGAGAGGTCGGAGGTGTCGGTGAGCGAGTTGCGGTCGGCACTCGACGCCCTGGCTGCCGACGACCTGCACATGCTGTCCGAGGGGCAGGTGCTGGACCGGACGGCGCTGCTGGTGCAGCTCGGCAACCGGGTCGCGGCTGAGCTGACCTGTACGGTGCGGCACGGCGAGCTGACCCAGGCGGCGGAGCACGACGGGCTGAAGAGCATGCGGTCGTGGCTGATCGGCCACGCCCGGCTGGCCTCGGACGACGCGTCGAAGGTCGTGCGGTCCGGGCGGGCCCTGGAGCACTTCCCGGTGTTGGCCGCCGGCTTCGCCGACGGGGAGGTCACCGCGGCGCAGGTCGACCTCGTGGCGGACGCGGTGCGTCCGGCGGACGTGGCCGAGGCCGAGAGGCAGGGCGTCGAGCTGGCTGCCTTCGACCGGGACTGGGCGCAGATCGCGGCGGGTGCCTCCTACGACGTGCTGAAGGTGGCGGTACGGGCGTTCGAGGCCGCCCTGGACCCTGACGGCATGGAGCCGGATCCGACCGAGGGGCGTCGGCTCACGGTGGCCACGCACGCCGATGGCAGCGTGACCGGCCGTTTCGACCTGGATGCCGTCGGTGGGGAGAAGGTGAAGGCGGCGATCGAGTCGATCGTGCAGGCCGACCGGCCGAAGGGCGATGAGCGCACCCGGAGCCAGCAGAACGCCGATGCCTTCGTGCAGCTGTGCGACAACCAGCTCGCGTCCGGTGGGCTCCCGACGCTGCGCACGGTGAAGCCCCAGGTGGTCGTCACCGTCGACCTCGAGGACCTCACCGACCCGTCCACCGGCCCGGACGCCGCTCGGACCGGGTTCGGCGCGACGCTGTCGGCGGCGCGGGCCCGCTGGGTGGCGTGTGACGCGACGGTCACCCGGATCGTGCTGGGGCCCGACGGGTTGCCGTTGGACGTGGGTCGCACCCACCGGGTGGTGCCGTCGCACCTGCGCCGGGCGGTGGAGAACCGGGACGGGCACTGCGTGTTCGCCGGGTGCGGGGCGCCGACGCACTGGTGCGACGTCCACCACCTCGTCGAGTGGGTCAACGGCGGGGAGACGTCGTTGGAGAACTCCGCGCTGCTCTGCGAGCGGCACCACACCAAGGTCCACCACGGGTTCCGCGTGGAGAGACCGCCGGACGGACGATGGCGGACGTAGCGACCCGACGGCACCGAGATCCTCATCGGCCCGCTCCGGTAGGTGACGTCGTCCCTGCCTGCGGTGATCCGGGACGACGTCCGCCCTGCCCCGGTGGCCGGCCCCCGCGTGGGTGAACCGGGCTCTGCACCCGGTTGGCTGTCGGACCCGCCGGATACGGTGCCCACCGTGACCAGCGCGGACCAGGTGGAGCAGGAAGCCGTCGGCGGACCCGACCAGCCCGCGGTCGAGGCCGCCGCCGACCGGGAGGACCTCACCGAGGTCCCCGACGACGCGCGCACCCGGCACCGAGACCTCGCCGAGGAGCTCGACCGGTACGCCTTCGCCTACTACGTGCAGGACGCGCCGCTGGTCAGCGACGGCCAGTACGACGAGCGGATGGCCGAGCTCAAGGCGCTCGAGGCCGCCCACCCGGCGCTGCTCACCCCCGACTCGCCCAGCCAGAAGGTCAACGGCGGCTTCGGCGCCACCTTCGCCCCGGTCACCCACCCCGAGCGCATGCAGAGCCTGGACAACGTCTTCAGCTCCGACGAGCTGTCGGCCTGGGCCGCCCGCGCCGAGCGGGACGGCGCCACCGGCGCCGGCTGGCTGTGCGAGCTCAAGGTCGACGGGCTGGCCATCGACCTGGTCTACGAGAACGGCCGGCTCACCGGCGCGGCCACCCGCGGCGACGGCGTCACCGGCGAGGACGTCACCGCCAACGTGCGGACCCTGTCCGTCGTCCCACAGCAGCTCACCGGCGACGACGTCCCCGAGTTCCTCGAGGTGCGCGGCGAGGTCTACTTCCCGGTCGCCGCCTTCGCCGAGGTCAACGCCGGGCTGGTCGAGGCCGGCAAGGCGCCCTTCGCCAACCCGCGCAACGCCGCCGCGGGCTCGCTGCGGCAGAAGGACGCCCGCGAGACCGCCAAGCGCCCGCTCAGCATGGTCGTGCACGGCCTCGGCGCCCGCCGCGGCTTCGAGCCGGCCACCCAGTCGGCGGCCTACGAGCAGCTGCGGGCCTGGGGTCTGCCCACCAGCTCCCGCTACGAGGTGGTCGAGGACCTCCCCGCGGTCTGGGCCTACATCGAGCGCTACCGCGAGCAGCGGCACTCCGTCGAGCACGAGATCGACGGCGTCGTGGTGAAGGTCGACCAGGTCTCGCTGCAGCGCCGCCTGGGCTCGACCAGTCGCGCGCCACGCTGGGCGATCGCCTTCAAGTACCCGCCGGAGGAGGCCACCACCAAGCTCCTCGACATCAAGGTCAACGTCGGCCGCACCGGCCGGGTCACGCCCTTCGCCTACATGGAGCCGGTCAAGGTCGCCGGCTCCACCGTGGGCCTGGCCACCCTGCACAACGCCAGCGAGGTGAAGCGCAAGGGCGTGCTGATCGGCGACACCGTCGTCATCCGCAAGGCCGGCGACGTCATCCCCGAGGTCCTCGGCCCGGTGGTCGCCGCCCGCGACGGCTCCGAGCGGGAGTTCGTCTTCCCGACGCACTGCCCCGAGTGCGGCACCGAGCTGCGCCCGGAGAAGGAGGGCGACGCCGACATCCGCTGCCCCAACGCCCGCTCCTGCCCGGCCCAGCTACGGGAGCGCGTCTTCCACGTGGCCGGCCGCGGCGCCTTCGACATCGAGGTGCTCGGCTACGAGGCGGCGATCGCCCTGCTCGCCGAGCACCTGCTCACCGACGAGGGCGACGTCTTCTTCCTCGACGAGGAGGCGCTGCGCCGCACCGCCTTCTTCACCCGCAAGGACGGCGAGCTCTCCGCCAACGGCAAGCGGCTGCTGACCAACCTGCAGACCCGCAAGGACGTGCCGCTGTGGCGGGTCCTGGTCGCGCTGTCGATCCGGCACGTCGGCCCGACCGCCGCCCAGGCGCTGGCCCGGGAGTTCCGCTCGATCGACCGGCTGATGGCCGCGACCGAGGAGGAGCTCGCCGCCGCCGAGGGCGTGGGCCCGACCATCGCCACCGCCGTCCGCGACTGGTTCGCCGTCGACTGGCACCGCGACGTGGTCGAGAAGTGGCGGCAGGCCGGCGTCCGCATGGCCGACGCCGACGTCGACGAGGCCCCCGGCCCGCTCACCGGCGTCACCGTCGTCGTCACCGGCTCGCTGCGCGACCACAGCCGCGACGAGGCCATCGCCGCCATCCAGGAGCGCGGCGGCAAGGTCACCAGTGGGGTGTCCAAGAAGACCGGCTTCGTCGTCGTCGGCGCCGACCCGGGCAGCAAGTACGACAAGGCCGTGCAGGTCAAGGCGCCGATCCTGGACGACGACGGTTTCGCCGTGCTGCTCGGGCAGGGGCCGGACGCCGCCCGCGAGGTCGCCACCATCGGCGACGGCACCGAGCCGGCCGAGACGGAGGCAGCGGCGGAGCCGAAGCCGAAGCGGGCGCCCCGGCGGCAGAAGCCGGTGGCGGACGCCGAGCCGGTGGCGGACGCCGACGAGCCGGCCGTGCCGGAGGCCTGAGGCTCCCTCAGGCAGGTGGGAGCCGGGCGACGGTGGCGGCCAGACCGGTCAGGTGGGCCAGCCGCAGCAGCTCCGAGCGGCGGAACGCCGGGCCGCCGGACCGGCCGAGGAGCACCGCGGCGCCGTCGCCGTCCACGGGGGCGGCCATCATCTCCACGGCCATCTCCTGCCAGCGCGGCGGCACCCAGTCGCCGTCGCTGGGCAGCAGCAGCGGGGTGGTCAGCGGCAGCCACGGCAACGGCACGTCCTCCAGCGACGGCGCGGCGTCGGAGGCGGCGAGCACGGTCAGGTCCGCCGACGTCCCGCCCAGCACGACCGCCCAGCCGCTGCGGAACACCCGCGGCAGCTCGGCGGCCAGCACCTTCGCCGTCCCGACCCCGGCCGGGGCGAGCGCCTCCAGCAGGTCGAGCTCGCGGTGGGTGTCCATCGGCCCGGCGAACGGGCGCAGCGACTCCACCTGGACGCCGGGCACCGCCGTCGCGGCGGTGATCAGGCTGTCGGCCACGCGGTCGGCGGGCAGCTCGACGACGATGTCGTCGACGGCCACGCCGTTGCCGCGCTCGAGGACGTCGACGGACACGATGTCGATGCCGGCGTCGCCGAGTGCAGTGGCGACGGCGCCGAGGGTGCCGGGCCGGTCGGGCACGACCAGCCGCAAGAGGTAGGACACGGATGCCTCCGGGTGCGCCTGCTGAACGGGCCGATCGGCGTCGATCGTGGACCCCGCGAGCCTCCCGCATCAGGGGCCGCTGTGGCGAACCCGCCGCACGGCCGGGGGAGCGACCTGCCCCACGTACAGTTGGCCCGATGTCTGCGGCGCAGGTCGCGGCAGCACGACGTCGACGAAGTGAGGTTGTCCGGCTTGAGCAGCATCTCCCGGGACGACGTGGCGCACCTCGCCCGTCTGGCCCGACTGGCGGTCACCGACGAGGAGCTGGACCGGTTCGCCGGGCAGCTCGACCAGGTGCTGGCCGCCGTGGCGCGGGTCGGTGAGGCCGCGGTGGCCGACGTGCCGCCGATGACGCACGCCGTCCCGCTGACCAACGTGCTGCGCGCCGACGTGGTGACCCCGAGCCTGCCGCGCGACGTGGTGCTGGCCGGGGCCCCCGCCGCCGAGGACGACCGCTTCCGCGTGCCGCGCATCCTGGGGGACGCCGAGTGAGCACCGACCTCACGACCACGGACGTCGCCGGGCTGTCCCGGCTGCTGGCCGCCGGCGAGGTGAGCGCGGTCGAGGTGACCCGTGCGCACCTGGACCGCATCGCCGCCGAGGACGGCGCGCTCGGCGCCTACCTGCACGTCGACGCCGACGCTGCGCTCTCCGCCGCCGGTGCGGTCGACTCCGCGCGCGCCGCCGGCGACGGGCTCGGCCCGCTGGCGGGCGTGCCCGTCGCGCTCAAGGACCTCGTGGTCACCGAGGGCGTGCCCACCACCAGCGGCTCGAAGATCCTCGAGGGCTGGCGGCCGCCCTACAGCGCCACCATCGCCACCCGGCTGGCCGAGGCCGGCACGGTGCTGCTGGGCAAGACCAACATGGACGAGTTCGCGATGGGCTCCTCCACCGAGAACTCCGCCTACCAGGTCACCCGCAACCCCTGGGACCACGACCGGATCCCCGGCGGTTCCTCCGGTGGCTCGTCGGCCGCGGTCGCCGGGCACCTCGCGCCGTGGTCGATCGGCACCGACACCGGTGGCTCGATCCGCCAGCCGGCCGCCGTCACCGGCCTGGTGGGGCACAAGCCCACCTACGGCTCGGTGTCCCGCTACGGCCTCATCGCCTTCTCCTCCAGCCTCGACCAGGCCGGGCCGATGGCCCGCACGGTGCTCGACGCCGCGCTGATGCACGAGGTCATCGGCGGCCACGACCCGCGCGACTCCACCAGCATCGACTCCCCGCTCACCGGGCTGGCCGACGCCGCCCGCGCGGGTTCCGCCGGCGACCTGCGCGGCGTCCGCGTCGGCGTCGTCCGCGAGCTGGGCGGCGAGGGGCACACCGACGGCTACGAGCCCGGGGTGCTCGCCCGCACCCGCGAGGCGGTCGAGCTGCTCGCGAGCCTGGGCGCCGAGGTCGTCGAGGTCTCCTGCCCGTCGTTCGACCTGGCGCTGCCGGCCTACTACCTGATCGCGCCCAGCGAGGCCTCGTCCAACCTGTCGCGCTACGAGGGCGTCCGGTTCGGCCTGCGGGTCGGCGACGACGGCAGCCACGACCTCGACGAGGTCATGGCGCTCACCCGCGAGGCCGGCTTCGGCCCCGAGGTCAAGCGGCGGATCATCCTGGGCACCTACGCGCTGTCCAGCGGTCTGTACGACGCCTACTACGCGCAGGCGCAGAAGGTCCGCACGCTGATCACCCGCGACTTCACCGCGGCCTTCGCCGGCGTCGACGTGCTGGTCAGCCCCACCACCCCGACGGTGGCGTTCCCGATCGGCTCGCGCGTCGAGGACCCGATCGCCATGTACGCCGCCGACCTGTGCACCCTGCCGGCCAGCCTCGCGGGGCTGCCGGCCATCTCGGTGCCCAGCGGGCTGTCCGAGGGGCTGCCGGTCGGCCTGCAGGTCATGGCCCCCGCCCTGGCCGACGACCGCTGCTACCGGGTCGCCGCCGCGCTCGAGGCCGCGCAGGACGCCGCCCGCGGCCACCGGCTGCTCGACGAGCTGCCCGGGGCCGGCGCGTGAACGGCGCGCTCAAGGCCGCCTGGGCCCTGACCCTGTTCGTGATCGCCGCGGGCATCATCGGCTGGGCCGTCAGCGGCCGCGCCGTCTTCGCCGTCTTCATCGTCCTGGGGGTGCTGACCGGGGGAGCCGCGCTGCTCGCCTTCCGCTCGGCACCGTCCTCTCCTGAGGAGCGCAAGTGAGCACGCCCGACCGCCTCGTCGACTACGACGACCTGCTGACCCGCTACGAGCCGGTCATCGGCCTGGAGACCCACGTCGAGCTGGGCACCGCCTCGAAGATGTTCTGCGGCTGCTCGACCACGTTCGGCGCCGAGCCCAACACCCAGACCTGCCCGGTGTGCCTGGGCATGCCCGGCTCGCTGCCGGTGGCCAACGCCGCCGCCGTCGAGTCGACCATCCAGATCGGCCTCGCGCTGGGCTGCAGCATCGCCAGCTGGTCGCGCTTCGCGCGGAAGAACTACTTCTACCCCGACATCCCCAAGGGCTACCAGACCAGCCAGTTCGACGAGCCGCTCTGCGTCGACGGGCACCTGGACGTCGAGGTCGAGGGCAGGACCTACCGCGTCGAGATCGAGCGCGTGCACCTGGAGGAGGACACCGGCAAGAACCTGCACGTCGGTGGCGCCACCGGGCGCATCCACGGCGCCGACCACTCGCTGGTCGACTTCAACCGGGCCGGCATCCCGCTGGTCGAGATCGTCACCCGCCCCGTGCCCGGCGCCGGTCCGCTGGCCCCCGAGGTCGCCCGCGCCTACGTCACCGAGCTGCGCGAGATCGTGCAGGCCCTCGGCGCCTCCGACGTCCGGATGGAGCAGGGCAGCCTGCGCTGCGACGTCAACATCTCGCTCAACCCGACCGGCGCCACCGAGCTCGGCACCCGCACCGAGACCAAGAACGTCAACTCGCTGCGGTCGGTCGAGCGGGCCGTGCGGTTCGAGATGCGCCGGCAGGCCGCCGTCCTCGACGAGGGCGGCCGGGTCGTGCAGGAGACCCGCCACTTCCACGAGGACACCGGCACCACCTCCTCCGGGCGCAGCAAGGAGGAGGCCACCGACTACCGGTACTTCCCCGAGCCCGACCTCGTGCCGCTGGCCCCCGACGCCGACTGGATCGAGACGCTGCGCGCCGCGCTGCCCGAGCTGCCGGCCGCCCGCCGGGCCCGGCTGCAGGAGGAGTGGGGCATCTCGGCCACCGAGATGACCTGGCTGGCCAACGCCGGCGCGCTGGGCCTGGTCGAGGACACCGTCGCCGCCGGCGCCGCGCCGGGCGACGCCCGCAAGTGGTGGCTGGGCGACCTCGCCCGCCGCGCCAACGACACCGGTGTCGAGTTGGGCGAGCTGGCCATCACCCCGCCCCAGGTCGCCGAGCTGTGCCGGCTGATCGCCGCGGGCATCATCAACGACAAGCTCGCCCGCCAGGTGGTCGACGGCGTGCTGGCCGGCCAGGGCAACCCGGCGCAGGTCGTCGCCGCCCAGGGGCTGGCCGTGATGGGGGAGTCCGACGAGCTGGTGGCCGCGGTCGAGGCCGCGATCGCCGGCGCCCCCGACGTCATCGCCAAGGTGCAGTCGGGCAAGGTCGCCGCACTCGGCGCGCTCGTGGGCGCGGTCATGAAGACCACCCGCGGCAAGGCCGATGCCCCCACCGTGAAGCGGATGCTGGAGGAGCGCGTGCTCGGCTCCTAGCCTGGGCAGGTGGAGCTGCCCGAGGTCGGTCTGCGCCCGCTGGCGCGGGCCGACCTTCCGCTGCTCGGCCGCTGGCTGGCCGACCCCCTGGTCGCCCGCTGGTGGCAGGACGACCCGTCACCGGACGCCGTCGAGGCGCAGTACGGCCCCTCGATCGACGGCACCGACCCGACGGCGGTGTACCTCGGGCTGGTCGACGGCCGGCCGTTCGGGCTGGTGCAGGTCTACCGGTTCGCCGACGAGCCGGCCTCGCTCGCCGAGCTGGCGGCGGTCTGCCCGGTGCCCGACGGCACGCTGAGCATCGACTACCTCGTCGGCGCCCCGGCCGACCGCGGCCGCGGCCTGGGGACGGCGATGATCGCCGCGGCGGTGGCCCGCGGGTTCGCCGACCACCCCGACGCCGCCGACGTCCTGGTGCCCGTGGTCGCGGCGAACGAGGCGTCCTGGCGGGCGCTGCTGCGGGCCGGCGCCGAGCGGTACGCCGAGGGCGAGCTCGAGCCGGAGAACCCGGTCGACTCCCGCGACCACGTCGTCCTCCGGTTCACCCGGGGGTCCTGAGCAGCCGGCGCTACAGCGGGGAGCTGGCGCCGCCGGCCGGCGGCAGGATGCGCAGCACCCGGTCGTCGTCCTCGGCCGGGGCGCCCACGCCGTCCTCGTTGGACGTGGTGATCCACAGCGCCCCGTCGGACCCGAGGACGACGGTGCGCAGCCGGCCGTACTGCCCCTGCAGGAACGGCGTCGGCTCGCCGACCGGGGCGCCGGTGCCGTCCAGCTCGACCGCGTGCACCCGCTCGCCGTCGAGCGCGCCGAGGAAGACGTAGGGGCCGGTGACGGCGCAGCCGCCCAGGCCCGCGTCGGCCGTGGCGATCTCGATGACCGGGTCGACGCCCGCGACGTCCCGGCCGGGGGACAGGGCCTCCAGCTCGTCGGGACCCTGCGAGCCCGGGGCGGCGGTGTCGGTGGCGTACACCGGGCCGACGCCGTCGGTGCACAGCGCGGTGACGTCGCGGTGCCCCTGGGTGAAGACCGGGCCGGCGCCCACCGGCTCGCCGAACACGTCGACGGCGAGCACCTTGCCGGCCAGGGACGCCGGGTCCGCGGCCAGCAGCGGGTCGCCGACGTCGCCGGTGCCCACGTAGAGCGTGCCGTCGGCGCCGAACAGCAGCCCGCCGCCGTTGTGCACCTCGCCGTGCGGGATGCCGGTGAGCACCGGGTTGGGGGCACCGCCCGCCGGGAAGCGCACCACCCGGTTGTCCGTCGCCGTGGAGACGTAGGCGTAGTACAGGCCGTCCTCGGTGAAGGTCGGTGAGATCGCCAGCCCGAGCAGCCCGCCGTCGCCGGTCGTGTCGATGCCCGGCAGGGTCATGAGCTCGCGGGCGGGGGAGCGGTCGGGGAACACCTGCAGCAGCCGGCCGGTGTCGCGCTCGCCGACCACCGCCGTCCCGTCGGGGAGCACCACCAGCCCGGTGGGCACGGCCAGGTCGGTGGCCACCACGTTCGGGTCGCCCTCGGCGTCCTCGCCGCCCGGGGACCCCGGGGCCGGCGGCGCGGGCACGCTGTTGCCCTGCGGCGGCGGCGCGACCTCCGGCGGCTGGCCCTGCGGCAGCTCGCGGAACGGCCCGGCCGGCTCGTAGCCGCCCCCGCCGCAGCCGGCGAGCAGCAGACAGCCCACGGCCACCGCGGCCAGCCGCCGGGCCCCGGGTGCCGTGCTCCGCCGTCCCACCGGCCCACAGTACGACGGGGGACGCGCACCACCGGGTGCCCCGGCGGGTGCACCGCGCCGGTCCCGCCTAGGGTCGGGACCCGTGCCCGACGCTCCCGCCCCCGTCCTGGACCTCGGCCCCGACGAGACGCTGCACGTGCTCGTCCCCTCCTCCGGCCTCGCCGAGGCGGTCGAGGCGGTCTCGCCGCGCGTACGGGCGCACAAGCTCGACCTGCGCGAGGGGCTGCCCACCGGCGAGGCGGCGCAGGCCCAGGTCCTGGTGCCGCGCGGCCCCCTGCCCGAGGGCCTGGTCGACGCGCTGCCCCGGCTGCGCCTGGTGCAGCTGCGCAGCGCCGGCGCGGAGACCTTCGTCGGGACGCTGCCCGAGCGCGTGACGCTGTGCAACGCCCGCGGCGCGCACACCCCCGCCACCGCCGAGTGGGCGGTCGCCGCCGCGCTCGCCGCGCAGCGCGGCATCCCGCGCTACGTCCGCGAGGCCGACGCGGGCCGCTGGTCGCCGGGCACCGCCCACAGCCTGGTCGGGGCCCGGGTGCTCGTCGTCGGCGCCGGTGACATCGGACGCCGGATCGGGGCCATGATGGCCGGCTTCGACGTCGAGCTCACCTACGTCGCCCGCACCGCCCGGGACGGCGTCCGCGGCTTGGAGGAGCTGCCCGGGCTGCTGCCGCACGCCGACGTCGTGGTGCTCATCGTGCCGGTGACCCCGCAGACCACCGGGATGGTCGACGCCGCCTTCCTCGCCGCGATGCAGGACGACGCGCTGCTGGTCAACGCCGCCCGCGGCGTGGTCGTCGACACCGATGCGCTGCTGGCCGAGCTCACCGCCGGGCGCCTGCGCGCCGCCCTGGACGTCACCGACCCCGAGCCGCTGCCCGAGGGCCACCCGCTGTGGTCGGCGCCCGGCCTGCTGCTGACCCCGCACGTCGGCGGCGCGGTGCCCGACACCGAGGCCCGGGCGACCGCCGCGGTCACCGGGCAGCTCGAACGCGTGCTCGCCGGCCAGCCGCTGCAGAACGTCGTCACCGAGTACTGAGAGGACCCCTGCGCCCCCCACGACACGCTCCGCGCGCCGCGGGGCCCTGCGACCGGGCCGATGGCTCGGGCCGTCAGGCCCCGGGGTCGGGGATGCGGCCGCCGGAGAGGGCGGCGAGCTGGGGGAGGTCGCGGGCGCGCAGGACCGGCAGGCGCACCTGGCTGCCGGCGGTGGTGACCAGCCACAGGTCCTTGCGCTCGCCGACGCGGATGCCCGACAGCTCCGGCCAGGCCACCGTGCGGGCCCCGGCTAGCGAGCGGGCGGTGATGCCGTCGTCGGAGACGTCGACGCCCACCCGCAGCACCCAGGCGGCGATCGCGGCGGGCACCGCCAGGAGCAGCAGCGCCCACAGCGTCACCCCCGCCAGCGGGAGCACGCAGGCGAAACCGACGGCGACCGGCAGCAGCGCTGTCCGGCTCATGCGCAGACGAGCGACAGCCACGACCGCAGATCTTCCCAGATCGTGGGACGACGCGACCAGTCCCGTCGGAGCCGGTGCGCGGCGGCCTACCATCGCCGGTCGTGACGACCGTCGAGGACCGCCCCGCCAGCTCCGGCCGACCCGCCGGGGACATCGACATCAAGCCCCGCAGCCGCGACGTCACCGACGGCGACGCCAAGGCCCCGGCCCGGGCGATGCTGCGCGCCGTGGGCATGGGCGACGACGACTTCGCCAAGCCGCAGATCGGCGTGGCCTCGTCGTGGAACGAGATCACCCCCTGCAACCTCTCGCTCGACCGGCTGGCCAAGAGCGCCAAGGAGGGCGTGCACGCCGCCGGCGGCTTCCCGCTGGAGTTCGGCACGATCTCGGTCTCCGACGGCATCTCCATGGGCCACGAGGGCATGCGCGCCTCGCTCGTCTCCCGCGAGGTGATCGCCGACTCCGTCGAGACGGTCATGTTCGCCGAGCGGCTCGACGGCTCGGTGCTGCTGGCCGGCTGCGACAAGTCGCTGCCCGGCATGCTCATGGCCGCCGCCCGGCTCGACCTGGCCAGCGTCTTCGTCTACTCCGGCTCGACCCTCCCGGGCCGCCTGGGCGACAAGGACCTCACCCTCATCGACGTCTTCGAGGGCGTCGGGGCGTGCGCGGCCGGCAAGATCACCCGCGACGAGCTGACCGCGATCGAGAAGGCCGCCTGCCCGGGCATGGGCTCCTGCGGCGGCATGTACACGGCCAACACCATGGCCAGCGTCGCCGAGGCCCTCGGCATGGCGCTGCCCGGCAGCGCCGCCCCGCCGGCCCCCGACCGCCGCCGCGACGACATCGCGGTGCGCTCCGGCGAGGCCGTGGTCGAGCTGCTCCGGCTGGGCATCACCGCCCGGCAGATCATGACCAAGGAGGCGTTCGAGAACGCCATCACCGTGGTCATGGCCCTCGGCGGGTCGACCAACGCCGTCCTGCACCTGATGGCGATCGCGCACGAGGCCGACGTCGACCTCACCCTCGACGACTTCAACCGGATCGGTGACCGGACGCCGCACCTGGCCGACGTGAAGCCCTTCGGCCGGTTCGTGATGACCGACGTCGACCGCATCGGCGGGGTGCCCGTGGTCATGCGCGCCCTGCTCGACGCCGGGCTGCTGCACGGCGACGCGCTCACCGTGACCGGGAAGACGCTCGCGGAGAACCTCGCCGAGCTGTCCCCGCCGGACCCCGACGGCGCGATCATCCACGCGATGAACGACCCGATCCACAAGACCGGTGGCCTGACGATCCTGCGCGGCTCGCTCGCCCCGGAGGGCGCGGTCGTGAAGTCCGCCGGCTTCGACGCCGACGTCTTCGAGGGCACCGCCCGGGTGTTCGACGGCGAGCAGGGCGCCATGGACGCCGTCACCGAGGGCACGCTCCAGGCCGGCGACGTCGTGGTCATCCGCTACGAGGGCCCCAAGGGCGGTCCGGGCATGCGCGAGATGCTCGCCGTCACCGGTGCGATCAAGGGCGCCGGGCTGGGCAAGGACGTCCTGCTGCTCACCGACGGCCGGTTCTCCGGCGGCACGACCGGCCTGTGCGTCGGCCACATCGCCCCCGAGGCGGTCGACGGCGGCCCGATCGCGTTCGTCCGGGACGGCGACCGCATCCGGCTCGACCTCGCCGCCCGCACGATGGACCTCCTGGTGGACGACGCCGAGCTGGCCACCCGCCGCGAGGGCTGGGCACCGCCGGCGCCGCGCTACACCCGCGGTGTGCTGGCCAAGTACGCCAAGCTCGTCGGCTCGGCCGCCCAGGGCGCCATCACCAGCTGAGCGGTGACCAGCCCGAACGGGTGAGTCGTCCCCCCGCACCCTGTGGTGCGGGGGGACATCCGTCGACAGTGCTGGGGTGGAGGACACCCGTCGTTCGTCGCTGCCGGGGGAGCGCCCTGCCCTCCCGGCGACCGGCGGGGACGAGGCGCGCCTCCGGTCCTGCGGGCGCCTCGTGCCGCAGCTGGCCCTGGTGGCCGCCGCGCTCGCGCTGCTGTCCGCCGCCGTCCTCGACGTCGCCCTCCCCCCGGTCGCGGCGGTCGCCCTCGCCGGGTTCCTCGCACTGACCGCCGTCCAGCGGGCCCTCGCCGCCCGGGTGCAGGACCGGGCCGCCGCCCGGCTGCGCCGCAGCGAGTCGGTCCACCGCGCGCTGGCCGGTGCCGACGGCGACGTCGTCCTCCTGCTCGACGACGCCCTCCGCGTCACCGGCGCGATCCCCGACCAGCCCGACCTGCTCGGCCGGCCGCTGACCGGGTGCGTGCCCGCCGAGGACGCCGCGGCGGTGCACGCCTGGCTCACCGGCCCGCTGCCCGGCGCCGGTCACGTCCTCACGCTCGTCGAGGGCGCCACCTCGCGGGTGCTGGAGGCCACGGTCACCGACCTGCGCGCCGCCCCGGACGTCGGGGCGCTGGTCGTGCGCGGCCGGGACGTCACCGCCCCGCACGCCCGGGAGCGCGAACTGCGCACGCTGGCCTTCTGCGACCCGCTCACCGGCCTGCCCAACCGGGCGGCCCAGGAGCGGGAGCTCGACGAGACCCTGGCCGCGGACCCGGTCGACCGGTCCCTGCTGCTGGTCGAGGTGCACGGCCTGCGCTCGGTCCACGAGGACGCCGGCCGGGACGTCGTCGACGCCGCGGTGGTCGAGGTCGCCCGCCGGCTGCGCGCCACCGTGCGCGGCGCCGACCACGTCTCCCGGGTCGGCGCCGAGCTGTTCACCGTGCTCGCCGCCGGGACCGAGGCCGAGGTCGACCGGCTCGCCGCCCGGTGCCTGGCCGTCCTCGAGGCGCCGATCCCCACCGCCGCCGGCCTGGTCGACCTGTGCGCCGTCGTCGGGCTGGCCCCGCTGACCACCGGGCTGACCGCCGCGCAGGTGCAGGACCACGCCGAGCTGGCCCTCGCCGACGCCCGCACCTCGGGGACGGGTTCGGTGAGCCGGCACCGCCCCGAGCTCACCGTCGTCCGCGACCGCCGCGAGCTGCTGCGCCACGACCTGGTGGGGGCCCGCGAGCGCGGCGAGCTGGAGCTGGCCTGGCTGCCGGTCGTGGACCTGGCCGAGCGCCGGGTGGCCGGCGTCGAGGCGCTCATGCGCTGGCGCCATCCCGACCTCGGCGACGTCGGCCCCGAGGAGTTCCTGCCGGTGGCCGGGCGGGCCGGGATGACCGTGGACCTGCAGCGCTGGGTGCTGCAGGAGGCGACCCGCGCGGTGGTGCGGCTGCCGCAGTCGGGACCCGCGCTGCGCCTGGGGGTCAACGTCTCGGCCGCCCACCTGGCCGCCGGCACGCTGGTGGCCGACGTGACGCGCGCGCTGGCCGACAGCGGCCTGCCGCCCGAGCGCCTGGTGGTCGAGCTGGCCGAGTCCGCCCTCGACGGCCCGCGGGTCCGCGACGACGTCTCCGCGCTCCGGCTGATGGGCGTGCACGTGGCCCTGGACGACTTCGGTCGCGGCGCGTCCTCGCTGGCCGGACTGGGCCGGCTGCCGGTCGACATCATCAAGCTCGACCGCAGCCTGCTGTCCCGCATCGACCGGGACGCCTACGTGCGCGCCGTCTGCGCCGCGGTCGTCACGCTGGGGTCGACCCTGCGCGTGGACGTCGTCGCCGAGGGCGTGGAGACCATCGGTCAGCTGGCGGTCCTGCAGACCCTGGGCTGCGGGTTCGCCCAGGGCTTCCTGCTGTCCCGGCCGGTCGGGCTGGCGGCGCTCACCGAGCTGCTCGAGGCCGGTGGCGGCCGGCTGTGGCCCGGTGTCAGCGGCCCGGCGGCCGGTCCGGTGCCCGGGTCCGCGCCCGGTCCACTGCCCGGCCCGTTGCCCGGCCCGCTGACCGGACCGGTGGCGGTCCTGTGAGCGGACCCGCGCGGCCGGCGCCGCGCCGGCGCCGGACGGACGCCGCCGCGGACGTCCCCCCGGTCTCCTGGCGGGCGCTCGTCGTCGGCTGCTCGCTCGCCCTCGGCGCTGTCCTGCTGCTCGGCGGCCGGGTCGCCGGTCGCCCGACGACCGCCACCGAGGCGGTCGCGGCCGCGTTGCTGGTGCTGCTGGCGACGGTGGCCGGCCTCGCGCGGACGGCGTCGACGGGGCGTGCCGGGACGGCGGCCCCCGTGGTCGAGGACGCCCGCACGAGCCAGCAGGAGCTGGAGCGCATGGCCTACAGCGACTACCTCACCGGGCTGCCCAACCGGGCGCGGCTGATGGCGGCGCTGGCCGGGGCGCGCGACCGGGTCGCCACGGGTGAGCCCGCCGCCGTGCTGCTGCTCGACCTCGACGGCTTCAAGGCGGTCAACGACATCGCCGGGCACGAGGCGGGGGACCTGCTGCTGGTCGAGGTCGCCGACCGGCTGCGGGCGACCGTGCGCGATCACGACCTGGTCAGCCGGCTGGGCGGCGACGAGTTCGCCGTCCTGGTGCGCTCGGACGTGGTCGAGGCGGCCGTGCTGGGGGAGCGGATCGTCGCCGAGCTGGCCGGCGTGCACCGGTCGGTGCCCACCGCCGGGGCCGACGCCGACCTGGTCTTCGACGTCTCGTGCAGCATCGGCGTGGCCGAGCTGCACGCCACCGACGACGTGTCGGTGAGCCTGCGGCACGCCGACGTCGCGCTGCGGGCGGCCAAGGCGGCCGGCAAGGGCTGCGTGCGCCTGCACGGGGCGTCGGCCGACGACGCGACCGCGCGGCGCAACCGGCTGGTCGACGACCTGCCCGACGCCCTCGCCCACGGGCAGCTGCGGCTGGTCTACCAGCCGGTGGTCGGCGCCCTCGAGCGCCGGGTGCTCGGCCTGGAGGCGCTCGTGCGCTGGGACCACCCGGTCCTCGGTGAGGTCCCGCCGGCCGAGTTCGTGCCGCTGGCCGAGGACGACGGCCTCATCGTCCCGCTGCAGCGGTGGGTGCTCGAGCAGGCCACCGCCGAGCTCGCCGGGCTGCTGGCCCAGGGCCGGGACCTGCAGCTGGGCGTCAACATCAGCGTCCGCCACCTGCAGTCGGGCAGCCTGGTGCGCGACGTGACCGCGGCCCTGACCCGGGCCGGGCTCCCGGCCCGCCGGCTGATGCTGGAGGTGACCGAGTCGCTGTTCATCGGCGAGCTCGACCGGGCCGGCGGTGACCTGCAGACCCTGCACGACATGGGCTGCGTCATCTCCCTGGACGACTTCGGCCGCGGGTACTCGACCTTCGCCTACCTGACCCGGCTGCCGGTCGACGTGCTGAAGATGGACCGCGAGTTCCTGGCCGGCATCACCGACGACCCCCGCAGCGCCGCGCTCGTGCACACGGTGATCGAGCTGGGCCGGCGCCTGGAGATCGACGTGGTCGCCGAGGGCGTGGAGACCCCCGGCCAGCTGGCCGCGCTGCGCGCGCTGGGCTGCCGCTTCCTCCAGGGCTTCCTGCTGGGCCGGCCGACGCAGCCCGAGGACCTGCCCGCGGTCATCGACGCCTTCGACGAGGGGCTGCTGGACGCCGAGGAGCCGCTCGCGGCGGCCACCGTCCCAGTGAGTGAGTGAGGCCGTCCCACAGGATGGGACGACCTGGTTGACGCGCCCCCGCCCCGGGGCGCACAGTGTCGGGGTGCCCCGCACCCGTCTGCTCGTAGCGATCCACTAGCGCGCCGGTCCTCCCGACCGACGCGCCACCCCTCCGTGCCAGCGGCACGAGGGGTTTTTTGTTGGCCGGGCACCGCCTGGCCCCAGCGACAGGCGTCCGCGCCAGCACCCCACCCGCGCCCAGGGAGATCGTCCAGATGAGCACCACCGCCAGCACCGGCCGCACCTCCACCGTCACCTCGCCCGCGCCCGCGCCCGCGCCCGCGCCCGGCTCCGGGCCCGCCCCCGCCACGCCGACGACGCCCACGGACGCCGCCGCGCAGGCCACCCTCGGCGTCGAGACCGTCGCCCGGACCATGGCCGAGGCCGCCGCCGAGCCGGCCGCGGGCATCACCGGCGCGCAGAGCCTGGTGCGCTCGCTCGAGGCGGTCGGCGTCGACGTCGTCTTCGGCATCCCGGGCGGGGCGATCCTCCCGCTGTACGACCCGCTCTTCGACTCCGCGGTGCGCCACGTGCTGGTCCGCCACGAGCAGGGCGCCGGGCACGCCGCCACCGGGTACGCCCAGGCCACCGGCCGGGTCGGCGTCTGCATGGCCACCTCCGGGCCCGGGGCCACCAACCTGGTGACCCCGCTGGCCGACGCCTACATGGACTCCGTCCCCGTCGTCGCGATCACCGGTCAGGTGTCCAGCACGCTGATCGGCACCGACGGGTTCCAGGAGGCCGACATCCGCGGCATCACCATGCCGATCACCAAGCACAGCTTCCTGGTCACCAGCGCCGACGAGATCCCGCAGCGGATCGCCGAGGCCTTCCACCTGGCCAGCACCGGCCGGCCCGGCCCCGTGCTGGTCGACGTCCCCAAGGACGTCCTGCAGGCGACCACCGACTTCAGCTGGCCGCCGCGGATCGACCTGCCCGGCTACAAGCCCACGACCCGCCCGCACGGCAAGCAGGTCCGCGAGGCCGCCGCGCTGATCGCCGGCGCGCGCCAGCCGGTGCTCTACGTCGGCGGTGGCGTGCTCAAGGCCCACGCCACCGAGGAGCTGGCCGAGCTGGCCGAGCTGACCGGGGCGCCGGTGGTCACCACGCTGATGGCCCGCGGCGCGTTCCCCGACAGCCACCCGCAGAACCTGGGCATGCCCGGGATGCACGGCACGGTCGCGGCCGTCACCGCGCTGCAGAAGGCCGACCTGCTCATCACCCTCGGCGCCCGCTTCGACGACCGGGTGACCGGCGAGCTGTCCAGCTTCGCGCCCGACGCCGCCGTCATCCACGCCGACATCGACCCGGCCGAGATCGGCAAGAACCGCCGGGCCGACGTCCCGATCGTGGGCGACGCCAAGGCCACGATCGCCGAGCTGGTCACCGCCGTGCGCGCCGAGCACGAGGCCGGGCGCACCCCGCAGCTCACCGAGTGGTGGGCGCAGCTGGAGGACTGGCGCACCCGCTACCCGCTGGGCTACGACCGGCCCGAGGACGGGATGCTGTCGCCGCAGTACGTCATCGAGCGGCTGGGCGCGATCGCCGGCCCGGACACGATCTACACCTCCGGCGTGGGCCAGCACCAGATGTGGGCCGCGCAGTTCATCCGGTACGAGAAGCCGGGCACCTGGCTCAACAGCGGGGGCCTGGGCACCATGGGCTACTCGGTGCCGGCCGCCATGGGCGCCAAGACCGGCTGCCCGGACACCACGGTGTGGGCCATCGACGGCGACGGCTGCTTCCAGATGACCAACCAGGAGCTGGCCACCTGTGCGATCGAGGGCATCCCGATCAAGGTCGCCGTCATCAACAACGGCAACCTCGGCATGGTGCGGCAGTGGCAGACCCTGTTCTACGAGGGCCGCTACTCCAACACCCACCTGTCCACCCACGGCGCCAAGGACCCGGCAGCCCGGCAGGTCCGCATCCCCGACTTCGTCACCCTGGCCGAGGCGCTGGGCTGCGTGGGGCTGCGCTGCGAGACCGAGGACGACGTCGACGCGGTGATCGAGAAGGCCATGGCGATCAACGACCGGCCGGTGGTCATCGACTTCATCGTCGGGTCCGACGCCCAGGTGTGGCCGATGGTGGCCGCCGGGGCGAGCAACGACGCGATCATGGCCGCCCGGGGCCTGCGCCCCGACTTCGGCGACAACCAGGTGTAGCGGAAGGACCCCCTTCCCCCACCACTCGCTCCGCTCGCGGCGGGCCCCTGAAGGGGGCCGACCCCACTGAAAGGAACCGCTCGATGCCACGGCACACGTTGTCCGTCCTGGTCGAGAACAAGTCCGGTGTGCTGGCCCGGGTGTCGGCGCTGTTCAGCCGGCGCGGGTTCAACATCGAGTCCCTCGCCGTCGGCCCGACCGAGAACCCCGACCTGTCGCGGATGACGATCGTCGCCGAGGCGGAGTCCGCGCCGCTGGAGCAGATCACCAAGCAGCTGAACAAGCTGATCGAGGTGATCAAGATCGTCGAGCTGGACGCCGGCGCCTCGGTCGAGCGCGAGCTGCTGCTGGTCAAGGTGCGCGCACCGCTGGCCGACCGCACCACCGTGCTGCAGACCGCGGAGCTCTTCCGGGCCCGGGTGGTCGACGTCAACACCGACACCGTCACCATCGAGGCGACCGGCACGCCGGAGAAGCTGCGCGCACTGCTCGCGGTGCTCGCGCCGCTGGGCATCAAGGAGATGGCCCAGTCCGGCACGGTCGCCCTCGGCCGCGGCCCGCGGTCGATGAGCGGCTCGGGCAGCCTGCGCCCGGTCGACCAGCGCTCCGCCTGAACCCCCACCCCCTGATCCGGGGCCAAAGTCGCGATTTTGGCCCTCCACTGAATGAAGGAGTGCATCACCGCATGGCCGCCGAGATCTTCTACGACGCCGACGCCGACCTCTCGATCATCCAGGGGCGCACCGTCGCCGTCCTGGGCTACGGCAGCCAGGGCCACGCCCACGCGCTGTCGCTGCGCGACTCCGGCGTCGACGTCCGCGTCGGCCTGCCCGAGGGGTCCAAGAGCCGGGCCAAGGCCGAGGCCGAGGGCCTGCGCGTCGTCACGCCGGCCGAGGCCGCCGCCGAGGCCGACCTGATCATGATCCTGGCGCCGGACCACGTGCAGCGCTCGCTGTACGCCGAGTCCGTCGAGCCCAACCTGCAGGACGGCGACGCGCTGTTCTTCGGCCACGGCTTCAACATCCGCTTCGGGTACATCAAGGCCCCCGCCGGCGTCGACGTCGCCATGGTCGCCCCGAAGGGCCCCGGCCACCTCGTGCGCCGCGAGTTCAGCGACGGCAAGGGCGTGCCCTGCCTGATCGCCGTCGAGCAGGACGCCTCCGGCTCCGCCCAGGCCCTGGCGCTGTCCTACGCCAAGGCCATCGGCGGCACCCGGGCCGGCGTCATCAAGACGACGTTCGCCGAGGAGACCGAGACCGACCTCTTCGGTGAGCAGGCCGTGCTCTGCGGTGGCATGTCGGCCCTGGTCACCGCCGGCTTCGAGACCCTCACCGAGGCCGGCTACCAGCCCGAGATCGCCTACTTCGAGTGCCTGCACGAGCTCAAGCTGATCGTCGACCTCATGTACGAGGGTGGCATCGCCAAGCAGCGCTGGTCGGTCTCCGACACCGCCGAGTACGGCGACTACACCTCCGGCCCGAAGGTCGTCGACGCCCGGGTCAAGGAGTCGATGAAGGACGTCCTCACCGCCATCCAGGACGGCTCCTGGGCCGCGGCCTTCATCGCCGACCAGGACGCCGGCGCGCCGGACTTCAAGGCCAAGCGGGCCGCCGCCGAGGCGCACCCGATCGAGGCCACCGGCCGCGAGCTGCGCGGGCTGATGAGCTGGGTCTCCGCCAGCGACGACTACACCGGCACCGCCGCGCGCTGATCGAGGACCCTGCTCCCCTCACCCCCCGCAGGCCCGGGGCGAGCCTCGGAGCAGGGCCTGACGACGGCCCCCGCAGCGACGCGCTGCGGGGGCCGTCGTGCGTTCAGCGCGGGGTGAGGGCCCGGCGCCGGCGGTGTGCGGTGAAGTAGGCGGCGGACGGCCGGAGCAGCAGCAGCACGGGCACCGCCACGGCGCCCAGGAAGACCAGCAGGAAGAAGACGACCCCGGCCGCGCCGCCGCCCTCGGGCTCGGTCGCCGCGGCGACGCCACCGAGGACCAGGAAGAGCCCGGTGACGGCGACCGCGATCCACCCGCCGACCATGAGCAGCACCCGGCTGCGCCCGCGCAGCGCCAGGAAGCTGCCCCAGACCATCACCACCGCCCAGGCCAGCGCCACCACGGCGAAGCCCACCAGGACCGCCTGGAACGAGGTCACCTCGGACGAGCCGAGCGTCCCCTCCAGCGAGGGGTCGGCGTCCTCGACGGCCTCGAGGAAGTCGTCGGCGAAGGCCCCGCCGAGGACGAACAGCAGCGCGGTCAACAACCCGAGGACGCCGTACAGCAGGCCGAGCACCGCCGCGGTCACCACCGTCCCCGGGCGGCCCGGCGCGGCGGGCTGTCCGTAGGGGCCGTACGGCGCGGGCTGCCCGTAGGGCCCGTAGGGCGCTCCGTACTGCGGGGGTTGCCCGTACTGCGGGACCTGTTGCCCGTAGTGCGGGACCTGCTGCTCGTACGGTGCCCCGTACTGCGGGGGCTGGCCGTACTGCGGGGGTTCGCCGTACTGCGGTGGCGGACCCCACGGAGACGGGTCCTGCTGCGGCCGGCCCCAGGACGCCCCGGCCGCCGTCGCCCCTGCCGCCGTCGCGCCGGTGTGCCCGCCGTCGGTGCCGCCGTCCGTGCCGGGCCGGTCCGCGGAGGGCCGGTCCGCCGGGTGCTGACCGCCCGCCGTGCCGGAGGGGTCCGGCTGCGGCCGGTCCTGGGCGTCGTCCCGGTCGTTGCTCATGGTCTCCTCCGCACGGGGCCGGTGGTCCCGGCGCTGCGCCGTCAGCTTGACCGTGCGCCCAGGGGCGGGCAAGCACAGCGGACGGCGGTTCCCCCGGGCGGACGAGCGCCGACCGTCCATCCAGTGGGAAGCGCGGGCACCGACGCCCCGGTCACGGTGCCGCCTCCCTACGCTGTGGACCCGTGACAGCCACTTCACCGGGGTCCGCGCCCGTCGTCCTGATCGCCGAAGAGCTCGCCCCCAGCGTGCTGGAGGTGCTCGGCGACGACGTCGAGATCCGCCACGTCGACGGCGCAGACCGGGCGGCCCTGCTGCCCGCGCTCGCCGAGGCCTCCGCGGTGCTCATCCGGTCGGCCACCCAGATCGACGCCGAGGCGCTGGCCGCCGCGCCCGACCTGAAGGTCGTCGCCCGCGCCGGCATCGGCCTGGACAACGTCGACGTGCCCGCCGCCACCGAGCGCGGCGTGCTGGTGGTCAACGCCCCCACGTCGAACATCGTCAGCGCCGCCGAGCACGCGATCGCGCTGCTGCTGGCCGCCGCCCGGCACATCCCCGCCGCCGACGCCTCCCTGCGCGAGGGGAAGTGGGCGCGGTCGAGGTTCACCGGTGTCGAGGTCACCGAGAAGACCGTCGGCGTCGTGGGCCTGGGGCGCATCGGCGTCCTGGTCGCCCAGCGGCTGGCCGCCTTCGGCGTCACCCTGATCGCCTACGACCCCTACATCCAGGCCGGGCGCGCCGCCCAGCTCGGCGTCCGGCTGGTCTCGCTGGAGGAGCTGCTGCGCGAGGCGGACTTCATCACCGTCCACCTGCCCAAGACCCCCGAGACGCTGGGCCTCATCGGGGCCGAGCAGCTCGCCGCCACCAAGCGCGGCGTGATCATCGTCAACGCCGCCCGCGGCGGGCTGGTCGACGAGGCTGCCCTGGCCGAGGCGCTGCAGTCCGGGCAGGTGGGCGCCGCGGGCATCGACGTCTACGCCAAGGAGCCGTGCACCGACTCACCGCTGTTCGGGCTGCCCAACGTCGTGGTCACCCCGCACCTGGGCGCCTCCACGACCGAGGCGCAGGACAAGGCCGGCACCGCGGTGGCCCGCAGCGTCCGGCTGGCCCTGCAGGGCGAGTTCGTCCCCGACGCGGTCAACGTCCAGGCCGGCGGGGTCGTCGCCGAGGACGTCCGGCCCGGCCTGCCGCTGGCCGAGAAGCTCGGCCGGGTCTTCACCGCCGTCGCCGGCGGGCTGGCCCAGTCGGTGCACGTCGAGGTGCAGGGCAAGATCGCCGAGTTCGACGTCTCGGTCGTCCAGCTCGCCGTGCTGCGGGGCGTGTTCGCCGACGTCGTCGAGGAGCCGGTCACCTACGTCAACGCGCCGCTGCTCGCCGAGCAGCGCGGCCTCGACGTCACTCTGGGCAGCAGCACCGAGAGCCCGCACTACCGCAACCTGATCAGCGTGCGCGGCGCGATGGCCAACGGCGCCGAGGTGACCGTCTCGGGCACGCTCTACGGCAAGAACCAGGTGCCCAAGCTGACCGAGGTCGGCGGCTTCGAGATCGACCTGACCGCCGACGGCTACCTGCTCTTCTTCGTCTATGCCGACCGGCCCGGCGTGGTCGGCGCGGTCGGTGCGGCGCTGGGGGAGGCCGGTGTCAACATCGCCGGCGCCCAGGTCAGCCGGACGACGCAGGGCGGCGAGGCGCTGATGGCGGTCACCGTCGACAGCCCGGTCAGCGGGGAGCTGCTCGACCAGATCGGTGCCCGCATCGGCGCCCGGCAGGCCCAGGCCGCCGACCTCAGCCCGCTCTGACCCCAGCGCACGGTCGGCATGCCGGCACCTGCAGCTCCCGAGGCCGCGTCGTCCACCCGGACGGCGCGGCCTCGTCGTGTCGTTGCCGCTGGTCACCTGATCGCCACTGCCCGTCCACCGGCCAGGTGATTGAGAGTCGTTGCAACGTGTCAACTGCCGGGACGGACTGCTCCGTTCAGCGCGACCACGCGGGGGGCCTGGCCGCTGCGACCGTCGCAGGACACAGTCCCGGCACAGTCCTGGCAGATGCCGCGCACGGACAGCGCCCACTGGGCCGTTCGGCCTATTGGCCGTTAGCCATGGCAACGACAACTGTGTGTGTGGGCCGCCTCACCCGTCCGGGTGGACGCGGCCGGTCGTCCGAGGTTCTCGTTGACAGGGGTGCACGTGGGTCCGAGAAGTACTCATTCGAACCGGGCGGGGCGTCGGCACGCGCTCGCCCGGACGGGGGTCGTCGCCATCGCGGCCGCCCTCGCCACCACCGGCGGGCTGGGCAGCGCACTGGCCGCCCCCGCAGCTCCGGTGGCCGACAAGGCGCAGGCCACGCTCAGCCCGGCCCAGCTCGCCGAGCTCAAGGCCCAGCTCGCCGCCCAGCAGGGGTCCGGCCGCCCGGCCGGTCTGCCCGAGAGCGGCCCGACGTCGTTCTTCCTGAGGATCGACACGCCGTCCACCTCGCAGGTCTACTCCGAGACGCTGGCAGAGAGCGGCCAGGCGCAGGCAGCCGACGCCGCCCGGGCCGCGCAGCCCGGCGTCGAGGCCGCCACCGGGGAGGTCGTGGCCGGGCTGCCCGGCGTCGTCGCCGGCGCCGAGGTCCTCTACACCGCCTCCACCGTGGTCTCCGGTGTGGCGGTCGCCGCCGACGCCGCCGACTACGAGGCCTTGCGCACCCTGCCCGGCGTGACCGCCGTCCTGCCGATCACGCCCAAGGTGGCCAGCAACACCGCCGCCGCCACCGTCACCCGGACCGTCGAGGCCTGGCGGGAGCTGGGCAACACCGGCGAGGGCGTGTCGATCGGCATCATCGACACCGGCATCGACTACACCCACGCCGACTTCGGTGGCAGCGGCGACGTCGCGCAGTTCGACGCCCTCCAGGCCGCCGAGGCCGCGCCAGCGCCCGCCGGCGTGTTCCCCAACGCCAAGGTCGTCGGCGGTCGCGACTTCGCCGGCGACAGCTACAACGCCGACCCGACCAGCCCCGACTACCAGCCGGTCGCCACGCCCGACGACAACCCGCTGGACTGCAACGGGCACGGCAGCCACGTCGCCGGCACCGCGGCCGGGTACGGGGTCACCGCGGACGGCGCCACCTACACCGGCCCGTACGACGCCTCCCTCGACCTGTCGAGCATGAAGATCGGCCCCGGCATGGCGCCGGAGGCCTCGCTGTACGCCCTGAAGGTCTTCGGGTGCGAGGGCTCCACCGACGTCACCGGCCAGGCCATCGAGTGGGCCATGGACCCCAACGGCGACGGCTCGATCGACGACCACCTCGACGTCGTCAACCTGTCCCTGGGCTCGACCTACGGCCTGCCCGACGACGCCGACGCCACGCTCGCCAACGAGGCGATGGCCCACGGCATGCTCGTGGTCATGTCGGCCGGCAACTCCGGCGACAACTACGACATCGGCGGCTCGCCGGGCAACGCCCCGCGCGGCATCGGCGTCGCGGCCTCCAACGACGGCTTCGGCGTCTTCGACGGCTGGCAGGTCGTCTCCGGCGGTGGACCCGAGGGGCTGCGCCCGGGCCTGCGCTCGGGCGCCTACAGCGACCGTGACGAGGCCGGCAACGTCAAGCCCGACATCACCGGCCCGGTCGCGCTGCCTGAGGCCGGCGACGACCCGTCGGCCTGCACCCCGTGGAGTGGTGACTACACCGGCGAGATCGTGCTCGTCCAGGCCGCCGGCTTCGCCTGTGGCTCGGTGGCCAAGGGCTCCAACGCCCGCGACCACGGCGCGATCGGCTTCATGATCGTCGGCGACGACGACCTGCTGGAGACCGGGATCACCGGCGTGCCGCAGATCCCGGGCATCCTGACCACCGCCACGGACGGCGCGGCCCTGGCCACCGCCGTCGCGGCCGGCCCGGTCACCGTCACCTTCGGCCCGAGCCTCAAGGACGCCGCCGTCCTCGACGACCCGGCCCAGGTCGACCTGCTCGCGTCGTTCTCCTCCCGGTCCAGCCGCGGGGCGGGCGACCTCAAGCCGGACGTCTCCGCGCCCGGCGTGACCCTGTACTCGGCGGCGGTCGGCACCGGCAACGGTGGCGCCAGCCTGTCCGGGACGTCGATGGCCGCCCCGACCACCGCCGGTGTCACCGCGCTCATCCGCGCGGCCCACCCGGAGTGGACCACCGAGGAGGTCAAGGCCGACCTGATGAACACCGCCGGCCACGACGTCCACACCGCCGACGGCACGGTCTACGGGCCGAACCGCCAGGGCGCCGGTCGCATCGACGCCAAGGCCGCCCTGGACAACCAGGTGCTCGCCTACGCCAGCGCCGGCACCGGGGTCGTCTCGGCGTCCTTCGGCGTCGTCGAGACCACCGACCCCAAGGTCGTGCAGAACCGGCAGATCACCGTCTCGAACAAGAGCGGCACGACGGTCAGCTACAAGCTCGCCTACGAGGCGCTGGCGGAGCAGCCCGGGGTCACCTACCGGGTCGAGCCGTCGGTGGTCACCGTCGCCCCGAACACCAAGACGGTGGTCAACGTGACGATGACCGTGAACCGCGACCAGCTGCGCAAGGTGGCCGACCCCACGGTCGACGTCGACAGCGAGCTGAACGTCGGCCGCCAGTTCCTGGGTGAAGCCAGCGGCCGCGTCGTCCTGACGCCCCGGGCCGGGGATGCGCCGAGCCTGCGGGTCCCGGTGCACTCCAACGCCAAGCCCTCGTCCAACCTCACCGCCCAGGACCGTCAGCCGGGGAAGACCATCGCCCTGGTGGGTCGTGGCGTGAGCAACGGCCCGGCGTACGCGCCGGACTCCTACACCTCCCTGGGTGCGGTCTTCGAGCAGCTGGGCACCAGCCCGGAGATGGCGCAGTGCACCACGGAGGCGCGCCTGGACTGCTACAAGTCCGAGCAGGAGCGCGCGGTCGACCTGGCCGCGGTGGGCGTGGCCTCCGACGTGGCGGCCTCCCCGGAGGACCCGTACCTGTACTTCGGGATCTCCGCGCACGGGACGTTCGCCTCGGCCCAGACGGCCGTGAACTACGGCGTCTACCTGGACGCGACGAACGACGGGGCCTGGGACTACCAGGTCACCACGACCCGGATCACGGACTACGACGTGCCGCTGGTGATCGTGCAGGACCGTGAGGGCGGCCTCCTGCCCAGCGACGCGGCCCCGTACGTCGGCTTCATGAACGTCGCCGACGGCACGATCGACACCAACGCGTTCGACACCGACGTGCAGGTCCTGCCCGTCCCGGTCTCGGCCATGCCGCTGGTCACCCCGGCGGCCAGCCGGCTCACCTTCGGCGTCCAGTCGGCCAGCGCCTACGGCACGGTCGACGACCTGGGGACGACGATCAGCCCCGAGGGCACCTCGGAGCTGGCCGCGCAGCGGATGAGCTTCGACCCGCTGCACCCGGGCCTGTCGTTCACGGTCGGCGGCGCCCCGGCGGTGCTCTTCCCGGCGCAGAACGGGACCAAGGTCGCCGTGACGCAGGACCCGGCCGCCTACGCGGCCGACGTCACCGTCGGCGGGGCGGCCAAGGGCGCGATGGTGGTCGTGCTGCACAACGACAGCCAGCGCGGGCGGACCCAGTTCGTCCCGGTGGCCCAGCAGCGGGTCCCCAGCCCGTGACCGAGCGCCGGTGACCACCGGCACCACCCGGTCGCGCTGAGCCCGGCGCACCACCGCACCACCCGGACGCCCTCCGCAGCACCACGCGGGGGGCGTCCGGCGTGTGCGGGTGCACGCTCCGGTACCCGCGCCCACTAACCTCTGGCCTCATGCGCCTGGCAGTGGTCCCTGGAGACGGCATCGGTCCCGAGGTGGTGGCCGAGGGCCTCAAGGTCCTGGGCGCGGTCGCCCCGGACGTGGAGGCAACCCCCTACGACCTGGGGGCGGCGCGGTGGCAGCGCACCGGTGAGCTGCTGCCGGACTCGGTGCTCGAGGAGCTCCGCGGCCACGACGCGATCCTGCTCGGCGCCGTGGGCGACCCCTCGGTCCCCGCCGGCATCCTCGAGCGCGGTCTGCTGCTCAAGCTCCGCTTCGAGCTCGACCACCACGTCAACCTGCGTCCCGCGCGGCTGTTCGACGGCGTGCGCAGCCCGCTGGCCGAGCCCGGCGCCATCGACATGCTCTGCATCCGCGAGGGCACCGAGGGCCCCTACGTCGGCAACGGCGGCGTCCTGCGTCGCGACACCCCGCACGAGGTGGCCACCGAGGTCAGCCTCAACACCGCCTTCGGCGTCGAGCGGGTCGTCCGCTACGCCTTCGAGCGCGCGCTGGCCCGCCCGCGCCGCCACCTGACGCTGATCCACAAGACCAACGTGCTCACCCACGCCGGGTCGCTGTGGTCGCGCACCGTGGAGGAGCTGTCCACGGAGTTCCCCGAGGTCACCGTGGCCTACCAGCACGTCGACGCCGCGGCGATGTTCTTCATCACCGACCCGGGCCGCTACGACGTCATCGTCACCGACAACCTCTTCGGCGACATCGTCACCGACGTGGCCGCCGCGGTCACCGGCGGCATCGGCCTGGCCGCCAGCGGCAACCTCGACGTCTCGGGCACCAACCCGAGCATGTTCGAGCCCGTGCACGGCTCGGCCCCCGACATCGCCGGCACCGGCGTCGCCGACCCCACCGCCACCGTGCTGTCGGTCGGCCTGCTGCTGGACCACCTGGGCCGCCCGGAGCTGGCCAAGAAGGTCAACGCCGCCGTCGCCTTCGACCTGTCCACGCGCGACCCGAAGGCCCCGATCCGCACCACCGAGGTCGGCGACCGCCTCGCGGCGCTGGCCGGCTGATGCCGGACGGGGCGTCCCACAGCGTGGACGCCCCGTTCCGGATCCGCCGTCCGCGTGCTGTACTTGCCGTGATGCACAGCACCGGCTCGATCATCGTCTAGCGCGCAGTCAGCACCACCGACTGCGCGCCCACCTCCCGTGCCCCGGGAGGTTTTTTCATGTCCGGGCCCACACCGAAACCACCGGGAGACACCGTGGCCGAGCAGCCCGTCCCCACCGTCGACGTCACCGATTTCCACGTCTTCGACACCACCCTGCGTGACGGCGCGCAACGCGAGGGCGTGAGCTACTCCGTGGCCGACAAGCTCGCCGTCGCCCGGCTGCTCGACGAGATCGGCGTGGGGTTCATCGAGGGCGGCTGGCCCGGGGCGCTGCCCAAGGACACCGAGTTCTTCGCCCGCGCCCGCACCGAGCTCGACCTCCGGCACGCGCAGCTGGTCGCCTTCGGCGCCACCCGCAAGGCCGGGGTGGCCGTGGCCGACGACCCGCAGGTGCAGGCGCTGCTGGACGCCGGCACGCCGGTCGTCTGCCTGGTCGCCAAGTCCGACGTCCGGCACGTGCGCCAGGCGCTGCGCACCACGCCGGAGGAGAACCTGGCGATGGTCGCCGACACCGTCGCCCACCTGGTGGCGCACGGACGCCGGGTGTTCGTCGACTGCGAGCACTTCTTCGACGGCCACGCCGCCGACCCCGACTACGGCGTGCAGGTGCTGGAGACCGCCTTCGCCGCCGGCGCCGAGGTGGGCGTCATGTGCGACACCAACGGCGGCATGCTGCCGATGGGCCTGGGCCGGGTGGTCGCCGACGTGCGCGCCCGCACCAGCGGCAAGCTCGGCATCCACTGCCAGGACGACACCGGCTGTGCGGTGGCCAACACCCTGGCCGCCGTCGAGGCCGGCGTCACCCACGTGCAGGGCACCGCCAACGGCTACGGCGAGCGGGCCGGCAACGCCGACACCTTCGCGCTCATCGGCAACCTGGTGACCAAGATGGGGCTGCCGGTGGTGCCCGCCGCGTGCCTGCCCGAGCTCAAGCGCGTCAGCCACGCCATCGCCGAGCTGGCCAACATCGCCCCCGACGACCACCAGCCCTTCGTCGGCGCCTCGGCCTTCGCGCACAAGGCCGGGCTGCACGCCAGCGCGATCAAGGTCGACCCCGAGCTGTACAACCACCTGGACCCCGCGGTCGTCGGCAACGACATGCGCATCCTGGTCACCGAGATGGCCGGCCGGGCCTCGGTCGAGCTCAAGGGCCGCGAGCTCGGTGTGGACGTGACCGGGCAGGGCGACGCCATCGGCCGGGTGGTCGACCAGGTGAAGGTGCTCGAGGCCGAGGGCTGGTCCTTCGAGGCCGCCGACGCCAGCTTCGAGCTGCTGCTGCGCGCCGAGCTGCCCGGCGCCCCGGCGCCGCTGTTCCAGCTGGAGAGCTGGCGGGCGTCGGTGGAGCACGCCTCCACCGGGGCCGTGGTCAGCGAGGCCACGGTCAAGGTGCACCTGCCCAACCCCGACGGCACCACCGAGCGGGTCATCAGCACCGGTGAGGGCAACGGCCCGGTCAACGCCCTGGACAACGCGCTCCGCCAGGCGCTGGTCGGCCGGTACCCGCACCTGGCCGGGGTGTCGCTGGCCGACTACAAGGTGCGCATCCTCGGGTGGAAGGGCGGCACCAGTGCCACCACCCGGGTGCTGGTCGACAGCACCGACGGGGCGGGGGAGTGGACCACCGTCGGGGTGCACGACAACATCGTCGAGGCCTCCTGGCGTGCCCTGGTCGACGCGCTCACCTACGCGGTGCGCCACCGCTGAGCGGGGCGACCGTGCTGGCCAGCAGGCAGAACTCGTTGCCCTCGGGATCGGCCAGCACGTGCCAGGTCACCTGCTCGGTCAGCGGGCCCTGACCCACGTCGACCGGGGTGGCGCCCAGGGCCAGCAGCCGGTCGAGCTCCTCGGCCTGCGACCGGTCGGTGGCGTTGAGGTCCAGGTGCAGCCGGCGCCTGCCCGGCGTCGGGTCGGGCACCGGGACGAAGTCCAGCACGGGGTGGGCCCCCTTGGGCTCCTGCCCGGGCGGGCCGATGGTCACGACGCCGTCCTCGGTGCCGAGGACGGCGTGCCCGAGGACCTCGGCCCACCAGGCGGCGAGCGCGGGCGGGTCCGTGCAGTTGACGGCGATCGCGGTGATCCGGCTGGCCATGCCGCACGGTAGCCGGATCGGGGACCGCGACTAACCTCTGGACGTGCGCATCGTCCGCTTCGCCCACCCAGCCGGCATGTCCTTCGGGGTCCTCGACGGGGACGGCCAGGTCGCCCAGATCGAGGGCCACCCGTTCGGCCAGATCTCCTTCACCGGGCAGCGGTTCGCCGCCGCCGACGTCCGGCTGCTCTCCCCGATCCTCCCCAGCAAGGTCGTCTGCGTGGGCAAGAACTACGCCGACCACGTGGCGGAGATGAACACCGGCGAGGCGCCGAAGGAGCCGCTGATCTTCCTCAAGCCCTCCACGTCGGTGGTCGGCCCCGGGGACGCGATCCGCATCCCGGCCGGCAGCACCAACGTCCACCACGAGGTCGAGCTGGCCGTGGTGATCGGTGCCCGCGGCGCCCGCCAGGTCACCCCGGAGCAGGCCGCCGCCAGCGTCTTCGGCTACACGATCGGCAACGACGTCACCGAGCGCGACATGCAGCGCTCCGACGGGCAGTGGACCCGGGCCAAGGGCTTCGACTCGTTCTGCCCGCTGGGCCCCTGGATCGAGACCGACCTGCCCGGCGTGGGCAAGGACCCCGCCGACCTGGCGGTCACCTGCACCGTCGACGGCGAGCTGCGCCAGTCCGGGCGCACCAGCCAGCTGCTGTTCTCGATCCCGACCATCATCAGCCACATCTCCCAGGTCATGACCCTGCTGCCCGGCGACGTGGTGCTCACCGGCACCCCGGCCGGTGTCGGCCCCATCCGGCCCGGCCAGCGCGTCGAGTGCTCGATCGAGGGCCTGGGCACCCTGACCAGCACCGTCGCCGGCGCCGACCCGACCTCCACGGCGGGCACCCGATGACCGCCCCCGCCACCGTGCGCACCCGGTTCTGCCCGTCACCCACCGGCATGGTGCACGTGGGCCTGCTCCGGACGGCGCTGTTCAACTGGGCGCACGCCCGGCACCACGGCGGCCAGCTGGTCTTCCGGATCGAGGACACCGACGCCTCCCGGGACTCCGAGGAGTCCTACCGGCACCTGCTGGACAGCCTGAGCTGGCTGGGCATCGACTGGGACGAGGGCCCTGAGGTCGGCGGACCGCACGGCCCCTACCGCCAGTCCGAGCGGCACGACGTCTACCGGGACGTCGCGGCGAGGCTGCTGGAGTCCGGGCACGCCTACGAGTCCTTCTCCACCAACGAGGAGGTCGACGCCCGCCGCCGGGCCGCCGGCCAGGACCCCAAGCTCGGCTACGACAACGCCGACCGGTACCTCACCGACGCGCAGAAGGCCGCCTTCCGGGACGAGGGCCGCTCGCCGGTGCTGCGGCTGCGCATGCCCGACACCGACCTGGGCTGGACCGACTTGGTCCGCGGCGAGGTCAGCTTCGCTGCCGGCTCCGTGCCCGACTTCGTGCTGGTGCGCGGCAACGGCGCCCCGCTGTACCCGTTCGTCAACCCGGTCGACGACGCCCTGATGGGCATCACCGACGTCCTGCGCGGTGAGGACCTGCTGCCCTCCACCCCCCGCCAGCTCGCCCTCTACGCGGCGCTCACCGACATCGGTGTCGCCAGCGGGACGCCGACCTTCGGGCACCTGCCCTACGTCATGGGCGAGGGCAACAAGAAGCTGTCCAAGCGCGACCCGCAGGCCAACTTCGACGTCTACCCCGAGCGCGGGTTCCTGCCCGAGGGGCTGACCAACTACCTGGCGCTGCTGGGCTGGTCGATCGCCGAGGACCGGGACGTGTTCTCCACCGCCGAGCTGGTCGAGGCCTTCGACGTCACCCGGGTCAGCGCCAACCCCGCCCGGTTCGACGTCAAGAAGGCCGAGGCGATCAACGCCACGCACCTGCGGGCGCTGCCGGCCGAGGAGTTCCTCACCCGGGTCACCCCCTTCCTGACCGGCGCCGGGCTGGTCGCCGACCCGCCGACGGCCGAGCAGTCCCGCGTGCTCGCCGCGATCGCGCCGCTGGCCCAGGAGCGCATGATCGTGCTCTCCGACGCCGTGGGGCTGCTGGGCTTCCTCTTCACCGACGAGGTGCAGATCGAGCCCGCCGCGGCCGACAAGCAGCTGGGCGCCGGCGCCGGGGAGGTGCTCGACGCCGCCACCGCCGCCCTGCAGGCGCTGCCGGAGTGGACCACCCCGGCCATCGAGACCGCGCTCAAGGACGCCCTCGTCGAGGGGCTGGGGCGCAAGCCGCGGCAGGCCTTCGGACCGGTGCGCGTGGCGGTGAGCGGCCGGACGGTCTCCCCGCCGCTGTACGAGTCGATGGAGCTGCTCGGCCGGGACCGCACGCTCGCCCGGCTGGCGGCCGCCCGCACCGTCACGACCGGATGAGCACCGGCGGCTGGGGCGGGCCCCCACCGGAGCCCTACACCGGGCCGCCCCCGACCGGCCGGTACGGGGCGCCGCCCCAGGTGCCGCTCGGCCCCCCGCCGTGGCTGCAGCCCGGCCCGTACCCGTTCCCCGGGTACGGGCCCGGGCCGGTGCCCGCAGCGGGTCGCCCGCCACGGCCGGTGACCCCGCCGGGTGCGCCGCCGCACGCCGTCCGGCAGCCCTACGAGCTGCTCATGCGGTCCCGCGACTGGGCCTGGTGGCGGCCGCTGCTGGGGCTGCTGCTGTTCGCCGTCCTGTACGGGGTGGCGAGCTTCGCGATCCTCCTGGTCTCCCTGGTGACCGGGCTGGTGCCCGACCTGGCCCTGCTGCAGCTCACCGACCCCGGCGTCCTGCTGGTCACCAACCTCTCGCTGATCGTGGCGATCCCGATCGTCTGGCTGTGCTGGTACGTGCCGCACGGGATGCGGATCGGCTGGTCGTCCTCGGTGCTGGGCCGGCTGCGCTGGCGCCTGTTCGTGCCGTGGACCTGGCGGGCGCTGGCCACGCTCGGGGTGGCCGTGGTCCTGGGCCTGGTCATCGGCGTCGTCGCGACCGGCGTGGAGACCACGGGGCTCGCCGACTCCTTCGGCTGGCTGCTGCTGGTGGTGCTGCTCACCACGCCGCTGCAGGCCGCTGCCGAGGAGTACGTCTTCCGGGGGTACCTGGCGCAGGCCGTCGCCGGCTGGATCGGTCGGCCACGCGCCGGGGCGGTCGTCGCCGCGGTGGTCACGGCGGCGCTGTTCTCCGCCGCGCACCTGCCGCCGGACTTCGAGACGTTCCTCTACCGCTTCGCCATCGGCCTGGCCTTCTCGGCCGTCGTCTGGCTGACCGGTGGGCTCGAGGCGGCGATCGTCCTGCACGCGGTCAACAACGTGGTGATCTTCGTCCTGGCCGGGGCGCTGGGGGAGCAGGCCGCGGCCGCCGACCCCGGCGGTGCGATCGGCTGGCTGACCACGCTGCTCGGCATCACCGGCATGGCCGGCTTCGTGGCCTGGGTGGCGCTGGCCCGGGACCGGATGGCGCTGGAGCTGCGCAGCGACGCGCTGGAGCTGCCGCCGGTGCCCGCCGGCGCCGCACCGTGGGGCCAGCCGCCGTGGGCTCAGCCGCCGTGGGCCCAGCTCTTGTGGTCTCAACCGCAGTGGGGCCAACCCCAGTGGGGCCAACCGCAGTGGGGGCAGCCCCCGTGGGGGCAGTCGCAGTGGGGACCGCCGGCCGGACCGCCCCCGGCCTGGACCGGGCCGCAGGGCGGCTGGGCGACGCCGCCGGCAGGTCCCGGCGGCGGGTGGCCCGCGCCCGGCTGGGGGCCGCCCGGTGGTCCTCCGGCGGGGCCCGGTCCCCGTCCCGGCCCGACCCGGTGACACGCCTGCAGGGGGGTGGGTGCGACCCCCCTGCAGGGATCGGGTACAGTTCTCTCCCGGCGCCGAAAGGTGCTGAACGGCCTTGGGGTATGGGGTAATTGGCAGCCCGACGGTTTCTGGTTCCGTTAGTCTAGGTTCGAGTCCTGGTACCCCAGCGAGGAAGCACCACCTCCTCAGCACGACAGAGCGACAGCAGGACCGCACGAGAGCACCACCTGCACCATCCGGTAAGCTCAGCAGTACAGCGTCACCTTCTGGGGCCCCGTCGTCTAGCGGCCCAGGACGCCGCCCTCTCACGGCGGTAGCGAGGGTTCGAATCCCTTCGGGGCTACAACAGAGCAGAGCCCCCGACCCACCAGGGTCGGGGGCTCTCGTCGTCTCCGGGCGCCGGTCGGCCGCTGCGGCGCCGCTGAGCAGGGCCGCTGCGGCCCTGCTCAGCGGCCTCTTCCGCTCGGGCAGCCGCGGGAGCGCGGCGGTGCCATCATGAGCACCGCACCACCGGTGGTGACCTGTGTCACCACTGTCGGACGTCGTGGTCGAGCTCCGTGGCGATGATCACACACGGTCACCTTTTCGGTGACCAACGAAATGGACCCGCGCTCGCACGGTGTTAGCGTCCCCGTTGCTGATCACCGCGCCGCACCACCGTGCCCCGCCATGAACGGCAGGTAGGGACCGTCGCCGACATCAGGCGCGGTCCGTCAACGTGACCTGGAGGGAACCCTGGTGGTCCTCGCTGCAGACGAGACCCTGCGTCTCGATGCGAACGCCGTCGACTACACGCTCGTCGTCGCGTACTTCGCCGTCGTCATGCTCATCGGATTCGCCGCCCGCCGGCGGGTGTCCGACAGCCTCGACTTCTTCCTGTCCGGCCGGTCGCTGCCCGCCTGGGTGACCGGACTGGCCTTCATCTCGGCCAACCTGGGCGCGGTCGAGATCATCGGCATGTCGGCCAACGGCGCCCAGTTCGGCATGGCGACGTTCCACTACTTCTGGATCGGCGCCGTCCCGGCCATGCTCTTCCTGGGTGTCGTGATGATGCCCTTCTACTACGGCTCCAAGGTCCGCAGCGTCCCGGAGTTCATGCGCCGCCGCTTCGGGACCGGCGCCCACCTGGTCAACGCGCTGAGCTTCGCGATCGCCCAGGTGCTCATCGCCGGCATCAACCTGTACCTGCTGGCGAAGATCGTCAACGCGCTGCTGGGCTGGCCGCTGTGGGTCTCGCTGATCCTGGCGGCGGCCATCGTGCTGAGCTACATCACCCTGGGCGGGCTGTCGGCGGCGATCTACAACGAGGTGCTGCAGTTCTTCGTCATCGTCGCGGCCCTGCTGCCGCTGACGCTGATCGGCCTGCACCGCGTCGGTGGCGTCGGTGGGCTGACCGACGCCGTGCGCGGCAGCGGCAACGAGAACGACCTGACGTCGTGGCCCGGCACCGACCTCACCGGCATCGACAGCCCGGTGCTGTCCACCATCGGCATCGTGTTCGGCCTGGGCTTCGTGCTCTCCTTCGGGTACTGGACGACGAACTTCGTCGAGGTCCAGCGGGCCATGGCGACCAAGTCGATGTCGGCGGCCCGCAGCGCCCCGATCATCGGGTCGTTCCCGAAGATGTTCATCCCGTTCATCGTGATCGTCCCGGGCATGATCGCCGCGGTCCTGGTCAGCGACGTCACCAGCGCCAAGGCGGCCGGCGACCCGGACTTCGACTACAACAACGCGATCCTGCTGCTGATCCGCGACGTGCTCCCCAACGGGCTGCTCGGCGTGGCGATCGCCGGCCTGCTGGCCTCCTTCATGGCCGGCATGGCGGCCAACATCTCGGCCTTCAACACCGTCTTCAGCTACGACCTGTGGCAGCAGTACGTCAAGAAGGACCGCCCCGACGAGTACTACCTGAAGGTCGGGCGCCTGGCGACCGTCGGCGCCACCGTGATCGCGATCTTCACCGCCGTCATCGCCTCGGGCTACAGCAACCTGATGGACTACCTGCAGACGCTGTTCGGCTTCTTCAACGCCCCGCTGTTCGCCACCTTCATCCTCGGCATGTTCTGGAAGCGGATGACGGCGACGGCCGGCTGGACGGGCCTGGTCTCCGGGACGCTGGGCGCGGTCGTGGTCGCCGTCCTGAGCGAGGACTCGCTCGGCGGCCTGTCGACCGGCGTGCTGCCGCTGTCCGGTCAGGGCGCGAGCTTCGTGGCCGCCGCGACGGCGTTCGTCGTCGACATCGTGGTCAGCGTCGTCGTCAGCATGGTGACCGCGCCCAAGCCGGTCTCCGAGCTCGCCGGCCTGGTCTACTCCGAGACGCCGAGGGAGCAGCGCACCGACCCTGATGCGCACCGGCTGCCCTGGTACTCCTCGCCCACCAAGCTGGCCGGCATCGCCCTGGTGCTGGTCATCGCCCTGAACGTGATCTTCCGCTGACCGTCGCCAGCGTCGACGAGAGGAGCAGGACATGAGCACCGCATCGCACGCCGCCGACAACGCGGGCACGCCGGCACCGGGCCGGAAGCACACGGCGGGCGCCTACGACGTCCGCACGGTGATCGCCGGGCTGATCGGCTTCTACGGCATCGTGCTGACCGTCGTCGGCATCGTCGACAACAGCGAGGCCGACCGGGCCAAGACCGGGGACGTGAACGCCAACCTGTGGGCGGGCATCATCATGATCGCCGTCGCCCTGGTGTTCGTGCTGTGGCTCCGGCTGCGCCCGGTCGTCGTCGACCCGGCGGCGCTGGAGAAGCAGGCCGGCGAGGGCACCAGCGACGGCTCGGACCTGCCGAAGCCGTAGCCGGAGGACCCGGACCTCCTCCCCGCGCTCGCACGCTCGCGGCGAGCCCTGGACCGGGCCGCTGCCGTCTCAGCGGGACGGCAGGACCGTGACCGGCACGCGCTGCACGAGGGTGTTGGCCATGCCCTGGCGGTTCCACTCCTGGTCCACCGGCTGCGTCTCACCCGTCGCGTCGGTGGCCCGCACCAGCAGCTCCGCGGTGCCCGGCTCGGCGGCCCAGCGGTGGGTCCAGGCCCGCCAGGCGAAGGGGTGCGCCTCGTCGGCCGGGGCCAGCTCGGCATCCGACCAGCCCGCGCCGCCGTCGGTGCTGACCTCGACCCGGGTGACCGGCGCGCGGCCGGACCAGGCGCGCCCGGTGAGCGTCACCGGGCCGGCCGGCACGAACCGCTCCCGGGTCATGAAGTCCGGCCACCCCGGCGGGCTCATCAGCGCGCGCGGGCGGATGCGGGTCACCGGCTCGCCGGGGTCGCCGGCCTCGGTGGCCACCCGGTAGGCGACGGCGTTCTGGTAGCCCGTGAAGGGTTCGGTCAGCACCTCGATGCGGGTCAGCCACTTCACGTGCGCCATCCCGTACCAGCCCGGCACCACCAGTCGCAGCGGGGCGCCGTGCTGCGGCGGCAGCGGGGCGCCGTTCATCGACCAGGCCAGCAGTGCGTCCGGGCGCAGCGCCTCGGCGACCGGCAGCCCGCGGGCGTAGTCCTGCTCGACCCCGCGCTCCACACCGTGGTCGGCGCCGGTGAACACCACGTCGACGGCGTCGGGGGACAGGCCGGCCTCCTGCAGCAGCGGGGCCAGCGGTGTGCCGCCCCACTCCGCCGTCCCGACCGCCTCGAGCAGCCAGGGCTGGCTGACCGGGCGGGGCGCGAAGCGTGCCCGGCCGTTGCCGGCGCACTCCAGCAGCACCCGCGCCGAGGCGCTGCTGCGCGCCTGCAGGTCGGCCAGGGTCAGCCGCAGCGGCCGCTCGACGGCGCCGGTGACCTCCAGCGCCCAGGTGGCCGGGTCGACCGCGGGGATGTCGAAGTGGGTGAGCACGTAGTGCAGCCCCGGCGGGGTCACGTCCCAGCGCAGGGCCTCCAGCGGCAGGCCGTGGTTGCGGGTGGCCAGGGCGAGCTCGTCGAGCCCCACCCCCTCGCCGTCCCCGGCGATGCGTGCGCGGCCCTGGTAGGTGTCGGTGAGCTCCACCCGACCTGTCTACCGCCCGGGGCGGCCGTGCGGAAGCGCGGCCCCGGGCCTCAGCGTGCGGCGCGCGAGATGGAGACCGCGGCGTCCAGGACGGCGGCGACGACCTCGGGCCCGGGACGGCGGCCGACGCGCTCCACCGGACCGGAGATCGAGACGGCGCCCAGCACGCCGCCGGCCCCGTCGCGCACCGGTGCGGACAGCGAGGCGACGCCCGGCTCCCGCTCGGCGACGCTGTGCGCCCAGCCGCGACGCCGCACGTCGAGCAGGGTGCGGGCGGTGAAGCTGGCCGACGGCAGCAGCGGGGTGACCTCGTCGGCCGGGGCGAAGGCCAGCAGCGCGTGTGCCGCGGAGCCGGCGGTCAGCGGCAGCCGGGCGCCGACCGGGACGGTGTCGCGGAGCCCGCTGCTGCGCTCGGCGGCGGCGATGCAGACCCGGCTGCCGCCGTCGCGCACGTACAGCTGGGCGCTCTCGCCGGTGGTGTCGCGGAGCGCCGCCAGCGGGCGGGCCGACACCTCGGCGAGGTCGGCCCCGCCGCGGCCGAGCTCGGACAGCGCCGGTCCCGGCGCCCACGTGCCGGCGCTGGTGCGGCGCAGCAGCCGGTGCGCCTCGAGCGCGGTGGCCAGCCGGTGGGCGGTGGCGCGGGGCAGCTCGGTGCGGATGACCAGCTCGGCGAGGCTGGCCGGTTCGTCGGCCACCGCGCGGAGGATGGCCACTGCTTTGTCCAACACGGCGACGGGGTTAGGCTGTACCACGTACTGATACTCGCATCTCACTGTATGAGATGACAAGTGAGTGACACCGCACCGAGCGGGTCGCGATGAGGAGGACCGGTGGGCCAGACCCTGGCGCAGAAGGTGTACGAGGAGCACGTCGTCCGGCGGACCGAGGGCGAGCCCGACCTGCTCTACATCGACCTGCACCTCGTGCACGAGGTGACCAGCCCGCAGGCCTTCGACGGGCTGCGGGCCGCGGGCCGCACCGTCCGTCGTCCCGACCTGACGATGGCCACCGAGGACCACAATGTCCCGACGCTGGACATCCTCAGCCCCATCGCCGACCCGGTCAGCCGCGCGCAGGTCGACGCGCTGCGCCGCAACGCCGCCGAGTTCGGCATCCGGCTCGCCCCGATGGGCGACCGCGACCAGGGCATTGTGCACGTCATCGGCCCGCAGCTGGGGCTCACCCAGCCGGGCATGACGATCGTGTGCGGCGACAGCCACACCTCCACGCACGGCGCCTTCGGCGCGCTGGCCTTCGGCATCGGCACCAGCGAGGTCGAGCACGTGCTGGCCACCCAGACGCTGCCGCAGTACCCGGCCAAGCAGATGTCGGTGACCGTCGACGGCGAGCTGCCGCCCGGCGTCAGCGCGAAGGACGTCATCCTCGCCGTCATCGCCGAGATCGGCACCGGCGGTGGCCAGGGGCACGTCATCGAGTACCGCGGCAGCGCGATCGAGGCGCTGTCGATGGAGGCCCGGATGACGATCTGCAACATGTCGATCGAGGCCGGTGCCCGCGCCGGGCTCATCGCCCCCGACCAGACCACCTTCGACTACCTGGCCGGGCGCCCGCACGCCCCGCAGGGCGCCGACTGGGACGCGGCCGTCGCCCACTGGAAGACGCTGCGCACCGACGACGACGCCGTCTTCGACCGCGAGGTGCACATCGACGCCGCCTCGCTCACCCCCTACGTCACCTGGGGCACCAACCCCGGGCAGGGGCTGCCGATCGGCGCGAGCGTGCCGGACCCCGCCACCATCGCCGACGAGAGCGACCGGCTGGCCGCGGAGTCCGCGCTGGAGTACATGGGCCTGGCCGCCGGCACGCCGCTGCGCGAGATCTCCGTCGACACCGTGTTCCTCGGCTCCTGCACCAACGGCCGGATCGAGGACCTGCGGGTCGCCGCCGCCCTGCTCAAGGGCAAGAAGGTCGACGCCGACACCCGCATGCTCGTCGTCCCCGGGTCGGTCGCGGTGAAGCTGCAGGCCGAGGCCGAGGGGCTGGACCAGGTGTTCACCGAGGCCGGCGCCGAGTGGCGCGGCGCGGGCTGCTCGATGTGCCTGGGCATGAACCCCGACCAGCTCAAGCCCGGCGAGCGGTCGGCCTCGACCAGCAACCGCAACTTCCAGGGCCGGCAGGGCAAGGGCGGGCGCACCCACCTGGTGTCCCCGGCCGTGGCCGCCGCCACCGCACTGACGGGCAGGCTCACCGCCCCGGCCGACCTCGAGACCGCTGGAGTCTGACGACGATGGACGCCTTCACCACGCACACCGGCACCGCCGCCCCGCTGCGCCGCAGCAACGTCGACACCGACCAGATCATCCCGGCCGAGTACCTCAAGCGGATCACCCGCACCGGCTTCGAGGACGGGCTGTTCGTGGCCTGGCGGAAGAACGAGCCCGACTTCGTGCTCAACCAGCCGCAGTACGCGCACGCCTCGATCCTGGTCGCCGGCCCCGACTTCGGCACCGGCTCCTCCCGCGAGCACGCCAACTGGGCCCTGCTGGACGGCGGCTTCCGGGTGGTCATCAGCTCCCGGTTCGCCGACATCTTCCGCAACAACTCGACCAAGGCCGGGCTGCTGACCGTCGTCCTGCCCGAGTCCGACGTCGAGGCGCTGTGGGCGGCGATCGAGGCCGACCCGGCGCTGCCGGTGACCGTCGACCTGCAGGCCGAGCAGGTCACCTACGGCAGCACCACCGTGCCGTTCTCGATCGACCCGTACACCCGCTGGCGCCTGCTCGAGGGCCTCGACGACGTCGGCCTGACCGAGCGGCACCTCGACGACATCACCGCCTTCGAGTCCCGCCGTCCGGCCTGGAAGCCGGCGTCCCTGCCGGCCCTGCCCACCCGCTGACCCTCCGCGCGTTCGATCAGGTGACCTGATCGAAGGCCGTCCTCCCGCAGCTGCCCAGGTGCGGGAGGACGGCGCCCCGGTGGGACCTGGGGCTGGTCGGTGCCGGGGGACGGCGGTCAGCGCGAGGCGGCGGGGTCGGCGGAGAAGTCGCGGTAGTAGTCGGCGACCAGCCCGTCGGTCTCCGCGTCGGGGGTGCCGCCGAGCGCCCAGACGCTGCCCTTGGCCGCGGGCGGGGGCAGCGCGGCCGCGCCGGCGTGCCAGCGGACGCCGAGGGCCAGCAGCACCGAGGGGATGGCCCCGCCCTGGCTGCAGACCAGCGTCGGCCCCGCGGCGTCGTCGGTGGCCAGCAGCTGCTCGACCAGGTCCAGGCCGGCCTGCGGGTCGGCGGAGAAGTGCTCCTCACCGAGCTCCGGCGCCTCGCCCACGGCCAGCCCGAGGGCCGCGGCGAGCGGGTCGAGGGTCTCCCGGCAGCGCACCGGGGGAGCGGTGAGCAGCCGGGCCGGGGCGAAGACGGGCAGCATCGCGGCCAGCCGGGCGGCCTGCTCGCGGCCCCGGCGGTCCAGCGGTCGCTCGGCGTCCGGGCCGTCCCAGGACGACCGGTCGCCGGCCGAGGCGTGCCGCACCAGCAGCACCCGCGGGGCGCGCGGCACGTCGGGGCGCGCCAGGTCCTCCAGCACCGCCCGGTCGTGGTCGTGGCTGGCCAGCCGCACGGCCTCGGGGACCGGCAGCCAGCGCAGCTCGTCGACCTCGTCGTTGGGCGTGAACTCCCCGCCGACGACCTCCATCACCCAGTAGTCGACCCGCTTGGGGCCGTGCCGGTGGGCGTAGCGGGTCTGCACGCTGCGCCGGCCGACCACGACCTCCAGACCGGTCTCCTCGCCGACCTCCCGGACGGCGGCCGCGAGCGCGTGCTCCCCGGCGTCGAGCTTGCCCTTGGGCAGCGACCAGTCGTCGTACTTGTGCCGGTGCACCAGCGCCGTCTCCAGCGCCCCGTCGGCGTCCAGGCGCCACAGCGCCCCGCCGGCGGCCGGGATGAGCCGGGGTTCGTCAGCCAGCGTTCTCACCCCGGGTGGCGAGCAGCTCGGCCTGGGAGTCCCGCCCGCCGGTGTGCGTCCAGGTCGCGTCGGCGGCCAGCTCCCAGCTGCGCACGTCGGGGGCCATGTCCAGGTCGAACACCCGCTGGAGCTGGCGCTGGGCGGCGGGGTCGTTGACCCGCAGCAGCACCTCCACCCGGCGGTCGAGGTTGCGGTGCATGAGGTCCGAGCTGCCCAGCCACCACTCCGGCGTCCCGGCGTTGGCGAAGTGGATGACCCGCGAGTGCTCGAGGAACCGGCCCACGATCGAGCGCACCCGGATGTTCTCGCTCAGGCCCGGCACGCCCGGGCGCAGTGCGCAGATGCCGCGGATGAGCAGCTCGACGGGCACCCCGGCGCGCGAGGCCTCGTAGAGGGCGTCGATGAGCTCCTCGTCGACGAGGGAGTTCACCTTGATCCGGATGCCGGACGGGGTGCCCTCGGCGGCGTGCCGGGCCTCGCGGCGGATCTTCTCCAGCAGCCCGTTGCGGATGCCGTGCGGGGCGACCATCAGCGAGCGGTAGGTGGTCTGCCGGGAGTAGCCGGTGAGGGTGTTGAACAGGTCGGTGAGGTCGGCGCCCACCCGCGCGTCGGCGGTGAGGATGCCGAGGTCCTCGTAGATCCGCGCGGTCTTGGGGTTGTAGTTGCCGGTGCCGATGTGGCAGTAGCGGCGCAGCACGCCGTTCTCCATGCGCACCACCAGCGCGGTCTTGCAGTGGGTCTTCAAGCCCACCAGGCCGTAGACGACGTGGCAGCCGGCGCGCTCCAGCGACCGGGCCCAGCTGATGTTGGCCTCCTCGTCGAAGCGGGCCTTGATCTCCACCAGCACCACGACCTGCTTGCCGGCCTGGGCGGCCTCGATCAGCGCCTGCACGATCGGGGAGTCGCCGGAGGTGCGGTACAGCGTCTGCTTGATCGCCAGCACGTTCGGATCGGCGGCGGCCTGCTCGATGAACCGCTGCACGCTGGTGGCGAAGGAGTCGTAGGGGTGGTGCAGCAGCACGTCGCCCTCGCGCAGCGTGGCGAACACGCTCTTGGGCGTCTCGCCCTCGGACAGCCGCGGGTGCGTGGCCGGGACGAACGGGTCGTCCTTGAGCTCGGGACGGTCCAGGTCGTACAGCGCCATCAGCGCGGACAGGTCGAGCGGGCCGGGCACCGAGACGACGTCGGCGCTGCCGATCTCCAGCTCCGACACCAGGACCTCGAGGATCTGCGGGTCCATCGTGTCGGTGACCTCCAGCCGCACCGCCGGGCCGAACCGGCGCCGGGCCAGCTCGCGCTCCAGGGCCTGCAGCAGGTCCTCGTCGCGGTCCTCCTCGACCTCGAGGTCGGCGTTGCGGGTCACCCGGAACAGGTGGTGGTCGAGCACGTCCAGGCCGGGGAACAGCGCGCTCAGGTGCGCGGCGATGAGCTCCTCGAGCAGCAGGAACACCGCCGTCTCGGACGTGTCCTGCGTCCGGCCCGCGCCGACCGGGATGAACCGGGGCACGTTGTTGGGCACCTTGAGCCGGGCGAACTTCGGCGCCCCGGTCTCCGGGTCGCGCACGGAGACGGCGAGGTTCAGCGACAGCCCGCTGATGTAGGGGAACGGGTGCGCCGGGTCGACCGCCAGCGGGGTGAGCACCGGGAAGACCTGGTCGCGGAAGTACTCCCGCAGCCGCATGGCCTCGGCGTCGTCGAGGTCGGACCAGCCCACGATCCGGATGCCGTGCTCGGCCAGCTCCGGGACGACGTCGGTGTTGAACACCGCGGCGTGGCGCTGCACCAGGTCGCGGGTGCGGTCGGTGACCCGGGCCAGCTGCTCGCGGATGGTCAGGCCGTCGGGGGAGCGGACGGCCAGGCCCGTGCTCTGCCGGCGCTTGAGCCCGGCGATGCGGACCATGAAGAACTCGTCGAGGTTGCTGGCGAAGATCGAGAGGAACTTGACCCGCTCGAGCAGGGGCGCGTCGGTGTCCTCGGCCAGCTCCAGCACCCGGGAGTTGAAGTCCAGCCAGGACAGCTCGCGGTTGAGGAAGCGATCGGCGGGCAGCGGTGAGGGAGCGGCGGGCACGATGCGATCCTGCCTCACCCCGGTGACCAGGGAGTGGCGGCCAGGAGACGGGCCGTCCGGGGGCCCACGCCCAGGGCCGCGGCGGCGGCCAGGTCGGCGGCGGTGTCGACGTCGCGGCGCAGCCCGGGCCAGTCGCCGTCCAGCGGCACGGCCCCGCCGGCGGCGTGCGCGGCGGCCGACCCGGGCCCGAACCGCGGGTCCAGCCCGCCGGTGGCGGCGCACAGCAGCGTCGTCCCGGTGCCCTCGGCGTCGGCGACGAAGCCACGCCCGGCGACGGCGGCCAGCGCGGCCGTGAGCTCGGCGGGCCGCAGCGCCGGCAGGTCCGAGCTCATCGCCGCGACCGCCCGCGCCCCGGCGGCGCGGGCGGCGGCCGCGCCGTGGGCCAGCGCGGGGTTGAGCCCGCGGTCGGGCTCGTCGGGCACGGTCCGCGCGCCCAGCGACCGGACCAGGTCACCGACGCCCGGGTCGTCGGTCACCACCAGCACGCCCGCGACGGCCGGGCTGGCGAGCGCAGCGGCCACGGTGTCGGCCAGCATCGCCAGCACGAGCTCCCGGTGCCGGGCGGGTGCGTCGTCGCCGAACCGGGCGGTCAGCGGCGCCAGCCGGGTCTTGGCCCGGCTCAGCAGCTTGGCGGGGACGACGAGGGACCACGGCTGCACCCCGATGATGTGACCACACCCCGGCGCCGCGCGGGTCGGCCGGTGTGGTGGTCTGCTCCCGGCAACCGTCCCCCCGGCCCAGGAGCGCCCCGCATGAGCACCACCCCCGAGCAGACCGCCGAGGTGGCCGCGGCCGCCGCCCCCTACCTGCGGTCGTGGCTGGAGCTGCAGCGCCGGAAGCTGCGGGTGCCCGGTGTGCAGGCCGCCGTCCGGGTCGGCGACCGGCTGGTGCTGGACACCGCGCTGGGCGTCGCCGACGTGTCGACCGGAACGCCGCTGACACCTGGGCACCTGTTCCGGATCGCCTCGCACTCCAAGACGTTCACCGCCACCGCCGTCCTGCAGCTGGTGGAGGCCGGCCGGATGCGGCTGGACGACCCGATCGCGGCGCACGTGCCGGCGCTGGCGGGGACGCCACTGGCCCCGGTGACCGTGCGCGAGCTGCTCGGCCACCAGGGCGGCGTCATCCGGGACGGCGGCGACAACGACCACTGGCAGCTGCTGCAGCCCTTCCCCGACGAGCGGCTGCTGCTGGAGATCGCCGCGGGCGAGGGTGCGGTGTTCGACCGCAACGAGCACTTCAAGTACTCCAACATCGGCTACTCGCTGCTCGGCCTGGCGATCGAGGCGGTCACCGGCACCGGGTACGCCGCGCACGTGCAGGCCGCGGTGGTCGACCGGCTGGGGCTGGCCGACACCGGCCCGGAGTGGGACCCCGCCCGCGCCGGGGAGTTCGCCGCCGGGCACACCGGGCTGCTGGACGGCGAGGACGAGCGGCTGACGGTCCCGCACGTCGACACCCGGGCGATGGCGGCCGCGACCGGCTTCTACTCCACCGCGCGCGACCTCACCGCCTTCGGCGCCGCGCACTTCGCCGGCGACCCGGCGCTGCTGAGCGAGGCCAGCAAGCGGCTGATGCGCCGGCCGGAGTCGGTGGTCGAGGCGCACGGGAAGCCGCCCCGGCACTACGGGCTGGGGATGGACCTGCGCACCCAGGGCGACCGCACGCTGGTCGGGCACAGCGGTGGCTACCCCGGGCACATCACCCGCACCTGGATCGACCCCGAGGCCCAGGTGGTGGTCAGCGTGCTCACCAACGCCGTCGACGGCCCCGCCGACGCGCTGGCCCGCGGCCTGTTCGCGCTGCTCGACCTGGCGCTGGCCGCGCCCGGGGGCCCACAGGCGCCCACCGACGAGCTGGCGCGGCACGCCGGCCGCTTCGTCAACCTCTGGGGCGTCACCGACGTCGCCCTGCTGGGCGGGCGGCTGGTGCTGCTGCACCCCGGCGCCCCCGAGCCGGCCGAGGACTTCCTGGAGCTGACCCCGGAGGCGCCGGGGGTACTGCGCCAGGAGGCGGTGGCCGGGTTCGGCTCGGCGGGGGAGGCCGTCACCTACACCTGGGCCGCGGACGGCACCGCCGAGTCCGTCCGGCTCGGGGGCATCACCGCGTGGCCCGAGGAGGTCTTCCGGGCCCGGCGCGCCGGGCAGGTGGCCGGGTGAGCCGGCTCCTGCTGCGCCGCGCCCGGTCGGGGCAGGCGGTCCAGGACGTGCTCCTGGACGGCGGCCGGGTGGCGGCCGTCGGCACGGACCTGCCCGTGGCCGCGGACGTGCTCGACCTGGACGGCGCCGTGCTGCTGCCCGGGCTGGTCGACGCGCACGTGCACATGGAGCAGTGGGCGGCGGCCCGGCAGCGGATCGACGTCTCGGCCGCTGGCTCCGCCGCCGAGGCCGCCGCGATCGTCGCGGCGGCCGCGGCCGCCGGGCCGGGAGCGGGGCCGGGGACGTTCGTGCTCGGCCAGGGCTTCCGGGACGCCCTGTGGCCCGGGCCGGCCGACGCCGCGGTGCTGGACGCCGCGCTGCCCGGCGTGCCCGTCGTCCTGGTCAGCGGCGACCTGCACACCGCCTGGTGCAGCACCGCCGCCGCGCGGCTGCTCGGGGTGACCGAGCCCAGCGGCGTGGTCCGGGAGCACGCGGCGATGGAGGTGTTCGCCCGCGCCGGCGGGGTGGGCCCGGACGTCGGCGACCGCTGGGTGCTCGACGCCGCCGCCGCGGCCGCCGCCCGCGGGGTCACCGCCGTCACCGACTTCGAGTACGGCGACCTGGTGACCGACTGGGCGCGCCGGGCCGCGCTGGTGCCCGGGGGACCACCGCTGCGGGTGCGCACCGCGGTCTGGGTCGACCGGCTCGAGGCCACGGTGGCCGCGGGGCTGCGCAGCGGCGACCCGCTGCCGGGCGTCACCGACGCGGTGGCGGCCGACCGGCTGCGGGTCGGCCCGCTCAAGGTCTTCGTCGACGGCTCGCTGGGCACCCGCACCGCGTTCTGCGACCGGCCCTACCCCGGCGTGGCCGGGCCGGAGGCGCACGGACTGCTGCGCACCCCCGTCGACGAGCTGGCGCAGCTGCTGCGCCGCGCCGCCGCCGGCGGGCTGGACCGCGCCGTGCACGCCATCGGCGACCGGGCCGTGGCCGTCGCCCTGGACGGGTTCGCCGCGGCCGGGGTGACCGGTCGGGTCGAGCACGCCCAGCAGGTGCACGACGCGGACCTGCCGCGCTTCGCCGCGCTCGGGGTGGTCGCCAGCGTGCAGCCGCGGCACGCGCTCGACGACCGGGACGCCGCCGACCTGCACTGGGCCGGCGCCACCGCCCGCGCCTTCCCCTACCGGGCGCTGGCCGACGCCGGTGCCGAGCTGGTGCTGGGCTCCGACGCCCCGGTCGCGCCGCTGGACCCCTGGGACGGGATCGCCGCCGCCGTGCACCGGTCGCTGGACGAGCGCGCCGCCTGGCACCCCGAGCAGCACCTGGACCTCGACGCCGCGCTCGCCGCGGCCAGCGGTGGCCGGCGCGGGGTGCGGGTCGGCGACGTCGCCGACCTGGTGGTGGTCGCCGAACCCCCGGCGGCGGTGCTGGCCCGCGACGGCGCCGCCGGCCTGCGGGCCACGGAGGTGCTGGCGACCCTCGTCGGCGGCCGCCCCACCCACCGGTCCGCCGCGCTGGGCTGAGCGCGCCCGGGGGCGCGTGCGCGCCGCCGGGGGCCGGGGGGCACGATCAGGACCGGGGTCACACAGGGGCCCGACCCGAGGGGAGAGGTGCCGGATGTCGCAGGACGAGTCGCCCGCCGGGGTGGGGCACGCCCCCCGCCCCCCGCGCCGGCAGACCCGCCGCCCGGTGCCGTTCGCGCTCGCGCTGTGCGTCGCGGTGGTCTACCCGGTCGCGTCGGCGGTCTTCTCCCTGCGGTACCGGGACGCCGACCGGATCCCGGCCCGGGGCGGGGCGCTTCTGGTGGCCAACCACGTCTCGGTGCTCGACCCGCTGGCCTGCGCCCGGCTGGTCTGGGACGCCGGCCGGGTGCCGCACTTCCTGGCCAAGGACGCCCTGTTCACCGGCCTGGCCGGCACGATCCTGCGCGCCGCCGGGCAGATCCCGGTCTCCCGCGGGACCACCGCGGCCCGCTCCTCGGTGCACGCGGCCAAGGCCGCGCTCGACGCCGGCGACGTGGTGGTCATCTACCCCGAGGGCTCGGTCACCCGGGACCCCGAGTGGTGGCCGATGCAGGCCCGCTCCGGGGTGGCCCGGCTGGCGCTGACCACCGACGTCCCGGTGCTGCCGGTCGCCCAGTGGGGGCCGCAGCGGGTGCACGACTACCACGCCAAGCGGCTGCACCTGCGGTTGCGGGCGCCGGCGCAGTACCTGGTCGGCGAGCCCGTCGACCTCTCCGCCCAGCGCGCCGCGGTGCGCGCCGGCGCGCCGCTGTCGGGCGAGCTCCTGCGCGAGGTGACCGACCTGCTGATGACCCGCGTCCGTGACCAGCTCGGCGAGCTGCGCGGTGAGCAGCCGCCCACCGCCTTCCACCCGCGCCCGGCCGGCCGCGACCTCCCCGGGACCGCCGCGTGACCCGCGCCGCGGTGCTGGGCGCCGGCTCCTGGGGCACCACCTTCGCCAAGGTGCTCGCCGACGCCGGCTGCAGCGTCACCCTGCACGCCCGCCGTCCCGAACTGGTCACCGCGATCCAGGCCGGCCGGGAGAACCCCGACTACCTGCCCGGCGTCCGGCTGCCCGACGCCGTGCGGGCCACCGCCGACGCCGCCGAGGCCCTCGAGGGCGCCGACGTCGTGGTGCTCGCCGTGCCCAGCCAGACGCTGCGCGCCAACCTCACCGGCTGGGCGCCGCTGCTGCCCGGCGACGCGTCGCTGCTGTCGCTGATGAAGGGCGTCGAGCTCGGGACGACGAAGCGGATGAGCGAGGTCATCTGCGAGGTGACCGGCGCCGGCGCCGACCGGGTGGCCGCGCTGTCCGGGCCGAACCTGGCCCGGGAGATCGCCGAGGAGCAGCCCTCGGCGACGGTCATCGCCTGCACCGACACCGACCGCGCCGCGGCCCTGCAGGCCGCCTGCCACACCCGCTACTTCCGCCCGTACACCAACCCCGACCTGGTCGGCTGCGAGCTGGGCGGGGCGGTCAAGAACGTCATCGCGCTGGCCTGCGGCGTCGCCGAGGGCCTGGGCTACGGCGACAACACCCGGGCATCGCTGATCACCCGCGGCCTGGCCGAGACCGCCCGGCTGGGCACGGCGCTGGGCGCCGACCCCGCCACCTTCGCCGGGCTGGCCGGGCTCGGTGACCTGGTCGCCACCTGCTCCTCGCCGCTGTCGCGCAACCGCACCTTCGGCGAGCACCTGGGCCAGGGCATGTCGGTGGCCCAGGTCGAGCAGATCACCCGGCAGACCGCCGAGGGCGTGAAGAGCTGCCGCTCGGTGCTGGACCTGGCTCGCGCGCACGGGGTCGACGTGCCGATCACCGAGGCCGTCGTCCGGGTCTGCCACGAGGGCGAGTCGGCCGGGCAGATGGTGCGGGAGATGATGTCCCGAGAGGCCAAGCCGGAGTAGCGGCTGCCGCACCCCAGGAGGACGCTGTGAGCACCGCTGACGACCTGAGCCCGTTCGGCGACGGCACCCGCCTGGCCCACGCCGGCGACGAGCCGGCCGTGCCGGGCACCCCGCTGCGGCCCTCCCCGGTCTTCGCCGCCCCGTACCACCTGGGCGACCAGCCCCCGGGCGCGAACGGCGCCGACTCCTACGCCCGCGCCGACAACCCGACGCTGCGGGTCTTCGAGCGCGCGGTCGGCGAGCTCGACGGTGGCGACTGCCTGTCCTTCGCCACCGGCATGGCCGCGATCAGCTCCGCGGTGCTCGCGCTGGCCTCGGCCGGTGACCGGGTGGTGCTGCCGTCGGACGGCTACTACGCCAGCCGCGTGCTCGGCCGCGACGAGCTCCAGCGGCTGGGGCTGACCGTCGAGCTGGTGCCCACCCTGGAGATCGGGGCGGTCGCCGCCCGCGGCGACCTGGACGGCGCCCGGCTGGTGATGCTGGAGACCCCGAGCAACCCGCAGCTGGACGTCTGCGACATCGCCGCGGTGGCCCGGGCCACCCAGGCCGCGGGCGCGGTGCTGGTGGTCGACAACACCACGGCGACCCCCATCGGGCAGCGGCCGCTGGAGCTGGGGGCCGACGTCGTCGTCGCCGCCGACACCAAGGCGCTGACCGGGCACAGCGACGTCCTGCTCGGGCACGTCAGCACCGCCCGCACCGAGAAGGGCCGTGAGCTGTACGCCCGGGTCGCGGCGTGGCGCAAGACCACCGGCAACCCGCCCGGGCCGTTCGAGGCGTGGCTGGCGCACCGCTCGATGGGCACCCTGGACCTGCGGCTGGCCCGGCAGGCGGCCAACGCCGCGGCGCTGGCCGAGGTGCTCGCCGCCTCCCCGGCGGTGCGCGGCGTGCGCTGGCCCGGCCGCCCCGGCGACCCCTCCTACGAGCTCGCCGGTCGGCAGATGCTGCGGCAGAACGGGGTCGTGTCCGCCGAGCTCGCCGACGCCGAGGCGGTCGTCGCCCTCATCCGGGCCAGCCGGTTCTTCCTGGCCGCCACCAGCTTCGGGGGGCTGCACACCACGATCGACCGGCGCGCGCAGTGGGGCGGGGACGCCGTCCCGGGCGGGTTCGTGCGGTTCTCCTGCGGCATCGAGGACACCGCCGACCTGGTCGCCGACCTCGAGCAGGCGCTGGCCGGGCTCCCGGACCTGCGCGGCTGAGCGTCCCGGGGGCCGGTCGCGCGGCGCTCGACTAGGGTCGGTGGCGATGACCGGGCAGGCACCGTGACCCTCCGGTGGGGGCCCGCCGCCACCGCGGCGCTGCTGCTGCTCGGCGCCCCGGCCGTGGCCGGGTGCGCCCCCTCCGGCGCCGCGCCCACGGCGGGCGCGACGTCCTCCCCGGCCCTGCCGACCGACGCCGCGGGCCTGGAGCCGCTGCTGGTGGACCAGGTGCCCTCGGGGCTGCCGCGGGTGCCCGACGACGAGCTGGACCCGCCGGCGGGGGAGAAGACGATCGACGACGTCGCCCGCTACGGCGACGACGCCCAGCACCAGGAGCACGTGCTGGGCCAGTACGGCTACCAGCGCGGCTGGGAGCGGTTCTGGCGCTCGGGCGACCAGCTGACCAGCGTCTTCCTCGACCAGTTCGCCGACGCCGGCGGTGCGGCGTCCTACGCGGTCGACCTGGCCGGCAACGACGCCGACTACTACGGCGGCACGCTGGACCCCGATCCCTCCGGCCTGCCCGAGGACTGCGTGCTGCTGCTGCGCACCACCCCGGCGCCCGACGTGGGCATGGCCGGGCCGGCGGCGTTCTCCTGGTGCCCCCGCGGGTCGTTCACGGTGTCGGTGGCCGCGGTCGCCGCCGACGTGGACGCCGCCCGGACCGAGGTGCTCGCGGTCACCCGGGCCCAGCTGGACCGCCTGCCGCCGGCCTGAGGGAGGACCCGTGCCCCCCTCACCACTCGCGAGCTCGCGGTGAACGCCTGAACGGGGGCCGGTCAGGGTCCGGGCGTGGGCTCGACGTAGGGGATCGCGGTGGAGATGATCGGGCCCAGCGCCGTGGGGATGGCGCTGTCGGAGGTCGAGGGCACCCGCACCTGGACCGGCACGTTGCGGTCGACGGTCGTCCACACGGAGACGGCCGGGTCGGTGGTGTCGACGAACCACTCGACGCCGTTGATCACGAAGGTCTGGGGGCCGCCCACCACGTACCCGGCCGGCGGCTCGACACCGCAGACCAGCACCACCGGTGGGTCGCCCCAGGCGTAGGCGAACGGGGTGTCGGACTGCACCTGCCGGGACGTCTCACCGGCGGCCTCCAGCGGCAGCTGGCCCATCAGCACCGGGCAGGCGAGGTCGGCGGCCGGGGTGACGTCCGGGGTGTCGACCGGCACCGGCGGCAGGTCGCCGCGCGGGTCGGCCGTCTGGCCGGAGACCACGGCCGGGCCGCTCGCGTCGTCGCCGGGACCGTCGCCGCCGAGGACGTTGACCAGGACCAGCAGGACGACGACCAGCGGCACCAGCACCACGGTGGACAGCAGGGCCGCGCGGCGCAGCGGGTCGGCCGGCGGCCGCGGTGGGACCTCCGGCGCGGCGGGGGCGGGCGTGCTCAGGGGCTCAGATGTTGACGACGGGGCAGGTCAGCGTGCGGGTGATCCCGTCCACCGACTGCACGCGCGCCACGACCAGCCGGCCGAGCTCGTCGACGCTGTTGGCCTCGGCCCGCACGATCACGTCGTAGGGGCCGGTGACGTCCTCGGCCTTGGTCACCCCGGCGATCTCGCTGATGCTCGCGGCGACCGCGGCTGCCTTGCCGACTTCGGTCTGGATCAGGATGTAGGCGTGGACCACGACGTGACCTTCCTCGGGCAGTGCGGGGGCGATGCCCGCTGCTGGCTCGGCCTGCTCGCCGGGCAGCGGACAGACCGGCAACGTACCCCAGCGGGACAGGGCGCCCGGTGACTCGGCCCCGGCCGCTGGTCCCGCGGCCCGACGCCGCCGACAGCGTGGGCGTCGTCGGTGAGTTCGGCCTCATCGCCCGGGTGGTCGCCCGCTCGGGCACCGCGGCGCTGGCCGAGGTGGGCCCCGGGGACGACGCCGCGGTCGTCCGCACCCCCGACGGCCGGGTGGTGGCCTGCACCGACGTCCTGGTCGAGGGCCGGCACTTCCGCCGCGACTGGTCCTCCGGCGAGGACGTCGGGCACAAGGCCGCCGCGGCCAACCTCGCCGACGTCGCCGCGATGGGCGCCGTCCCGACCGCGCTGCTGGTCGGGCTGGCCTGCCCCGCCGGCACCCCGGCCGCGTGGCTGGAGGACGTCGCCTCGGGCATGGCCGAGGAGTGCGAGCGGTTCGGCGCCGCGGTGGTCGGCGGTGACACCTCGGCCAGCGCCCCCGACAGCGCGGCCGTCGTCCTGTCGGTGACCGCGCTGGGCGACCTGCAGGGCCGGGCGCCGGTGCTGCGCAGCGGGGCCCGCCCCGGCGACGTCGTCGCGGTCGCCGGCCGGCTGGGCTGGTCGGCCTGCGGGCTGGCCGTGCTGCGCCGCGGCTTCCACTCGCCGATCGCCGCGGTCTCCGCGCACCGCCGGCCCACCCCGCCGTACGCGGCCGGCCCGGCCGCGGCCGAGGCGGGCGCCACGTCGATGTGCGACACCAGCGACGGGCTGCTGGCCGACGCCGGGCACCTGGCCGCCGACAGCGGGGTCGTCCTCGACCTCGACCGCGCCGCCCTGGCCGCGGGATTCCTGGACCCGGTGGGGCCGCTGGCGCAGGTCGCGGCCGCGCTCGGCGGCGACCCGATGGCCTGGGTGCTCACCGGTGGCGAGGATCACGCCCTGGTGGCCACCTTCCCGGCCGCGGTCGAGCCCCCGGCAGGATGGACGACGATCGGCACCGTGACCGCGGTCCCGGCCGGCGGGGAGCCCGGCGTCCGGGTGGACGGCGTGCCCGCCGCGCGGGTCGCCGAGGAACTGGGGGAGGCGACCGGGCATGTCCACTTCGGCTGAGGCACGGGTGACCCTGCGGCAGGTCGGCTACGCCGACCCGGTGGCGCAGCACCTGATCGAGCGGGTCCAGCAGGAGTACGTGGTCCGCTACGGCGGGCGCGACGAGGCGGTCGTCGACCCGGCCGAGTTCTCCCCGCCGCACGGGCTGTTCCTGGTCGCCGAGGTCGACGGGGTGCCCGCCGGCTGCGGTGGCTGGCGGGCGCACCGCGCCGGCGAGGGGGCGGCCGAGCTCAAGCGGATGTACGTGGAGCCGGGCTTCCGGCGGCGGGGCGTGTCCCGGCTGCTGCTGGCCGAGCTCGAGCGCACCGCCGCCGCGGCCGGCCACCCCCGGCTGGTGCTCAACTCCGGCGGCCGGCAGCCCGAGGCCCTGGCGCTGTACGCCCGCGAGGGGTACACACCGGTCGCCGGGTACGGCGTCTACGCCGACTCGCCCGACGCGGTCTTCCTGGGCAAGCGGCTCGACGCCGGTGACCAGGGGGCCGACCGGCCGGTGGAGGAGGACACGTGGGCGTCGTGACGGTGTCGGCGTCGTACGGCTGCGGCGGGGCCGAGATCGCCCCGGCCGTCGCCGAGGCGCTCGGGCTGCCCTTCCACGACCGGGTCATCCCGGCCCAGGTCGCCGGCCGGCTGGGGGTGCCGGTCGCCGAGGCCGAGGCCAACGACGAGACGATCACCCGTGGGCTGTGGCGGCTGGTCAGCTCGCTGGGCACGATGCCCGACCCGGTGGGCGGCGTGCTGCCCACCTCCTCGCTGCCCGACGAGCGCGCCTACCGGCAGCAGACCGAGCGGGTGCTCTTCGAGATCGCCGCGGGCCCCGGGGGCGTGGTGCTGGGTCGGGCGGCGGCGATGGTGCTGCGCGGCCGCCCCGACGTGCTGCACGTGCGGCTGGACGGCGCGCCCGAGCGTCGGCTGGCCGCCGCGGTGGCGCACTCGGGGCGGCCCGAGGACGAGGTCCGGCGCGACCGGGACGCCGCCGACGCCGGCCGGGTCGCCTACGTCCGGCACTTCTACCGCTGCGACCCCGCCGAGGCCCGGCACTACCACCTGGTCGTCGACAGCACGGTGGTCCCACACGACACGGTGGTCGGGCTGGTGGTCACCGCCGCCCGGGCGCTGGGCATCGGCGCGGCCTGAGGAGCACGCCGGAGACCCCGGAGGTCAGTGACCTCCGGGGTCTCCGGTCCCGCCGGGGCGGGGGTGGTACGTCGGCGCCGGTGGTCGGCGCCCGAGCACTAGACCCGGGCGACCTTGCCGGCGCGGATGCAGGACGTGCAGGCGTTGATGCGCTTGCGGCCACCGCCGGTGAGCGCAGCCCGCACGGACTGGATGTTCGGGTTCCAACGGCGCGGCGTCCGGCGGTGCGAGTGGGACACCGCCATGCCGAAACCGGGCCCCTTGCCACACACGTCGCACACGGCAGCCACGGTCGATCACTCCCAGAAGATTGGTGAAGCTGAAGTCGGTTCTCGGTGCCCGCCGGGAGCCCGGGGGTGAGGACACCCCAGGGCACGGCCCAGCCCGGCACACGCTCGGTCCACTGTAGACGGTCCCGGAGGACGACGTCCGACCACCCCGGCCCGGGCAGGGCAGGGCCCGCGCTGCGCCGCTCCTGTCGGCCCTCCCGCGTACCCTCCGGCACGTGCTGGAGGCGCTGGACGAGGCCGCGGTCGGCCGGTGGAGCCGCGCCGTGGTCGACACCCTTGCCCAGGCGCGGGGGCGGCTCGACGAGCTCAACGTCTTCCCGGTCCCCGACGGCGACACCGGCACCAACCTGCTGATGACCGCCGAGGCCGGCAACGCCGCGCTGGAGCAGGCCGCCCGCGAGGCGGACGCGGGCGGTGAGTCGCCGTGGACCGTGCTGGCCCGCGGCGCCGTGCTCGGTGCCCGGGGCAACTCCGGCGCGATCCTGGCCCAGCTGCTGCGCGGGCTCGCCGACGGCCTGGCCGGGGCCGCGCGGGTCGACGGGCGGGTGCTGGCCGAGGCGCTGTCGGCGGCCTCCCGCACCGCCTACACCGCTGTCGCCGACCCCGAGGAGGGCACGTTCCTCACCGTCGCGCGGGCCGGCGCCGAGGCCGCCGCGGCCGCGGTCTCCGGGGGCCGGGCGCTGCTCGCCGACGTCGTCCGGGCCGCCGCCGACGGCGCGCTGACCGCGCTGCAGGCCACCCCCGGGCAGCTCGCCGCGCTCCGCGACGCCGGGGTCGTCGACGCCGGCGGGGCCGGCTGGTGCCTGGTGCTCGACGCCCTGGTCGGCACCGTCACCGGCACCGTGCCCACCCGCGCCCCGCTCGACCGCCGGCCGGCCCGGCACCGCGGCGTCCCCGCGCCCACCGCCCCCGCGCCCGGGCCGGGCAGCGAGGTGCAGTTCCTGCTCGCCGACTCCGACGAGGCGGCGGTGGCCCGGCTGCAGGGCCGGCTGGCCGAGCTGGGCGACTGCCTGGTCGTGGTCGGGGTCGACACCCCCGGCGGCCGGGAGTGGAACGTGCACGTGCACGTCGGCGACGTCGGCGCCGCCATCGAGGCCGGCATCGAGGCCGGGCGCCCGCACCGCATCTCGGTCACCGCCCTGGCCCCGGTCCGTCCGCCGGCCGCGGCCGCCGGCACCCGGGCGTCGGTGGCGCTCACCTGCTCCGCCGGGCTGGCCGACCTGTTCGCCGGCGAGGGCGTCGCGGTGCTCACCGCCCCGGCGGGCGAGGTCACCGAGGACGCCGTCCTCGCCGCGGTGCTGGGCACCGGCGCCGAGCAGGTCGTGGTGCTGCCCAACGACGCCGAGGCCACCGCGGTCACCGCCCGCGCCGCCGAGCGCGCCCGCGAGGACGGCCGCGACGTCGTCGTCGTCCCGACCCGGTCGGGGGTGCAGGGCCTGGCCGCGCTGGCGGTCGCGGACCCCGCCCGCCGCTTCGGCGACGACGTGGTCGCGATGGCCGAGGCGGCCGCCGCCACCCGCTGGGCCGAGGTCACCGTCGCCGCCCACGACGCCCTCACCTCCGCCGGCCGCTGCGCCGCCGGCGACGTCCTGGGCAGCGCGGAGGGCGACGTCGTCGTGATCGGCCCCGACCTCGCCACGGTCGCCCGCGACCTGCTCGACCGGCTGCTGTCCGCCGGAGGCGAGATGGTCACCGTCGTCGTGGGTGAGGACGCCGCGCTGGGCGACGCCGTCTGCGCCCACCTGGCCGCGGTGCACCCCACGGTCGACGTCGTCCGCTACGCCGGCGGTGCCGGGGCGGTGCCGCTGCTGGTCGGGGTGGAGTGACGTGGCGCTGACCATGGGCACCCCGCTCACCCGGGTGCTGGGCCCCAAGACCGCCGAGGTGATGGCCACCCAGCTGTCGCTGCACACCGTCCGCGACCTGCTGCGCCACTACCCGCGGCGCTACGCCCGGCGCGGGGAGATGACCCGGCTCGACGGCCTGGAGGTCGGCGACCGGGTCACCGTGCTGGCGCAGGTGAAGAACGTGAGCACCCGGCGGATGCAGCAGCGCCGCGGCACGCTCACCGAGGTCACCGTGGGCGACGGCGCGGGCAGCATGCGGCTGGTCTTCTTCAACAACCGGCACGCCCACCTCGACGTCGGCGAGTGGGGCCTGTTCGCCGGCACCGTGGGGCTGTGGCGCGGCGAGAAGCAGTTCACCCACCCCGACTGCCACATCATCACCGGTGACGACGACGACTGGGCCCGGGCGATGGTGCCGCTGTACCCGGCCAGCAAGGACGTCTCCAGCTGGGTGATCCAGAAGTCGGTCAAGTTGCTGCTCGACGACCCGCGGTCGCTGGAGCAGATGCTCGACGACCCGATCCCGGCGGCGGTCCGTGCGCGTCACGGCCTGGTCGACCTGCCCACCGCGCTGCGGCACAAGCACCGGCCCGAGAGCCAGGAGCAGGTCGACCAGGCCGACGAGCGGCTCAAGTGGGACGAGGCGTTGGTGCTGCAGGCCACCCTCGCCGCCCGGCGCCGGGCCGCCGCCCTGGAGCCCGGCATCGCCCGGCCACGCCGCAGCGGCGGCCTGCTGGACGCCGTCGACGCCGCGCTGCCGTTCGCCCTCACCGACGGGCAGCGCGAGGTGGGCGAGGAGCTGGCCGCCGAGCTCGCCCGCGAGCAGCCGATGAACCGGCTGCTGCAGGGCGAGGTCGGCTCGGGCAAGACCGTCGTGGCGCTGCGGGCGATGGCCCAGGTCGTCGACGCCGGGGGGCAGGCCGCACTGCTGGCCCCCACCGAGGTGCTCGCCGCCCAGCACGCCCGCAGCCTGGCCGCGATCCTCGGTCCGCTGGGCAGGGCGGGTGAGCTCGACGGCGACGCGGCCGGCACCCGGGTGCAGCTGCTGACCGGGTCGCAGAAGGCCGCCGTGCGCCGGCAGGCCCGCGCCGCGGTCGCCGACGGCAGCGCGGGCATCGTCGTGGGCACCCACGCGCTGCTCCAGGAGGGTGTCGAGTTCGCCGACCTCGGCCTGGTCGTGGTCGACGAGCAGCACCGCTTCGGCGTCGAGCAGCGCGACGCCCTGCGCGCCAAGGGCAACCGGCCGCCGCACGTGCTGGTCATGACGGCGACCCCCATCCCGCGCACCGTGGCGATGACCGTCTACGGCGACCTCGAGACCTCCACGCTGCGCCAGCTGCCCGCCGGCCGCGGCGGCGTCTCCAGCTCGGTCGTGCCGGTGGGGGAGAAGCCGGCCTGGCTCGACCGCGCCTGGGCCCGGCTGCGCGAGGAGGTCGCCGCCGGCCGGCAGGCCTACGTCGTCTGCCCACGGATCGGCGACCTCGACGACGGCGGCAAGGGCGACGACGGCCCCGACGGCGAGGACGGCGCCCCGCCGCCGGAGCCGAAGGGCGGCACGAGCGACAAGCGCCCGCCGCTGGCGGTGCTCGACGTGGCCGACGCGCTGCGGGCCGGGCCGCTGTCGTCGCTGCGGGTCGAGGTGCTGCACGGCCGCATGACCCCGGAGGACAAGGAGGCGCGGATGCAGGCCTTCGCCGCCGCCGAGGTCGACGTCCTGGTCGCCACCACGGTGGTCGAGGTCGGCGTCGACGTGCCCAACGCGACCGTCATGGTCGTCATGGACGCCGACCGGTTCGGCGTCAGCCAGCTCCACCAGCTGCGCGGGCGGGTGGCCCGGGGCAAGCACGCCGGGCTGTGCCTGCTGGTCAGCGAGGCGCCCAGCAGCTCGGCCACCGGGCAGCGGCTGGCCGCGGTCGCCTCCACCACCGACGGGTTCGCACTCGCCCGCCTCGACCTGGAGACCCGGCGGGAGGGCGACGTCCTCGGCGCCGCCCAGTCCGGTCGTCGCTCCGGGGTGCGGCTGCTGTCGCTCGTCGACGACGAGCACCTCATCGCCGAGGCCCGGGTCGAGGCCACCGCGCTCGTCGAGCGGGGCCGCGGCCTGGCCGACCACCCCGAGCTGGCCGCCGCGGTCGCGGCGCTCAGCCTCGACGAGCGCGCCGAGTACCTGGAGAAGGCGTGACGGACCCCGTCCTCCGCACCCCTCGCGTGCCCGGGGCGGGCCGGCGGACGAGGCTGGTGACATGACGCGACTGATCTCCGGCGTGGCCGGTGGGCGCACGCTCAAGGTGCCCCGGACCGGGGTGCGGCCGACCGGGGACCGGGCCCGGGAGGGCCTGTTCAACTCCCTGGGCTCGCTGCTGGACCTCGACGGCGCCCGGGTGCTCGACCTCTACGCCGGCTCCGGCGCGCTCGGGCTCGAGGCGCTGTCCCGCGGTGCGGACGAGGCGGTCTTCGTCGAGAACGGCGCCGGGGTGCTGCCGGTGCTGCGGGCCAACATCGCCGCCGTCGGGCTGCCCGGGGCGGTGGTGCTGCCCGGCAGCGTCCCCACCGTGGTGGCCGGTGCGGCGTCGGCCCCCTTCGACCTGGTCTTCGCCGACCCGCCCTACGTGACGCCGGTCGAGCAGGTGCTCGACGTCCTGGGCTCCCTGGTCGCCCGGGGCTGGCTGGCCCCGGACGCCGTCGTGGTCGTGGAGCGGTCCAGCCGGGAGGAGGCCTTCGCGTGGCCGACACCCCTCGAGGGGGTCCGCGATCGGCGCTACGGGGAGGCCGTGCTCCGGTACGGTCGCTTCCCGTGAGGCGTGCGGTCTGTCCCGGCTCCTTCGACCCGGTCACCAACGGCCATGTCGACGTGATCACGCGCGCCGCCGCCCTGTACGACGAGCTGGTCGTGGCCGTGCTGGTCAACCCCGGCAAGGCCGGGCTGTTCGACGTCGACGAGCGCATGGAGCTGCTGCGCCGGGCGGTCGAGGCGTGCCCCAACGTGACGGTCGCCAGCTTCGAGGGCCTGCTGGTCGACTGGTGCCGCAGTCACGACGTCCCGGTGATCGTCAAGGGGCTGCGCGCGGTGGGCGACTTCGAGTACGAGCTGCAGATGGCCCAGATGAACCGCGAGCTGGCCGGCATCGAGACGCTGTTCATGCCCACCGCACCCCAGGTCGGGCACCTGTCCTCCAGCCTGGTCAAGCAGATCGCCCGCTTCGGCGGCGACGTGTCCTCGCTGGTGCCCCCGGCGGTCAACGACCGGCTGGTGGCCCGGTCCCGGGAGGGGGAGCAGCCGTGACCGAGGTCGTGTACCGGCTCTACGAGACCGTCGACGAGCTGACCACCGTCATCGAGAACGCCCGCAGCGTGCCCATGTCGGCCTCCTGCATGGTGCCCCGTGACCACCTGCTCGACCTGCTCGACGACCTGCGCGAGAACCTGCCCGACGAGGTGCAGCAGGCCGGCGCCATCGTCGAGCAGCGCACCGAGATCCTGCAGCAGGCCCAGGCCGAGGCCGAGCGGCTCACCGGCCGCACGCGCAGCGAGAGCGAACAGGTGGTCGCCACCGCCCGCCGGCAGCGCGAGGAGCTGATCGGCACCGCCCGCCGCCAGCGCGACGAGGTGCTCAGCCAGGCGCAGGCCCAGGCCGACGACCTGCTGCGGCAGGCCGAGGCCGAGGCCGAGGCGATCGTCGCCGAGGCCCGCCAGCTGCACGAGCAGCTGCTGGCCGACGCCCATGCGCAGCACGCCGAGCTGATCGCCGCCGCCGAGGCCGAGCACGAGCGGCTGCTGGCCGAGACCGAGGTGTACCGCAGCGCCGTCGACCGGGCCGACGAGCTCGGCGCGCAGACCGCCGCCGAGGTGGCCCGGATGCGGGCCGAGGTCGACGAGTACGTCGACACCCGGCTCGCCGACTTCGGGAACACGCTGGCGCACATGACGCGTTCGGTGGAGAAGGCGCGCACCAACCTGCGTTCACCGTGACCGGTGACGTGGCAGCCCCCGGACCCGGGCACCCCTGACCGCCTCGCCGTCGACGGACGGCGTGACGGCGTCGGGTAGTCTGTTCCTCTGTCCGGCTGCTGCCGTGCCGCGCGCCCTCCGTGCGCGGTGCCCCGCGCCGGCGAACCCACCGACGATGACGACGAGTACTGACATGCCTGCTGCTCCCTCGCCCGCCCACGGCGCCGCGTCCTCCGACGCCCGGCGCCCCGCTGGCGACCCCGTCGACGCGACCGACCAGGCTCCCCGCACCGCCGCCGAGAAGGCGCTGGAGAAGGCCTGGAAGGTCGACCTCCGTGAACTCGGCCGCCGCGCCGGCACGATGCGCGAGTGGGACAAGACCCTCCCGGCGATGGCCGGCTGGGGCGTGGAGATGATCGGCGTGCCCGAGGGCGCCCCGGTCCACCTGCGGCTGCGGCTGGAGTCGGTGATGGAGGGCGTCCTGGTCTCCGGCCAGGTCGACGTCCCGGTCACCGGCCAGTGCGCGCGCTGCCTGGACCCGCTCGAGGACACGCTCACCCTCGACGTCCAGGAGCTCTACGCCTACGCCGGGAGCACCACCGAGGCCACCAGCGAGGAGGACGAGGTACGCCGCATCGACGGCGAGTCCCTCGACCTCGCCCCGCTGGTCCGGGACACCGTCGTCCTGACCCTGCCGCTGTCGCCGACCTGCACGCCCGACTGCGCCGGCCTGTGCGTCGACTGCGGCGAGCGGCTGGACGACCTGCCGGCCGACCACTCGCACGAGGTCATCGACCCCCGGTGGGCCGGGCTCGCCGCTCGCCTCGCCGACACCGACACCACCGACAGCGCGGATCGACCCCAGCCGGGGTCGGCCAGCCGCACCGACCCAGAGGAGAACTGACGTGGCCGTTCCGAAGAGGAAGATGTCCCGGTCCAACACCCGGGCCCGTCGGTCGCAGTGGAAGGCCACGGCCCCCACGCTCGCGCCCTGCCCCAACCCGGCCTGCCGTGAGCTGAAGCCGCCGCACATCGCCTGCCCGACCTGCGGTCAGCACGACGGTCGTCAGGTCCTCGCGGTCTGATCCGGAGCACCTCCAGCGTGGCGCAGTCGACCACCGCACCGGCGTCCCCGGCACCGGGCGCCCCTCCCGGGGGCGCCCGGTCCGGGCACGCCGGTGGTCGCGCGTCCGCGGACGGTGAGCACTTGGGTCGGGCCACCGCCTGGCTCGCCGACGCCCTGGGCGTCGAGATCCCCGCCGACCTGCTCCAGCTGGCCCTGACCCACCGGTCCTGGGCCTACGAGCACGGCGGCCTGCCCACCAACGAGCGCCTGGAGTTCCTCGGCGACTCGGTGCTGGGCCTCGTCGTCACCGACGAGCTGTACCGCAGCCACCCCGACCTGCCCGAGGGGCAGCTGGCGAAGCTGCGCGCCTCGGTGGTCAACATGACGTCACTGGCGCGCGTCTCGCGCGCCCTCGGCGAGGGCGGCATCGGCCCGCACCTGCTGCTCGGCCGCGGCGAGCAGGCCACCGGCGGCCGGGAGAAGGACTCGATCCTCGCCGACGCCCTCGAGGCGCTGCTCGGCGCGATCCACCTGGGCCAGGGCCTGGACACCGCCGCGGCGATCGTCCACCGGCTGTTCGACCCGCTGCTGGCCGAGTCCGCCACCCGCGGCGCCGGCCTGGACTGGAAGACCAGCCTGCAGGAGCTCGGGGCGTCCCTCGGGCTCGGCGCCCCGGTGTACGACGTCGCCGACGAGGGCCCCGACCACGCCAAGACGTTCACCGCCGACGTGCTGCTGGCCGGGCGGGTCCGTGGCTCCGGCCGCGGCCGCACCAAGAAGGCCGCCGAGCAGGAGGCCGCCGAGGCCGCCTGGCGGGCCCTGTCCGCCGTGCCCGACGCGGTCGCGCCTGCCGACGGCGGACCGACGGCGGGCTGAGCCGTGCCCGAGCTGCCCGAGGTCGAGGTCGTCCGGCGGGGGCTGGCGCGCTGGGTCGCCGGCCGCACCGTCGCCGAGGTCGAGGTGCGGCACCCGCGTGCGGTGCGCCGGCACCTCGAGGGCGCCGACCACTTCGTCACCACCCTGACCGGCCGCACGTTCACCGCCGCCCACCGGCGTGGCAAGTACCTGTGGCTGCCGCTCGCCGAGGCCGACGGCACCCCGTCGGCCCGCGCGCTCGTCGCCCACCTGGGCATGAGCGGGCAGCTGCTGGTCGAGAAGCCCGACGAGCCCGACGAAGTCCACCTGCGGGCCCGGTTCCGGTTCACCGACGGCGGCCGTGAGCTGCGCTTCGTCGACCAGCGCACGTTCGGCGGTCTGGCCGTCGAGGACGCCCCGGGCGGTGACGACGTCCCGCCGCGGCTGGCGCACATCGCCATCGACCCGCTCGACCCCGGCTTCGACGTCGAGGCGTTCAGCGCGGCACTGCGCCGCCGGCGCACCGAGGTCAAGCGCGCGCTGCTCGACCAGACGCTGATCGGCGGGGTGGGCAACATCTACGCCGACGAGTCGCTGTGGCGCGCCCGCCTGCACGGCGCCCGCCCCACCGACAAGCTGACCCGCACGCAGGTCAGCGACCTCCTCGAGGGCATCCGCGACGTGCTCGGCGAGAGCCTGGCCCAGGGCGGGACGTCGTTCGACTCGCTCTACGTCGACGTCAACGGCCAGAGCGGCTACTTCTCCCGGCACCTGGCCGTGTACGGGCAGCTCGACCGCCCGTGCCCGCGTTGCGGCACCCCCATCCGCCGTGAGTCGTTCATGAACCGTTCCAGCTACTCCTGCCCGCACTGCCAGCCCCGGCCGCGCGCCCGCCGTCCGTGAGCACCGTCCGGGTCGTCGCCCTGGTCTCCGGGCACGTGCAGGGCGTGGGGTACCGGTGGTCGGTGCAGCAGGCCGCGTCCGCGCGCGGACTGGCCGGCTCCGCGACCAACCGCGCGGATGGCCGGGTCGAGGTGGTCCTGGAGGGGGCGGAGGACGACGTCCGGGCCGTGCTGGCCCAGGTCACCGGTCCGTCCGCGCCCGGCTCGGTGACCGGCGTGGAGAGCGCCGAGGAGCCGGTGCGGGGACAGTCCGGGTTCACCACCGGGTGACCAAGACGACATCCCCCCGACACGGCAGCCGGCCCCGTGCGGCGTTGACCGGCGCGGGGACCGGTGTCACCCTGAGGTCGTCAGCTCCCGCGCAGACCGCCGTCCGGCGGTGCGACGGGACCCACCTCCACCAGTGAGAGGCCGCGCAGTCATGGCCAAGGCCCTGTTCGGTTCCGTCGTCGCGCCGCACGAGCAGCGGATGGCGGCGGAGATCGCAGCACTGCGCGCCCAGGTGCGCCGTCTGGAGACGCAGTTGGCCACCCTGCGCGAGGAGCGGGACGACGCGATCGCCCGCGAGCTGCTGACCATGGCCGACGAGCAGGCCTCCGCCGTCCTCGCCTGAACGAGGGCCCCCTCGCCCCTCACCACTCGCTCCGCTCGCGGCGGGGCCCTGCGAGGGGGCCGTACCGCCGGGTTGCTGTCGGTGGGTGTGGCTAGGGTCGCTGCGTGCATCTGTCCAGCCTGACGCTCAAGGGCTTCAAGTCCTTCGCGTCGCCCACGACGCTGCGGCTGGAGCCGGGCATCACCGCGGTCGTGGGGCCCAACGGCTCGGGCAAGTCCAACGTCGTCGACGCCATCGCCTGGGTGCTCGGCGAGCAGGGCGCGAAGAGCCTGCGCGGCGGCAAGATGGAGGACATCATCTTCGCCGGCACCGCCGGTCGCCAGGCGCTCGGCCGGGCCGAGGTGACGCTGACGATCGACAACGCCGACGGCGCCCTGCCGATCGACTACACCGAGGTGTCGATCACCCGCCGCATGTACCGCTCCGGCGAGAGCGAGTACGAGATCAACGGCGACAAGGTGCGCCTGCTCGACGTCCAGGAGCTGCTCAGCGACTCCGGCATCGGCCGGGAGATGCACGTCATCGTCGGCCAGGGGCAGCTCGACGCGGTGCTCTCCGGCCGCCCCGAGGACCGCCGCGCCTTCGTCGAGGAGGCCGCCGGGGTCCTCAAGCACCGCAAGCGCAAGGAGAAGGCGCTCCGCAAGCTCGACGCGATGCAGGCCAACCTCGACCGGCTCGCCGACCTCACCGCCGAGCTGCGCCGCCAGCTCAAGCCGCTGGGCCGGCAGGCCGAGGTGGCCCGGCGCGCGGCCGGTGTGCAGGCGGACCTGCGCGACGCCCGGCTGCGGCTGCTGGCCGACGACCTGGTCGGCCTGCGCGACGCCCTGGACGCCGACATCGCCGACGAGACCGCCGCCCGCGCCCGCCGGGCCACCGTCGAGGCGGCCCTGGGGGTGGCGGCCCGCTCCGAGTCGGCGCTGGAGCGGCAGCTGGCCGTCGACGCCCCCGTGCTCGCCACGGCCCAGGAGAGCTGGTACCGGCTGTCCACGCTGGCCGAGCGGTTCCGCGGGGTCGGGCAGCTGGCCGCCGAGCGGCACCGGCACCTGGCCGCCGCGCCGCCGGCCGCCACCGGCGGCCGCGACCCCGACCAGCTCGACGCCGAGGCCGACCGGATCGAGACCACCGAGCAGGAGCTGGCCGCCTCGCTGGCCGCCGAGCGCGAACGGCTGGCCACCGCGGTCGCCGCCCGCACCGACGTCGAGGCCGCGCTCACCGAGGCCGAGCGGGCGCTGGTCGCCGCCGCCCGGGCCCTGGCCGACCGCCGCGAGCAGCTGGCCCGGCTGTCCGGCCAGGTGGCCGCCGGGCGGTCCCGCGCCGCGGCCGGCGCCGCCGAGATCGACCGGCTGGCCGTCGCCGCCGCCGAGGCCGCCGACCGCGCACAGGCCGCCGAGGAGCGGCTCGCCGCCCGGCGCGACCAGCTCGACACCGACGCCGGCGGCGACTCCGACCTCGCCGCCGCGCACACCGCCGCCCGCGCCGCGCACACCGCCGCGGCGGCCGCGGTCACCGAGCTGATCGCCGCCGAGCGCGCCGCCGAGCGCGACCGGGCCGGCTGGCAGGCCCGCCGGGACGCCCTGGCGCTCGGGCTCGCCCCGGCCGACGGCGCCGCGGCCGTGCTGGCCGCCGGGCTGCCGGGCGTGGTCGGGCCGGTGCCCGACCGGCTCACCGTCGCCCCCGGTGCCGAGGTCGCGCTGGCCGCGGCCCTCGGCGGGCTCGCCGACGCCGTCGTCGTCTCCGGGGTCGCCGAGGCCGCCGGGGTGCTGACCCACCTGGCCGAGACCGAGGGCGGCCGCGCCGGGCTGCTGGTCACCGGTGGGCTGCCCCCGGTGTCCCGCGACGGCTGGCCCGAGCTGCCCGACGGCGCCCGCTGGGCGCTCGACCTCGTCGACGCCCCGGCCGAGCTGGGGCCCGCGCTGGCCCGCGCGCTCGAGCGGGTCGCCGTCGTCGCCGACCTGCCCGCGGCCGTCGCGCTGGTCGGTGTCCACCCGCGGGTGCGGGCGGTCACCGGGGCCGGCGACCTCCTGGGCGCCGACTGGTCGGTGGGCGGGCAGGCCAACGCCCCCTCCGGGCTGGAGGTGCGGGCCCGGGTCGAGGAGGCCGCGGCCGGGCTCGAGCGCGCCGCCGCCACCGCGGCCCGGCTGGCCGACGAGCTGGCCGCGGCGCGCGAGACCGCCGGCGCCCGCTCCGCCGACGTCGACGCCGCACTGACCGCACGGCAGGCCTCCGACCGGGCACGGTCCGCCGCCGCCGCGGAGCTGGCCGAGCTCGGTGCCGCGGCCCGCTCCGCGCTCGCCGAGGCCGAACGGCTCGACGCCGCCCGGGTGCGGGCCGAGCAGGCCCGCGAGCAGGCGCTCACCGGGCTGGGCGAGCTGGAGGACCGGCTGGCCGCCGCCGAGGCCGCGCCGGTGGCCGAGGAGCCCTCGACCGAGGTCCGCGACCGGCTGCGGGCCGAGGCAGCCGCCGCCCGGCAGGCCGAGACCGAGGCCCGGCTGGCCGTGCGCACCGCCGAGGAGCGGGCCCGGTCGCTGTCCGGCCGCGCCGAGTCGCTGCGCCGTCAGGCCCGGCAGGAGCGCGCGGCCCGCGAGCGCGCCGCCGCGGCCCGGGTCGCCCGCGAGCGCGGTGCCCGCGTCGCCGCGGCCGTGCGCGCGGGCGCGGAAGAGGCGCTCACCCACCTCGGGACCTCGCTGGCCCGGGCCGCCGCCGAGCGGGACGCGCTGGCCGAGGCGCGCACCGGCCGCGAGGCGGAGCTGCTGGTCGTACGCGCCCGGGTGCGCGAGCACACCGCCGAGCTCGACCGGCTCACCGACGAGGTGCACCGCGACGAGGTCGCCCGCGCCGAGCAGCGGCTGCGCATCGAGGCGCTGGAGGCCCGCGCGGCCGAGGAGTACGGCGTCGACCTCGCCACCCTGATCGCCGAGTACGGGCCCGCCGCGCCGGTGCCGCCCACCCAGGTCCAGGTGGCCGCGGCCGAGGCGGCGGGGGAGCCCGAGCCGCAGCCGGTGCCCTACGACCGGGCCGCCCAGGAGCAGCGGGCCTCCCGCGCCGAGCGCGACCTGGCCGCACTGGGCAAGGTCAACCCGCTCGCGCTGGAGGAGTTCGCGGCGCTGGAGGAGCGGCACACCTTCCTGGCCACCCAGCTCGAGGACCTCAGGACCACGCGCCGCGACCTGCTGACCGTGGTCCGCGAGGTCGACGCCCGCATCCACGAGGTCTTCGCCGAGGCCTTCGCCGACACCCAGCGCGAGTTCGAGACCGTCTTCGCCACGCTGTTCCCCGGCGGGGAGGGGCGGATCTTCCTCACCGACCCCGCGGACATGCTCACCACCGGCGTGGAGATCGAGGCCCGGCCGCCGGGCAAGAAGGTCAAGCGGCTGTCGCTGCTGTCCGGCGGCGAGCGCTCGCTGACCGCGGTCGCGCTGCTGGTGGCGATCTTCCGGGCCCGGCCCTCGCCGTTCTACGTCCTCGACGAGGTCGAGGCGGCGCTGGACGACGTCAACCTGGGCCGGCTGCTGACCCTCGTCGAGCAGTTGCGGGACACCTCGCAGCTGATCGTCATCACCCACCAGAAGCGGACGATGGAGATCGCCGACGCCCTGTACGGGGTGAGCATGCGCGGCGACGGCATCACCGGCGTGATCAGCCAGCGGCTCCGCGAGCTCGAGACCGCCTAGCGGGAGGTCCCCTTCGCCCTGCCCCGGCACGCTCCGCGCGCCGTGGGCCCCGACGAGGGGCCGGGGAGACGGGCCATGTTCGCGGAGATGGCCCTGCGGGTCAGCGGGGGGTGACCGACAGGTCGACCTGCAGGGGGTGGTGGTCGGAGACCGCCGACCCGTCCAGCACCCGGGCGGCGGTCACCGCGACGCCCGGGGGCACCCAGACCTGGTCGATGCGCACCCGCGGCCGCCGCACCGGGTGCGTGCAGCCCTGCCCCCGGTGCAGCGAGAACCGGCGGGACTGGTCGCCGCGGTCGGCGGCGGCGGTCCAGGCATCGGTCAGCCGGGCGCGCAGCGCCGCCAGCTCCGGCGCACCGGCGTCGGCGTTCAGGTCACCGACGACGACGCCGCTGGCGCCGGCCAGCTCCGCGAGCACGGCCGCCTGCGCGGCGCGGTCGGCCCGGGACCGGTTGGCCAGGTGGGTCGTCGTGACCGACAGCGCCCCGCCGGCGACCTGCACCAGGGTGCGCAGCGCGGTCCGCGGCTCGCCGGAGCCGGGCAGCCGGTGCACCCGGCTGTCGAGCACCGGCAGCCGGGACAGCAGCGCGTTGCCGTACTGCCGGCGTCCCGGGCCGTCGGCCGGCTCGTCGAGGGAGGCGGCGAAGGTCAGCTCCCGGTCCAGCGCCCGGGCCAGCTCCTGCGCCTGGTCGGCGTGCTGGCTCCGGGCGCCGAAGTGCCGGTCGACCTCCTGCAGGCAGATCAGGTCGGCGTCGGTGCCGGCCAGCAGCCGGGTCAGCCGGTCCAGGTCGTGTCGGCCGTCGACGCCCACCCCGTGGTGGACGTTGAACGTGACCAGCCGGACCCCCGTCACGACAGCCGGGTGTCCAGCACCTGCGTGAAGTGCGGCGTCCCGTCGTCGTCCCGGCTGGTCGCCCAGAGCAGGAACCGGGCGTCCCGGCCGTCCAGCACCAGCTCGCCGAGCTCGTTGCCGAAGAACGGGCCGGCCTGCTTGCGCCACCGCAGCTCGCTGCCCTCCACCCGGGCCAGCCGGCGCAGCCCACCGGTGAGCGCCTGTGCCCAGCGGCTCCAGCCGACCTTGAAGCCGATCTCGATCGCGTGCGGGGCGGCGTTGTGCAGCGGCGAGACGGTCAGCTGGTGGACCCGGGTGTCGAGTCCGCCGGGGTCGACCAGCTCCGCGGCGTAGGCGTGGTGGACGTCACCGGAGAGCACCAGCGCGGTCGCCGGCGCACGCCCGAACTCGCCGCGGCCCAGGGACACCATCAGCCGGCCCAGGCGCTCGAAGGACTGCCCGAAGGCCGCCCAGTGCTCCAGGTCCGCCGCCTGCCGCAGCTTCTCGGCCAGCCGCCCGACCGGCCGGCCGTGGTGCCGCACCGACAGCGTCTCGTTCCACCGCTCCAGGTCGTGCACCGAGTGCGGCAGCAGCCACGGCAGCGACGTCCCGAGCAGCACGTGCTCGACGCCGTCCTCGACCGAGCGGGCGACGGCGGCCTCGACCCAGTCGAACTCCTCGTCGTCGAGGATCCGGCGGTCGTCCTCGGTGAGCACCCGGCCCGCCCGGGTGTCGACCATGATCAGCCGCGCCGGACCCCAGTGCCGCACGTAGCTCCAGCGGACCGTGTGCGGCTCGCTGTCGGCGGTGCGGGCCATCGCGTCGAGCAGCGGGCCGGCGTCCTCGTCGGGCGCGGCCACGATCGCCTGCCAGGTGGCGTTGCCGGCCAGCTCGTCGGGCGAGAGGTTGCCCAGGTGCTGGTAGACCCAGTAGCTGACCAGGCCGCCGGAGATGCGGCGCTGCCACCAGTCCGAGCCGGTGACCTCCGCGCGCCAGGCCGCCGAGGTGTTCCAGTCGTCGATCATCTCGTGGTCGTCGAAGACCATCGAGGACGGGACGGTCGACAGCAGCCAGCGCACCTCCGGGTCGCCCCACGACTCGGCGTACAGCCGGGTGTACTCCTCGAAGTCCGCGGCCTGCGCCCCCGGCGGTGCGTCCAGGTCGCGGCGGGAGGCCAGCCACTCCCGCGTCGCCGGGGTGACCTCGTCGGCGTAGACCTGGTCGCCGAGCAGCACGAGGGCGTCGGGCCACCGGTCCTCGGGGATCTCGGCCAGCCGCCGGGCGTAGCCGTCGAGGGCGTCCGGCGGGATGCCGTCCCGGACGTCGACGGTCGTGGGGGTCGCGTAGCGGCAGGAGCCGAAGGCCAGCCGGAACGCACCCTCCCCGCCGGTGGTGCGGATGCGGCTGGGCGGGAAGCCCGACCCGGCCGGCGGCCACACCTGCTCGCCGTCCAGGTGCACCTCGTAGGGCGTGACGCTGCCGGGCTCGAGGTCCTCGACCAGCACGAGGGCGTAGTGGTGTCCGTTGACGCGGAAGGTGCGCGCGCGGCGGCCGAGGACCTCGACCTCGCACGGGCGGTCGGTCTCGACCCACAGGGTGGCCGACACGGGGTCGACGTGGCGCAGCAGCGGCCCGAGCAGCAGGAGCGGGCGGGTGCCGACGGTCTCGGGCATGGGGCACAGCCTGCCCCATCCTCCTGGGAGACTGTGGACATGGAGTTCGTGCTGATCGCCGTCGCGATCCTCGTCGTCGCCCTCGTCCTCGGGGTGAGCCTGCTCGTCGGCCGCGGCCGGCGCACCACCCGGCTCGACACCGACGCGGCGGCGGGCACCACGCTCACCCGTCCCCGGCCGCCGGCGACCACCGCCGACCCGGCCGCGCAGTCCGGCGCCACCGCGGTCGACCCGGCCGCCCTGGCCGAGGCGCCGGCCCCGCCGGTCGAGCTGCCGCCGGCCCAGCCCGAGCCCGGCCTGGTCTTCGACACCCCGCCGCCCTCGGCCGGCCGGCTGGTGCGGCTGCGCTCCCGGCTGGCCCGGTCGCAGTCCTCGCTGGGCCGCGGCCTGCTGACCGTCCTGTCCCGCGAGAAGCTCACCGAGGACGACTGGGAGGAGGTCGAGGAGACCCTCCTGGCCGCCGACGTCGGCCTCGCCGCGACCACCCAGATCGTGCAGCGGCTGCGCACCCAGACCCTCGTGCTGGCCACCGCCTCGGGCACCCAGCTGCGCGACCTCGTTGTCCGGGAGCTGACCGCGGTCCTCGGGCCGGACCTGGACCGGTCGCTGGCCACCGACCGGCGCGACGGCCGCCCCGCCGTCGTCCTGGTCGTCGGGGTCAACGGCGCGGGCAAGACCACGACGGTGGGCAAGATCGCCCGCTCGCTGGTCGGTGACGGCAAGAGCGTCGTCCTGGGCGCCGCCGACACCTTCCGCGCCGCGGCCGCCGACCAGCTGGAGACCTGGGGCGAGCGGGTCGGCGTGCTCACCGTCCGCGGGCGCGAGGGCGGCGACCCGGCGTCGGTGGCCTTCGACGCGGTGCGCACCGGCGCGGAGGGCGAGGTCGACACCGTGCTGATCGACACCGCCGGCCGGCTGCACACCAAGTCCGGGCTGATGGACGAGCTGGGCAAGGTCAAGCGGGTGGTGGAGAAGCAGAGCCCGGTCGACGAGGTGCTGCTGGTCCTCGACGCCACGACCGGCCAGAACGGCGTGGTGCAGGCCCGGGTGTTCACCGAGGCCGTCACCGTCACCGGCGTCGTCCTCACCAAGCTCGACGGCACCGCCAAGGGCGGCATCGTCGTGGCCGTGCAGCGCGAGCTGGGCATCCCGGTGAAGCTGGTCGGCCTGGGCGAGGGCCCCGACGACCTCGCGCCGTTCGAGCCCGAGGCCTTCGCCGAGGCCCTCGTCGGGAACGTCTAGCCGGGCAGGACCTGCAGCGCGATCAGGGCGACGTCGTCGGCGTGGTCGGGCGCCATCCGGTCGAGGAGCGCGTCGCACAGCTCCTCGACCGGCCGCCCGGCGAGCGCACCGCCGGCGGTGACCAGCCGGTCCAGGCCGTCGTCGAGGGTCGCGTCCCGGCGCTCGACCAGGCCGTCGGTGTAGAGGACGACGGTGTCGCCCGGGCGCAGCGGGACGGCGTGCTCGGTGCGCGGCGCCTCCGGGACGACGCCCAGCAGCAGGTCCCGCGGGCGCTCGAGGAGCTCGGCCGTCCCGCCGGACCGCAGCAGCAGCGGCGGCGGGTGCCCGGCGTTGGACCAGCGCAGCGCCCGCTCGCCGGTCGGGAGGCCGGTGGGCTGCTCGACCCGGGCCAGCACCGCGGTGGCCAGGGTGGTGATCTGCAGGGCCGGCAGCGCCCGGTCCAGCGCGCCGAGCAGCGGCGCCGGCCCGCCGTCGAGGGCGGAGGAGATCCCGCGCAGCACGTTGCGCAGCTGCGCCATCGCGGCCGCGGCGGTGCGGTCGTGCCCGGTGACGTCGCCGATCACCAGGGTCGTGGCGCCGTCGGGGGACAGGAAGGCGTCGTACCAGTCGCCGCCGACCTGAGCCTCCTGCGCGGCGGGCCGGTAGCGGACGGCGATCCGCAGGTGGTCCGGCTGCGGCGGGTCGGTCAGCAGCGAGCGCTGCAGGCTCTCGGCCAGGCTGCGGGTGGCCAGCGCCCGGCGGCGCTCGTCCTCCAGCCGGGCGACCCGGTCGACGGCCTGCGCGCACTGGGCGGCGTAGGCCTCCAGCACCCGGACGTCGTCGTCCTCGAAGGGGCGCCGGTCCGCCCAGCCGACCGTCCACGAGCCCAGCAGCCGGCCGCCGGCGCGCAACGGCAGCGCCGCCCACGACCGCACGCCCAGCGTGTCGGCGAGCGCGGCGTCGTCCGGTCCGGCGCCGGCGACGTCCTCGACCAGCACCCGCTCGCCCGCGGCGGCCCGGGCCATCGGCAGGGGTGAGGCCCCGGGCAGCGCGGTCGAGCGCAGCCCGTCGCCGTCCGTGGCGGTCAGCCGCAGGTCGGTCGCGGCGGGGACGCGGAGGGCGACGGCGGCGGCGTCGGTGCGCAGGGCGGAGCGGCCGTGCGTGAAGAGCAGTTCCAGCAGCTGCTCGGTGGTCTCGGCCGCAGCCAGCGCGGAGACGGTGGCGGCGAGCCCGGCGAGGGCGCGGGCGGTGCGCTGCTCCCGTTCCCAGCTGGCCCGCAGCTCGGCGTTGGTGCGCTCGAGCTCCCGGGTGCGGTCGAAGAGGTCGGACTCGACCTGCTCGACCCGGTCCTGCCCGCGGGCGGCCTCGCGCCGGGCCTCGTCCCGGTCCCGGATGTAGCCGGTGACGTCGTCGGCGCGGTGCAGCAGCAGGACCACGCGCCCGTCGGCGTCGGTGATCGGCACGTTGCGCGGGGCCCAGAACCGTTCCTCGTAGGTCCCGTCGGGCATCGGGATGTCGTACTTCTGGATCGGCATGGTGACCGGCTGGCCGCTGTCGCGGGCCTGCGCCAGGGAGGCGCCCAGGTTGGCGATCCCGTCGCCCTCCGGGTCGTCGGGGTTGAGCGGGAAGACGTCGAACAGGTGCCGCCCGACCGTGCCGTCGAGCGTGGTGGCGGTCGCGTCGAGCCGGGCCCGGTTGGCCGAGACGATGACCAGGTCGGGGGTCAGCAGCAGGAACGGTGCCGGCGCCGCGTCGAAGACCCGGGCCCAGTCCGGTGTGGGCAGGGCGGCGCCGCCGCCGTCCGACGGGTCCTGCCCGGGACGTCGTCCCTCGACCACGATGTCGCCTGCCGTCCTGCTCGTGCTGCGCGTCGCTCGTTCGGCGCCGTCCAGTGGTACCCGGCGGGCCGGGCCGGTCGCAACGTGGGCGCGGACACCCGCCCGGTTCAGGCGACGGCGCTGGGGTCGAACCCGAACGGCAGCTCCAGCCGGTGGGCGGCGAGCAGCTCGCGGTCGGCCAGCAGCTCGCGGGTCGAGCCGTCGGCGACCACCACCCCGGCGTCGAGCACCACCGAGCGCGGGCACAGCTGCAGCGCGTAGGGCAGGTCGTGGGTGACCATCAGCAGCGTCACCGACAGCGACGCGAGCACCTCGGCCAGCTCGCGGCGCCCGGCCGGGTCGAGGTTGCTGCTGGGCTCGTCGAGCACCAGCACCTCGGGCTGCATCGACAGCACCGTGGCCACCGCGACCCGGCGTCGCTGGCCGAAGGACAGGTGGTGCGGCGGCCGGTCGGTGGCGCCGGCCATGTCGACCGCGGCCAGCGCGTCGGCGACCCGGCGGGCCACCTCGGGCTCGGGCAGGCCGAGGTTGCGCGGGCCGAAGGCGACGTCCTCGCCGACCGTGGGCATGAACAGCTGGTCGTCGGGGTCCTGGAACACGATGCCGACCCGGCGGCGGACCTCCTGGAGGTTCCGCTCCTCGACCGGCAGTCCGGCGACCTCCACCCGGCCGCGGCCGCCGCGCAGGATGCCGTTGAGGTGCATCACCAGGGTGGTCTTGCCCGCGCCGTTGGGGCCCAGCAGCGCCACCCGCTCGCCGGGCTCCAGCCGCAGGTCGACGCCGAACAGCGCCTGGTGGCCGTCGGGGTAGGCGAACGCCAGGTCGTCCACCAGGAGGGACGGCGGGGGAGTGCTCACCCCAGCAGTGAACCTGCCGCCAGGACGGCGACCGCGGCCAGGGGGAGGGTGAGCGCCGCCGCCCACGACCGTCCCCCGACGACCGCGACCGGGCCGGTGGGCAGCCGGCCGGTGTAGCCGCGGGACAGCATCGCCAGGTGCACCCGCTCGCCGCGCTCGTAGGAGCGGATGAACAACGACCCGGCGGCCGGGCCGAGGACCTTCAGCGCACCCACCCGGCGGGCTCGGAAGCCGCGGGACTCCCGGGCCACCTTCATCCGGCGCAGCTCGCCGCCGACGACGTCGGCGTACCGGATCATGAACGTGAGGATCTGCACCAGCACCGAGGGCAGCCGCAGCCGGTCCAGCCCGCGCAGCAGGGCGCGGGGGTCGGTGGTGGCGGCCAGCAGGGTCGCGGCGAGCACCGACAGGGTGGCCTTGGCCAGGATGCTCCCGCCGGCGGCCAGCCCGTTCTCCGACAGCGACAGGCCCAGGACCTCGACCCGGGGCCCGCGGGAGACGAACGGCAGCAGCGCGGCGAAGAAGACGAACGGCACCTCGACGACCAGGCCGCCCAGGATGCGCCGCGGCCGGATGCCGGCGATCGCGGCGACGCCGAACAGCAGCAGCAGGAAGGCCAGGTAGGCCCACGGTGCCCAGCCGGCGTGCACCGGGGTGAGGACCACCACGAGCGCGAACGCCAGGACGGCGACGAGCTTGGTGTGCGGCTCCAGGCGGTGCACCGGGCTGTGCCCGGGGACGTACATCGCGGAGATGCCACCGCCGCCCGGGCCGTGCCCGGCGCCCACCTCAGTGCGTCCCGGCGGTCGCGTCGGTGGGCTGCGCGGTCGTCGGCTCGGTCGAGCGGCGGCGCAGCACGAGCGTGAGGCCGCCGGCCAGCACGAGCACGAGCAGCACGCCGGTCACCCCGGCCAGGCCGCCGGAGAGCCGCTCGTCGTCCACGCCGGAGGCCTGGTAGTCGGCGAGCGGGGACCCCGCGGCGGCGCTGTCGCGCGCCGTGTCGCCGAAGCCCTGCTCGGCGGCGGTCGCCTCGAGCCCGTCGGGGGAGGAGCTGGCGTAGTAGCTGCCGACCCCGGCGATCAGCAGGGCGACGACCACGCCGATCAGCACGAACGTGCGGGTGCGGGTCATCGCGCGTCGACCGGGGTGGTGACGGGGGCGACGGTGTTCGGCGCGGCCGGCCGACCGGCGGTCTCGGGCCGCGGAGCGAGGGCCCGGGCCTGCTGCAGGTGCCGGGCGCCGCGGACCAGGTCCGGCCGCACCGCGAGCACCGCGCCGAGGACGGCGACGCTGATGGCCGCCTCGCCGAGCCCGATGAGCAGGTGCACCCCGCCCATCGCGGCGGCGACCGAGGTCACGGAGACGTCGGCGACGCCGCCGAGGGCGAACAGGCCGACGAAGACCAGCGCGGCGGCGGGCACCGACAGGAAGGCGCCGACGCCGGCAGAGGCGAGCAACCCGGTGCGGGTGGCCGGCAGCACCGCGCGCAGCAGGCGGAAGGCGCCGTAGCCCACGGCGACGGCGACCAGGCCCATCAGCCCGACGTTGGTGCCCACCGCGGTCAGCCCGCCGTCGGCGAAGACCAGTGCCTGCACGATCAGGACGACGGTCATGCACAGCACCGCCGTCCACGGGCCGACCAGCACGGCGGTGAGCGCGCCGCCGATGAGGTGGCCGCTGGTGCCGTAGGCGACCGGGAAGTTCATCATCTGGACCGCGAAGACGAAGGCGGCGGTGAGGCCGGCCATCGGGGCGGTGCGCTCGTCGAGCTCGCGGCGGGCGCCGCGCAGCGCCAGGGCCACGCCGGCGGCGGCGACGGCCGCGGTGCCGGCGGTGGTGGCGGCGTCGAGGTAGCCATCGGGGACGTGCACGCGGGACCTCCGGACGTGGGGTGGACGCAGGCTGCCGGCGGGGTGGCCCGCAGCGCTCGCGGCGACCTTATTGCACAGCGTTGGCAACTGCACATGCCTTGCAAGAAGCTCCGGTGAACGGCGGGTGGCGTGACCTGACCCACCCGGACGGTCACGGACGGTCCCCTCCGGCGCACCGGCAACACGGCCGGAACATCCGGGACCGACACGCGACCGCGAGTTCACGGTCGCGAAACACGTCCAGGTCGCTCGCGGAAACACGGTGTCGGCACCGTCTTGCCCTGACCGCCTCCGGGCGGCGTTCGTCCCCCGAGGTCCCTCGGGTCCCCGCTTGCGGCCCCTGGCCGACGACACCCTCAGGAGGTTGCCGTGGTCAACACCGGCGACACCGCCTGGATCCTCACCAGCGCCGCCCTCGTGCTGCTGATGACCCCAGGCCTCGCGCTCTTCTACGGCGGCATGGTCCGCGCGAAGAGCGTGCTGAACATGATGATGATGAGCTTCGGGGCGCTGGCGCTCATCAGCGTGCTCTGGGTGCTCTACGGCTACTCGTTCGCCTTCGGCGACGACGCCGGCCTCGGCCTCATCGGCGACCCGAACGAGTTCCTCGGCCTCAAGGGCCTGATGGAGGACACCACCAGCGAGGCCGGCGGCTACCCGGTCATGGCGTTCGTCGGCTTCCAGGCCGTCTTCGCCATCATCACCGTCGCCCTGATCTCCGGTGCGATCGCCGACCGGGCCAAGTTCAGCGCCTGGATGGTCTTCACCGGCATCTGGAGCTCGGTCGTCTACTTCCCGGTCGCGCACTGGGTCTTCGACTTCACCGTCACCGAGGACGACGGCACCGTCACCCACACCGGTGGCTGGATCGCCAACGACCTGGCCGCCCTGGACTTCGCCGGCGGCACCGCGGTGCACATCAACGCCGGTGCCGCGGGCCTGGCGCTCGCGCTGGTGCTGGGCAAGCGCCGTGGCTTCGGCCGCGACCCGATGCGCCCGCACAACCTGCCGCTGGTGATGCTCGGCGCCGGGCTGCTGTGGTTCGGCTGGTTCGGCTTCAACGCCGGCTCCGCCCTGGCCGCGAACAACACCGCCGCCGTCGCCTGGGTCAACACCATGGTCGCCACCGGTGCCGCGGCGCTGGCCTGGCTGCTGGTGGAGAAGATCCGCGACGGCCACTCCACCTCGCTCGGTGGCGCCTCCGGCGTCGTCGCGGGCCTGGTGGCGATCACCCCGGCGTGCGCCTCGGTGTCGCCGATCGGCGCGATCGTCGTCGGCCTGGTCGCCGGTGCGCTCTGCGCCCTGGCCGTCGGGCTGAAGTTCAAGCTGGGCTACGACGACTCGCTCGACGTCGTCGGCGTCCACCTCGTCGGCGGCCTCGTCGGCACCATCCTGATCGGCTTCCTGGCCACCGAGGACGCACCCGCCGGCATCGACGGCCTCTTCTACGGCGGCGGCGTCGACCAGCTCTGGCGGCAGGTGGTGGGCGCGGTGGCCGTGCTGGCCTACTCCTTCGTCCTCACCTACGTGATCGGCCTCGCCATCCAGAAGACGATGGGCTTCCGCATCTCGGAGGAGGACGAGGTCACCGGCATCGACACCGTCGAGCATGCTGAGAGCGCCTACGACTTCGTCTCCCTCGGGGGCGGCAGTGGTGCGGCGACCCTGACCGGCCAGGCGCGTGCCGAGGCCCGTAACACCGAAGGAGCGACCCGCGCATGAAGCTGATCACCGCGATCGTCAAGCCGTTCAAGCTCGACGACGTCAAGAACGCCCTGGAGCTGATCGGCATCGCCGGTCTGACCGTGAGCGAGGTCCAGGGCTTCGGCCGCCAGCGCGGCCACACCGAGGTCTACCGCGGTGCGGAGTACCAGGTGGACTTCGTCCCCAAGGTGCGCATCGAGGTCGTCGTCAGCGAGACCGACGCCGCCCGGGTCGTCGACGCGGTCGTGGAGTCCGCCTCCACCGGCCAGATCGGCGACGGCAAGGTGTGGGTGACGACGATCGACGAGATCGTCCGTGTCCGCACCGGCGAGCGCGGCGCCGACGCCCTCTGAGGCACGGCGCTGGCAAGGCCGCACGCGCTGACGCGCGCCCGGTGACCTGACGTCGGCCGGGGTGGTGGGGGAGACCCGCTGCCCCGGCCGACGCCGTTCCCGCCGTCGGACTCCGGAGAGGTGCCCGTGCTCGACCCCGCAGCCCTGCCCGCCCTGCCCCGCGCCGAGCGCGTCCGGGTGGTCGACGAGTGGCTCGCCGGCCTGCTGGCCGAGGCCCTCGCCGGCACCCCGCGCCCCGACCGGCGGCGCGGCGGCCCGCCGTCCGAGCCGGCCTCGACCGGTATCGCGCTGGTGGCCGTCGGCAGCCTCGGACGCCGGGAGCTGCCCCCGCACGGCGACCTGGACCTGGTGCTGGTGCACGACGGCCGGCCGGAGATCGCCGCGCTGGCCGACGCCGTCTGGTACCCGATCTGGGACGCCGGGCTGCGGCTGGACCACTCGGTGCGCACCGTGCCCGAGGCGGTCTCGGTGGCCGCCGAGGACGTCAAGGCCGGGCTGAGCCTGCTCGATGCCCGGCACGTGGCCGGGGACCCGGCGGTGACCGCCGGCCTGCGCACCGCCACGCTCGCCTCCTGGCGGCAGCACGCCGGCCGGCTGCTGCCCCAGCTGCGCGACCTGCGCCGGGCGCGCGGCCGCCAGGTCGGCGAGCTCGGCTTCCTGCTCGAGCCCGACCTCAAGGAGGCCTACGGCGGGCTGCGCGAGGGGCAGGTGCTGCGCGCCCTGGCCGCCGCCCAGCTGGCCGACGAGGCGCCGGCCGACGCGGGGGAGGCCTACGCGTTCCTGCTCGACGTGCGCGACGCCCTCCGCGCCAGCACCGGGCGGGCCAACGACGCGCTGGTGCGGCAGGAGCAGGCACCGGTGGCCCGCGCCCTGGGGCTGGTCACCGACGGCGTCCCCGACGACGACCTGCTGCTGCGCCGGGTCAGCCTGGCCGGGCGGCGGCTGGCGTTCGTCGCCGACGAGACCTGGCGCCGGGTCGACAGCGCCCTCGTCCGCCGGCCCCGCGCCCGCTACCGGCGGGTGCGCCGCGAGCCGCTGGCCGAGGGGCTGGTCCGCCAGGGCGACGAGGTGGTGCTGGCCCGCGACGCCCGCCCGGCCGCCGACCCCGGCCTCGTGCTGCGCGGGGCCGCCGCCGCGGCCCGGGCGGACCTGCTGCTGTCGCCGTACACGCTCAAGGTGCTGGCCGTGCACGCCCCGCCGCTGCCCGAGCCCTGGCCGCCGGAGGTCCGCTGGTCCTTCCTGCGGCTGCTGGCCAGCGGGCGCAGCGCCGTCCCGGTGCTCGAGCAGCTGGACCAGGAGGGGCTGCTGGCCCGGATGCTGCCGGAGTGGGACCGGGTGCGGTCGCTGCCGCAACGGCACCCGTGGCACCGGTTCACCGTCGACCGGCACCTCGTCGAGGCCGCCGCCGCGGCCTCCGAGCTCACCCGGGACGTCGACCGGCCCGACCTGCTGCTGGTCGGCGCGCTGCTGCACGACATCGGCAAGGGCTGGCCCGGCGACCACACCGAGGTCGGCATGGTGGTGGTGGCCGAGATGGCGGCCCGGATGGGGTTCAGCCCGGTCGACGTCACGACGCTGTCGGCGATGGTCGAGCACCACCTGCTGCTCCCCGACGTGGCCACCCGCCGCGACCTCGACGACCCCAAGACCGTCGACCGGGTGGTCGAGGCGATCGGCGCCGACGCCGCGCTGCTGCAGCTGCTGCACGCCCTGGCCCAGGCCGACGGTGCGGCGACCAGCACCTCGGCCTGGTCGCCGTGGAAGGCCCACCTGGTGGCCGCCCTCGTCGCGCGGGTCGCCGCCCGGCTGGGCAGCGCGCCGGTCCCCGAGCCGGTGCTGGAGCCCACCGCCCCGCAGGTCACCGCACCGGCGCCGGTGCTCGAGGGCCACACCGAGCCGGTCACGGTCGGGGTGGAGGACGTCCTGGACGGTCAGCAGGTCACCATTGGCGCCCCCGACCGGCCGGGCCTGTTCAGCCTGTGCGCCGGCGTGCTGGCGCTCAACCAGCTCGACGTGCGGGCCGCCCGGGTCAGCGTCGCCGAGGGGCACGGCACGCTGGTGTTCGCGGTGCGGCCGCACTTCGGGCGCGCGCCGGTGCCCGAGATCCTGGCCGACGGGGTCCGTGCCGCTCTGGAGGGCACGCTGCCGCTGGCCGAGCGGCTGCGGCAGCGTGAGCGCGACTACAGCCAGGACGCCGCCGGTGTGCGCCCGCCCCGGGTGTCCTGGTTCGACGCCGAGGCCACCGGCATCACCGGGCTGGTCGAGGTGCGCGCCACCGACCGCGCCGGGCTGCTGCACCGGCTCACCGCCGCCCTGGCCGAGGCCGGGCTCGACGTCACCTCGGCGACCGTCGAGACCCTCGGCGGGGACGCCGTCGACGCCTTCTACGTCAGCGACCCGGCCGGGACCGCGATCGACCCGGTGCAGCGCCGGCACGCCGAGCGGGCGCTGGTGGCCGCCGCCGGCGGTGACGTCCCCGACCCGGCCGGCCGCTAGCAGGAGGCCGGGCCCGGGCGCGAGCTCGACACGCCGGCGGGTGGCTCCCCGTTCCTGTCGTACCCCCGTGAGACGTTCGAGGTGCCGGACGACGACCGGCGCCGAGACGAGAGGGGCCCCCGATGAGCGACCTGCAGACCCTGCCCTGCCCCACCTGTGGCGAGGACACCGACTTCGAGCAGCCCACCTGCGTCGACGGCCACACCGCCGACGGCAGCGCCTGCCCCGAGTGGGCGTGCACCGAGTGCGGAACCGCCCTGGTCGTCGGGTGGTCGCCGACCCCGCGCGCCGAGGTCCACCACCGCGCCGCCTGACGGCGGACCGCTCCCCGGGGCGGGCCATTACCCTGGACACAGGTGGCGTGACGGCCCCGGGGTGGCCCCGGGAGCCCGAGCCGGTCCGCCGGCCCCGTGGGGCCGCAGCCGGCTGCACGCCCGAGTGCTGTGAGGACGTGCTGTGTTCGAGACCCTCTCCGACCGCCTGGACAAGGTCTTCACCGGTCTGCGCGGCAAGGGCCGGCTCTCCGACGAGGACATCGACGCCACCGCGCGCGAGATCCGGATCGCCCTGCTCGAGGCCGACGTCGCGCTGCCCGTCGTCCGGTCGTTCATCGCGGCGGTCAAGGAGCGGGCCCGCGGCGCGGAGGTCTCCGGTGCGCTGAACCCCGCGCAGCAGATGATCAAGATCGTCAGCGAGGAGCTCGTCGACATCCTGGGCGGGGAGACCCGCCGCATCCGCTACGCCAAGACGTCACCGACGGTGATCATGCTGGCCGGCCTCCAGGGCGCCGGCAAGACCACGCTGGCCGGCAAGCTCGGCCGCTGGCTCAAGGCGCAGGGGCACACCCCGCTGCTGGTGGCCTGCGACCTGCAGCGGCCCAACGCGGTACAGCAGCTGTCGGTGGTCGCCGGCCAGGCCGGGGTCGACGTCTTCGCCCCGGCGCCGGGCAACGGCGTGGGCGACCCGATCGCCGTCGCGCGCGAGTCCATCGAGCACGCCCGGCGCACCATGCACGACGTCGTCGTCGTCGACACCGCCGGCCGGCTGGGCATCGACGCCGAGCTGATGGCCCAGGCCGCCGGCATCCGGGACGCGGTCTCGCCCGACGAGACGCTGTTCGTCGTCGACGCGATGATCGGCCAGGACGCCGTGAACACGGCGCTGGCCTTCCAGGACGGGGTCGGCTTCTCCGGCGTCGTGCTGACCAAGCTCGACGGCGACGCCCGCGGTGGTGCCGCGCTGTCGGTCCGCCACGTCACCGGCCAGCCGATCATGTTCGCCTCGACCGGTGAGAAGCTGGCCGACTTCGACGTCTTCCACCCCGAGCGGATGGCCTCGCGCATCCTCGGCATGGGCGACGTCCTCACCCTCATCGAGCAGGCCGAGCAGGCCTTCGACGCCGACCAGGCCGAGAAGATGGCCGGCAAGCTGGCCAGCCGCGAGGGCTTCACCCTCGAGGACTTCCTCGAGCAGATGCTGGCCATCCGCAAGATGGGCCCGATCGCGAACCTGCTCGGCATGCTGCCCGGCGCCGGGCAGATGAAGGAGCAGCTCAAGCAGGTCGACGACCGCGACCTCGACCGCACCGCGGCGATCATCCGGTCGATGACCCCGGCCGAGCGGGTCACCCCCAAGATCATCAACGCCTCGCGCCGGGTGCGCATCGCCAACGGCTCCGGGGTCAGCGTCACCGACGTCAACCAGCTGCTGGAGCGCTTCGGCCAGGCCCAGAAGATGATGGGCCAGATGGCCGGCAGCATGGGCATGCCCGGCATGGGCCCGATGTCGAAGAAGGCCCGCGGTCGTCAGCAGCAGGCCGCCGCCTCCCGGGGCAAGGGCAAGAAGGGCAAGGGCGGGGCCAAGAAGCCGCCGGCCCGCCGCGCGATCGGCGCCCCGGGTGCGATGGGCGGCGCGGGCTTCCCCGGTGGCATGCCGGGCGGCATGCCCGGTGGCGTGCCGGGCCTGCCGCCGGGCCAGGCGCTGCCGGACCTGAGCAAGCTGGACTTCAGCCAGTTCAAGGACCAGGGCCGCTGAGCCGGTGACCGCCCCCGCGCTGCACCTGGCCGGCGTCGTCCTCCCCGAGGGCGAGCACCGCGACCTCTGGGTCACCGGCGGGCGGTTCACCTTCGAGCGGGTGCCGGGGGCGGAGACGGTCAGCCGGGGCGGGTACCTGCTGCCCGGGCTGGTCGACGCGCACTGTCACGTGGGCATCGCCCGCGGCGGCGGGCACGTGACCGACCTGGCCGGGCTGCGCGAGCAGGCGCTGACCGAGCGGGCCGCCGGCGTCCTGGCGCTGCGCGACTGCGGGTCGCCGGTCGACACCCGGGCGCTCGACGACTTCGGCGACCTGCCGCGGATCGTGCGGGCCGGCCGGCACCTCGCCGCGACCCGCCGCTACCTCCCTGGCCTGGCGATCGAGCTGGCGCCCGAGGAGCTCGCCGACCAGGTCCGGGTGCAGGCGCGGGCCGGTGACGGCTGGGTCAAGCTGGTGGGCGACTGGATCGACCGCAGCGTCGGCGACCTCGCCCCGGAGTGGCCCGACGACGTGCTGGCCGCCGCGATCGCCGCCGCGCACGAGGAGGGCGCCCGGGTCACCGCGCACACCTTCGGCACCGACGCGCTGCCCGCGCTCATCGCCGCCGGCATCGACTGCATCGAGCACGGCACCGGGCTCACCGAGGAGCTCGTCGGCCAGATGGCCGACCGCGGCACCGCCGTGGTCCCGACGCTGGTCAACGTGGAGAACTTCCCCGGCTTCGCCGCGGCGGGGGAGACGAAGTTCCCGGCCTACGCCTCGACGATGCGGCGGCTGTACGCCGGCTCCGGTGCGGTCGTGCGGGCCGCGTACGAGGCCGGCGTCCCGGTGTTCGCCGGTACCGACGCCGGCGGCGGCATCGACCACGGCCTGGTCGCCGACGAGATCAGGGCGCTGCACGACGCCGGGCTGCCCGCCGAGGCCGCGCTCGCCGCCGGGTCGTGGGCCGCCCGCGAGTGGCTCGGCCTGCCCGGCATCAGCGAGGGCGCGCCCGCCGACCTCGTCGTCTACGACGCCGACCCGCGCACCGACCTGGACACGCTGGCCGGTCCCCGGCTCACGGTGCTGCGCGGCGTCGTCGTCGGCTGAGCCTGTCGCCGACGCCCGGTCGCTGGTTGACTGCCGGGATGGTGTCGCCACTCCCTGAGCCGGAGCCCCTCATCGACCCGAGCACGCCCATCCCGGACGACCCGGGCGAGCTGCTGCCCGACGCGCCCGAGCCGCTGCCCCCGGCGCCGGTCGAGCCCACGCCCGACGACCCGGGCGGCGACCCCGGCGGGGTCCCCGAGCCCGCCTGACCCGGCGCCTCCCGGGCGGCCCGCCGAAACCCGTGGGCGTTCGTCGCGGGTCGCCTGGGAGACTCCACCCGTGCTCCTTCGGATGTCCTCCCTGTTCCTGCGCACCCTGCGCGACGACCCGGCCGACGCCGAGGTCCCCAGCCACCGCCTGCTCGCCCGGGGCGGCTACATCCGGCGGGCCGCGCCGGGCGGCTTCACCTGGCTGCCGCTGGGCTGGCGGGTGTTCCGGAACGTCGAGCGCATCGTCCGCGAGGAGATGGACGCGATGGGCGCGCAGGAGGTGCACTTCCCCGCGCTGCTGCCGCGTGAGCCCTACGAGGCCACCGGCCGCTGGACCGAGTACGGCGACAACCTCTTCCGGCTCCAGGACCGGCGGGGCAACGACTTCCTGCTCGGGCCCACCCACGAGGAGATGTTCACGCTCCTGGTGAAGGACCTCTACGGCTCCTACAAGGACCTGCCGGTCTCGCTCTACCAGATCCAGACCAAGTACCGGGACGAGGCGCGGCCCCGCGCCGGGCTGTTCCGCGGCCGCGAGTTCACCATGAAGGACAGCTACTCCTTCGACGTGGACGACGCCGGGCTGGACGCCTCCTACGCGGCCCACCGCGAGGCGTACATCAAGATCTTCGAGCGGCTCGGGCTCGAGTACGTGATCGTCTCGGCGATGTCCGGGGCGATGGGCGGCTCGCGCAGCGAGGAGTTCCTGCACCCGACCTCCATCGGCGAGGACACGTTCGTCCGCTCGCCCGGTGGCTACGCGGCCAACGTCGAGGCCGTGACCACGGTCGTGCCCGCGTCGGTCCCGTTCGACGGGCTGCCCGCGGCCCATGTCGAGGACACCCCCGACACCCCGACCATCGAGTCGCTGGTGGCCGTGGCGAACGAGCGGTTCCCCGACGCCGGCTACACCGCGGCGCACACGCTCAAGAACGTCGTGGTCACGCTGGTGCACCCCGACGGCACGCGTGAGCCGCTGGTCGTCGGCCTGCCCGGCGACCGGGAGGTCGACGCCAAGCGCCTGGAGGCCCAGGTCTCCCCGGCCGAGATCGAGCCGTTCACCGACTTCGCCGCCCACCCCGGCCTGGTCCGCGGCTACATCGGGCCGCAGGCCCTGGGCGCTGAGAGCGCGACCGGCATCCGCTACCTGGTCGACCCGCGCGTCGTCCCGGGCAGCCGGTGGATCACCGGTGCCAACGAGGCCGGCAAGCACGTGTTCGACCTGGTCGCCGGCCGCGACTTCACCTGGGACGGCGTGATCGAGGCGGCCGAGGTGCTCGCCGGCGACCCCGCGCCCGACGGCTCCGGCCCGCTGGAGCTGGCCCGCGGCGTGGAGATGGGCCACATCTTCGCGCTGGGCCGCAAGTACGCCGAGGCGCTCGACCTCAAGGTCCTCGACGAGAACGGCAAGCTGGTCACGGTGACCATGGGCTCCTACGGCATCGGGGTGTCCCGCGCGGTCGCCGCGATCGCCGAGTCCACCCACGACGAGCTGGGCCTGGTGTGGCCGCGGTCGGTCGCCCCGGCCGACGTGCACCTGGTCGCCACCGGCAAGGACGCCGCGGTGTCCGAGTTCGCCGAGACCCTCGCCGGTGAGCTGGTCGCCGCCGGGCTGACCGTGCTCTTCGACGACCGGCCCAAGGTCAGCCCCGGGGTCAAGTTCAAGGACGCCGAGCTGCTGGGCATGCCGACGATCGTCACGGTCGGCCGCGGCCTGACCGACGGCGTCATCGAGGTGCGCGACCGGGCGACCGGCGAGCGCGCGGAGGTGCCGGTCGCCGAGGCAGCCGCCGCCGTCCTCGCCGCCGTCCGGGGCTGAGGCACTCCAGCCACCTGGCCGACCGTCCCGCCCTGTCCCGCACCGGCGGGACGGTCGGTCAGCCGGCTGCACCCCGGGCGACCAGTTCCACCTCGTAGCCGTCGGCGTCCTCGAGGTAGGCGGCCCGGTGGTCCGGGCCGCCGGCGAACGGGTGCCGGTCGGGGAACAGCAGGGTCCAGCCGTGCGCGGGCGCCTCCGAGACCAGGGCGTCGAGTGGGAGGACCCCGTCCTCCTCACGACTCATACGCTCGCCGCGAGCCTCGGGACGGAGCCGTTCAGGGACCCAGAACGCCAGGTGGTTGAGTCCGGGGGAGCGGCGGTCGTGCCGGTCGCCGGTCAGCGCCGGTGACTCCTCCAGCACGACGTACGTCGACCCGGACCGCCACGAGCGGCCGTGCTCCCAGCGCTGGAACGGCTCGGCGCCCAGGCGGGTCAGCAGCCAGCCCCACGACGCCTCGGCCCGGGCCAGGTCGGGCACCCACAGCTCGATGTGGTGCAGCAGTCCGGCCTCGGGTCGAGCGTGGGTCGCCACGTCTGGCATCATGGTCGGTCGAACACGGCGGTGGCGGCCCTCTCACCGTTCCCGCCCGTGTCCATCGCTCCGCCCCGTGCGTACCCCCACGCGTACGTCCGGCGAGCAACCACACACGTTCGAGGAGCACACCACACTCGTGGCCACCAAGATCAAGCTCATGCGCCTGGGCAAGATGCGCGCGCCGTACTACCGCATCGTCGTCGCCGACGCCCGCACCAAGCGTGACGGTCGTTCGATCGAGACGATCGGCAAGTACCACCCCAAGGAGGAGCCCTCCTTCATCGAGGTCGACGGCGAGCGCGCCGCCTACTGGCTGGGTGTCGGCGCCCAGCCGACCGAGGCCGTGCGGGCCATCCTCCGGGTGACCGGCGACTGGCAGAAGTTCAAGGGCGAGCCGGCTCCGGCCCCCATGCGCGTCGCCGAGCCGAAGGCCGACAAGAAGGCCATCTACGAGGAGGCCGCCCGCGCCGCCATGGGTGAGCCGGCCGCCGACGCCACCACCCCGAAGAAGAAGGCCGCTCCCAAGGCCGACGCGGCCCCGGCCGCCGACGCCCCGGCTGCTGCCGCCGAGCCGGCCGCGGCCGAGCCGGCTGCCGCCGCCGAGACGCCCGCCGAGTAAGACGTGCTGGAAGAGGCGCTCGAGCACCTGGTCAAGGGCATCGTCGACAACCCCGACGACGTCGTGGTCGACCTGGTCAACGGCCGGCGCGGCAAGACCCTCGAGGTCCGGGTCCACCCCGAGGACCTCGGGAAGGTCATCGGCCGCGGCGGACGCACCGCCAAGGCGCTGCGTCAGGTCATGACCGGTGTCGGGGGACGCGGCCTGCGGGTCGACGTCGTCGACACCGACGGGCGCTGAGCACTCCCGGCGCCCCGGGCGCCACCCCGCAGAACACCGACACCGTGGTGGTCGGCCGCATCGGCCGGCCCCACGGTGTCCGTGGTCAGGTGACCGTCGAGGTCCGCACCGACGACCCCGACCTGCGCTTCGCCCCCGGGACGACGCTGCTCACCGATCCGGCCGGGCGCGGCCCGCTGACCGTCGAGGCCGCCCGCTGGCACAGCGGCACGCTGCTGCTGACGCTCGCCCTGCCCGACGGCACCGTCGTGACCGACCGGGAGGCGGCCGACGCACTGCGCAACACCCAGCTGCTGGTCCCGGTCTCGGAGCTGCCGCCGCTGGAGGACCCGGACTCCTTCTACGACCACCAGCTGGTCGGGCTGGCCGCGGTGCTGCCCGACGGGTCACCGATCGGCGAGGTGACCGGCGTGCGGCACGAGGGCACCGAGCTGCTCGTGCTGACCCGCACCGGCGGCGGCGAGCTGCTGGTGCCCTTCGTCAGCGCCATCGTGCCCACCGTCGACCTGCCAGCGGGGCGACTGGTCGTCGACCCGCCCGAGGGGCTCCTCGACCTGTGACGGCGTTCCGGATCGACGTCCTGACGATCTTCCCCGAGTACCTCGCCCCGCTGGGCCAGTCGCTGCTGGGCAAGGCTGCCCAGCGCGGGCTCGTCGACATCGGCGTGCACGACCTGCGGCAGTGGACCGACGACGTCCACCGCACGGTCGACGACTCCCCGTACGGCGGCGGGCCCGGGATGGTCATGCGGCCCGAGCCGTGGGGTCGTGCCCTGGAGGCCGTCCGCCCCCCGGGCACCCGCCTGGTCGTGCCCACCCCGGCCGGACGCCCCTTCACCCAGGCCGTGGCGGCGCGGTGGGCCACCGAGCCCGGGCTGGTGTTCGCCTGCGGCCGGTACGAGGGCATCGACCAGCGCGTCGCCGACTGGGCCGCCGGCTCCGGGCCGGTGTCGGAGGTCTCCATCGGCGACTACGTGCTGGCCGGCGGCGAGTCCGCGGTGCTGGTGATGGTCGAGGCGGTCACCCGGCTGATCCCCGGCGTCGTCGGCAACGCCGAGTCCGTCGAGTTCGACTCGCACGCCGACGGCCTGCTCGAGGGCCCGGCCTACACCCGCCCCGCCTCCTGGCGCGGCCTCGACGTCCCGCCGGTGCTGCTGTCCGGTGACCACGCCGCGATCGCCCGGTGGCGCCGCGGCCAGTCGCTGCGCCGCACCGCCGACCGTCGTCCCGACCTGCTGGCCGCGCTGCCCGACGGCGCGCTGGACGCCACCGACCGGGCCGCGCTCGACGCGGACCCGCCGGGCCGGGCGTGACCGCTGCGCCCTGGGTGCGGCCGGCCAGCCGGGTGCTGGTCATCGACCCGCAGGGGAGGGTGCTGCTGCTCGGTTCCCGGGGAGCTGCGCCGGAGCCCGGGTCGCCGGTCCGGTTCTGGTACACCCCCGGAGGCGGCGTCGAGGACGGCGAGGACCTCCGCACCGCCGCCGTCCGCGAGTTGGCCGAGGAGCTGGGCCTGGTCGTCGAGGCGTCCGCGCTGGAGGGCCCCGTCTGGCTGCGCCGGCACGTGTGGCCGTGGGGGGAGACCGTCGTCGACTCGCGGGAGACGTACTTCGCGCTGCGGGGCGTCGTCCACACCGTCGACGTCAGCGGGCGCACCGCCGAGGAGCTGGCCGCCGACCAGCCGCACCGCTGGTGGTCGGTCGCCGAGCTCGCCGCCAGTGGCGAGTCCTTCGCGCCGCGCACGCTGGCCGGGGCGCTGGCGGAGGTGCTGGAGGGTCCCTGGGCAGGGCCGCCACGCATCGTCGACTGAAGATGTGGCACAGTAGAGAGCTGCTGCAGGCCGCCGGGTCCACTCCGGTGGTGGCTCCGCCCCCGTAGCGGGCGGTGGAGCGCAGCCACCCGGTACTGAGGCACCGGGACACCGCTGCCCGTACCACGACGATCCGCTAGAACTGAGGACTGCTGCGATGAACACCCTGGACGCCCTCGACTCCGCGTCGCTGCGCGACGACATCCCCGACTTCCGGCCCGGGGACACCGTGAAGGTGCACGTGCGGGTCATCGAGGGCAACCGCTCTCGTGTGCAGGTCTTCCAGGGCGTCATCATCCGGCGCCAGGGCGGCGGCATCCGCGAGACCTTCACCGTGCGCAAGGTCAGCTTCGGCGTCGGCGTGGAGCGCACCTTCCCGGTGCACACCCCCGTGGTCGAGAAGATCGAGGTGCTGACCCGCGGTGACGTCCGCCGGGCCAAGCTCTACTACCTGCGCGAGCTGCGCGGCAAGGCCGCCAAGATCAAGGAGAAGCGCGAGATCGTCTCCCGCTGACCCACTGCACGTCCCGACCGGCCCGGCTGCCCACGGCAGCCGGGCCGGTCGCGTCTGCCGGGCCCGGTGCGGTCCGGCCGGGTGGGCGGGTCGCCGGTGACGCGGGGCGGCGGACCGTACGCTGGGTCGTGATGAGCACGCACGGGCCTGACGAGCCGGCCGACCCCCGTCCCGGCGAGCCCACCGACCCGGTCGCGGGTCCGGCGGCGAGCGCGAGCGGTCGCGGAGGCCACGCGGCGGTCAAGAAGGGCTCCCTGCTCCGCGAGCTGCCCGTGCTGCTGGTGATCGCGTTCGTCCTGGCCCTGGTGGTCAAGACGTTCCTCGTGCAGGCCTTCTTCATCCCCTCGGGGTCGATGGAGCAGACGCTGCACGGCTGCACCGGGTGCACCGGCGACCGGGTGCTGGTCAACAAGGTGCCCTACTGGTTCGGCGAGCCCGAGCCCGGCGACATCGTCGTCTTCCGCGGCCCGGACACCTGGTCCCCGGAGATCACCGTCGCCGAGCCCGGCAACTGGGTCTCCGGTGCGCTGCTCACGCTGGGCCGCGCCATCGGCGTCGCGCCGCCGAGCGAGGACGACTACGTCAAGCGGGTGATCGCCACCGGCGGCCAGACCGTCGAGTGCTGCGACCCGCAGGGCCGGGTCCTGGTCGACGGCCAGCCCCTGGACGAGCCGTACATCTACCAGGACTCCCCGCTGGGCGCGGGTGGGCAGACCGGGCGCGAGTTCAGCCCGGTCGTCGTCCCCGAGGGCCGGCTGTGGGTGATGGGCGACCACCGCTCGGCGTCGGCGGACTCCAAGGCGCACATGCAGGACCAGTACGCCGGCACGATCGGCGTGGACGACGTGATCGGCAAGGCCGCGCTGATCGTCTGGCCGGTCGACCGCTTCGGCGTGCTGCACGCCCCCGACATCCAGCCGCAGCAGGCCCAGGGCCAGTCCGTGCCGGGCGTCGACGACGTCCAGCGGCCGGTGCAGGGCGCAGCGGCGCTCGCGGTGCCCTACGTGCTCGGGCTGGCCGGGGCGGTGCCGCTCACGGCCGCCCGCCGTCGGCTGCGGTCCCGGCGCGCTCGGCTCACCGGCCCCTCCCGCCGTCCGCCCCGCACCGGGTGGCGGCGGGTCCGGCGCCCGGCACAGACCCGACCGGGCCGGGAGCCGGACCCCCGCTGAGTCACCCGTCCTGGGCGTCGCCGCTCAAGGACGCCGCCGGGCCGTCCGATGCACGGGGGGAGAGCCCCTTCCCGAGCGGAGAACTGCTGTGTCCACCCCTGTGCCGAGCCCGTTCCGCGGCGTCACCCGCGTGCTGGTGCTCGCCGATGCGCCGGTCCTGCGCCGTGGCCTGAGCGGGATGCTCGACGAGACCGCCGGGCTGCAGGTCGTGGGTGCACCGGGGGAGCTCCGCCGCGCCGGCGCCCTGGCCGACGCGGCCCGGCCGGACGCCGTGGTCGTCGAGCTCGGCATCGGGCGCGCCGCCGCGCTCAACGCCGTCCGGGACCTGCGGCGCCGGCACCCGCACGTGGCCGTGGTGGCCCTGGCCGCCTCCGACGAGCCCGGGGCGGTCAACGAGGCGCTGGCCGCCGGGGTCCGCGGCTACCTGCTGATGAACACCTCGCCGACCCTGCTGGGCTGGGCCGTGCTGGCCGCCCGCGCCGGGCGCACCGTCGTCGACCCGCAGGTCCGCCGCGGGGAGGCCGAGGCCGAGCCGCAGGCCCGCGAGCTCACCCTCGAGGCCCCGCTCACCCGCCGGGAGGCCGACGTCCTCGACGAGCTGGTGCAGGGGCAGACCAACCGGGTGATCGGCAAGAACCTCTTCATCTCCGAGGACACCGTGAAGTCCCACGTCAAGGCCATCCTGCGCAAGCTCGGTGCCCGCGACCGGGCGCACGCGGTCTCCCTGGTGCTGTCCGCGCGGATCCCCGGCTGCACCTGCGGAGCCCACTCCCTGGACTCCACGGGCGGCTGACCCGCCGCACCGTGCCCGGCCGCCGGTGCGGCGTCCGGGCCCCGAGCCGGCGGGGACGGTCTCGTCCCCGCCACCGGCCGGCCCGGCCGACGCCGGGTCCGGCCGGAGGCCACGGGCCGGTCCCCGTTCCCCCGGGGACCGGCCCGCGGTGCCTCCGGTGACGGGGTGTCCGACCGGACACCGACGGACCCGGAGGGCCGACGTACTGTCGGCAGGCGATGGCCGCTCGACCTCTCCCCGCCGGACCACGCCCGCGCCGGACGGCGGCGGACGACGCCCGCGACGACCTCTGGGCGATGGAACGCCGGCTGCGTCGCCGCGGGTTCGAGGCCATCGCCGGGACCGACGAGGCCGGCCGTGGCGCCTGCGCCGGACCGCTGGTCGCCGCCGCCTGCGTGCTCCCCGCCGGTCGGCGGGGGAAGGTGCCCGGGCTGGCGGACTCCAAGCTGCTCAACCCCGCCACGCGCGAGGAGGTCTACGCCGAGGTGGTCGACCGGGCGCTGGCCTGGTCGGTGGTGTCGGTCCCCGTCGGGGAGCTCGACGCCCGCGGGATGCACGTGACCAACATCGAGGCGCTGCGCCGGGCCGTGCGCGCCCTGCAGCCGGGGCCCGACTACGTGCTCAGCGACGGGTTCCCCGTCAGCGGCCTGTCCCAGCCCTCGCTGGCGGTCTGGAAGGGCGACCGGGTGGCGGCCTGCGTCGCCGCGGCCTCGGTGCTGGCCAAGGTCACCCGGGACCGGGTCATGGTCGAGCTCGACGGGCGGTTCCCCGAGTACGGCTTCGCCGAGCACAAGGGCTACATCACCGACGTGCACAGCGCCGCCCTCGACCGCCACGGCCCCTGCGTGGAACACCGGATGCGCTTCGTGAACGTGGCCCGGGCCCGGGACGCGCACGCCGCGCGCACGGGGTCGGTGTCGGCGCCGGCCGCCATGCACGATGATGGAGCGGTGCCGCCCGGGTCCCCGGCTGCGGCACTGACGTCCCCGGCACCGATGGAGCACGCGCGATGAGCACCGAGGACCTCGAGAAGTACGAGACCGAGATGGAGCTGCAGCTCTATCGCGAGTACAAGGACATCGTCCGCCAGTTCTCCTACGTGGTGGAGACCGAGCGGCGCTTCTACCTGGCCAACAGCGTCGACCTCCAGGTCCGCGACGCCGGCGGAGAGGTGTTCTTCGAGCTCACGCTCTCCGACGCCTGGGTGTGGGACATGTACCGCCCCGCCCGGTTCGTGAAGAACGTGCGGGTCGTGACGTTCAAGGACGTCAACGTCGAGGAGCTGGACAAGCCCGACCTCGAGCTGCCCGACAACCCGCGCCTGCCCTGACCCCTGCTCCACCGGGTCAGGCTGCCTCCCGCTGACCGGCGGTCGCGCGCCGCTGTCCACACCGAGGGCCGCTGTCCACAGCTCGCTGGAGGCCCTGGCGGCGCGGGACGCCCACCGGCCACGGTCCAGGGGTGCCCACTCCAGACAGATCCCCGCGGCCCGGCTCCCGCGCCGCGCTCGGCGCGTACGGCGAGCGGGTGGCCGTGCGCGCCCTCACCGACGCCGGGCTGACGGTGCTCGACCGCAACTGGCGCTGCCGCGACGGTGAGCTCGACCTGGTCGCCCGCGACGGCGACGCGCTCGTCTTCTGCGAGGTCAAGACCAGGACGGGCAGCGGCTTCGGCTCCCCGGCCGAGGCGGTCACCCCGGTCAAGCGCCGCCGGCTGCGGGCGCTGGCCAGCGCCTGGCTGGCCGCCCACGACCACCACGCGCCCGACCTGCGCTTCGACGTGGTGGGGATCGTCGTCCCCGCCACCGGCCGGCCGCAGGTCACGCACCTGCGGAACGCGTTCTGATGAGCCTGGCACGGACGTGGTCGGTCGGGCTGGTCGGCGTGCAGGGCGCCCTGGTCGAGGTGGAGGTCGACCTGGCGGCCGGGGTGCCGACGGTGGTCCTGGTGGGGCTGCCCGACGCCGTGGTGCGCCAGTCGGTCGACCGGGTGCGCGCGGCGGTGGTCAACAGCGGCCACGAGTTCCCGTTGCGCCGGGTGACCATCGGGCTGTCCCCGGCGGCGATGCCCAAGCAGGGCAGCGGCTTCGACCTGGCGCTGGCCGTCGCGGTGCTCGCCGCCGCGAAGGTGCTGCCCGCGGGGCGGGTCGGGGACCTGGTGCTCCTCGGCGAACTGGGCCTGGACGGGTCGCTGCGCGCCGTCCGGGGTGTGCTGCCGGCCGTCCTGGCCGCCGCGGCCGCCGGGCACCGCCAGGTGGTGGTCCCGCGGGACAACGCCGACGAGGCCGGGCTGGTCGCCGGCATCGACGTGCTGGCCGCCGGCAGCCTCGGCGAGGTCGTGGCGCACCTCGCCGGCCGCGCCGAGCTGCCGCCGCACGAGCGGTCGGCCGTGGCGCCGCCACCGCCGGGACCCGACCTCGCCGACGTCGTCGGGCAGACGGCCGGACGGCGTGCGGTGGAGGTGGCGGCCGCGGGTGGGCACCACCTGTTCCTGGCCGGGCCGCCGGGGGCGGGCAAGACCATGCTGGCCGAGCGGCTGCCCGGGCTGCTGCCGCCGCTGGACGAGCGGGCGGCGCTGGAGGTCACCGCCATCGCGTCGATCGCCGGCACGCTGCCGCCGGGGGCGCCGCTGGTGACCAGGCCGCCCTTCGAGGCCCCGCACCACTCGGCGACCATGGCCTCGCTGGTCGGCGGTGGTTCCGGGCAGATCCGCCCCGGCGCCCTGTCCCGGGCCCACCTGGGCGTGCTCTTCCTGGACGAGGCCCCGGAGTTCGCGCGCACGGTCCTGGACACGATGCGGCAGCCGCTGGAGCGCGGGCAGGTCAGCATCCACCGGGCCGGTGGCTCGGCCACCTTCCCCTGCCGGACCCAGCTGGTGCTGGCGGCCAACCCGTGCCCGTGCGCCAGTGCGGCCGGCGACACCGCGTGCACGTGCAGCCCGCTGGAGCGGCGGCGCTACCAGTCCCGGCTGTCCGGCCCGCTGCTGGACCGCATCGACCTGCGGGTCACCCTGCCCCCGGTGACCCGGGCGGCCTGGCTCGACGGCCTGGGCACCCCCGAGGCGACCGCAGCGGTGGCCGAGCGGGTGCGCCGGGCGCGGGCGGTCGCCGCCGAGCGGATGGCCGGCACCGGGCTGTCGCTCAACAGCCAGGTGCCGGGCCGGCTGCTCCGCGAGCGCTGGAAGCCCTCCCGCGGCTCGCTGGCGCTGGCCGAGCGGGCGCTGGAGCGCGGCTCGCTGTCGGTGCGCGGTCTCGACCGCGTGCTGCGGGTGTCCTGGACCCTCGCCGACCTGGCCGGCCTGGTCGCCCCTGGTCCCGACCAGGTCGCCGAGGCCCTCGGCATGCGGCTGCAGCGGGTGGCGGCGTGACGGTCGACCAGGGCGGGGTGCCCGCCGAGGTCCGCCTGGCGCGGGCCTGGCTGTCGCGCGCGGTCGAGCCCGGCTCGGTCGCCATGTGGCGCTTCGTCACCGAGGCCGGGCCGGTCGCGGCCGCGGCGGCCCTGCGCGCGGGTCGCGCCCCGCAGGCGGTGCAGGCGCTGGTCGGCACCCGGGCGCAGGAGGACCAGGGCCTCGACGACCTCGCCCGCGTGCAGCGCAGCGGCGGACGCCTGGTCGTCCCCGAGGACGCCGAGTGGCCGGCCGCGGCGCTGCACTGCCTGACGTTGGGGGCGCTCCAGCAGCAGGCCGAGGAGGGCGACCGCCACCGCCACCGCGACCGGACGACGTCCCTGGTGCCGCCGCTGGCGCTGTGGGTGCGGGGCGACCGAGCGCTCGACGAGCTGGTCGACCGCTCGGTCGCGCTGGTCGGTTCCCGGGCGTCGACCGCCTACGGCGAGCACGTGGCCGCCGAGCTCGCCTCCGGGCTGGGTGAGCGCGGGTGGACCACGGTCTCGGGTGGGGCGTTCGGCATCGACGCCGCCGCCCACCGTGGATCGCTGGCCGTGGAGGCGCCGACCGTCGTCGTCCTCGCCTGCGGGGTCGAGCGGGCCTACCCGAGCGGGCACTCGGCGCTGTTCGCCCGCGTGCTCGACCACGGGGCACTCGTCAGCGAATGGCCACCGGGCTGCGCCCCACTGCGCCATCGCTTCCTGGTGCGCAACCGGCTGATCGCCGCCCTCACCCGGGGCACGGTCGTGGTCGAGGCGGCCGCCCGCTCCGGAGCGCAGGCCACCGCCCACCGGGCGCGCGACCTGGGCAGGTCGGTGATGGCCGTGCCGGGCCCGGTGACCAGCGCGATGAGCGTGGGGTGCCACGAGCTGCTGCGCGACCGCGAGCGCGGCGCCACGCTGGTCACCTCGGCCGCCGAGGTCGTGGAGACCGTGGGCCGGCTGGGGGAGGACCTCGTGCCACCGGCGGAGCGGCCGGGATCGGCGCGGGACACGTTGTCCGACGTCGCCCGCCGCGTGCTGGACGCCTGCCCGGTGCGGGTGGGCGTCTCGCCGGAGCGGCTGGCGACGGTGGCCGGCTGCGAGGTGCTCGACGTCCTGCGGGTGCTGCCGGCGCTGGAGCTCCACGGCCTGGTCGAGTGGACCGGCACCGGCTGGCGGGTCGCCCCGCCCCCGCGGCGGTGACGCCCGCGGTCTCAGGCGAGCACGGCGGTCGCGTCCACCTCCACCAGCAGGTCCGGCTCACCGAGACCGGCCACGCTGATCAGGGTCACCGCCTTGGTCGGGTCGACACCGAGCCGGGCCGCGGCCCGGCCGACGCCCTCGCCGAGGGCGGCCAGCTTGTCCGGCGTCCAGTCCACGACGTAGAGCGTCAGCTTCGCGACGTCGTCGAAGCTCCCGCCCACGGCGGCCAGGCCGGTGGCGACGTTGAGCAGTGCCTGCTCGACCTGGGCGGCCAGGTCGCCGGCGCCGACCGGCTGCCCGTCGGCGTCCCGGGCGACCTGCCCGGACAGGTAGACCGTCCGGCTGCCGGTGGCGACGGCCAGCTGGGCGTAGAACTCGGGCACCGGCAGTCCGGCGGGGTTGACCAGCTCCACGGGCATGACGTCTCCTCGGCACGGGCCGGCTGACGACCGGCGGTGCGGTCAGTGCAGCGCACCGGGCGGCCCCACCGCCACCCCTCCGGGCGCGGCACCGCGTCCGTCGCCCGGCGCGGCAGGTTGACCGGCCGTCCCCGCCGACGGACGCTCCCACCATGGCCACCACCGGGACAGCTGCGCTGCGTGCGGCGCTGCCCCCCGCGCTGGTCGAGTCGCTCGAGGGCTGGCAGGAGCACCTCAGCCTGCAGCGGGACCTGTCCGAGCACACCGTGCGCGGTTACGTCGGTGACGTCGTGTCGCTGCTGGACCACCTGGTCCGGCGCGGCGGGGCGACCGTCGCCGACCTCGACCTGGCGGCGCTGCGCAGCTGGCTCGCCCTGGGCCGCACCCGCGGCGACAGCCGGTCGACGACCGCGCGCCGCGCCGCCTCGGCCCGCTCGTTCACCGCCCACCTGCGGCGCAGCGGGCAGACCGCCGAGGACGTCGGCCTGCGGCTGTCCAGCCCCAAGGCCCACCGCACGCTGCCCGGGGTGCTCGCCGCCGACCAGGCGCGCGCGGTGCTGGACTCCGCGGCGCATCCCCCGGCCGAGGACGAGAGCCCGGCGGACACGGCGCTGCGGCTGCGCAACGTGCTGGTCGTCGAGCTGCTCTACGCCAGCGGCATCCGGGTCGGTGAGCTCGTCGGCCTGGACGTCGACGACGTCGACCGCGGACGGCAGCTGCTGCGGGTGCTGGGCAAGGGCCGCAAGGAGCGCAGCGTCCCCTTCGGCGTCCCGGCGGCCGAGGCCCTCGAGGCGTGGCTGACCCGAGGACGCCCGGTGCTGGCCACCGCGGCCAGCGGGCCGGCGCTGCTGCTCGGCGTCCGCGGCGGGCGGCTGGACCCGCGGGAGGCCCGCCGGCTCGTGCACGCTGCGATCGCATCGACCCCGGGCGCCCCGGACGTCGGGCCCCACGGGCTGCGCCACTCGGCGGCCACGCACGTCCTGGAGGGCGGTGCTGACCTCCGCAGCGTCCAGGAGCTGTTGGGTCACGCTAGCCTCGCGACCACGCAGGTCTACACGCACGTGACGGTCGAGCGGCTCCGGGCGGTCCACGCCCGTGCCCACCCCCGAGCGTGAGGAGCGCAGCGGTGAACACGGCAGCAACGGTCGAGCGGGGGAGTGCGGGTGTCTGAGGCAACGGCGCAGCAGGTCGAGCGGAGCGAGGACCCCGACGCCGGCATCGCCGAGCTGTGGGCGCGCTACGTCGTCGACCGGGAGACCGGGCTGCGCGACCGGCTGATCCTGCACTACGCCCCGCTGGTGAAGTACGTCGCCGGCCGGGTCGGCAGCGGTCTGCCCGCGCACGTCGAGCAGGCCGACCTGGTCTCCTACGGCACCTTCGGGCTCATCGACGCCATCACCCGGTTCGAGCCGTCCCGGGAGATCAAGTTCGAGAGCTACGCGATGGCCCGCATCCGCGGCGCGATCATCGACGAACTGCGCTCGACCGACTGGATCCCGCGTTCGGTGCGGATGAAGGCGCGTCAGTTCGAGCGCACGGTCGCCGCGCTCGAGGCGAAGTTCCAGCGGAACCCCACCGAGGAGGAGATCGCCGAGGAGATGGAGATGGACGTCGAGGACGTCCGCAAGTTCCTCGGCCAGCTCTCCCTGGTCAACGTCGTCGCCCTCGACGAGCTCCTCGTGGACGACGACGGCTCGGCCCCGCGCCTGGTCGACACGCTCAAGGACACCAGTGCGCTGGACCCGCAGGCGATGGCCGAGCACGGCGAGGCCCGCCAGCTGCTGGCCCGCGCCGTCGAGCAGCTGCCCGAACGCGAGAAGGTCGTCGTCAGCCTCTACTACTTCGAGGGCCTGACCCTGGCCGACATCGGCCGCGTCCTCGGGGTGACCGAGAGTCGGATCTGCCAGCTGCACACCAAGGCCGTCCTGCACCTGCGCACCAAGCTCGCCGACATCGCCTGACCGCGGCGGCCGGCCGCCGCCGGGTCAGCCGACCGGCGGCGGGCCGAGCAGTGGCTGGGCGTGCGGCGGGTTGCGGTGGCCCTCCTCCCAGGGCAGCTTCCCGGTGGAGTCGGGCCAGACCAGCTGCAGGACCTCGATCGAGCCGTGGAACTGCTCGGCGACCGACGTCCGCGGGTCGCCGTCCACCGCCAGGAAGACCACGGGGGAGCTGGCGTCGGTCAGCGCCGTCGTCGCGACACCGGGGCTGAAGCGGGCGCCGCCCCGCACGGCCTCGCCGACCAGGTTCAGGTACTTCTCACCGGCCTCGAACGGCAGGCCGAGGACGATGACCTCGGGGTGGCCCAGGGCGGTCAGCCCGACGGTCGTGGAGTACCTCGGGTCGCCGGGGTTGCCCCCGCCGTGCAGCACCGCCCAGCCGAAGCGGTCGATGACCCGCTGCAGGTCGCGCCGCACCTGCTCGGCCGTCTGGTCCTGCGCCGCGTCCGTCCCGGGGGTGCCCGCGGGGGCAGGGGTCGCAGGGGCCGGCTTGGGCTTGCGTCGGAATCGCACCCCTGGACCGTATCCGGGCGCGCGGCCGGTCTCGACGGTCCCGGCGGCTCAGTCCCACGGCAGCAGCCGGACCCGGGGCGGGCGGAGCAGGGACAGCGGGTCCAGGTAGGTCCCGCCGCGGCGCAGCCCCCAGTGCAGACAGGCCGCGGCCGGGCAGCCGGCGTGCCCGGTGACCAGCTCGCCCAGCGGCGTCCCGGGCCCGACGGCCTGGCCGGCGGCGACGGCGGGGCTGACCGGCTCGTAGGTCGTCCGCAGACCACCGGGGTGCTCGACGCTCACCACCGGCCGGCCGGCGACCAGCCCGGCGAAGGCGACCGTGCCCGCCCCGGCGGCGAGCACGGGCGCGCCGGGGGCGCCCGCGAGGTCGACCCCGCGGTGCCCGGCCGCGTACGGGGTCGGCGGGGGCGCGAACGGCCGGGTCACCCCGGGCACGCCCGGCAGCGGCCACGCCCACGGCGCGACGACGGGAGCGGCGGAGGCGGCAGGTGCCCCGGACAGGGCCAGCGCCAGCACGGCGAGCACCACCAGCAGGCGGGGGACGGGCACGCCGCCCAGCCTCCCCGCGGACGCCGTGCTGGGGACCGTGCCGGAGCGGGGCTGTGGACGAGCGGGCCGGCTGGGGACGACCTGGTCGAAGGGCTGCTTGACACCGCGTATGATCGCCGGTGCGGTCCGCCTCCGGCGGATCGACTTCGCGTGTCCGCCTCCCGCTGCTGCAGCGGGCCGGTCGCCACCTCGGTCCCGTTCCCCGGAACGGGTTCGGTGGCGCGGTGCGGGCACCAGGGCGGCGCACCACACGGTGCCCGCGACAACCGAGCAGCGCGGACCGGCCCCGGTCGGCCGCGCACGAGAAGGAAGGCGGCGCCACGTGGCAGTCGTCAGCATGAAGAACCTGCTCGACAGCGGGGTCCACTTCGGGCACCAGACCCGTCGCTGGAACCCGAAGATGAAGCGCTTCATCTTCACCGAGCGCAACGGCATCTACATCATCGACATCCAGCAGACGCTGGGTTACATCGACCAGGCCTACGAGTTCGTGAAGCAGACCGTCGCCCACGGCGGTTCGATCATGTTCATCGGGACCAAGCGCCAGGCGCAGGAGGTCATCGCCGAGCAGGCGACCCGCGTCGGCATGCCCTACGTGAACCAGCGCTGGCTGGGCGGCATGCTGACCAACTTCCAGACCGTCTTCAAGCGCCTGGAGCGCCTCAAGGAGCTCGAGGACCTCGAGCAGACCGGCGCGCTGGTCAGCCTCTCCAAGAAGGAGCAGTTGGTCCTCTCCCGCGAGAAGGCCAAGCTCGAGCGCTCCCTCGGCGGCATCCGCGACATGAAGAAGGTGCCCAGCGCCGTCTGGATCGTGGACACCAAGAAGGAGCACATCGCCGTCGGCGAGGCTCGCAAGCTCAACATCCCGGTCGTCGCGATCCTCGACACCAACTGCGACCCCGACGAGGTCGACTACAAGATCCCGGGCAACGACGACGCCATCCGCAGCACCGCGCTGCTGACCCGCGTCATCGCCGACGCGGTCGCCGAGGGCCTGCAGGCCCGCTCGGCCGCGCAGGCCAACGCCGGCCGCACCGAGGACGGCGCCGCCCCGGCCGCCGCCGAGCCGCTGGCCGACTGGGAGCGCGAGCTGCTCACCGGCGGCGACGCCGCTGCGGCCCCGGCCGCCGACGCCACCGCCACCCCGCTGCCCGAGACCCCGGCCGAGCCGCCGGCGGTCACGGCCACCGAGGTCGCCCCGGTCGCCGGCGTGCCGGCCACCGGCAGCCAGGAGACCGGCACCCAGGGCGCCCAGAACGGCTGACCCATCGGCGCCGCCCCTCCCGCTCCGGCGGTGAGGGGCGGCGCCGCTGCATGCCCGGTCCGGCCGGGCGCGCGTCGCACCTCCGGGTCCTGCACCGCCGACCCCCCGCACCGCCAGGGGCGCCGAGCCCCGCACTCCACCACGAACAGAGGAAGTGACATGCCTGCCTTCACCGCAGCCGACGTGAAGCGTCTCCGTGACGCCACCGGCGCCGGCATGATGGACGCCAAGAAGGCCCTCACCGAGGCCGATGGCGAGTACGACAAGGCCATCGAGCTGCTCCGCATCAAGGGCGCCAAGGACGTGGGCAAGCGCCTGGAGCGCTCCACCACCAACGGCATCGTCGTCAGCCGCGACGGCGCGCTGCTCGAGCTCGACTGCGAGACCGACTTCGTCGCCAAGAACGCCGACTTCGTCGCCCTGGCCGAGCGGCTGCTGGGCATCGCGCTGGACACCCGGCCGGCCGACGCGGCGGCTCTGCTGGCCACCGAGGTCGACGGCCAGACCGTCGAGAAGCTGATCGAGGGCGAGTCGGCCCGCATCGGCGAGAAGCTGGTGCTGTCCAAGGTCGCCCTGTTCGACGGCACGACCGCCGTCTACCTGCACAAGCGCGCCACGGACCTGCCCCCGGCCATCGGTGTCGCGGTGCAGTACTCCGGTGGCTCCGAGGACGCCGCCCGGTCGCTGGCGATGCACATCGCCGCCGCCCGTCCGCGCTACCTCAGCCGCGAGGAGGTCCCCGCCGACGCGGTGGAGACCGAGCGCCGGGTCGCCGAGCAGACGGCGAAGGAGGAGGGCAAGCCCGAGCAGGCGATCAGCAAGATCGTCGAGGGCCGGGTCAACGCCTACTACAAGGACTTCGTCCTCCTCGAGCAGCCCTCCATCACCGAGCCGAAGCGCACCGTGCAGCAGGTCATCGCCGACGCCGGCCTGACCGTCGACCGGTTCGCCCGGTTCGAGGTCGGCCAGGCCTGATGCAGGGACCCCTTCGCCCCCCCACGCCACGCTCCGCGCGGCGCGGGACCCTGCGAAGGGGCCGACACCGGCCCCGTCCCTCCTCGGGGCGGGGCCGGTGGCCTGTCCGGGTGACGACGCCGGGCGCCCCGGAGCCGTCATGCGGCAGGATCGATCCACACCACTCCCCGAAGGACAAGGACCCACGTGACCGACTCGCGACCTGCCGGCAACCCCGAAGGGCTGCTCTTCGCGCCCGCCTCCTCCGCCCCCACCGACGGGCGCGGCTACCGGCGCGTGCTCCTCAAGCTCTCCGGTGAGGCCTTCGGCGGCGGCAGCGTCGGCGTGGACGGCGGCATCGTGCGCAACATCGCCGAGCAGCTCGCCGAGGTGGTGCACGGGGGCACCCAGGTCGCCGTCGTCGTCGGTGGGGGCAACTTCTTCCGCGGCGCGGAGCTGCAGAACACCGGCATCGACCGCCGGCACGCCGACTACATGGGCATGCTCGGCACGGTCATGAACGCCCTCGCCCTGCAGGGCTTCTGCGAGCAGGTGGGTCTGGAGACCCGGGTGCAGACCGCCATCACCATGGGCCAGGTCGCCGAGCCCTACATCCCGCGCAAGGCCGTGCGGCACATGGAGAAGGGCCGGCTGGTCATCTTCGGTGCCGGCGCCGGCATGCCCTACTTCTCCACCGACACCGTCGCCGCCCAGCGCGCCCTGGAGATCGGCTGCCAGGTCCTGCTGATGGCCAAGAACGGCGTCGACGGCGTCTACGACGACGACCCGCGCACCAACCCCGCGGCGACGATGTACACCGACCTCGACTACGCCACGGTCCTGGCCAAGCAGCTCAAGGTGGCCGACGCCACCGCCATCAGCCTGTCCATGGACAACAGCATGCCGATCGTGGTGTTCAACCTGCTCGAGGACGGCAACATCGCGCGCGCGTCCGCGGGTGAGAGGATCGGCACGCTGATCAGCGACCAGTCCTGACCGGTCGCACGTGAGCGGGACGGCAGACGCCGGGCGCCGTCCCGCTCGGACACCGCACATCCCACGGCCAGCACGGCGGCGGAAGCCGCAGGAGGAGAGAACCCCGTGATCGACGACACCCTGCTCGATGCCGAGGAGCGGATGGACAAGGCCCTGTCGGTCGCCCGCGAGGACCTCGGCTCCGTCCGCACCGGCCGCGCCGCCCCGTCGATGTTCAACAAGATCGTCGTCGAGTACTACGGCGCCATGACCCCGGTGCCCCAGATGGCCTCGATCACCGTGCCCGAGGCGCGGATGGCGGTCATCAAGCCCTACGACGCCTCCCAGCTCAACGCGATCGAGAAGTCGATCCGCAACTCCGACCTGGGCGTCAACCCGACCAACGACGGCCAGCTGATCCGGGTCAACTTCCCGCAGCTGACCGAGGAGCGCCGCCGGGATCTGGTCAAGCAGGCCCGGTCCAAGGGCGAGGACGCCAAGGTCGCGATCCGCAACGTGCGGCGCCGGGCCAAGGAGGAGCTCGACCGCATCGCCAAGGACGGCGAGGCCGGCGAGGACGAGGTGCGCCGCGCGGAGAAGGAGCTCGACGACCTCACCGCCGCCCACGTCGCCAGCATCGACGAGGCGATGAAGAACAAGGAGACCGAGCTGCTCGACGTCTGACCCTCCGGACCCGGACCCTGCGCATGACCTCCCAGCCGCACCGCCCCGAGCCCCCCGGCCCGGAGCGGGAGCCTGCCCGTGGCCGGGCCGGTGTGGCCGACGGTCCGGCGACCACCGGCATCGGGCCGCTCCCGCGGCCGGGGGAGGGCGGCGGGCCCGCGGTCCGGGCGGGTCAGCCACCGCTGCCCCCGCTGCCGCCCCGTCCGGCCGTCCGGCCGGACCCGGTGGAGGGCCCGGGCACGATCGGGCTGCGCTGGGACGCCGAGGACCCCGACGACGCCGGGGCCGGCGCGGCGAGCGAGGTGCCCGATGACGACCCGGACGGCGCCCCGCCGCTCACCGCCGTCCCGGACGCCCTGGGCAACGAGGTGACCGGCGAGGCGCCTGCGGACACCCCCAGCGGCGCACCGCGGGTGACCGGCCGGGCCGGGCGGGACATGGCCGCGGCCATCGGGGTCGGCGCCGGCCTCGGTGTGGCGGTGCTCGCCTCGCTGCTGTTCTGGCGTCCGGCCTTCCTGCTGGTGCTCACCGTCGCCGTGGGCATCAGCATCGTGGAGCTGACCGGCGCGCTGCGGAAGGGCGGGCACCAGCCGCCGCGGGCACCGGTGCTCGTCGGCGCGCTCGCCATGGTCGCCCTGGCCTGGACCCGCGGCCCCTCCGGTCTGGTCGTCGCCTTCCTGCTCACCGTCTTCGCCGTCCTGCTGTGGCGGCTGGGCGACGGCCCGCTGGGGTACCTGCGCGATGCCTCCGCCGGGGTCTTCGTCGCCCTCTACGTGCCGCTGCTCGCCGGCTTCGCGGTGCTGCTGCTGGTCCCCGACGACGGTGTCGCCCGGGTGCTGGCCTTCATCGCCACGGTGGTGTGCAGCGACGTCGGCGGGTTCGCGGCCGGCGTGCTGTTCGGCAAGCACGCGATGGCGCCCACGGTCAGCCCCAAGAAGTCCTGGGAGGGGCTGGCCGGGTCGGTCACCGCCTGCGTGGCCATCGGGGTGCTGCTGATGACCCTCACCTTCCACGGCCCCTGGTGGGGCGGCGTGCTGTTCGGCGTGGCCATCGCGCTCACCGCCACCCTCGGTGACCTGGGGGAGTCGCTGATCAAGCGCGACCTGGGCATCAAGGACATGGGCGACCTGCTGCCCGGCCACGGTGGCCTGATGGACCGGATGGACTCCCTGCTGCCCTCGGCAGCGGTCGCCTGGTTGGTGCTCTCCGCCGTCGTCCCGGTCTGACGGAGGATCTTCACCGCTCGCCCGCTCGCGACGGGCCCCGGAGAGGGGGCCGGACGGGCCTCAGCGGCGGACGGCGTCCCAGGTGCGGCCCGCGTCGGTGAAGCCGCGGCGGGCGTACCAGTGCTGCGGCCAGTCGTCCGTCGCGGCGTCCAGGACGACCAGGTCGCAGCCGGCCCGTCCCGCGGTGGCCAGCGCCAGGTCGAGGACGGCGTCGCCGTGCCCGCGCCGCCGCACCGCCGGGTCGGTGACCACCGACTCCAGCGACGCGGTCGCGCCGTCCACGCGCAGCTGCGCGGCGGCGACCACCTCGCCGTGCTCGCGGACCGCGACGTCGACCACCCGGACGACGCCGTCGTTGCGGTGCTCGCGGGCCACCAGCTGCCGCACGACCTCGTCGAGGTCGGGGGTGCCCGGCCCCAGCTCGGCGCGCCAGGAGCGCTCCCACAGCGGGTGCACGTCGGACTGCGGCACGACCTCCGCCCGCCCACCGGGCGCAGCGGGGAAGGGTCCCCGGTGGGCCATCAGCACGGTCGCGGCCACGACCCAGCCCCGCTGGGACAGCTCGGCGGCCACCGGCCCGGCGTCCGGGTGCAGCAGGGTCACCGCCGGGACGGGCCAGCCGAGGGCAGCGGCCAGCTCGGTGGCGCGCGCCTCGACCTCGGCGGCGGACAGGGGACCGGTGACCAGCAGCCGGTTGTCGTCGCGGGAGTGCGGGAACGCCGGGTCCGCGACGGCCCAGCAGCCGGGCAGGTCGACCACGCGGGCCGCCCGCCGGGTGCGCAGCGAGACGTCCATGGCCCGGGCCCGGCCGAGGGCGTCGGCCGGGCCCGGCGGCACCGGCGCCGCTCCCGGCCGCCACGGGAGGACGGCGACCACCGCGGAGGTGGGCAGCGGTCCGAACAGGTGCGGGAAGCGCATGCTCGCCGGGTCGCCGGGCACCCCCGGTTCCCACCGCACCGGGTCGGCCAGCCGCTCCGGGTCCACGACCAGCAGGACGACGTCGCGGCGTCCGGGGAAGAGCCGCTCGGCCGGCAGGTGCACCTGCGCGGGGGAGGACAGGTGCACGAAGCCCACCTCGGCCAGCGACGGCGGGGTGAGCGCGCCGGTCGCCAGCGCCGCCCGCCAGGCGGCGGGGGTGGTCAGGTGCAGCAGCGGTCCTGCGATCGGGGCGGTCACCCGGGGGACCTGCCCGCCGGGCCGTGACACCATGCCCGGCGATGACGAGCCCGCCCGCGCCGGACGACGAGGCAGCCGGACCCACCGAGTGGGGAGGGTCCGTGGGGGTGGGCCCGTGGCCCGGGCCGTGGCCTGCCGACGCGCGCTACGACCGGCAGCTGCTCGCCGACGGCGACCGGCGCAACGTGGCCGACCGCTACCGCTACTGGACCCTCGAGGCGATCGTCGCCGACCTGGACACCCGGCGGCACCCCTTCCACGTCGCGATCGAGAACTTCGCGCACGACCTGAACATCGGGACGGTCGTGCGCACCGCCAACGCGTTCCTGGCCGCCGAGGTGCACGTCGTCGGCCGCCGCCGGTGGAACCGCCGCGGCGCGATGGTCACCGACCGGTACCAGCACCTGCGGCACCACCCCGACGTCACCGGCCTGCTGGACTTCGCAGCCGCTCAGGAGCTGGTGGTGGTCGCCGTCGACACCGGCCCGGGCTCGGTGCCGCTGGAGACCGCCGACCTGCCGCGGCGGTCGCTGCTGCTGTTCGGCCAGGAGGGGCCCGGGCTCACGCCGGAGGCCCGCGCCGGTGCGGCGCTGACGGTGTCCATCGCCCAGTTCGGGTCGACCCGCTCGCTCAACGCCGGGGTGGCCGCGGGGATCGCGATGCACGGTTGGATCCGCCAGCACGCCGGCCCGTTCGACCACTGATCACCGGCGGGCCTCAGCGGAGTGTGATGGACCAGTGACGCCGCGCCTACCCGCCGGAGGCCGCCACCTGCGGCACGATGGCCGAGCGGGTCCGTCTCCTGGGCCCGGCCGCACGGGTGGCCGGGAGGACGGCGGGCCGGGGAGGAGTGGCCGTCGTGTCGGGAACGCAGCACGACGGCCCGGCCCCGGACGAGCACCTCCCCGCCGACGCCGCCCGGACGCACCGGCACCCGGACAGCGCGTCCGGCTCGACCGACGACGAGGTGACGCCGGCCCGGGCAGCGGGTGAGCCGTGGGACGAGGCGTGGCTGCCCACCTGGGCCGCAGCACCCGGGAGCCCTGCGCCGACCGATGCCGCCGACGGCCCGGCGGTCGCCGACCTGCCGGGGGATGCGGGCCTGACGGAGGCGCCTCGGCTCTCGGCGTGGGAGATCGAGGCCGCTGCGATCGCAGCCCTCATCGCCGAGCTGGACAGCGAGGCCGAGGCCCCGCCGGCCGTCACCCCGCCCTACATGACCCCGCCCGTCGCCGTCCCGTCCGCGCTGCGGCCGGTGCCCACCGCGACCCACCCGCCGGCCGAGCCGGCGTCCCGCGCCCCGAGCTCCGAGCCCGGCTGGCCGTTGCCGACCGGGGCGCCGCCGGCGTGGGACGACGTCGCCGCCACACGACGGTCCGCGGCCGGTGCCGTGCCGGTCGAGCCGGCCTGGGCCGACGACCGCCCGGAGCCGAGTGCCACCGAGCCGACCCGGCCCGAGCCGCTCGTCATCGCCCCGGCGGCCGCCGAGCAGGTCGGCCTCGACGAGTCGCCACCCGATCAACTCCTGGTCGATGAGTCGCCGCGTGGGCAGTTCCCGGTCGAGCAGGCGCTTCCGGAGCGGCTCGCGGCCGAGCAGTCGCTCGCCGAGCAGTTCGCGGCCGAGCAAGGGGCGGCCTGGTCCGCTCCGGAGCCGACCGACGGCGCTCGCGACCTCGCCGGCGCCGGGCCCGCGCCTGCCGCGGCCGACGAGCGAGGCACCCGCCGGGCGCGGGTCCTGCTGCCGCTGGCCGTGCTCGCGGCGGCCGCCGTCATCGCCGGGTTCGTCGTCCCGGGACGGTCCGTCAGCGAGCGGCCCGCCGAGGCCGCCGCGCAGCGCAGCCCCGCCGCCTCGACGGTGGCCCCGCCGATGCGCGCGCCGGGCGCCCTGCCGACCGTGCCGGTCACCACCCCGGTGCCGGCTCCGTCCGTCCCCCCGGTCCCGGTGCCCGCAGGGCCCGCCGCACCGACGACGAGCGCGGCCCGGCCCGCGCCCCCCTCCCCGGTGACGGCCGCGCCGGTCGCGGTCGGCGCGCCGGTCGTCGCCCAGCCCGACGTCCCGGCTGCACCCGCCGTCCCGGCCGAGCCCGAGGCCGCGGGTCCGCCCGCTGTGCTGCCCACCCCCGCACCGGCTCCCGGGGAGAGCGTGGGTGGCTTCGTGTCCGGGCGGGGCGGCGGACGCCCGGCCACCACCCCGGCGTCGGGCACGACCCCGCCGCCCGTCGGCGACCCCGACCTCGGTCCCGCCCCTGACCCCGACGACGGGGCGGGCGACGCCGACGGCTGCGACCCCGCGGGCGGGGCTCCCGCTGCCCCCTGCGGCCCCGCAGACGGACCCCCGGTGACCGAGACGCCCGGTCCGGTGACCCCGCTCCCGACGGACCCCGCACCGCCGTCGGACCCGACCACGCCGCCGCCGCCGACGCCGACGCCGTCCCCGGTCCCGGTGGCCACGCCGACCCCCGCCCCTGGCGACGCGACGGACCCGGCACCCACCGCCGTCCCGACTCCGCCGTCGACCGAGGCGCCGACCGCCGTCGAGGGCTGACCCGGTCCGCCGGGAGGCATCTCACGCTCCGCCCGGCGCCCCGGACGCCCAGGTGGTGGGAGCATGGACCTCGCCATGACTGTCCTGCCCCTGGTCTTCGACGCCCCCCGCCGCACCAAGCCGCCCCGGCACCTCGCCGACCTGACCCGCGAGGAGGCACGCGCGGCGGTCACCGAGCTCGGTCAGCCGGCCTTCCGGGCCGACCAGCTGGCCCGGCACTACTTCGCCGGCGTCACCGACCCGGCGCTGATGACCGACCTGCCGGCGGCCGCCCGCGACGACCTCACCGCGGCGCTGCTGCCGGGGCTGCTGACCCCCGTGCGTCACCAGTCCGCCGACGGCGGGCGCACCCGCAAGACCCTGTGGCGGCTGCACGACGGTGCCCTCGTGGAGAGCGTCCTCATGCGCTATCCCGAGCGCGCCACCGTCTGCATCTCCAGCCAGGCCGGCTGCGGCATGGCCTGCCCGTTCTGCGCCACCGGTCAGAGCGGTCTGACCCGCAACCTGTCCGCGGCCGAGATCATCGGCCAGGCGGTCGCCGCGGCCGCGGCCATGGCCAACGGTGAGATCCCCGGTGGCCCCGGCCGGCTGTCCAACGTCGTCTTCATGGGCATGGGCGAGCCGCTGGCCAACTACGCCCGGGTGCGCAAGACCCTCGACGCGCTGCTCACCCCGGCGCCGCACGGGCTGGGCCTGGCGCAGCGTTCGGTGACCGTGTCGACCGTCGGCGTCGTCCCGGCGATCCGCAAGCTGACCGAGGAGGGGCTCAACGTCACCCTCGCGGTGAGCCTGCACGCCCCCGACGACGAGCTGCGCGACACCCTGGTGCCGATCAACACGCGCTTCAACGTCGAGGAGGTGCTCAGCGCCGCCGACGACTTCGCGCGCCGCACCGGCCGCCGGTACTCCATCGAGTACGCGCTGATCCGGGACGTGAACGACCAGCCGTTCCGGGCCGACCTGCTCGGCCGGCTGCTGGCCAAGCGGCTCGCGCACGTCAACCTCATCCCGCTCAACCCGACGCCGGGCAGCAAGTGGGACGCCAGCCCCTTGCCGGCGCAGCGGGAGTTCGTGGCCCGGCTGCGGGCCGCCGGCGTGCCGACGACGGTGCGCGACACCCGCGGCTCGGACATCGACGGCGCCTGCGGCCAGCTCGCCGCCGCCGATCAGGTCGAGGGGGTCCCCAGCATCGCGGTGCCGGTCCCCGGGATCGAGGAGGGCGTGGCCCTCGGGGCCGAGTCGGACCAGGGGTGAGCGCCCAGCCCGAGGCCGAGCTGCACGAGCACACCCATGCCGACGTCTCCGGCGGGTGGCTGCGCGCCGCCGTCTTCGGTGGGATGGACGGGCTGGTGACCAACACCGCGCTCGTCGCCGGGGTCGGTGGCGGTGGCGTCAGCGACCACGCCGTCGTCCTGTCCGGGGTGGCCGGGCTGGCCGCCGGGGCGATCTCGATGGCGCTGGGCGAGTACACGTCGGTGAGCACGCAGAACGAGCAGCTGGACCTCGAGGTCGCCAAGGAGCGGCGCGAGCTGGCCACCAACCCGGTGGGGGAGCAGGCCGAGCTCGCCCAGCTGTGGCGCGACCGGGGGCTGGAGCCCGACCTCGCCGAGGCGGTCGCCGCGCAGCTGTCCCGGGACCCGGAGCAGGCGCTGCGGGTGCACACGCTCAACGAGCTGGGGCTGGACCCCGAGGACAAGCCCTCGCCGATGGTCGCCGCGGTGTCGTCGTTCGCCTGCTTCGCGGTGGGAGCGCTGATCCCGCTGCTGCCCTACCTGCTGGGCGCTCCGGTGCTGTGGCTGGCGCTGCTCTGCGGTGGCGTCGGGCTGGTCGCGGCCGGCGCGTTGTCGGCGCGGTTCACGCCGCGCCCGTGGTGGTCGGCGGGGCTGCGGCAGTTGGTGTTCGGCGCGGTCGCGGCGGCCGCCACCTACCTGATCGGCAGCGCGATCGGCGTCGGCACCGGCTGACCGGTCAGCGGGTGCAGGACAGCCCCATGGCGGCGGTGGCGGCGGTGGTCTCCGGGGTGGTGAACCGGATGATCGTGTCGTTGGCCGGGGGCCCGACGGGCAGCACCTGCACCGGGCCGAGGTCCGACCGTGCCAGGGCCGCGAGCTCGGGGAACGAGGTGTCCGGGTCGACCGCGACGGCCGCCGAGCCGGCCCAGGCGACGCCCTGCAGCCGCCAGGGTCGCAGCCAGGCGCCCTGCAGCTCCTCGACCAGCGCGGACAGCGCGGTGGCCGCGGCGGTGGCCCGTCCGTCCGGGTCCACCTGCGCCGGCTCCCACCGGCCGTCGACGAGGTGCTCGGGGTGGCGTGAGCGTACGAGCGCGAGCGCGGTGGCGCCGTCGACGTGCTGTCTGCCCTGACGGGTCAGCTCCAGCCCCGCTCCCGGGTCGCGTACCGGCAGCGGGACGTCCACGTCCAGGCCGCCCGCGGCGTCGACGACGTCGGCGAACCCCCTCAGGTCGACGGTCACCAGGTGGTCGGTGGGGATGCCCAGGGAGCACAGTGCCGCGACGGTGGCCTGCGGACCCCGTTCCCAGGTCAGCGCCAGCCGCCCAGGTCGCCCGCCGGTCCGGACGACAACGTCGCGGGGGACGCTGAGCACGCTGGAGCCCGCGTCGGTCTGGTGCACGACCAGGACGACGTCCGCACGCGCGCCGGGCACGTCGGTCGGGGTGCCGAAGTCGGCCACGTCCGCGCCCTCGGGCAGGTCCTCCCGTGAGTCGAGCCCGACGAGGACCCAGGTGCGTCCGTCGGCGTCTCCCGCGCCGCCGCTGAGGTCGACGTCGATGTGGTCCACGCGACGGGCCAGCACGGTCAGGTCGGCCAGTGCGGCCACCACGACGAGCACGGCGACGAGCAGGACGACCCGGACCAGCCGGCGTCGCGACGGACCCGGACGCGCCGAACGCCGGCCAGGGAGTCCCTGGCCGGCGTCCGCCGTGGTGCTGGAGGTCATGCTCAGGCCTGCGCAGCCCCAGCGGAGCGGCGGCGACGGCCGACGACCATGGCGCCGGCGCCGGCGGCCAGCAGGACGCTGCCACCGATGAGCGGCATGGCGATGCTGGCACCGGTGTAGGCCAGGGCCTTGCCGTCGGCGGTCAGCTGCAGGGGCTCCTCGAAGTGGGTGCCCATGTTGCCGTCGTAGGCGAGGGTGTGGTTGCCCAGCGGGGTGCCGGCGGGGACGGTGAACTCGACGGTCACGACGCCGTTGGCGTCGGCGGTGAACTCACCGAGGACGACCGGGGCCGAGTGCAGGACCACGGTGACCTTTTCGAAGGGCTTGAAGCCCTTGAGGACCTTGACGACCTTCTGGCCCGGGGCCGCAGCGGCGCCGGTGGTCTTGTCCGTGGTGGTGCTGGAGACGCCCGGGGTGTTCGGGATCGCGCCCGGCTTGAAGGCCGCGGCCGGGGCCGGGGTGGCGCTCGGGGTGGCAGTCGGGGCCGGGGTCGTGCTGGGCGCGGGGGTGGAGCCAGCCGGGGTGGCGGCCGTGACCTGGAACATGGCCAGGTCGTACTCGGCGTAGGCCTCGGAGTCGACGTAGGGCTCGCAGACCGCGTCGATCGTCCACTCACCGAGCGGCGCGTCGGCGGCGAGCTCGACGAACGCGCTCCACTTGCCGTCCGCGTCGGGCTTGCCGGCGATCTTGAGGACCTCGTCCTCGCTCTCGGCCTCGGTCGGGCCGACGTAGACGACGACGTTGGCCGGGGCCTCGGGGGAGCCCGCGAAGCACTCCTCACCGGAGAAGGTCACCGTCGAGCCGGCGGCGGCGCTCTCCGGGACGTCGAGGGCCGGGAGCGTGCCGGCGGCGAAGGCGGTCGGCGCCAGGAAGATGCTGGCGGCGGTGGCGCCGAGGGTCAGGCCGGCTGCAACAGCGGCGCGGGGGCGGGACGTGCGGCTCATCTTGTCCTCCGTGAAGTCTGGGCGGCTCGGGCGTCCCGGCCTGCTGTGCAATGTCTATCGGCACGGACGCGTCCGAACTGAAGGAATGCACAGCGACACGTGGGAAGTCGCCACAAGACTTCACATCAGTCACACAGGCAACACCTACGAGTGAGCAACTCTTGTGTTGATCGGGCTGAGATGGCTGAGAAGTTGCCATCGAGGGGGTCGGTGGCGGTCCAGGCGAACGTTTCCTGCCGGATCAGCGCGGTGGACAAGTGCCAAAGGCGAGCGGGGGTGGGCGCAGCCCCTGGGCGCGCGGCAGACCGGCTCGCGGCCGGGAGCCCCTCGGACGGGGCGGATCTCCACGCGGCGCGCGCCGGCGGTCCGGGTGCGGCCGCCCGGCGTGGCGCCCGGACCCAGGACGACGAACGGGCCCGCTCCCCGGGTGGGGAGCGGGCCCGTCACGACGGGTGCGCGGAGGTCAGCGGGCGCGCCAAGAGTTCTTGCGGCGGCGGATGTCCCACAGCAGGGTGACGACGATCGTGCCGGCGGCCAGCACCAGGTAGATGTCCTCGACCCGGCCCTCGTGGTTGCCCACCAGCATGGTCAGCAGGGCGAGGGCCAGCAGCCAGCCCGCGATCCGGCCGGTCTTGCCCGCCTCGCCGTGCCAGCCCCAGTCCTCGGGCCGCTCGTGCATGACCGGGGTCTCGCCCGCGCGGACGATGCCCTCCTCGCGGCTGGACTGCTCGACCACCTTCGCGCTGGTCTGGTGGCCCTGTCCCCGGCCGGTCGCATCGCTCACGTTGGCATCCTCGCTGGCGCTCGTTGCCGCGTCGGCGGCGTTGCTGGTGTCGTGGGTGCGCGGACGTGCCGCGTACCCGCCCATGATGACAGGCCCGGGGAGCCCGCACCTGACGGGCCGGGGGACGCGCCTTGCGAGGATGGGACGCCGGCGGACACGGCACCGGCGACCGCCGCCGACGAGGGCAGCGAGGAGTGCACATGAGCGAGCCGCGCGAGATCACGGTGCTGGGTTCGACCGGGTCGATCGGCCGGCAGGCGATCGCGGTCGCCCGGCAGAACCCCGGCCGGCTGCAGATCACCGGCCTGGCCGCTGGGGGCGGTGATGTCGCGCTGCTGGCCGAGCAGGCGCTCTCGCTCGGTGTCCGCACCGTCGCCGTCGCCCGGGCCACCGCCGCGCAGGACCTGCAGCTGGCCTTCTACGCCGCCGCCCAGCAGCGCGGCTGGGCGCAGGGCAACTACGCGCTGCCGGAGATCCTGGCCGGTCCCCGAGCGGCCGAGGAGCTGGCGGCACGCCCGGCCGACGTCGTCCTCAACGGCATCACCGGGTCGATCGGGCTGCGGCCCACCCTGTCGGCGCTCGCCGCCGGGCGCACGGTCGCGCTGGCCAACAAGGAGTCGCTGGTGGCCGGCGGCGCGCTGGTCACCGCGGCGGCCGCGCCGGGGCAGCTGGTCCCGGTCGACTCCGAGCACTCGGCGCTGGCCCAGTGCCTGCGCGGCGGTGCCCGCGGGGAGGTCGCCCGGCTGGTGCTCACCGCCAGCGGCGGCCCGTTCCGCGGCCGCACCGCCGAGCAGCTGGCCGGCGTCACCCGCGAGCAGGCGCTGGCCCACCCCACCTGGGACATGGGGCCGGTCGTCACCATCAACTCCGCCACCCTGGTCAACAAGGGCCTGGAGCTGATCGAGGCGCACCTGCTCTTCGGCGTCCCGTACGCCGACATCGACGTGGTGGTGCACCCGCAGTCGATCGTGCACTCGATGGTGACCTTCACCGACGGCGCCACCATCGCCCAGGCCAGCCCGCCGGACATGCGGCTGCCCATCGCGCTGGCCCTGGCCTGGCCCGACCGGCTGCCCGTGGTGCAGCCGGCGCTGGACTGGTCGACGGCGAGCACCTGGGAGTTCCAGCCACTGGACTCCGAGGTCTTCCCGGCGGTGCGGCTCGCCCGGGAGGCGGGCGAGGCCGGTGGCGTCGTCCCGGCGCTGTACAACGCGGCCAACGAGGAGGCGGTCGCGGCGTTCACCGCCGGACACCTGTCGTTCCCAGGGATCGTGCAGGTCATCGCGCGTACCCTCGACGCCGCGCCGGACCTCGGCGCACCCACCAGCGTCGAGGACGTGCTGGCCGCTGAGAAGTGGGCCCGGGAGCACGCTCGCGCCGCCATCGCCGCGGACGACCTGAGACGGAGCTAGAGCTGAGCGGGTTCCTGCTGACGGTCCTCGGGATCGTCGCCTTCGCCGTCGGGCTGCTGTTCAGCATCGGCTTCCACGAGTACGGCCACTTCCACTGGGCCCGGAAGTTCGGCATGCGGGTGCCGCAGTTCTTCGTCGGCTTCGGCCCCACGGTGTTCTCCCGCCGCTTCGGCGAGACCGAGTTCGGCATCAAGGCGGTGCCGCTGGGCGGCTTCATCCGCATCGTCGGCATGATCCCGCCGGCCGAGGAGAACGAGAGCAAGCGCGCCACCCGGATGCGCAGCTTCATCGCCGAGGTCCGTGGCCAGGCGCTCAACGACGTCCGGCCCTCCGACGGCGACCGGGTGTTCTACAAGAAGCCGTGGTGGCAGCGGGTGATCGTGATGGCCGCGGGGCCGGTGCACAACCTGGTCCTGGCCGTCGTCTTCTTCACCGTCGTCCTCGTCGGCCTGGGCACCAGCGTCATCACCACCCAGATCGACTCGATGCCGGCCTGCGTGCTGCCCGCCGGCACCGTCGCCACCGACGTCGACACCGCATGCGAGGGCCAGCCGCAGAGCCCGGCCGCCGCCGCCGGCCTGCAGCCCGGCGACACCATCGTGGGCATCGCGGGCCGGCAGGTCGACCCGACCGCCCACGACAGCTGGACGACGGTCCAGGACGAGATCCGCAGCCACCCCGGCCAGCCGGTCGCGCTGACCGTCGACCGGGACGGCCAGCAGCTCGACCTGACCGTCACTCCCATCCCGAACACCGTCTACACCGACCTGACCGGCGAGGAGACGACGACCGCCGGGTACGTCGGCATCGCCCCGGCGCCCGGGTTCGCCCGGCAGTCGATCAGCGAGGTGCCCGGCTACTTCGGCATGGTCGTGTCGCAGTCGGTGCAGAAGCTGGTGCAGATCCCCGAGCGGGTGCCGCAGCTGTTCCGGGCGGCGTTCCTCGGCGAGGAGCGCGACGAGAACGGGCCGATCGGCGTGGTCGGGGTCGGCCGGCTGTCGGGGGAGTACTTCGCGCTCACCGAGGTCGGCGCGCTGCAGAAGTTCTCCTTCTTCCTCAGCCTGCTGGCCAGCGTGAACATGGTGCTGTTCCTGTTCAACCTGCTGCCGATCTACCCGCTGGACGGCGGGCACGTGGCCGGGGCGCTGTACGAGAAGGCCCGCGCCACCGTCGCCCGCTGGCGCGGCCGGCCCGATCCCGGCCCGTTCGACATCGCCCGCCTGATGCCGGTGGCCTACGTGGTCGCCGGGCTGTTCCTGGTGCTGTCGGGCCTGCTGCTCGTCGCCGACCTGGTCAACCCCATCACGTTGGGCTGAGGAAGGACCTCCCGCACCTCGTGCCTCGCGCCGGGACCCGGCGCGGGGGCCCGGCGGCGCCGGGGCAGCTCACAGCGGTGCCGCCACCACCTCCCCGCCCGGGCGGTAGATACTGGTCGGCATGGCGATCCCCGTCAGTCTCGGCATGCCGGCTGCGCCCCCTCCCGTCCTCGCTCCCCGTCGCAAGACCCGCCAGCTCGACGTCGGCGGCGTCGGCGTGGGCAGCGACTTCCCGGTGAGCGTGCAGTCGATGACCACCACCAAGACCGCCGACATCAACGCGACGCTGCAGCAGATCGCCGAGCTGACCGCCTCCGGGTGCCAGATCGTGCGGGTCGCCGTCCCGGACACCGACGACGTCGAGGCGCTGCCGATCATCGCCAAGAAGTCGCAGATCCCGGTCATCGCCGACATCCACTTCCAGCCCCGCTACGTGTTCGCCGCGATCGACGCCGGCTGCGCCGCGGTGCGGGTGAACCCGGGCAACATCAAGAAGTTCGACGACAAGGTCGGCGAGATCGCCCGGGCCGCCAAGTACGCCGGCACCCCGATCCGCATCGGCGTCAACGCCGGGTCGCTGGACAAGCGGCTGCTGGAGAAGTACGGCAAGGCCACCCCCGAGGCGCTGGTCGAGTCCGCGCTGTGGGAGGCCTCGCTGTTCGAGGAGCACGACTTCCAGGACATCAAGATCTCGGTCAAGCACAACGACCCGGTGGTCATGGTCCGGGCCTACGAGCTGCTCGCCCAGCAGTGCGACTACCCGCTGCACCTGGGCGTCACCGAGGCCGGGCCGGCCTTCCAGGGCACGATCAAGTCCGCCGTCGCGTTCGGTGCGCTGCTGTCCCAGGGCATCGGCGACACCATCCGCGTCTCCCTCTCCGCCCCGCCGGCGGAGGAGGTCAAGGTGGGCAACCAGATCCTCGAGTCGCTGAACCTGCGCCAGCGCGGGCTGGAGATCGTCAGCTGCCCCTCCTGCGGCCGCGCCCAGGTCGACGTCTACACGTTGGCCAACGACGTCACCGCCGGCCTCGAGGGCATGGAGGTGCCGCTGCGGGTGGCCGTCATGGGCTGCGTCGTCAACGGCCCGGGCGAGGCCCGCGAGGCCGACCTCGGCGTGGCGTCCGGCAACGGCAAGGGCCAGATCTTCGTCAAGGGCGAGGTCGTCAAGACCGTGCCCGAGGAGCTGATCGTGCAGACCCTCATCGAGGAGGCCAACCGGCTGGCCGCCGCGATGACCGCCGACGAGGTCCAGGCCGCCGGCGGCTCGCCCGTCGTCACCGTCTCCTGACCTCCGCCAGCTGAGCCGGTCGAGGGCGGAGGTCCAGGTGCTGCGTTCCGTTGCCGCCCGGGTGCTCGACGCCGACGACGAGCTGGCCGTCCGCGAGCTGCTGGACACCGACCCGGTCGCGGCCTGCATGCTCGCCGGCCGGATCGAGACCCACGGGACGGCGACGGCGACGCTGGGCGCCCCGTTGTGGGGGCTGTCCACCGGACGGCGGCTGGACGCCGTCTGCCTGGCCGGGGCGAACCTGATCCCGTTCGCCCGGCCGGGCAGCGAGCGCGCCGCCGCCGCCGCCTTCGCCGACCGGGCGCGGCGGGCCGGCCGCCGGTGCTCCACGATCGTGGGCCCGGCGGCCTCGGTGCTGCCGCTGTGGGAGCTGCTCGAGCCCTCCTGGGGGCCGGCCCGCGAGGTCCGCGCCCGGCAGCCGCTGCTGGCCATCGCGGGACCCCCGGCGATCCCGGCCGAGCCCGCCGTCCGCCCGGTGCGGCCGGGCGAGCTCGACCTGCTGTTCCCCGCGGCGATCGCGATGTTCACCGAGGAGGTCGGGGTCAGCCCGCTGCGCGTCGACGGCGGCGCCGGCTACCGGGCGCGGGTGTCCGACCTCGTGCGGGCCGGGCAGTCGCTGGCCTGGATCCGCGACGGCGAGGTGCTGTTCAAGGCCGACGTGGGCGCGGTCTCCCGGGCCGCCTGCCAGGTGCAGGGCGTCTGGGTCTCCCCGCAGCACCGCGGCCAGGGCATCGGCCAGCGCGGCACCGCCGCCGTCGTCGAGTACGCCCGGACGGCGATCGCGCCCGTCGTGAGCCTCTACGTCAACGACTACAACACCGCCGCGCGGGCGGCCTACCAGCGCGTGGGCTTCACCCAGGTCGGCACGTACGCCTCCGTCCTGTTCTGAAGGCGCTCCCTCGCCCCCGGCGGGGGGCCGGCGTGCGATGGCTCTCCGGGCGGGGTGCTCGGTCGAGCGGGCTGCGTCTGCCAGGGTGGACGCCGTGCGCAGCCGATCACGTTCCGGGAACAGGCGCGGGTCCGCCCGCCGGGTGACGACGGCGGGCGGTGCGGCCGTGCTCGTCCTGGCCCCGCTGCTGGCCGGCTGCTCCAGCGACCCCACGAACGACGTCCGCGCCGCGGCGCAGGCCTTCCTCGACGACTGGGCGGCGAGCCGGACCGACGCCGCCGCGGGCCGCACCACCGACCCGGCCGCGGTCACCACGCTGCTCCAGCAGACGGCCACCGACCTGCCCGAGGCCACCCTCACCCCCGCCGTGGGCGCGGTCACGGTCACCGACGAGACGGCCACCGTCGCCTGGCAGGCGACCTGGGACCTCGCCGCCGCCCCCGACTGGCAGTACGACGCCACGCTGCAGCTGCGCGAGGCCGACGACGCCTGGCAGGTCGTGGCCGCACCGACCGTCGTCCACCCCGAGCTGGGCGCCGGGCAGCACCTGGAGCTGACCCGCGCGCTGCCCGAGCGGGCCGCGATCACCGACGGCGCCGGCGCCCCGCTGTTCGCCCCGACCGAGGTCGTCAACGTCGGGGTCGACAAGGCCCAGGTCACCGACCTGCCCGCGCTGGCCGCCGGGCTCGCCGCGGCCACCGGGGTCGCCGCCGAGGAGATCACCGCCGACGTGGACGCCGCGGGCGAGGGCCAGTTCGTCCCGGTCATCACCCTGCGCCGACCGGACTTCGAGGAGATCCGGAGCCAGGTGTTCGACCTGCCCGGCGCCGTCTTCCCGACCAGTACCCGGCTGCTGGCGCCCAGCTCGCGGTTCGGGCTGGCCCTGCTGGGCCGCGTCGGGGACGCCACCGCCGACGTCCTGTCCGGCACCGTCGGGGAGGACGGCGAGCCCGTCTACGCCCCCGGCGACCAGCTGGGCCTGTCCGGGCTCCAGCTGGCCTACCAGCAGCAGCTGGCCGGCACGCCCGGGTTCACCGTCTCGGTCGAGAGCACCGACGAGGCCGTCGAGGACGCCGGCCGAGAGGTCGCCGCCGTCGCCCCCGTCCCCGGCACCCCGGTGCAGACGACGCTGCTGCCGGCCGTGCAGGACGCCGCCGACGCCGCGGTCGCCGCCCAGCCGCTGGCCACCCACCTCGTGGTGGTGCGCCCGGGCACCGGGGAGGTCCTGGCGGTCAGCTCCAACGAGGCCGCCAACCCGACCAACGCGCTGTCCGGGCAGTTCCCGCCCGGGTCGAGCATGAAGACGATGACGGCGACGGCGCTGCTGTCGGCCGGCACGCTCACCCCCGACTCGGCGGTGCCCTGCCCCGGGACGACGGTCGTCGAGGGCCGCGAGTTCGAGAACGAGGACCAGTTCGACCTGGGCACCGTCCCGCTGACCGAGGCGTTCGCCGAGTCCTGCAACACCACCTTCATCGAGCAGGGCATGCAGCTGCCCGACGACGCCCTGGCCGCGGCCGCCGCCTCCTACGGGGTGGGCAGTGACTGGCAGCTGCCGGTGGGGGTCTTCAGCGGCGACGTCCCCGCGGACGCCACCGGCACCACCAAGGCCGCCGACCAGATCGGCCAGGGCCAGGTGCTGATGAGCCCGGCTCAGCTGGCGCTGGTCGCGGCGGGCATCGCCAGCGGCACGCCGGCCGCCCCGGTCGAGGTGCGCGGCGCCGAGCCGGCGGGCCCGGCGCCGGCCGGACCCGGCCAGCAGGTCCTCGACGCGCTGCGGCCGATGATGCGCCAGGTCGTGCTCACCGGGACCGCGAACGGGGTGGCCGACCGGGGCGAGGTGTTCGGCAAGACCGGCACGGCCGAGTTCGGCACCAACACCCCGCCGGACTCCCACGGCTGGTTCATGGGCTGGCAGCAGGGCGGGCCGCAGGGCGACCTGGCGTTCGCCGTCCTGGTGGAGGCCGGCCAGACCAGCAAGCTCGCCGTCGACGTCACCGACGCCTTCCTCGGCAACCTGGGCTGAACGGCTGGCACGAGGGGCCGTCGTCCGGGCTCATGGTGCGTGCTCCTGGCTCACCATGGGGCGTGAGCCAGGAGCACGCACGATCAGGTGACCTGATCGTTGCCGTGGTGGAGCCGACGCAGCAGCGCGGCGGCGGCTACTGGTCGGGGAGGCCCGGGAACGGGGTGGTCACCGGTGTACGGCCGGCCGCCGACCGCCAGCCGACCGCCCGCAGCTCCGCCGCGGTGAGCGCCGTGACGCCGAACTCGCGGGTGGCGGTCTCGGTGGCCTGGTCCAGGACCCACGTCCAGGCCGACGACGTCCCGTCCTCGAGGGCGACCGCGAGCGCGGCGGCGTCCACCGGCGACAGCACCGGGGACGGCAGCGTGTACCCGCCCGCGGCGCCCACCGGGTCGACGCCGCGGGAGGTGAGCAGCTCGGCCAGCCGGTCGCGCAGGTCGCGATGGGCCTGGCGCGCGGCGCCGGCCGGCTCGCGCTGCTCCGGCGGCAGCGCGGCGCCCACCACCGCGTAGCCCCAGACGGCGGTGTGCGCTGCGGCCAGCGCGCTCTGCAGGGCGGCGTCCTCGGCGGCGGTGGGGGAGGGAGCGGTGCTCGGGTCCTCAGGCACGGTGCTGGCCTCTCCGGGAGGGGGCGGAACCGGTCACGCCAGCTGCCCGGCCTGGCCCCGCAGGCCGGCGGCGATGCTGCCCAGCAGCGCCGCCCGCCCACCCGCGAACGCCGGGCAGGCCGCGGCGTGGGCGTCGGCGGTGGTGGTCACCCGGGTGCGCAGCCACGCGCGGGCGCCCGCGGCGTCCGGCGCGGCGTCCGGGCCGGTCGCGGGGGCGCCGGGGGACGGCGGTGCGCTGCTGCTGGCGCCGGCGCCCGGTGCGGCGGCCCGGAGCCGGTCGAGCTGCGCACGGGCCTGGGCGGCCAGCCCGGTCGCGGTCGCGGTCAGGTCGGGGGCGGCGGCCAGTGCCCGGTCGTAGGCGGCCACCAGCTCCTCCTGAACCTGCACCTGGGCGGCGAGCTGGTCGACCTGGGCCGGGGTGACGGCGTCGGAGGTCTCCACCGGCTCACCCGTGCACCCCGTCGCCAGCGCGGCCGCGCCGGCGAGCGTGCCGAGCAGCAGGCTGCGGCGGCTGAAGGCGCCGGCGGCGGGGGAGGACGACAGCGGACCGGACATCGCCGTCCATCCTGGCAGCCCGGCGGGCGGCGCGCGGGGACGGTGGCAGCGGTGGCGGTGGCGGTGGCGGTGGCGGCGCAGCTCACCCCCGCGTGACGGGTGGGACGGGAGGTGCGGGCGGTAACCTGACGGTCCACGCGCAGTGCGCCGGGGAACGGCAGTGCCCCCGGTGGTCATCGGGGGACTCCGTCCGGTGCCTGTCGCGGACCCAACACAACAGGAGGCAACCGGTGTCCACGCGAGGTGCAGGCGCCGGTGACGAGGTGACCACCCGGCTCACCGGCTGGATCGAGCCCGTCGTCGCCGCCGCCGGCTACGACCTCGAGGAGCTCGTCGTCCGCCCGGCGGGCCAGCGCTCGGTGGTCCGGGTGGTCGTCGACCGCGACTCCGGCGTCAGCCTCGACGACGTGGCGCAGGTCAGCCGCGCGCTGTCGGAGGTCCTCGACGCCGAGGACGAGGCCCTGGGTCGCTCGCCCTACGTGCTGGAGGTCACCAGCCCCGGCGTCGACCGGCTGCTGACCCTGCCCCGGCACTGGCGGCGCAACGTCGGCCGGCTGGTCACCGTCGCGGTCGGCCCGGAGAAGGCGCGCGAGCAGGTCACCTCCCGCGTGCTGCGGGTCGAGGACGACGGCGTCGTGCTGACCGTGGAGAAGGGCGGCACCAAGAAGGGCCAGCCGCGCCGCACCGTCGGGGAGCGCACCGTGCCCTGGGCGGAGCTGGGCGAGGCGCGGGTGCAGGTCGAGTTCACCCGCCCGGCCGGCCACCGCGACGCCGCACTGGTCTACGAGGCCGACGAGCACGAGGCCGACGAGCACGAGGCCGACGAGCACGAGGACGACGAGCACGAGGACGACACGGACACCGACGACGAGCTCGACGACGACGACCTGTCGGACGACGAGCTCGACGACGAGCAGGACGGGCCCGAGGGCACCGACGACCAGCACGACCCGACCGGGGCCCCCGCGGCCGGTGCAGCGGGAGGGCCGGGCGACCGGGACCCCGCCGCGCGCCGCGGGGCACCCGGTCGCGACCAGGAGGCAGAGAAGTGAAGATCGACCTGACCGCCCTCGCGGCGATCGAGCGGGACAAGGACATCCCCGCCGACACCGTGCTGCACGCGATCGAGAGCGCACTGGTCACCGCCTACCGGCAGGCCGAGGGCTCGGCCCAGCACGTGCGGGTGCAGATCGACCGGAAGACCGGTGACGTCGCCGTCCTGGCCCAGGAGCTGGGCCCCGACGGCGAGGTCGTGCACGAGTTCGACGACACCCCGAGCGACTTCGGCCGGATCGCGGCCAGCACCGCCCGGCAGGTCATCGTCCAGCGGCTGCGGGACGCGGAGAACGAGCAGACCTTCGGCGAGTACGCCGGCACCGAGGGCGACATCGTCAGCGGCGTCGTGCAGGCCGACGCCCGCCGCAACACCCAGGGCCTGGTGCTGGTCGACATCGGCAAGGTCGAGGCCCAGCTGCCCCAGGCCGAGCAGGTGCCCGGCGAGGTGTACGAGCACGGCAGCCGGGTGAAGGCCTACGTGGTCTCGGTCGCCCGCACGCCCCGCGGCCCGCAGGTCACCCTGTCGCGCACCCACCCCAACCTGGTGCGCAAGCTCTTCGCCCTGGAGGCCCCCGAGGTCGCCGACGGCAGCGTGGAGATCGTGGCGGTCGCCCGCGAGGCCGGACACCGGTCCAAGATCGCCGTCCGCACCTCGGTGCCGGGCCTCAACGCCAAGGGCGCGTGCATCGGCCCGATGGGGCAGCGGGTCCGCAACGTGATGCGCGAGCTGCACGACGAGAAGATCGACATCGTCGACTTCTCCGACGACGACGCCACCTTCGTCGCCTCGGCGCTCTCGCCGGCGCGGGTGACCAGCGCCCGGGTCGTCGACGCCGCCGCACGCGCCGTCCAGGTCGTCGTGCCCGACTACCAGCTGTCGCTGGCGATCGGCAAGGAGGGCCAGAACGCCCGGCTCGCCGCCCGCCTCACCGGCTGCCGGATCGACATCCGCAGCGACGCCCAGCCCGTCGACGGCGACACGCCCGCGTCGCCGGGGGTGGGGCGGGCCCCGCTGCGGCCCACCGGCCCCGGCGGCCCGGGCGGGCGGCCCACCGGCCGTGGCCCGCAGGGGGGTGCCCGCACTCCGGTGCGGCGGGCGGAACACCCCGGCTCCTCGGCGCGCTAGACTCGGGGATGGCCGATCCGTCTACCCCGGTGCGCACCTGTGTGGGCTGCCGGAGACGTGCACCGGTCACCGAGCTGTTGCGTGTCGTCGTCCGTGGCGGGGGTCTGACCCCCGACCCGCGGCGGCGGCTCCCCGGCCGGGGTGCGTCCCTGCACCCCACCGCGGAGTGCCTGCAGGCAGCAGTCCGGCGCCGGGCCTTCCCGCGTGCGCTGCGCAGCAGCGCCACACTGGAGCTCGGTGCGCTCGAGGAGCTCGTCTCCGGCCGGTCCTCGTGACCGGCCAGGACGGCGCCCCGGGGTGCAGCACCGCGCGAGAGACACCGTCGGACCGGCAACCGGCCGGTCCACTACGAGAGCAGGACGACCTCGGATGAGCAACCCGTGAAGTCGCCACGATGACCATGCACCACCACTAATCACGAGGTCGAGCGGGCCAGCCGCCGGCCTCACCAGAGGAGACCCGTGCCAGGCAAGGCCCGCGTACACGAGCTCGCGAAAGAGCTCGGTATCGACAGCAAGGCAGTGCTCGCCAAGCTCAAGGAGCAGGGCGAGTTCGTGAAGTCCGCGTCCTCCACCGTCGAGGCCCCCGTGGCCCGGCGGCTCCGTGAGGCGTTCCCCGGTGCTGGATCGTCCAGCAGCGGCAACGGCGCCTCCGGCGCCCGTCCCGGCCCCGGCCCGCGCCCGGCCGCACCGCGCCCGTCCGCTCCGGTGGCCGCGGCCCCCGCAGCGCCGGTGACCCCGGTCGCGCCGTCCGCACCCCCGGCCCCGGCCGCTCCCCAGGCCCCCGCGGCTGCCGCCCCGACCCCGGCTCCGGCCGCCGCGTCGGCCGCGGCTCCCGCACGTCCGGCGACCCCGGGCCCGCGTCCCGGCCCCCGCCCGGCCCCGCAGGCCCGTCCGGCCGCCCCGCAGGCCCCGGCGGCCAGCGCGCCGACCCAGCAGCCGTCGGCCCCCGCGGCCCCGGCCGCCCCCGGTCCGCGTCCCGCCGGTGCTCCCGGTGGCGCGCCCGGTCAGGGTGGTGCCACCCCCGGCCCGCGTCCGGTCGGCTCCGGCCCGCGGCCCGGTCCCCGTCCGGCCCCGCGGCCGGGCAACAACCCCTTCAGCAGCGCCCCGCGTCCGGCGGCCGCCGGTCCGCGTCCGGCGCCGGCTCCCGGTGCGCCGAACCAGGCCGGCCCGGGCGGTCCCCGTCCGGCTCCGGGCGGTCCCCGTCCCGGTCCCGGTGCGGGCGGTCCCCGTCCCGCGTCGGGCCCCGGCGGCCCGCGTCCGGCCGCCGGTCCCGGTGGGCCGCGTCCCAACCCGGGCATGATGCCGCAGCGTCCGAGCCCCGGCATGATGCCGCCCCGGCCCGCCGGTGGCGGTCGTCCGGGTGGTCCCGGCGGTGCCGGTGGCCCGGGTGCCGGCCGCGGCCGTCCCGGTGGTCCCGGCGGCGGCGGTGGCGGTGGCTTCCGTCCCGGTGGCGGCGGTCCCGGTGGTCCCGGTGGCGGTGGCGGTGCCCCGGCCGGTGGCTTCCGTCCCGGTGGCGGCGGTGGCGGTCGTGGCCGCGGCCGCGGTGGCTCCGGTGCGGGCACGGCGGGTGCCTTCGGGCGTCCGGGTGGTCGCGGTCCGGTCCGCGGGCGCAAGAGCAAGAAGCAGCGGCGTCAGGAGTTCGACTCCATGGCGGCGCCGTCGATGGGCGGCGTCAGCCTGCCCCGTGGCAACGGGCAGACCGTCCGCCTGCCGCGCGGCGCGTCCCTGACCGACCTGGCCGAGCGCATCAACGCCGAGCCCGCCGCGCTGGTCACCGCCCTGTTCCACCTGGGCGAGATGATCACCGCGACGCAGTCGGTCAACGACGAGACGCTGCAGCTGCTCGGTGCCGAGATCGGCTGGGTCATCCAGGTCGTCAGCCCCGAGGACGAGGACCGCGAGCTCCTCGAGACCTTCGACCTCACCTTCGGCGACGAGGAGAGCGGCGACGAGGACGACTGGGACATCCGTCCGCCGGTCGTCACCGTCATGGGTCACGTCGACCACGGCAAGACCAAGCTGCTCGACGCGCTCCGGCACGCCAACGTGGCGGGCAAGGAGGCCGGTGGGATCACCCAGCACATCGGCGCCTACCAGATCGTCACCGAGCTGGAGGGCAACGAGCGCCCGGTCACCTTCATCGACACCCCGGGTCACGAGTCGTTCACCGCGATGCGTGCCCGTGGCGCGAAGGTCACCGACATCGTCGTGCTGGTGGTCGCTGCCGACGACGGCGTCATGCCGCAGACGGTCGAGGCGCTCAACCACGCCCAGGCGGCCAACGTGCCGATCGTGGTCGCGGTGAACAAGATCGACAAGGAGGGGGCCAACCCCGCCAAGATCCGCCAGCAGCTCACCGAGTACGGGCTGGTGGCCGAGGAGTACGGCGGCGACACGATGTTCGTCGACGTCTCCGCGACCACCCGTCAGGGTCTCGACGACCTGCTCGCGGCGGTGCTGCTCACCGCCGACGCCTCGCTGGACCTGCGCGCCAACATCGGCCAGGACCCGCAGGGTGTCGTCATCGAGGGCAAGCTGGACAAGGGCCGCGGCCCCGTCGCCACGGTGCTGGTCCAGCGCGGCATCCTCCGCGTCGGCGACTCGATCGTGGCCGGAGACGCCTACGGGCGCGTCCGGTCGCTGCTCGACGAGCACGGCACCAAGCTCAAGGAGGCCCTGCCGGCCCGTCCGGTCCAGGTCGTCGGCCTGACCTCGGTGCCGCGCGCCGGTGACACCTTCCTCGTCGTCGAGGAGGACCGGATCGCCCGCCAGATCGCCGACCGCCGCCAGGCCCGGATCCGCAACGCGCAGAACGCGTCGATGCGGAAGCGGATCAGCCTGGAGGACCTCGACGCGGCGCTCAAGGAGAACCGTCAGCTCAACCTGATCATCAAGGGCGACAACTCGGGCACCGTCGAGGCGCTCGAAGAGGCGCTGATGAAGATCGAGGTGAGCGACGACATCTCGCTGCGGGTCATCCACCGCGGCGTCGGTGGCATCACCAAGAGCGACATCGACCTGGCGCTGGCCGACGACGTCATCGTCCTGGGCTTCAACGTCCGGGCCGAGGGGCAGGCCACCGAGCTCGCCAACCGCGAGGGCGTGGACGTCCGGTACTACACGGTCATCTACCAGGCCATCGAGGAGATCGAGGCCGCGCTCAAGGGCATGCTCAAGCCCGAGTACGAGGAGGTCCAGCTCGGCACGGCGGAGGTCCGCGAGGTCTTCCGGGTGCCGAAGATCGGCAACGTCGCCGGCTCGCTGGTCCGCAGCGGCACGATCGTCCGCAACTCCAAGGCCCGTCTCATCCGGGACGGCGCCGTGGTGGCGGACAACCTGACCGTCGAGTCGCTGCGTCGCTTCAAGGACGACGCGACCGAGGTCCGCGAGGGCTACGAGTGCGGCATCGGGCTGGGGTCGTTCAACGACATCAAGCCCGAGGACGTCATCCAGACCTTCGAGCTGCGCGAGAAGCCGCGCGCCTGATCGAGGAACCCGTCCGCCCCGCCCGAGCACGTTCGGGCGGGGCGGACGGGACCGCCCGTCCCTCCCGCCCCGGTCCGCCGGGTGGGGGAGGCCGGACGGACACCGCTCGCGGGTCGGCCCCCTCCAGGGGCCGGCTGCGAGTTCGCGAGCAGTGGGGAGGAGGGGGTCCGCGTGTTCACCGGGACGCTGAGCGCCGACCTGCTGCTGGGCGACGTCCACTCGCTCAAGGAGAAGCGCGCCGTCGTCCGGCCGATCGTGGCCGAGCTGCGGCGCCGGTTCGCGGTGGCCGCAGCCGAGGCCGGCGACCTGGACCTGCACCGCCGCGTGCAGATCGGGGTCGCCACCGTCGCCGGCGACCCCGCGCAGGTGACCGACGTCCTGGACGCGTGCGAGCGGTTGCTGGCCGAACGCCCCGAGGTGACGCTGCTGTCCACACACCGGCAGTTGATCAGCGACACCGACGACTGAACCGGGCAGGCGCAGACGCCTGCCCAACTGTGAAGGAGCAGCTGAGATGGCCGATCCCGCCCGGGCACGCCGGCTGGCGGTGCGCATCCGTCAGATCGTCTCCGCCACGATCGAGACGCAGATCAAGGACCCGCGGCTGGGGATGGTCACCATCACCGACGCGCGGGTCACCAGCGACCTCCGCGAGGCGACGGTCTTCTACACCGTCTACGGGGACGCGACCGAGATCGAGGACTCCGCGCGGGCACTGGCCAGCGCCACCGGCGTGCTGCGCTCGACGGTGGGCAAGCAGACCGGCATCAAGTTCGTGCCGACGCTGACCTTCGTCGCCGACATCGTCCCCGACACCGCCCGCGAGCTCGAGCAGGCGCTGGAGCGGGTCCGGCACGCCGACGCCGAGCTGGCCCGCGCCCGCGAGGGCGCCGAGTACGCCGGCGACGCCGACCCCTACCGCAAGCCCGCCGTCGAGACCGACGAGGACGACTCCGAGGACGACGACGCCGAGGTGCCGGCCCAGGCCGATGCCGGGCGCACCGACGACTTCGCCGACGAGCGCCCCTCCGCCGCTGCCCAGCGGAGCGCCTCGTGACCGAGGCATCGGATCCCGACCCGACCGACCTGGCCGGTGAGCACCAGGGCGTGACCTTCGGGGGACGCGCCGAACCGGGGACGGGTGACCCGACCGCCGGAGGCAAGCAGGGCCAGGTCGGCGAGGTCGACAGCATCGCCGCCGACGAGCCCGAGGACGGCTCGCACTACCCGGTCGGTGGTGGCAACACCGACCCCGAGCCGCAGCAGCCGCCGGGGGCGGACCCGAGCACCGGCATCACCTCGTGACGGCGACCGCCCTGCCGTTGGCATCCGCCGTCGACCTGCTGGCCGCGACGGCGGCGGCCGGCGGGACGGTGGTTCTCTCCGGCCACGTCCAGCCCGACGCCGACGCGCTGGGCAGCACGCTCGCGCTCGCCGAGGGGCTCCGCCGCCGCGGCGCCCGGGTGGTCACGACCTTCCCCGAGCCGTTCGTGCTGCCCTGGTCGCTGGGCTGGCTGCCCGGTGCCGAGCAGCTCGTGCCCCCGGGCACGGTGCCGGCCGACGCCGACCTGTTCGTCAGCCTGGACGCCGCCTCACCCGGACGCCTCGGTGAGCTGGCCGGTCTGCTGGACTCCGCCGACCGGTCGATCGTCGTCGACCACCACGCCAGCAACCCCGGCTTCGGCGAGGTCCGGCTGGTCGACCCGCACGCCGCTGCGACCGTGGTGCTCGTCGCCGACCTCCTGGACGGCCTGGGGGTCGAGCTCGACGAGCAGCTGGCGACCTGCCTGTACGCCGGGCTGTCGGCCGACACCGGCTCCTTCCGCTTCGGCAACACCGCCCCGGGCACGCACGAGCTCGCCGCCCGGCTGCTGCGCACCGGCATCGACCACGCGGCGATCAGCCAGCGGTTGTTCGACACCGCCCCGTTCGGCTGGCTCGGGCTGCTGTCCGCGGTCGCCGGCCGGGCCGTGCTGGAGCCCGACGTGGGCGCCGGGCTGGTGCTGACCTGGTCCACCGCGGCCGAGGCGCGCGAGCACGGGCTGGCGCCCGACCAGCTCGAGGCGCTCGTCGACGTCGTCCGGTCGACAGCGGAGGCCGACGTCGCCGCCGTCCTCAAGGGCGCCGACGACGGCTCCTGGGTGGTGTCGATGCGCTCGCGGGGCGCCACCGACGTGGCCGCGGTGGCCATGCGCCTGGGCGGCGGCGGGCACCGGGCCGCCGCCGGCTACACCTCCACCCTGGACCGCGACGGGACGATCGCGCGACTGCGCGCGGAGCTCTCCCGCTGAGCCGGTCGATCCCGGCGCTGGCCGCACCGGCGCTCGTCGTCCTGGCCGCCGAGCCGCTGTACCTGCTCGTCGACACCGCCGTCGTCGGCAACCTGGGCACCACGTCCCTGGGTGGGCTGGCCGTCGGTGGGGGGCTGCTGGCCTACGTCGCCGCCCTGCTCAACTTCCTGGCCTACGGCACCACGGCCCGCGCCGCCCGCCGCGCCGGCGCCGGCGACCGCGCCGGGGCCGTCGCCGAGGGCGTCCAGGCGACCTGGCTGGCCGTGGGGCTCGGCGTGCTGCTCGCCGCGGTGTTCCAGGTGCTGGCCGGTCCGCTGACCCGGCTGATGGCCGGTGGCCCCGGGCCGGTCGCCGCGGCCGCGGAGGAGTGGCTGCGCGTGGCGAGCCTGGGCCTGCCGCTGCTGCTGGTGGCGCTGGCCGGCAACGGCTGGCTGCGCGGCGTGCAGGAGCTGCGCCGCCCGATGGTGTTCGTGCTCGCCGGCAGCCTGGTCAGCCTGGTGCTGTGCCCGCTGCTGGTGCACACCGCGGGGCTCGGGCTGGTGGGCTCGGCGGTGGCCAACCTGGTCGGCCAGGCCGTCTCGGCGGCCCTCTTCGCCCGCACCCTGGCCGGCGAGCTCGCCGGCTCGGGCATCGCCTGGCGGCCGCGGCTGCCCGCGCTGCGCGCGCAGCTCGTGCTCGGCCGGGACCTCCTGGTGCGGGCCGCGGTGCTGCAGGTGGCGTTCGCCGTGGCCGCTGCGGTGGTCGCCCGCGCCAGCACCGCACAGCTGGGCGCCCACCAGGTCGCGCTGCAGCTGTGGCTCTTCCTGGCCCTGGTGCTCGACGCCTACGCCATCGCCGCGCAGACCCTGGTCGGCACCGCCCTGGGCGCCCGCCGGCCCGACGACGCCCGGCACACCGCCGTCCGGGTGGTCCGCTGGGGGCTGGGCACCGGCCTGCTGGTCGCCGTCGTCCTGCTGGCGCTGCGGCCGGTGCTGCCCGGGCTCTTCACCGACGACCCCGCGGTGCTCGCCCAGGCCGGCGTCGTCTGGTGGTTCCTGGCCCTGATGCAGCCGCTGGCCGGGGTGGTCTTCGCCCTGGACGGCGTGCTGATGGGCGCCGGCGACGTCGCGTACCTGCGCACGGTGACCCTGGGGGCGGCGCTGCTGGGCTTCCTGCCGCTGTCGCTGCTGTCCGGCTGGCTGGACTGGGGTCTGCCGGGCGTCTGGACCGGGCTGACCCTGTTCATCGTGCTCCGGCTGGTGGCGGTCGGGCAGCGGGTGCGGGGGAGCGCGTGGCTGGGTGAGAGCGTGAGCCCGTGAGCGAGCTTGCGAGCGGGACGATGAGCACAGCAGCCCGGCGAAGCCGGCCGACGAGCGCCGGCGAGGAGGTCGGATGAGCCCGAAGAAGCCCGACGCCGACGTCCCGCCGTCCCTGCTGCTGGTCGACAAGCCCGGCGGCATGACCTCGCACGACGTCGTCGCGATCGCCCGGCGGGTGATGGGCGTGCGCAAGGTCGGGCACGCCGGCACCCTGGACCCGATGGCCACCGGCCTGCTGGTGCTCGGCGTCGGCGCGGCCACCCGGCTGCTCGGGTACCTCTCCGGCTCGGACAAGACCTACGAGGCCACCATCCGGCTGGGCCAGCGCACGGTGACCGACGACCGGGAGGGCGAGGTCACCGCGACCACGTCGGCCGCGGAGGTCACCGAGGACGCCGTCCGGACCGCCCTGGCCGCGCAGGTCGGGCCGCTGCAGCAGGTGCCGTCCTCGGTGAGCGCGGTCAAGGTCGATGGCAAGCGCTCCTACGACCGGGTGCGGGCCGGCGAGGAGTTCGAGCTGGCCGCCCGCTCGGTCACCGTGCACGCGATCGACGTCCACCGCATCGCCCGGCCCACGCCCGACGTGGTCGACGTCGACGTCACCGTCTCCTGCAGCACCGGCACCTACGTCCGGGCCATCGCCCGGGACGCCGGGACGGCGCTGGGCGTCGGCGGGCACCTGACCGCGCTGCGCCGTACGTCCTCGGGCCCGTTCGGCACCGAGCAGGCCCGCCCGGTGGAGGACGCCGCCGCCGCGCTGGCCGGCCCCGGCAGCGGGCCCGGCGTGGTGGCCCTGGCCGACGCCGCCCGCGCGGTCTTCCCGGCCCGCGAGCTCACCGCCGCCGACGCCGTGGCGCTCGGTTTCGGTCAGCGGGTGCCGGCCACCGGCGCGGCCGGGCTGCACGCGGCGATCGCCCCCGACGGCCGGCTGGTCGCCCTGGTGGAGGACGCCGGCCCGATGGCCAAGGTGGTCGTCGGCTTCCCCCAGGCCTGACGCCTGTGTCACCGCCGCCCCGGCTGGGCAGGGAGGGCCCATGAGCGTCGTGAAGATCAACTCAGTGACCGTGCCGGCGGACAAGCGTGAGCGGTTCGAGGAGCGGTTCCGTGGCCGTGCCGGTGCCGTGGAGACCACCCCGGGCTTCGAGTGGTTCGAGCTGCTCCGCCCGGCCGAGGGCACCGACCGCTACCTCGTCTACACCCGCTGGGAGAGCCAGGAGGCCTACGACGCCTGGCAGAGCGGGCAGGACTTCGACCGGGCCCACGACGGCGGGGGCGACACCCTGGCCCCGGCCGCCGAGCGGTCGCAGAACCACCTGGAGAGCTACGAGGTCGTGCAGTCCTCGGGCCCGCACGGCGAGAAGAGCTGACGCCCCGCCCGCGCCCGGGGGCGGCCCCGGGCGCGGGCTAGGCTCCTGCTGCAGACCGGCACCCGCCGGGACGCCAGCACCAGCACCTCAGGTGGGAGCCATGACCGACACGCTCAACGACAGCCGCACCTCCTCCCGGACGTTCGTCGAGGGCGTGCCGCTGGTCGTGGAGGACGTGCCGCGCCGCTCGGTCACCGAGCGCGCCGAGCAGCTGGCGGACCCGGGCTTCGGCCGCTACTTCACCGACTCGATGTTCCTCGCGCGGTACCGCGCCGGGGAGGGCTGGGTCGACGCCCGGCTCACCCGCTACGCGCCGCTGCAGATGGACCCCAGCGCGGCCGCGCTGCACTACGCACAGTCGATCTTCGAGGGCCTCAAGGCCTACGCGCAGCCCGACGGCACGGTGGCCACCTTCCGCCCCGAGGCCAACGCCGCGCGTTTCGCCCGCGGCGCCCGGCGGCTGGCCATGCCGCCGGTGCCCGAGGAGGCGTTCCTCACCGCCGTCGACGCCCTCGTCGACGCCGACCGCGACTGGGTGCCCACCGGCCCCGACCAGACCCTCTACATCCGGCCCTACCAGCTGGCGGTCGAGCCGTTCCTGGGCGTGCGGCCGGCGCACGAGTACCTCTTCGTCGTCATCGCCAGCCCGGCCGGCGCCTACTTCCCGCGCGGCGTCCACCCGGTGTCGGTCTACCTCTCCGAGGACTACATCCGGGCGGCTCCCGGCGGCACCGGCGACGTCAAGTGCGCCGGCAACTACGCCGCCAGCCTGCTGGCCCAGGAGCAGGCCATCGCCGCCGGCTGCGACCAGGTGGTCTGGCTCGACGCGGTGGAGAAGAAGTACGTCGAGGAGATGGGCGGGATGAACCTGTTCTTCGTCCTCGGTTCCGGCGCGGACGCCGAGCTGGTCACCCCCGAGCTCACCGGCACGCTGCTGCCCGGCATCACCCGCGACTCGCTGATCACCGTGGCCCGCGAGCTGGGGCACCGGGTGACCGAGCGGAAGTTCAGCGTCGAGGAGTGGCGGGCCGGCGTCGCCGACGGCACGGTCACCGAGACCTTCGCCTGCGGCACCGCCGCGGTCATCACCCCCGTCGGCTCGGTCAAGGCGCGCACCGGCGACTTCACGGTCGGCGACGGGGAGCCCGGGCCGCTGACCATGCAGCTGCGGGAGCACCTGCTCGACGTCCAGCACGGCCGGGTCGCCGACCCGCACGGCTGGCTGCACCGCGTCGTCCCGGCCTCCTGAGCCGTCGGCCGGCAGGGGAGTCGAGTGCTGCGCTGGCGTGGGTTGGACGCCGCCCCGGGTGACCTGGGCCGGGCGGTCGTCACCATCGGCATGTACGACGGGGTCCACCGCGGCCACCAGCACCTCATCGGTGCCGCGGTGGCCCGGGCCCGGGCGATGCGCCGTCCGGCGCTGCTGCTGACCTTCGACCCGCACCCGGCCGAGGTCGTCCGCCCCGGCTCGCACCCGGCGATCCTCACCGCGGCCGACCGCAAGGCCGAGCTGGTCGCCTCCCTCGGCGTCGACGCGATGTGCGTGCTGCCGTTCACCCCGGCGTTCAGCCGGCTGACCCCGGGCGAGTTCACGCACACCGTCCTGGTCGAGCACCTGCACGCGGCCCAGGTCGTGGTCGGGCGCAACTTCACCTACGGGCACCGGGCCGAGGGAGACGTCGGGACCCTCACGGACGAGGGCCGGCGCTTCGGCTTCGGCGTCGAGGGCGTCGACCTCACCAGCGTCGGCTCGGCCCCCGACCTGACCGGCGACGGCGAGGTCACCATCTCCTCGACCTACATCCGCGCCTGCGTGGCCGCCGGCGACATGGCCTCGGCGGCGCTGGCCCTGGGCCGCCCGCACCGGGTCGACGGCATCGTGGTGCGCGGCGACCGCCGCGGCCGCGAGCTCGGCTACCCGACGGCCAACGTCGAGAGCCCGCGGTACACCGCGGTCCCCGCCGACGGCGTCTACGCCGGCCACCTGGTGCTGCGCGACCACCGCGGCGTCACCCGCAGCCGGCACCCGGCAGCGATCTCGGTCGGCAGCAACCCCACCTTCTCCGGCGCCCGGCGCACGGTCGAGGCGTTCCTGCTCGACTTCGACGGTGACCTCTACGGCGAGCACGTCGGGGTGGAGTTCGTCGAGCGGCTGCGGCCGATGACGACGTTCCCCGGCATCCCGGAGCTGCTGGTCGCGATGGCCGACGACGTCGCGCGCACCCGGGTCCTGCTGGGGCTGTGAACCGCGCGTCGCCGTCCGCGGGCGACTCGGCGCACCGGCTCCCCGGCAGGTCCGTGTAATCTCGGCAGTGGCGTCGGGTGACCGACGTGTGTGCTTGCTGCCCCCGTGACACAGACCGGGGGCCACACGTGACCTGCCCTGGAGGCAAGAATGGCGCTCGAGAGCGCGACGAAGAAGCAGATCATGACCGAGTACGCGACGGTCGAGGGCGACACCGGTTCCCCCGAGGTGCAGGTCGCGATGCTGACCCGACGGATCAGTGACCTGACCGAGCACCTCAAGATGCACAAGCACGACCACCACAGCCGGCGGGGCCTGCTCCTGCTGGTGGGCCGTCGTCGCCGCCTGCTGAACTACCTGGCCAAGACCGACATCAACCGGTACCGCTCGCTCATCGAGCGGCTCGGCCTGCGCCGCTAGCACCACCGAGGGGACCGTTCCGGCACGCCGGGCCGGTCCCCTCACTCGTGCGGCGCCCGCCGCACGGGACCACCGGCGAGACCGCACCGCCCGCCCCGCGTGGGCCGGTCCTCGGTAGTGGCCCCCGGGACAGCGAGCCTGAACGCAGGACCCCGCGCCCCGAGGGCTTCGATCGAGCACCGGTCGCCCCGGACGCCGACGGCGCACCCGCCGCGAAGAGGACGTCGCCGCATGCGACGTAGGAAGAGGACACGATGTCTTCACCCAGCACCGACACCACCGACTTCGACGCCGAGGACGGCGTCTTCACCGCCTCCGCGGTGATCGACAACGGGGCCCTCGGGTCCCGCACCGTCACCTTCGAGACCGGCCGGCTGGCCAAGCAGGCCGCCGGCTCCGTCGTCGCCACCATGGGCGACACCACGCTGCTGTCGGCCACCACGGCCGGCCGCCAGCCCAAGGACCAGTTCGACTTCTTCCCGCTGACGGTCGACGTCGAGGAGCGGATGTACGCGATCGGGAAGATCCCCGGTTCGTTCTTCCGCCGCGAGGGCCGGCCCTCCGAGGACGCGATCCTCACCTGCCGCCTGATCGACCGCCCGCTGCGCCCGACCTTCGCCAAGGGCCTGCGCAACGAGGTCCAGGTCGTCATCACCGTCCTGTCGCTGGACCCCGACCACGTCTACGACGTGCTCGCGATCAACGCCGCATCGGCCTCGACCCAGCTGTCCGGCCTGCCGTTCTCCGGTCCGGTCGGCGGCACCCGTGTCGCGCTGATCAACGGCCAGTGGGTCGGCTTCCCGACCCACGCCGAGCTCGAGGACGCCGTCTTCGACATGGTCGTGGCCGGCCGGGTCCTGCCCGACGGCGACGTCGCGATCATGATGGTCGAGGCCGAGGCCACCGAGAAGACGATCGAGCTCGTCGCCGGTGGCGCCACCGCCCCGACCGAGGAGGTCGTGGCCCAGGGCCTCGAGGCCGCCAAGCCGTTCATCAAGGCCCTGTGCCAGGCGCAGGCCGAGCTGGCCGGCAAGGCCGCCAAGCCCGAGGCGCACTTCCCCCGCTTCCTCGACTACCAGGACGACGTCTACGCCGCCGTCGAGGCGCACGCCACCGAGAAGCTGACCGTGGCCCAGGCCATCGCCGGCAAGCAGGAGCGCGAGGAGGCGACCGACGCCCTCAAGGACGAGGTCAAGGCCGCCCTCGCCGGCCAGTTCGAGGGCCGCGAGAAGGAGATCTCCGGAGCCTTCCGCGCGGTCACCAAGAAGGTCGTCCGCCAGCGCATCCTCCGCGACAAGATCCGCATCGACGGTCGCGGCCTGACCGACATCCGGCCGCTGTCGGCCGAGGTCGAGGTCCTGCCCCGGGTGCACGGCTCGGCGCTGTTCGAGCGCGGCGAGACCCAGATCATGGGCGTCACCACGCTGAACATGCTCCGCATGGAGCAGCAGCTGGACACGCTGAACCCGGTCACCCGCAAGCGCTACATGCACAACTACAACTTCCCGCCGTACTCCACGGGTGAGACCGGCCGCGTGGGCTCGCCCAAGCGCCGCGAGATCGGCCACGGCGCACTCGCCGAGCGGGCCCTGCTGCCGGTGCTGCCCGACCGCGAGGAGTTCCCCTACGCGATCCGTCAGGTGTCCGAGGCCCTCGGCTCCAACGGGTCCACCTCGATGGGCTCGGTCTGCGCCTCGACGCTGGCCCTGCTCAACGCCGGTGTGCCGCTGAAGGCCCCGGTCGCCGGCATCGCCATGGGCCTGGTCTCCGACGAGGTCGACGGCAAGACCGAGTACGTCGCGCTGACCGACATCCTCGGTGCGGAGGACGCCTTCGGTGACATGGACTTCAAGGTCGCCGGCACCAAGGACTTCGTCACGGCCCTCCAGCTGGACACCAAGCTCGACGGCATCCCCTCCGACGTCCTCGCCGGTGCGCTGACCCAGGCCCGCGCGGCCCGGCTCCACATCCTCGACGTCATGCTCGAGGCGATCGACGGCCCCGACGAGATGAGCCCGTTCGCCCCCCGGGTGACCACGGTGCGCATCCCGGTCGACAAGATCGGCGCGGTCATCGGCCCGAAGGGCCAGATGATCAACGCCATCCAGGACGAGACCGGCGCCGACATCACCATCGAGGACGACGGCACGATCTACGTCGGCGCCTCCGACGGCCCCTCGGCCCAGGCGGCGGTGGACCGGATCAACGCCATCGCCAACCCGACGCTGCCCAAGGTCGGCGAGCGGTTCCTCGGCACCGTGGTGAAGACGACCGCCTTCGGTGCCTTCGTCTCGCTGCTGCCCGGCCGCGACGGCCTGGTGCACATCAGCAAGCTGGGCAACGGCAAGCGGATCGCCAAGGTCGAGGACGTCGCCAACGTCGGCGACAAGCTGCAGGTCGAGATCACCGACATCGACGCCCGCGGCAAGATCAGCCTGGTGCCCGTGGTCGAGGGCGAGGCCGCCGCTGCCGGCGACGCCGCCCCGGCCGACGCCACCGCTCCCGCGGAGGCGTGACCACGTCGTACGGCCTGACCGGGGCCGGGGTGGGCGCTGCGGCGTCCGTCCCGGCCCCGGTCGGCACCACGGCGGTGCTCGACGTCGACGAGGTCGGCGGTCGGGTGGAGCGCACCGAGCTGCCCGGCGGCCTGCGCGTGATCACCGAGACGATGCCCGGGGTGCTGTCGGCGACCCTGGGGATCTGGGTGGGCGTCGGTTCCCGGGACGAGAGCCCGGCGGTGGGCGGATCCTCGCACTTCCTCGAGCACCTGCTGTTCAAGGGGACGCGCAGCCGCAGCGCGCTGGAGATCGCCACCGCGATGGACGCCGTGGGCGGTGAGATGAACGCCTTCACCGCCAAGGAGCACACCTGCTACTACGCGAACGTGCTCGCCAGCGACCTGCCGCTGGCGGTGACGCTCCTGGGTGACCTGGTCACCGAGGCGCTGAACACCGCGCCGGACCTGGAGTCCGAGCGCACGGTGGTGCTCGAGGAGATCGCGATGCGCGACGACGAGCCCGCCGACGCCGTGCACGACCTGTTCGCCGAGACGCTGTTCGGCGACACCCCGCTGGGGCGGTCGGTGCTCGGCACGGTCGCCTCGATCGAGGCGCTCACCCGGGACGACGTCGACGGCTGGTACCGCGAGCGCTACGCGGTGCCCTCGATCGTCGTCTCCGCCGCGGGGCGGGTCGACCACCAGCAGGTGCTCGACCTGGTCACCGCGGCCTTCGGCGACCGGCTGTCCGGCGACGCACGACCCGACCCGCTGCGACGGGGGGAGGACGTCGCCCTCACCGCACCGGCCCGGCCGGGCGGGCTCATCCGCCGGACGACCGAGCAGACCCACCTGCTGCTGGGCAGCCTGGGCATGGGCCGGCTGGACGAGCGGCGGTACGCCGCCGCGGTGCTCGACGCCGCGGTCGGTGGGGGCATGAGCTCACGGCTGTTCCAGGAGATCCGGGAGAAGCGGGGCCTGGTCTACAGCGTGGGGTCCTCGCTGACCCACTACGCCGGCGCGGGCAGCTTCTCCGTCTACGCCGGCTGCTCGCCCAAGCGTGTGCCCGAGGTCCTGCGGCTGGTGCGCGAGGGCCTGGCCGAGGTGGCCGACACCGGACTGACCCCCGAGGAGGTGGCCCGCGCGAAGGGCCAGCTCAAGGGCGGCCTGGTCCTGGGGCTGGAGGACACCGGCTCCCGGATGAGCCGGCTGGGCAAGAGCGAGCTGTCCTTCGGGGAGTACCTGCCCGTGCGGGCGGTGCTCGACCTGCTCGACGGTGTCGACGAGGCCCAGGTGCGGGCGGTCGCGGGCGACCTGTTCACCCGGCCCACGTGCCTGGCGGTCGTCGGTCCCTACCGGGAGCGCGACCTCGAGCGGCTCCTCGCCGCCTGACCGCATGACGTCCCGGTCCGCACAGCACGGCGTCCTGGCCCGCGGGTCCTTCGCCGTCGCCGTCCTCGTGTCGCTGGCGGTGCTCTTCGCCCCGCCGTCGGACGTGCCGTCGGCGCCCCCGGGCGTGGACAAGGTGGTCCACCTGTCGCTCTTCCTGGCCCTGGCCCTCACCGCCCGGTGGGCCGGGGTCGGGCGGCAGGTGGCCGCCGTCTCCCTGCTGGTCTACGCCGCGGTCAGCGAGGTGCTCCAGGGCACCTACCTGGTCGGTCGGGACGCTGAGCTCCTCGACTGGGTCGCCGACTCCGTCGGGGTGCTCGCCGGCCTCGCCCTCTACGCCGTGATCACCCGGCGACGCGCGACGCGCTGACCCGCCCGGGGTCCTGCCCTTGCATCCGCTCGCGTCCTCGCTGAGCATCGCGGCATGACCACCAGCTCCACGACCGCCGTCCCCGCTCCCTCCGGCACCGCGACCGGGGACTCTCCGCTCATCTCCGTGGGGGTGCTCGGGGCCCGCGGCCGCATGGGCGCCGAGGTCTGCCGCGCGGTCGACGCAGCGGACGACCTCGAGCTGGTCGCGATGGTCGACGAGCGGGACTGGCTGTTCAACGTCGCCGACGCCGGCGCGCAGGTGGTCGTGGACTTCACCCGGCCCGACTCCGTCATGGAGAACATCCGCTTCTGCATCGACCAGAACATCCACTGCGTCGTCGGGACGACGGGGTTCGACGAGGAGCGGCTGGCGACGATCGCCCAGTGGCTCGAGCCCAAGCCGGACGTCGGTGTGCTCATCGCCCCCAACTTCGGGATCGGTGCGGTCCTCCTGATGCGCTTCGCCCAGGAGGCGGCGCGGTTCTTCCCCTCGGTGGAGATCGTCGAGCTGCACCACCCGAACAAGGTCGACGCCCCGTCCGGGACCGCCGCACGCACCGCCCGGCTCGTCGCCGAGGCGCGGCGGGAAGCCGGCCTGCCGGCAGCGCCCGACGCCACCCGCGAGGAGGACTCGCTGCCGGGTGCCCGCGGTGCCGACGTCGACGGCATCCCGGTGCACGCCGTCCGGCTCAGCGGACTGGTCGCCCACCAGGAGGTGCTCATGGGGGCAGCGGGGGAGACCCTCACCCTCCGGCACGACTCCTACGACCGGGCCTCGTTCATGCCGGGAGTGCTGCTGGCCGTACGGGAGATCGGCCGACGCCCGGGGCTGACACTCGGCATCGAGGGCCTGCTCGGCCTGTGAGCCTGTGACAGGTGGGGCTCGTGTGACTGCTGAGGCGTCCGGACACCCCGCATTCACGTGACCTGCGCCGCAATTTCGTAGGCGCCGAACTGGTCTGACGTGCGGTTTCGTGCTCCGGGACCGCGCGGGACGGTCGAATCGGGGGTCCGGTCGCCCCGACCGGCTTGACGGCCCGTTCCCCGCCGCGTAACTTTCTCTTTGCGCCGAGCGAGACCGGGCCGGAAGGGCCGGGAGCCGCGAGGTCAGACCCCCAGGGTGTGACAGCGAGCCGTGCTCAGCGTACTGTGGGACAAGCCGCCACGGAGAACGGCCAAGAAATTGGTCGGGGAACGTGCGCGTCCGCTCCTTGAGAACTCAACAGCGTGCCGAAAGTCAGTGCCAAGTAACAAACCCCCAGCGGCATCTTCGGGTGTCGTGAGGGATTCCTTTGGTTGATTGAACGAGAGTGCCAACTC